>CBDVCE010000077.1:0-22143 GCA_965372405.1 uncultured Sunxiuqinia sp.
CAACTGACTCTTTTTTGATACCTCGTGGGCTCTGCCCCGGGGTAGTTCATTTCTACTTTTGCGGGCTATTAAAAAATCAAAATATTTTTAGATGAACGATGTAAAATTAGGAAACCCGGCGGTTGTTGGGTTAGCGGGATTTGGATTGACTACACTTTTATTGCAATTCCACAATATTGGATTGATGGGATTAGGGCCTGTTGTTGCTATGGGATTTGTGTTTGGCGGATTTGCTCAGATGGTAGCAGGATTTTTAGAACAAAAAACAGGAAATAACTTTGGCTTTGCAGCCTTTACCAGTTACGGTGCATTTTGGATTGGATTAGGAGTTATCTGGTTGCTAAATTATTTCAACTTATATAAATCAACAACTGAAGATGTTGGTTATTTCTTAATTGCATGGACATTATTAAGTCTTATCTATTGGGTTGGATCATGGTTTATTAGTACTGCAATGGGAGTTACTTTTACCTTGTTGGTAATTGGTTTCATTTTATTGGACTTAGGTCATTTTGTATCACCAGTTTTAATTGTTGTTGCCGGATATGTATTAATTTTGTGCGCATTTTCGGCATGGTATATGATGGCTGCAATCATCTTAAATGAGTTGTCAGGAAGAGAGATTTTGAAAACAGGAAAAGCCTGGATTGCTAAAAAATAGAAGTTAGAAAAACTAGATATAGAAAAGGGATGTCATCTTTTAAAAAGATAGCATCCCTTATTTTATTCTAAGCTTTTGACTTCCTAATATTCTTCACTTATTAGAACAATCCCTCGATTGACAAATAGCGTTCTCCGGTATCGTAACTGAAAGTCAGAATTTTTGAGCCTTTTGGCAATTCTTTTATCTTTTTTGCAACTGCAGCAAACGATGCGCCAGATGATATTCCTACGAATAAACCTTCTTCTATTGCAGCGCGTTTTGTATATTCAAAAGCTTCATCTTTTGAAACGGAAACAGTTCCATCAAGAAATTCTGTCCGGCAGTTTTCAGGAATGAAGCCTGCACCAATTCCCTGAATGGGGTGTGGACCAGGGGCGCCTCCACTAATCACAGGTGAAAGTTCAGGTTCAACAGCAAACGATTTTAAGTTTGGGAATTTTTGTTTCAGAATTTCGCTAACCCCAGAAATATGTCCCCCGGTTCCAACTCCTGTAATTAGATAATCAAAACCATCAGGAAAATCTTTTAGTATTTCCTGCGCAGTATTGTCGCGGTGTGCATTAATGTTAGCTTCATTGTCGAACTGCGAAGGTATCCATGAATTTTTGTGTTTTGCGGCAATTTCTTCTGCTTTTGAAATAGCACCTTTCATTCCTTTTTCTTTTGGAGTAAGAACCAGTTCGGCTCCATAAGCTGTTAGAATCCGGCGTCGCTCAACCGACATTGATTCTGGCATTACCAAGGTAAGTTTATAACCTTTTACTGCAGCAACAAGTGCCAGACCAATTCCAGTGTTTCCCGAGGTTGGCTCAACGATTAAACTATCTGGTTTTAGAACTCCTTTTCCTTCAGCATCTTCAACCATCGAAAGTGCAATCCTGTCTTTTATACTCCCTCCTGGGTTTGTTTTTTCTAACTTCACATACACCTCATAATCATCCGGAAACAGTTTGTTTACCCGAATCAGAGGAGTGTCTCCAATAGTTTCAAGAATGTTGTTAAATTTCATATTATCATATTTTTAAGGGTTAAATTTCATTTTACAGCAATAAAAAAGCCTTCCAATTTTTGGAAGGCTTTTGAACTATTCATTAATTTAAATTATTCACATTTAAATATACCTTCCCCGTGTCGCTTTATAACAACAGCACATACACATATTTGAAAAGGAAATCTTCATTGAATTTTATTATATGGAACAATTATAAATAAAATAATCTAAATAATACTATTTTATCTGAATTTAATTCCGATAGGAAAGCCATTTAACGATTTCTTTAAGATTTACTTTCTTCCCATACATTAATATTCCGGTTCGATATATTTTACCAGCCATCCAGATTGTACCAAGAATTGACAACAACAAAATTCCCATGGATAACAAGAGTTCCCAAAGAGGTACACCAAATGGAACCCGAGCCATCATTACAACAGGAGATGTTAGTGGTATCATTGAGGCCCAAAAAGCCAAACTGCCTTCAGGATTCTTTGCAACAGCAAATAAAATGATAATGGAAAAGATTAAAGGTATGGTGACAGGGAGCATTAACTGTTGTGCATCTTCTTCGTGATTGACAGCAGAACCAACTGCGCCCAATAATGAAGCGTACATCAAAAAACCACCAAGGAAGTAAAAGAGAAATGAGAATAAAATCATTTTCAGATTTAAGTTTCCTGCCATTTCTATGATTTCGAGTGCAATATTATCCTGGGTTGCACCTCCTGTCTGTATTTGAGGCAAAGCACCAGATTGCATTAAGCTTTGAGATTGGCTCATCATCTCCGCTTGATCAGGGCTAAGAACCATTTGTATTCCAGTGACAATAGCAGTGCCGAAAAAAATCCAGAAAACGAGCTGAGTAAGGCCAACCAATCCAATGCCTACAATTTTCCCAAATAGGAGCTGGAAAGGTTTGATCGATGAAATAATAACTTCAACAATACGGCTGGTTTTTTCTTCCATCACACCGCGCATCACCATAGCACCGTATATAAAAACGAACATGTAGATTATAAATCCTGCGGCATAGCCAAATCCCATAGCCATTTCTGTTGAGCTTTTTACGGATTCTCCTTGTTCTCCCTGTTTGATCGTTTCCAGATTAATGCGCGTTTTAGTGGCTGCTAGCTTTTCTTCCAAATCAGGGATTCCTGATTCATTGATAATCTGTTGTTTTTTATCGTTCTCCAGTATTCGTTCAAGCTTTCGATCAACCATGTTTTTAATATCCATGTTGATTTGCTTGTGGGAAATCATTTGCACACGATTTGAGGCTAATAAGTTATGTGGAATGTGAAGCAGTGCGTAAAATTTATTAGATTTCAAGTCTTCTTTGGCTTGCAGATATTCCTGTTCAGGCATAAAATGAAAAAGAGTGTATTCCGTATTTTCAATTCGCCCAAGGAAGATTCCGGTTTCATCATGAACTCCGATAATGCGTTCCTTTTCGTCGTCCATCATTGCCAAATAAGTAGGTAAAATGCTCATTCCTGCAAAAAGAAAGGGAACTAATAAGGTAACTATGACGAAGGATTTTTTCCTGACCCTTGTCAAATATTCTCGTTTGAGTACTAATAATGATTTGTTCATGGCTTAGTTTTTTTGATTGGCTTGTTCAACAACTTTAATAAACACTTCATTCATGCTTGGAATAAGCTCACGGAATGAATGAATCTCCATTTTTTGTATCAGACTTTGGAGTACATCATTATTCGATTCGTTGTTCGTTTTCTGAAATTTCACCAATTGTATGTTTCCTTTTCGTTCGTGATTGATAAGCTGAAATCCATTTCCGATAAATTCTTTAGATACATCAGCTTCTACTTTTGTTTCAATCTCAAAAATGTTGCTTTTGTACTGTTCTTTTACTTCCTGAATTTCACCATCAAGAATCTTTTTCGATTCATGGATTAGCGCTATGTGGTCACAAATTTCTTCCACTGAAGCCATATTGTGCGTAGAGAATATAATGGTTGCACCTTTTTCTTTTAGTTGTAGTATCTCGTTTTTAATCAGGTTGGTATTTATGGGGTCAAAACCACTAAAAGGTTCATCAAATATTAGAAGCTTTGGCTCATGAATTACCGTAGTAATAAACTGGATCTTTTGCTGCATTCCTTTTGAAAGTTCCTCAACCTTTTTGTTCCACCAGGCCTGTATCTCAAATTTCTCAAACCAATGCTTCAAACTTTTCAATGCATCTTTTTTCGATAAGCCTTTTAATTGAGCCAGATACAAAACCTGTTCGCCTACTTTCATCTTTTTATAAAGTCCGCGTTCTTCGGGGAGGTAGCCAATTTGATGAATATCGCTCGATTTAAATTTTCTGCCCTGAAATAGAAGCTCTCCTTTATCGGGTGCTGTAATTTGATTAATGATACGGATAAGAGTGGTTTTGCCAGCGCCATTTGGGCCAAGCAGACCAAATACACTTTGGTCTTTTACCGATATGCTAACCTCATCAAGAGCACGGTGTCCCGCATAGTCCTTAATGATATCTGTCGCCTTGAATAATTCCATTAAAAGTTTTTTAGTGTTTGTCCATTGGTCATGAAACCAACTTTTTTGTTACAAATGCTTCAGATCAAAATTAGAAAAAATAGTTTGTGTATTATAAGGAGGTTGAAGTTTATCCATGCCGTCAATTGAACATTTATTTCAGTAGAAGTTATGCAGCAAAAAACAATTCATTGGTTTTTCTGTTATTTTTGATATTTGAAATTTTAATATTAGTTATGAGTAAGCTTTTAGGACACCGAACCAATAGGGTTATTGAGAATTTGTGGTTATTGTTATTGCGGGTATCCGCTGGTGCTTTTATGTTGATTCATGGTATTCCCAAGTTGCAGAAATTATTAAATGGCGATTTTGCATTTGCTTACCCAATCGGGATTGGGGAGACTTCTTCATTGCTTTTAGCTGTTTTTGCTGAAGTAATTTGTTCGGTGTTACTTATTCTTGGAGCGGCAACACGTTTGGCAACAATCCCATTAATTTCGACAATGGCAGTTGCTGCTTTTGTGGTTCATGGGGCTGATCCATTTCAGAAGAAGGAAATGGCTCTTTTGTATTTAGTCGTTTATGTAACGATTTTAGTTTTTGGAGGGGGTAATTATTCAGCAGGAAAATTTTTGAGTAAAAAATAAGAGCGCAGTCACATGTGGCAGATTAAAATTCAATATATCCGTAACTATTTTGCCAGTTTTTTATCCAATTCAACCGCGTCAAAAATTAATGTCTTTAGCAAATCTATGTTGACCTCGTTAATATGAAAGAAGGTTTTTGTATAAACCTGTTTCCGTGTTCTTTTTTCCAGGTAGTTTAAATCATCATTGAGTAAATGACCTTTTACAAAACCAAGTAGTACACTACCCCTCTTTACGTTTCCCCAGAGAATACTTGATGGCCAAATAAAACAAATTCGTGAATGACGATAATAGTATGGAACATTGTATGCTAGTTTCTCTTTGCAGTTAGGAATGCAATCCAGTATTAATTGTCTTAAGAAGCCAACCAGCTTTCTTTCATCATTGGGAAGATAATCTAAGAACTCTTCTACTGACTTGAAATTAATATTTTGAAACTTGCTCATTGCTTTTGCAACTAGCTAATTTTTGAGGCCGCTTTTTTATCAAGAAAAAAAGTAATTTCACCTATCTCGGGTTCTACATGAAAAGCAGGCAGCTTCTTCGCTTTTTTCAGGTTATTCATAATTTCAGAAACCCGTTTGGCTTTGGATTTGCCCGTTATCAGAAAAAATACCCTATTTGCATTATTCAGTACTTTTCCTGTTAGGGTTATGCGATTCTGACCAGTCTCTGGATGAGTGGCAACAGCACAGATTTTGTCCGACTTGAGTAATTTTTTTTCATGTGGAAAAATGGAGGCCGTATGACCATCACTTCCCATCCCTAGAATAATAAGATCAAAAATCGGACAATCACTTCGTTCGTTTAGGTGCGATTTAATCTGTGTGGAATAATTTTCGGCAGCCTCTTCGGGAGCTAATTCTCCTTTGATCCGATGAATTTGGCTTTCATCAATGTCAATTTTTGAAAACAAATGCTCGTTTGTCATTTTGTAATTACTCTCGTCATTAGTGGGTGGAACGCAGCGTTCATCACCCCACCAAAAATGAATTCGTTCCCATGGGATTTTTTTATTGTAATCCCGAGCAAAGATGTCAAATAGGATTTTTGGGGTTTTCCCACCCGACAAGGCAATGTCAAATCGCTGTCTTGAGCTGGTAACCATATGATAAAATTCAGAAGCAAAAGCTTCTGCTACGCTTTCTGCGTTTTCAAATATTTTAACTTCTTTTGATTCAGCCATAAATGATTATTATAGGGTAAGTATTATGAAACCCGATCTTTACTGTTTTTACGGAGTAGTCTGCCGCTATTTATTCCGAACATTTTGCAGCTTGTTGTTCATTTTTTAAATCGTTCCATTTCTTTTTAATATTTTCTTCTCCTTTAAAATAATCCACCTGAGAATCTTTTTTGTATATCTCTCTATTTGGTGATGCACTGATTTTATTTGAATCTGGGTATTCGCAAATATCATTAGCCATGGTCGTTTTAATATCTAAATAAGTGCAAGGAGTATCAGTATGATTATATAATTGATGGACACCAGATTCTCCAAGTTCAAAAAAGATAGTATCACCCTGGTTTAAAACTTGAAACCCATTTGAGGTTCTCAATGTTAACGAACCTGAAATAATAAACATTAATTCTTCTGTATGTCTGTGGAAATGAAATGGGAAGGAAAATTGTTCAGGGTTTAATAATCGTATGTCGAACATCAGTTGTCTCGATTCAGCCACTTTTGATAAGCGAGGATTAGCTGTTTGAATCTTAAAATTCTCGATAACAGATTTATCGTTCTTAAATTTTAGATCTTGATGTGAGAATATTGTTGGCATTTTATATTCGCTTATGGATTAATAAATATTTGTAGCTATGGGCATAACTTGCTACTGCAATATTATAAAGTTAAGGAAATCTTATAATTCGCAATAATTCCCATCATCGGAAAGATTCTTGCATGGATATCGCCAGGTACCTTCTTCTACCAGATTGTCAGCAACATCAGGCCCCCACGAGCCTGCAGGATATCCGTAAACAGGGATCTCTGGATTGTTTTTCCATGCTTCCAAAATCGGCTGAACATACTCCCATGCTTTTTCCACAGCATCGCCACGAGAATATAAAGTAGCATCACCTTGCATGCAATCAAGTAAAAGGCGTTCATATGCAGATGGCAAATGTTTGTCTGCCAAATCAGAATAATGAAAGTCCATGTTTACAGTTTGCACATTAAAGCCTGCGCCAGGTACTTTCATGCCAAATTTCAATAAAATTCCTTCGTCAGGTTGAATACGGATTACCATTTGATTCCCCGCATTCATGCCAAATGGATTTTGTCCGAATAAGTGCATTGGTGGTTTTTTGAAATGAATAACCACTTCGGTAACCCGGGTAGGTAGTTTTTTCCCAGTGCGTATATAAAAAGGGACTCCACTCCAACGCCAGTTATCAATGAAAAATTTCATTCCAAAGAAAGTCTCAGTGCGACTTTCAGGGTCAACACCATTTTCTTGCCGGTAGCCTTTAACGGGTTCGCCTTTAATATGAGATTCAATGTATTGTCCACGAATAACTTGTTTCTCTACATCCTCTTCAGTCAAAGGACGAAGCGATTGAAATACTTTTAATACTTCATTTCGAATAGCGTCAGCTTCAATTACAACTGGTGGTTCCATAGCAACAAATCCTAAGAGCTGCATCAGGTGATTCTGAACCATATCACGCATTGCGCCTGAATGATCGTAATAGCCACCTCGATCTTCAACTCCCAAGCTTTCAGCAGAAGTAATTTCTATATGCTGAATAAAATTGTGGTTCCAGATAGGCTCAAAAATTCCATTAGAGAAACGTGTGACCAACATATTTTGTACCGTTTCTTTCCCTAAATAGTGATCGATTCGGTATATCTGATCTTCATCAAAATAATTGAGAAGGTTTTTGTTGAGTTTCTTCGCAGTTTCCAGATCTGTGCCAAATGGTTTCTCAACAATCAGTCTTCTGAATCCATCTTCGGATTTATTTAAGTCAACATTAGATAGGTTTGCCGGAATAACTTCATAAAGTGATGGAGGAGTAGACAGATAGAAAATATAGTTTTCAGCAATTGAATTTGCTTTAGCTATTGAAGCCAAACGATCCCGAAGTATTGGGTATTCATAATTGTCAGATGTGCTTAGTGGCTGGTAAAATAATTTTTCAAGAAAAGCATTGAGATTTTCATCTTTTGGAAGAAAATCTGTCATCCGTTTGCGAAAATCTTCATCAGTTAAATCGGTACGACTTACGCCAAGTACTGCAAATTCTTTGGGTAATAAGTTTTGTTGAAAAAGGGCATAAAGTGCTGGTACCAATTTGCGTTTGGTCAGATCGCCGGATGCACCAAAAATTACCAATATATGTGGATCTACATTCTTCATCGTTCAAGCTTTTTTGTTACAACAAGTAGATTTGGCTTAGGTTTCATCAAAAGATTGAATTTTGTTTTATTCAATTGAATCAATCAAATATACAATCAGTTGATCTTCATGGTTCAAAAAATTGAGTTTGTATTTTTTGGTTTTTCCTTGTGAGTAAAAGTCAGCATGTACCCTTGATTGATCAATATTTTTTATTTTGATTTGAGTTGAAAAATGAACACCTGGAATTCCTGCCGCTTTATAAATAGCTTCTTTAACACACCAAAATAGAGCCAGTCCGTTTTCAAAATTTGATGCAAGCTCTAATTCTTCAGTGCTCATGTATTTATGTGCAACTGTATTAAAATTTCGGGTTGTACTTTCAATATCCAACCCAACTGCCTGACTTTTGTGAAGAATAACTCCTGCAAGTTTGTTTGAATGACTTATGCTTACGTGTTGATATTTCAAATGATTAATAACCGGTTGATTATTCTTATTATAACTGACTGAAATGGTCGTGCACCCAATATGTTTTAGAATTAAACGAACTGCCAACCATTCTTTTTGTCTGCGGGAGTTTTTGAGTTTCTGAAATTCATTTTCAAAATCAATTCCAGAACAAAGATCAAGAAGTGTTTCCATGTCTTCTGAAATTTCCCAAAGAATGAGCAGTCCACTTTCAAGTTCTATTTCTTTTAATAAAGGCATGTTAATTTTTCCAGCTGGTTGTTTCAATTAAATGTATGATATCCGGGCGTAAGAAGTCAATAACCGGGCGTATCGAATCAATATTTGGAATCTCTCGAATGTAAAGAGCACCTCTTAAAAAATGTTTGCTACTATCGGTTAAGAAGAACTGAATTGGTGATGCTGCATTTCCTTCAATTAAGTAAATGGTGCCGTAAACATTTTGTTGTGGGTTCACATAAATTTGCTCATCAATTGCGTCAGCTTTAATGCTGTGTTTGTATGCTAGTGAACGAGATTCTTCAGTTAATACAGATAAATTATCGTCTACTTCTTTATAACTGATGTGGATTTCTGCATTGTTTGCTGCAAATTCTATATTCCCCCAAAAAGATTCTATTCCTGTTTGGGTGGGTATAAGTTCACTGTATCTTGGGATTTCAAATTGATAAGGCATTCCTGCACCTACACGCTGGTAATCCTTTTCAGGAAAACTTATCCTATAATAGCCGCGAGGTTTCGGGACATATTCCTTTTTACAGGCTGCAAACATTAAAACTAAGATTAAAAGCAGATAACCTTTTCTCATAATACTTTTTCAGACTATAAAATTTCGACTTCAATTTTTTTGATGCGCCTGTTATCAACCGCTTCTATAGAGAAAACGAAATTTTCGCATTTTATTTTCTCATGAATTGAAGGAATTTCACCTTTTAGTTCAAGAATTAGTCCGGCCAGAGTATCGGCATCTCCTTTGTGTTCATCAAAAATATCATCATCACAACCTGTAACTCTATAAAAATCGTTGAGCATGATTTTTCCATCAAAAAGGAATTTATTGGCAGTTATTTTAGTGTAATAGTTTTCTTCATCGTCAAATTCATCAGCAATCTCTCCAACAATCTCTTCAAGAATATCTTCGAGGGTCACAATGCCGGAACTTCCACCGTACTCATCAACCACAATGGCCATGTGTACCTTGTTTTTTTGAAACTCTTCAAGCAAATCGTCAATTTTTTTTGTCTCAGGAACATAAAATGGTGGACGGATAATCGTTTGCCAACGAAACTTTTCCTTTTTATATATGTGAGGGAGCAAATCTTTAATGTATAAGATCCCTCTAATTTGGTCGAATGTTTCAGAATAAACAGGAATGCGGGAATATCCCGAATCATTAATCACGTTAATAACCTTTTCAAATGATGCCTTCAGTTCAAGGGCAACCACATCAACTCTTGGTCGCATAATTTCATCAACATTTTTGTTGCCAAACTTCACAATGCCTTCAAGAATTTCCTTGTCTTCCGAAATTTCCTTGTCAGAAGTTAACTCGAGTGCCTGAGAGAGCTCATCAATTGATATATTTTGAGAGTGTTTTTGAATGCGTTTATTTACAAAAGAGGTGGAGTAAATCAGGATGGAGTTTATTGGTCTGAATAAATGCTCCAGAATATTGAGAGGTATTGCCATTAGGCGCGCAAAACGCATGGAATGGCGAGTTGCATAAACTTTAGGGATGATCTCTCCAAAAAGAAGCAGAAAAAAAGTAATCACAACAACATTGAAGATAAAACCGACCGTTGGGGCAGAAGTAAAATCAATGATCATATTGGAAGTATAGGCAGTAAAAATTACAATGCCTACATTAACAAAATTATTAGCCACCAAAATGGTAGCTAATAATTTTTCGGGGTGGCTCAAATTATGAAGTGTCAAACGACTGTTCTTGTCTTTTTTATTCCTCAAACTATCCCTGTCATTGGGATTAAGAGAAAAGTATGCTACTTCTGAGCCAGAGATTAATGCTGAAGAAATCAGTAATAGTACAATAAGAAAAAAACTGAATAGGACAGTGGTTGAGACAGGATAAACCTGGATGTCCCAACTAAAAATTGCCAAATTTGGTAACGGGTCTGTTTCCAATTATTTTCTTTTTAAATTACTAGAATGGAAGATCATCTTCTTCAGACTGTTTGTAGTCGGGTTCATTAACGCTGTTAGCAGGTTCGTTCTGAGCCGCTGGTTGATCTGATCCTGCGGCACTGCTACTGCTATTGCCTTGAGGCTTTCCTCCAAGCATCTCAAGATTATCCACATAAATTTCTGTGGTGTAGCGTTTGTTCCCTTCTTTGTCATCCCATGAGCGGGTTCTGATTTTTCCTTCGAGGAAAAGTTTGTCTCCTTTTTTGACATACTTCTCAACAACTTCGGCTAAACCCCTCCAAACAACAATGTTGTGCCACTCTGTAGTGGTAACACGTTCTCCGCTTTTAGCGGTGTAGCTTTCTGAGGTGGCAATGGGGAAATTTGCTACAGCAACGCCTTTGTCTAAATGTCTGACTTCCGGATCGCGCCCTACGTTACCAATTAAAATTACTTTGTTTACTGACATAAATAGTGACTTTAAAAATTAAACAAGATTAAAATTACAAATTTTCACTCTTGTTTTTGAATCAATTCGCCAGTTTTTTATGAACTGCTCAAATTAGCGCCCGAAAGCTATGAATTTTAAGATGAAGTTCTAAAAAACGGATTATATTGTTAAGTTCCCTTTCTATTGGTTTGGGAACTGCAAAGTTAAAAATATCTTTTTCATTCACTTTGATCAAATTGGGCAGAATCAAATTTTCTTCATCAATTTGGAAGTAAATAAATCGGTAATGGATTCGCTGGTGACTTAAAATGTGTTTTTCCCAGTCTGTTTCTTTCTCAAAAGTGATGGATTTGGTTCCCGTTAGTGAGGTTATTTGATCAATTACCTCCTTTGTTGACGATTTTTTATTCGTCTCAATCATTGGAAAATCATGCAGATTTCTCCAAATATCATTTTCTACTCTCTTTTTAATGAATGTGCTCTGACCAGATTTAATAATTAAATAGCTGAAATATCGATTGGTAACTTTAGTTTTCCCTTTTTTTACTGGAAACTGTTCAATCTCATTCAATTGTTTGGCAATACAATTAATATTAAGAGGACATTCATCACAATCTGGTTTTTTGGGTTTGCATTGCAGTGCGCCAAATTCCATTACAGCTTGATTGTAGGTGCCTGCCTGTTTGGAATCCATATTGTCTTCTGCTAATTTTTGAAAGAGCTTCTTGCCTTTTGAGGAATCAATTGGTTCTTTAATCCCAAAATAGCGAGACAAAACCCTGTAAACATTCCCGTCAACAGCAGCATGTGGAGAGTTAAAGGCTATTGAAGCAATGGCAGCTGCGGTATATTCGCCAACTCCTTTTAAAGTTAACAGCTTAATATATGTATCAGGAAAAATACCATTGTATTCAGTCGAGATTTTTTGAGCAGTACTGTGAAGATTTCGGGCTCGGGAATAGTATCCTAGTCCCTGCCATAGTTTTAATACATCATTTTCTGGTGCTTTTGCAAGTTTCTTAACATTTGGATATTTTTCTGCAAATTTTAAATAGTAAGCTGTTCCTTGGTCAATTCGTGTCTGTTGAAGTATGACCTCAGAAAGCCAAATAAGGTATGGATCACTAGTCTGACGCCAAGGAAGATAACGTTTGTTCTTATTATACCAATCAATAATTATTACTGAAAAATCACTCTTTTTGACCATAACTGCTTTAGAATCTTCATGAATTGTAAAAATAATTCAATTCATGTGTATATTGTTTTTAAATAATTTTTATTTTTGCACACCGAAGCGTACGAAATTATAATTTATTGAAAACTAAATATTTTAAGAGATGACTAAAGCAGATATCGTTAACGAGATTAGCAAGAACACAGGCATTGAAAAAGTAACTGTTCAAAAAACAGTTGAAGCTTTTATGGAAACTGTAAAAGATTCATTAACTGGTGGCAAGAATGTGTATCTTCGCGGTTTTGGTAGTTTTATCGTAAAAAAGAGAGCTGAGAAAACAGCCAGAAATATTTCAAAGAATACAACTATTATCATTCCTGAGCATTTTATCCCGGCTTTTAAACCAGCCAAGACATTTGTTGCACAGGTAAAAGATCAAATTAAAAAATAAAATTATGCCAAGCGGAAAGAAAAGAAAAAGACATAAGATGGCTACGCACAAGCGTAAAAAAAGACTTCGTAAAAATCGTCACAAGAAGAAGAAGTAGTTTTTTGCTTTTATAGCAGTAGCTATTAAAGATATCATGGTTAAACCTAAGGTGCATGCGCTTTAGGTTTAATCTGTTTATTAACTATATTAAAAAGAAGCAAATATTTAAATTAAGAAAACGTTGTGAGTAGCGATCTAATTATTGACGTCTCTCCATCAGAAGTTGTTATTGCTTTACTGGAAAACAAGCGACTGGCAGAACTGGCCAGAGAAAAAAGCGGAGCAAAATTTGCTGTTGGCGATATTTATTTAGCCAGGGTGAAAAAAATAATGCCGAGCTTGAATGCTGCTTTCATCGACGTTGGATATGAAAAAGATGCTTTTTTGCATTACCTCGACATGGGGCCGCAGTTTTCAACTTTGAATAAGTTTATGAAAATTGCCAGCTCTAAGAAAAACCGTATTTCTTCCTTGTCTAAAATCCACTCTGAAAAAGACATTGACAAAGAAGGTAAGATTATGGATGTTTTAAAAGCCGGGCAGAATATTTTGGTGCAAGTTGCCAAAGAACCCATCTCAACAAAAGGGCCGCGCTTGACATCCGAACTTTCAGTTGCAGGAAGAAATTTAGTTTTAATGCCATTTAGTGAGAAGATTAGTGTTTCTCAAAAAATTAGTTCTATTGAAGAAAAGAACAGACTGAAGAAACTTATTCAGAGCATTAAACCTAAAAAATACGGTGTTATTGTCCGGACGGTAGCCGAAGGGAAACGAGTTGCCGAGTTAGATCAGGAATTAAGGAAACTGGTCGCTAAGTTTGAAACAATCTTCCAAAAATTGAAGAACCCAATTGCTGCCCCTTCTTTGATTATTGGAGAGTTAGACCGGACCTCCGCCTTGTTGAGGGATATTTATAATCCAAACTTCAACAGTATCATAGTTAATGATGCTGCTGTCGCAGATGAAATCACAGAGTATCTGGGTACAATTGCCCCCGAAAAGAAAAAGATTGTCAAATATTACAATGGCGGACAGCCAGTTTTTGACCACTTTGGGGTAGAAAAGCAGATCAAAGCGTCGTTTGGTAAAACAGTTTCGTTTAAGAATGGAGCATATCTGATTATTGAACACACCGAAGCTTTTCATGTAGTTGACGTGAACAGTGGAAACCGCTCAAAAGCTGGTGTAGATCAGGAAACAAATGCTCTTGAAGTAAACTTAGCTGCAGCCGATGAAGTTGCAAGACAACTGAGATTAAGAGACATGGGCGGCATTATTGTAATCGATTTTATCGATATGCATAAAGCCGAAAACCGTCAGAAGGTTTTTGACCAGATGAAGGAGGCGATGGGACACGACCGTACCAAACACAACATACTCCCTTTGAGTAAGTTTTGTTTGATGCAGATTACCCGTCAGCGAGTAAGACCAGAAGAACATGTAGATACCGCTGAGGTATGTCCTTCATGTAAAGGTACTGGTAACGTAACTCCTACAATTCTCTTTACGGACGAATTAAGTAATAAGGTCAATTATATTTTTAAGGACCTTAATAAAAAGAACTTAACATTAAAGGTTCATCCGTATGTAGCAGCCTACCTTACTAAAGGATTTCGATCCATTAAAAGGAAGTGGGCGCTTAAGTACATGAAACGCATTCGAATTGAAGGTGTAAATTCCATCGGTTTTTTGGGATACCACTTTTTTGATGAAAATCAGGAAGAAATTATTCTTTAATTATAGAATCCCGGGCATTTGCTCGGGATTTTTTTATCATTCAATTCTTGTTTATCCTAAGAAACCTCAGTTTTAATTTAATTCTATTTAAAAACAAGGGGTAGAGAAAGCTTCAATCTGTGAAAACAATAATACATCTATACTAATCTGCATTCTTTTCTTCTATTAAATCCCTCCAAGGACTTCGTTCATATAATCCGCTAATTGCAGCAAATCTTCTTTTGATTTAAAGTTGACTTTATTCGATTTAATGTAGTTTTTTAGGAGATCCTTTGTGATGGATATGTGTGTAGAAATATTTTTTCGGTTGAAACGGCTATACTCCCCTGGTGATGTTGAAAAGAAAAAAACTTCTTCTTTCTGGAGTACGATATCTGTATCTGTTACTAAATCATAGGATAAAGCACTTGTAGAATAAAAATCATAGGATTCCTGTGCGGCACTTCTATTTATGGTTCCCATTGCTCCTTTCTTTTGGATATCTTTTATTTTCATGAATTGTTTAGAATATACTTTTATATATCCGTTTTGTATTTGGTGCAAATATCCGTTTTCATAGTAGAATGTATCCTGTCGAACTACAATTGATTTTAAATCATCTTTGTCTGTAACTACTAGGGTGTCTTTCAACTTGATAAATTCCATTTCTCCTGAAAGAAAGTTGTAATTAAACAGGCAATCGTAGGTTTTACCATTTTTAAATGCTGCCTTTCCTCCAGTAAAATCAGCATACAAATATCTTTCGCACGGTTCAAAGTAATCTCTTAATTGTGTGCCGGCTTTTACTTTTACCGGTTCATTTTTTTGTGCCAATAAACTGAAGTTGATAAACAAGAATAAGCTAACAATAAATATTATTTGTTTCATTTGTGCAGGTATTAGTTATGATTGTAATTAATTTCCAGACAGCTATTTGTGTTACAAAAAACATGCCAGTAATTAGTTCTTATTTAAACTAATAAAGGATATAAGTAACTCATCCGAAACCCTGATTTCGATATAAGGAATTCATGAATTATCGTTAGAGTTTCTTTCGCCGCTTAAAGTTAGATTACATAATTCATATTCAATATTTCGAATTTATAGTAGTTAAATGCAAGTACTATGAATGGAAATAAAAAGATCATTTCGTTCTCCTGCTATTGAAATATCTATCCCAGGCATTTGCTCAGGACTTTTTTTGAACTAAATTGAAGCTTTTAGTATTATTAACAATTTTGGAAATTTGCTCTTCACTCTATGTAAATGTCTTGATATTTACATGATTGAATGAAAGAATTGTATTATTTCATTGAAAACAACTGATTTTGTCATTTTTAAGACAATCAAAACATATGTATTTTTGTTACTTTCAAAAAAATAAAATTCGATAACATGAAGAAATTGATGTCTTTATTCATTTTTCTCTTACTAATAACTACAAGCTTTGCTCAAATTCTGGAGCCTGTTAAATGGTCTTTTGATTCTAAACAAGATGGGAAGGAAGTTGAATTAATCTTTAAAGCAACAATTGAAGAGGGCTGGCATTTGTATGATACAGAGTTACCAGATGGTGGACCAATAGCTACTTCAATTAATTATGAGGATTCAACGCGTTTTGAGTTTGTTGGAGAACTTCAAAAACAACCAAAACCAACTGAGGAATTTGACAAAACTTTCCAGATGGATCTTCGTTATTACAGTCATGAAGCTACTTTTATTCAAAAAATAAGACTGGCATCAAATGAGCCAGTTGAGATTTCAGGCTATGTGGAATTTATGTGCTGTAACGATGAAACCTGTCTTCCTCCAACTGAGATTGATTTTAGTTTCAAATTTAATCAGACCGAGTCCGCAGAAACTTCGGAGGCTGTAAAAGTTGAGCCCAAATTATTGACAGATAAAGGCAAGGAAGGATCGATGAGTACACTATGGTTATTTCTCTTCTTTTCGTTTTTAGCAGGATTAGCCGCAATTCTAACACCATGTGTTTTCCCAATGATCCCAATGACGGTATCATTTTTTATGCATAGTGGAGAGTCAAAGCTCAAATCAAGAATGTATGCTGCTTTTTATGGATTTTCAATTATAGCAATTTACACGGTCGTAGGTACTTTGGTTGCGGTTTTATTTGGGCCTGATGCTGCAAACTGGATCAGTACACACTGGCTCCCAAATGTAATTTTCTTTATCATTTTTGTTGTGTTTGCTTTCTCATTTTTCGGAATGTTTGAGATTGTATTGCCAAGTTGGTTGGTAAATAAGTCCGATAGTCAGGTTGATAAAGGCGGCTTTCTTGGATCATTCTTCATGGCACTTACATTGGTATTGGTATCATTTTCTTGTACCGGGCCAATTGTTGGAGCAATTTTAGTCGAGTCAGCTGGAGGACAAGTATTGAAACCAATTATTGGTATGTTTGGGTTTGCTCTTGCGTTTGCACTCCCTTTTACTTTGTTTGCTTTATTCCCGGGATGGTTGAGTAGTTTGCCAAAGTCTGGTGGATGGTTAAATTCCGTAAAAGTTGTTCTTGGATTTTTGGAGCTGGCTTTAGGTTTGAAATTTCTGAGTATTGCAGATCAAACTTATCATTGGGGTATATTAGATCGTGAAGTGTATCTGGCACTTTGGATTGTTATTTTCATCTTGCTTGGATTCTACCTATTAGGCAAGCTTAAGTTTTCTCATGATAGCGATATTAAGTTTATTTCAGTTCCACGATTAGTGATGGCAATTGTTACATTTTCGTTTGTAATGTATCTGATTCCCGGAATGTTTGGTGCACCATTGAAAGCAATCTCTGGTTATCTTCCACCACAAACAACGCATGATTTCGATTTGCATAAAATTATTCGTGATGAAGTTAAACTGGTTGCAGCAACAGGAGGCGAAGCTTCTGTAACCGAAAATGAGCTTTGTGTTGAACCAAAATTCTCAGAATTTCTTCATTTACCACATGGTTTGGAAGGCTATTTTGATTATGAAGAAGGACTAGCCTGCGCAAAAGCATTGAATAAGCCTGTGTTTATTGACTTCACGGGTCATGGATGTGTTAATTGTCGTGAGATGGAAGCCACCGTTTGGTCAGACCCACGTGTTTTGGAAAGACTAAAGAATGAATTTGTAATTATTGCCCTTTATGTCGATGATAAATCAAAGCTCCCGGAAAGTGAGTGGATTACTTCTTCCTATGACGGGAAAGTGAAACGGACATTAGGGAAAAAATATGCTGATTTTCAGATTTCACGTTTTGGTGTAAATGCACAGCCATACTATGTGCCATTAGACAATGAAGGTGAATTACTGGTAGAGCCAAAAGCGTACGATCTCAATCCTGATCACTTTATTGATTTTCTGGATGAAGCAATTGCAGAGTTTAAGAAGAGATAATCCGATTTTTTTCTACTATAACATGCGGCAGCTTACCAGTCCGTTGTGAAAGATTTAGACATGGTGGACATGGTTACTACCGACACGGAGATGTAGTTTTTGAACGCTACAGACATGGTTCCAGATTGGCGCCTTCATTCGGTATTCA
The DNA here is from genome assembly GCA_965372405.1 of uncultured Sunxiuqinia sp. GTDB lineage: Bacteria > Bacteroidota > Bacteroidia > Bacteroidales > Prolixibacteraceae > Sunxiuqinia. The sequence continues at coordinate 18,134 of CBDVCE010000077.1, forward strand.
GTTAAATGAAAAAGGCTTTCCATTTGGGAGGCTTTTCTATTGGCGCATAGCCCTACAGACTATGCTAATTTACAATGCACCTATGGCGCATTTATTTTGGAGAAAGCATGTTGGGCTTCGCGAATTAATTATTGATTGTGTTTCAGCTTCAAGGGAGCGAAGTTTATAAGCCTGATCCGTAGGGCTAGCTAATTGGGTTGGAAGAAATATGAGCTCCAACGGAGCGCTGTAATTTAGCCTTGCCTGTTAGGGCAAGGTTTAAATGGTTCTCCAGAGCCAAAAGCGCCAAAGGTGCGGGGTGTATTTGTGTGAATCACAGATTCACAGTTAGTAACATGCCGATTGCAAATCTGCATGAGCGGGGTTCTTGCATTTATAATTTTACCATGCTTTATTCCTCTTGATTATTTTGCATGCATTCTATCGACCGTCTTGCTCATTTGTTTTAAGATAAAACCAGGAAAAAATCGACTCATGAATTTCAACTGACTTGATTGCCCGGGGCAGATTTCATATTTGTTTTTGGAAAAACCCTTGAGAAAATCGGCAACCATAGCCTGAACCGTCATTGTCGATATACCTTCCATGTCTTCTTTATTGAAATCTGCAAGCAATTCAGTTTCAGTTGCCGGTGGAGCTAATTCAAACACATTCACATGTGTATTTCTTAACTGAGCTCTTAAGGATAAGGTATAAGAATGCAGCGCTGCCTTAGTTGAACAGTAAACGGGAGAAATAGGCAGTGGAACAAAAGCCAGACCTGATGAGACGGTTACCGTTGCTGAATTTTCATTCTTTTTCAACAAAGGTAGAAAGGCATCATTCATCCAGATAGTTCCCTTCACATTTATATCAAGTTCCTTCGTCAATTCATCGGCAGATAGCTTGTGGTCTTGCAAATTGATGGTGAACATTACCCCCGCGTTGTTAATCAAAACATTCAAATCAGGAAAATCTTTTGATACCTGTTCGTATAATTTCTTAACCGAATCAGAATTACTTACATCACTTTGAATCACGGTAATATCACCGAGTTTTTCTTTTGTTTTCTGCAGTCTTTCCATATTGCGGCCTGTAATGATGACTTTATTCTTAGCCGATAGAAATTCTTTTGCCATCTCAAAGCCTATACCGCTAGAGCCCCCAGTTATCAAGATTGTATTTCCGCTTAGTTTCATAATTCTAAATTTTGGTGAGTAATATTACTTGTTTACAATTGCAGCTAATGGTTTGTTCATGTTGTCGTAGCCGATTTCACCTTTGCTGGTGCGAATTTGTAATTCGCACCTCAGCTATAGACTAGAAAATATATAATTTCAACTCTTTTGAGTTGCACACCGATTACAAATCGACGCGAGCGTGTGAGAGTGAGCTGAGGGAATAAAACATTTTTATACGCTTAATCTTTAATATATCTTACGCAGTATCCATATGATTTACTATCATAACCCCAAGCAAATTTATGATTCTCATTTATACCTCTTAAAATACCATTAACGTTTCCGAAAGAATTTTGATGTTCGGAACTTGACCATAATATGCACTCTGAACCTAATCCTGAATACTCACCTGAAGTCCAACGAGAACCTGCAGGGTATGCATTAAATCCATAATCATCACTGCCATTGTCGTCCTCAATCCATCCTGAAGTTGATTTTAAATGAAAACCAACATCTTCCCACTCTTGACCACCGGTAATGTATTCTATGCCATAAGCTAAATATCCACCATTTTCATTACTAACATATTGTGCTAATTCTTCAAAATCGCTATCTGTGGGCAAGTGCCATCCTTGTGGACAAATAAGTATTGAGGTTTCCCAATTATATAGTCGTCCATATTTTTCGACTTTACTTTCATCATTATCATATGCATAAGAACCCTCACTTGCCTTATAGGCAAAATTTTCCGCCATCCAAATCTGGTCACCTATTTTCACCCATTTGTATTCATGATTATCCCGTATATCTACATATATGCCTGAATCTTTTGTATAATCACTGACATCTTCAGATTCATTTTTACTACATGAAAACATTAAAATTGTGGCTATTGACAAATACAGTATTTTTTTCATAAGTTAATTCTTAATTATTTTTTGATTATCTCCCCATCGTTTCCGAACGAGGGCTTATTGATTTTGGCATTTATAATGCCATTTATTGTCGTTGCAAACGAGGGGTAGTGGAGTTTCGTTATTTATTCTTCTTTTAATAATTTTAGTTTTCTATTTATTTCAATTAAAGTCTGTTCACTCATTTTATCAACCCAAACTTCTGGTAAATTATCTGCGGAATCAGGTTTCTCTAATCCTAATGAACCCGTAATCATACCGACTTGAGCTCCAAATTCTCTAATAATTACAGTTGGGAAATCAAGATAGATATGTGACATTATTGAAATTGCATCTTCCTCTGTAAAATCCGAATCAGAGAATAAAATTCTTAGACTATCTGCTGAAAAACTTAGAACTTCTAATATGCTGTTTGCAATCAGATTAGAATCTTTACTTTTAGAAAATTCTGAAATTGCATTACTAAAGCTTTTTGCAAAAATCAAATCTAATAGTTCCCAAAATTCAGATGAAATAATAAATAATTCAGAAATTAAATGGTCTAAATATCTGTGTATCGAATATTTATTTCGGAACTCCAAGTATTTGTCATAATGAAGAAGAAGTACAATGCTATCTCTAAGGTCTATGTTGCAGAATTTAATTGATTCAAAACTAATTTCCTTAAAAATAGAAGTGTGTTTATTAATTAAATCAAAGATTATTTTTTCATCATCGATTTGCTTGATTAACAGAATTGCATACAGACTTTTAGTATCGTTTTCTAATTCAAGTCTAAATTCAAAAAATCTAATAGCATCAGTTATTAACCATTCATTTTTAGACCAATTTTCGATTAATAAATTTGATTTGAAGTTTAAGTAAACTATATCATCTGAATAATGGTCTAAACCTTTGTTTGTCCAAGTTAAAGATTCTTTTATTTTACCTAATTTCTCATATGCATAAGCGATTCCAAAATATCCATATCTATATTCAAGTAACATATTCTCATCAGTACTTATAGCTTCCAACATAAGATTTAAACCTTCTTCGTCTTTGTCATAAATGCGAGAAAGCGTAACTCCTTTACTGAATAGAGCTTGAGGTAACTTTGGATTAATTCTTAAAGCATTATCGTAACAGTTAATTTCTTTTTCATGTTCTCCAATGTCAAAATATACTTGCCCAAGGTTTTTCCATGCTCGCTCAAAATTCGGATTTAGTTTTAAGCATATTTTGAAATGATTAATTGCTTCTGGATTGTAACTTAATCGACTTAATGTATTTGCATAGTTGTAATGATAAATAAATTGTTTGTTGTCTTGTGCTAATGAATCTTTAAATAAATTTTTGGCTTCAATAATTTTCCCTTTTAGTCCATTTTGCATTCCATCTTCTGCCAAAATACAAGCTTTGGTAAGATATTGATTGGTATTTCCCGAAAGCTCAATAGCTTTATTGATATTATTAATTGCTTCCTTGTAATTAAATGTATTGTATTGACTCTGAGCTAATCCCTCCAAAATTGCAATGTCGTTTGGAGTTTCTTTTAGTAAATTTTTAAAATAGAATAATGCCTTTTCAAAGTCTTTAGAAAAATAATATTTCCATGCTAATACTTGTGAATTTGAAAATTCGTCATATTCAAGATTTTTAATTCCTTCCACAAACATCTTTATACTAAAAATACCTTGAACATACTTTGACACGGATTCCCAATCAATTTGACTTAGTTTATTAGTCTTTGGGATTTGGATTGTGTAAGTATTTTGGGTTAAAGTTAAGTCTATATTTAAATCATTATACCAACACCAATAAGCTTCATTATCTTCTCGTATATACACTATCAACAAAACAGGTTCAAGTTTGGTATTGAATAAACCTAAAGTTGAACGCTTTAATTTAATCTCATGGGGGTTTAATTCCCCGCTGCTCTGCGGCGATTTTTCTATCT
>CBDVCE010000078.1:0-20945 GCA_965372405.1 uncultured Sunxiuqinia sp.
ATGTATCACCATCTCCATTTGGATCATTCGGGTCTGGGTATGGTATTGGATCTCCGGTGCTACTTTCACCAAGCTCAACCCATTTTGTTCCATCGTAATACCATAAACTCTTTGTTGTAGTGTTGTACTTCACTTGTCCAATTTCACCTGGAACTGCATCCGATGTATCACCATCTCCATTTGGATCATTCGGGTCTGGGTATGGTATTGGATCTCCCGTGCTACTTTCACCAAGCTCAACCCATTTTGTACCATCATAGTACCAGAGGCTCTTCGTACTGGTATTGTATTTTACCTGACCAATTTCACCAGGAACTGCATCCGAAGTATCACCATCTCCATTCGGATCATTCGGATCTGGGTACGGGATTGGGTCTCCGGTGCTACTCTCTCCAAGTTCAACCCATTTTGTTCCATCGTAATACCACAAACTCTTGGTGGTTAGGTTATATTTCACCTGGCCTACTTCTCCAGCATATTTATCAGATGAATCTCCATCTCCATTTGGATCGTTGGGATCATCACCAGGAACTGCATCCGATGTATCACCATCTCCATTCGGGTCATTCGGATCTGGATAGGGAATTGGATCTCCGGTGCTACTTTCTCCTAGCTCAACCCATTTACTACCTGAATAATACCATAAACTTTTCGTAATCGTATTGTATTTCACCTGTCCAATTTCTCCGGGTACAGCATCAGATGTATCACCATCTCCATTTGGATCATTCGGATCTGGATAGGGAATTGGATCATCGCCGGGAGTATTTAAACTTTTTAATGCATCGATAGCATCTTGCACGTTGTCAGCATTAATTCCAGAGTTTGAATTTGAATAGCTTACCTCAATTGCTCTTTGGTTATCAGAATTAATACTACTGAGATCAACAGTATTCCCTTCTGAGATTGACAAACTGCCCTCTTCAAGGATTAAACTTTGCTGACCATTATTTGCTGGCTTATTCTCCAAATCATTATAATCACCAGATGTAGCTACTTCTGCTAAATCTGGAAGACCCGATAAATCATTATAATTTCCAGTAAAAGAAGAATTAATTGACGGTTTATTCTTTATAAACCCAATGGCTTGTGAATCATCCTCGTGCCAATCTGATTGGAAACGGAGTTCATCAACTAATCTTTCTGCAACATAAGCATAGTTTGCCTTTGGCAGGGATGCGATATCGCTTTCTCCCTGGATATCAATCTCCCCAGTTCCTTCAGATCGAATACGGGTTCTAATTAATAGGTCTTCCCCCCAGTCTATTTGATCAAAGTCTCCATTAATTGGAGTCCCGCTTCCAACTTTTAGGTTTATTACGCCAAAATTATCTGTTGAAACAAAATGTTCCTCATCGTAAACGGTACTATTAAACCCATCAACAATTATCAGTCCCACCTCAAGTTTGGTGTTTTTAACAGTATTCCCTTCACTATCTCGAATAATAGCCTGGTAGTTGAACATGTTTTGTGCATAAAGCGCAACACTTAGTAATACAAGTAGAAATAACAAGCTAATTTTTTTCATTACGTTCAAATAAAAGGTTATATGTTTTACAACTAAACTACCCTTTAGAACATACTATCCCCGTTAGCAAACGCTAACAAACAAAAAGAATTGAATTTTGTTAGCAGACGCTAATGCCTGTGGGCTAAGAGAAAAAGAATGTATTCTAAGATGTTGCTATTCATACGAGCCTAATAATTGAAATACCTTTAAACTTTTTGATTAATTTCACATTGATTTCAATTGGCAATTTCTAGGTTTATGACGACCAAATTGCAACCGAATTATTAGCACTAACATTAGTACTATATATATTTTAGAGTAAATAAAAGGTATAAATTAGTAGAAGAAATGAACGAAAATTATGTTTTCCCATTAGAAATATTTGAGGGGCAGAACTTAGAGTCTAACTCCACTACTTTGAAATTTGAAAAGGATGAGACACTTCCAGAAACAATTATCAACCACAAAATAATCTCAATAATTGAAAAAGGTATTGTTGTTATATTCTGGGAAGATGAAAGCAAAATTAAAACGATTGTTGATTTCAAATGCGAAGGAGAGGTTCTGCGTCCGGCAATAGAAGTGTCAAGCAAAAAAACGGGTAGATTTCATGCGCAATCCTTAACTAATTCTGAGATTACATCAATTGATAGAGACTTTTTTTGTTCTTGCTCAATTAAGAAAGATGAAATATCTGATTTTTATTATGGGTTACTTACAGAAGATATTAGCTCAACATACCGTCAGTTAAAACTCTTGAAAGAAGCTGATTTGGAGAAACGTTATGAAACTTTTTTAAAAGAATACAAGCACGTTTACAACATAATTTCAGACAGGATGATTGCAAACTTCCTGGGAGTACATTACACCACTCTTTCTCGTGTAAAAGCAAGGCTTATCAATAAAGCAAGAGATTGTTAGAAGCTGACTCAATTAGAATCATAGGGTTAAAAATAAATAACTGTTTGTATATAGAAAGTGAATTCCATCACCGTTGCACAAAAAAAGGCTGACACATTGATTGAGTCAGCCTTTTTTTATACCCTTTCCTATTTTAATTCCCCATTTCGGACATGAACTTTATTCGCATCAAACGGATATCATCCTCGGAATATTCATCTTCCCCCAATTCATCCAATGCAGATTGCACTGTATCGTTTTCAGCTTCACGGAAATAATCAAATACTTCCTCCTGATGATCTTCATCAATTACATCATCAAGGTAATAATCAATGTTAATTTTAGTACCGGAATGGACGATTGCTTCAATCTCGGTAATTAGATCTTTTATCTCGATACCCTTTGCTTCAACAATATCTTCAAAAGACAACTTACGATCAATGCTTTGAATAAAAAAAACTTTGAGTTTCGATTTATTAGCAATTGTTTTAACCACCAGATCCTGAGGCCGCTCTATCTCATTTTCATCAACATAAGCTTGAATCAGCTGTACAAAGAGCTTTCCATATCTTCGAGCCTTGCCTTCTCCAACACCCTGAATAAACTTCAACTCTTCCAACGAAATTGGATACTGAATAGACATATCAGACAACGATGGATCCTGGAAAATTACAAATGGTGGAAGATTGTGTTTTTTGGCTACTTCTTTCCGAAGGTCTTTTAACATAGCAAACAGTTCGGGATCTCCACCGGTACCACCCGCGGGAGCTCCTCCTCCATTTGATTCCTCTTCTTCCTCGTCATAATTGTGATTACGAACTAACAAAAAGTCTTCTGGCTTGGCCATAAATTCATGGCCTTTCTTATTGATTTTAAGTAGACCGTAATTTTCAATATCCTTCGTAAGAAATCCGGCTATAATACTTTGACGAAAAACAGCATTCCAAAAACGTGCACTATGATCATCTCCAGTACCGAAAGATTCAAGTTCGTCATGTTTAAATGACTTGACAGCTGCTGTTCTTGTACCGGTAAGAATATTAGAAATATGATCAGCTTTGTATTTCTCATTCACTTCCTTGATCGACTTCAAAGCACGAACAACTTCATCGCTAGCCTCAATCTGTTCTTTTGGATTCAAACAATTATCGCAATTACCACATGGCTCCTCCAAAGTTTCCCCAAAATAATTAAGAAGAATAATCCTTCTACAAATTGCAGATTCGGCGTACGAAGCTGTATCAAATAATAACTGACGTCCAATCTCCTGCTCGGCAACAGGTTTGCCTTGCATGAACTTCTCAAGCTTCTGAATGTCTTTGTACGAATAGAAAGTTACACATTGCCCTTCACCACCATCGCGCCCGGCACGCCCAGTTTCCTGATAGTAACCTTCAAGGCTTTTAGGAATATCATAGTGAATCACAAAGCGCACATCTGGCTTATCAATCCCCATTCCAAAAGCAATGGTTGCAACAATCACATCAACGTCCTCCATCAAAAACTTGTCCTGGTTGCCAGAGCGTGTAGCAGAATCCATTCCCGCATGATAAGCCAACGCTTTTATGCCATTTACCTGAAGCAATTCAGCCAATCCTTCAACTCTCTTTCTACTCAGGCAGTAAATAATACCCGATTTCCCATCATTCTCTTTTATAAATTTTATAATCTGAGTTTCTGGCTTAACCTTGTGTCTAACAACATAATATAGATTTGGCCGATTAAATGATGCTTTAAAAACATCAGCACCAAGCATTCCCAAATTCTTCTGAATATCGTGTTGCACTTTTGCAGTAGCTGTTGCCGTAAGTGCCATAATTGGTGCCTCACCAATTTCATAAACAATTGGTTTTATTCGTCTATATTCTGGACGAAAGTCATGCCCCCACTCTGAAATACAGTGAGCTTCATCAATTGCATAAAACGAAATCGTCACATTCTTCAGAAAATCGATATTATCCTGTTTGGTCAACGATTCGGGAGCCACATAAAGCAACTTAGTCTTCCCACTTAACACATCATCTTTCACCTGCTGAATTGCCGCCTTATTAAGCGATGAATTCAAAAAATGCGCAATCCCATCTTCGGTTCCAAAACTCCGGATAGAATCCACCTGATTCTTCATTAAGGCAATCAAAGGAGAAATAATAATGGCAGTACCTTCCAATATCAATGCAGGCAATTGATAACATAATGATTTACCACCACCTGTAGGCATGAGAACAAATGTATCATTCCCCTCCATGACGCTTTTCATAACGTCCTCCTGCTGTCCTTTAAATCGATCAAACCCAAAATGTTTTTGAAGATGATCAACAAGTATTAGCTCGTTCTTCATACAGCCTAAAAATTAAATATAATCTTTTCACGTAACGCAATAAGCAAAATCTAAGGTAATTAAAAACTCTCTGATTAACCAATGATTTTTCTCCAATTTAAAGACTTTTACACCTCATTTAAATAATTTTAAGGCTCCAGACAAAAATGGAATCATGAATATAAGCTATATTTGTCGCGATTTATAAAAGATTAACCAACTTGAACTTTTGATTTTAAACAACTAAAAATGGCAGAAGAAACATACACTGAGGAACAAAGCACAAAAAAGAAAGGCAAAAAAGGCAAAGAGAAAAATGAAGAGATGTCCTTTCTTGATCATCTTGAGGAATTAAGATGGCATCTCATACGAGCATTTTTAGGCATCGTTATTTTTGCAATTTTGGCATTCATAAGTAAAGATTTTATTTTCGATACCATCATTTTCAATCCAAAGACTGCTGATTTTTGGACAAACCGTATGTTTGCCAAGCTTGCTGAGTTTACTGGAATTGAATCCCTGCTAATTAATTCAAAACCACTAGAACTTATTAGCATTAAAATGGCTGATAATTTCATGACACACATTATGGTTTCAATTATTGCAGGGCTAATTGTTTCTTCTCCTTATGTTTTCTTTGAGATTTGGAGATTTATCCAGCCAGCCCTTTACGACAAAGAACGCAAGCACTCTGGAGGAGCCGTTTTTTATATGTCAATACTATTTATTCTTGGTGTATTATTTGGATACTATTTAATTGTACCACTTTCAATTCACTTTTTAGGATCATATACTATTTCTTCTGAGGTTACCAATCAAATTAACATGCGTTCTTTTATTGGAACGGTTACATCAATTAGTCTAGCCAGTGGAGTGATTTTTGAATTGCCAATATTCGTTTTCTTTTTAAGTAAAGTTGGCATTTTAACCCCACAAATGATGAAACAATACAGAAGACATGCCTACGTAGGACTATTGTTATTATCTGCAATACTTACACCTCCAGATGTATTTAGTCAAATCATGGTATGTTTCCCATTGGTATTTCTATATGAAATCGGTATAGTTATTTCAAAACGTGTAAATCGTCAGGCCGAAGAAAACTTGGAAGCCATCTAAATTATTAATTATAGCTATGAAACTACGGGCAGAAAATATCGTTAAAAAATATCGAAAACGAACGGTTGTTAAAGGAGTTTCTATTGAGGTCAATCAAGGAGAGATTGTTGGTTTACTTGGTCCGAATGGCGCAGGAAAAACAACTTCATTCTATATGATTGTTGGTTTAATTCAACCACTTTCTGGGAAAATTTTTATTGACGAAGAAGAAATAACAAAACTGCCTGTCTATAAACGTGCGAAGAAAGGAATTGGATATCTGTCCCAAGAAGCTTCTGTTTTTCGAAAACTAAGCATTGAAGACAACCTGCGTGCAGTTTTAGAAATGACTGATTACACCAAAGAGTTTCAAAAGGAAAAACTTGAGTCACTAATTGAAGAATTTGGCTTGCAGCATATCCGTAAAAGTAAAGGCTTTCAGCTTTCTGGTGGCGAACGCCGAAGAACGGAGATTGCTCGTGCTTTGGCAATTGATCCAAAATTTATTTTGCTGGATGAGCCATTCGCAGGAGTAGATCCAATTGCAGTTGAAGACATCCAGGAAATTGTTCAAACACTGAAAAATAAAAACATTGGAGTACTCATTACCGACCACAATGTACACGAGACTCTCTCAATTACTGACAGATCATACTTGCTCTTTGAAGGCTCGATACTGAAAGCAGGAACTGCAGAAGTACTGGCTAATGACGAAGATGTAAGGCGTGTATACCTCGGTCAGAACTTCACGCTGAGGCAATAAATACAGGTCAAAAGAAATATTTTCAAAAAAGTTTCATTTACCCTTTGGCGAATATCAAAAATTGATTTACATTTGCACCGCAATTAGCGGGCGTGGCGGAATTGGTAGACGCGCTAGACTTAGGATCTAGTGTCTTTTGACGTGGGGGTTCGAGTCCCTTCGCCCGCACAAAAGCTCAACCGCAATGCTTGGAATTCAAACTCCTGGCATGCGGTTTTTATTGATTTATAGCACTGGGTTTTAATCCAGTTATTTGAGGTAACTACTTGGTTACCCGAACATTTTCCGAAATTTTTAAGTGGGTTTTATGAATATTACAAAAGAAAACATCAACGAGCTAAATGCTACCGTTACCGTTAAGATTGAAAAAAACGACTACGAAGCTACGGTAAACAATGTCCTTAGTGATTATCGAAAAAAAGCAAACATGCCTGGTTTTCGTCCTGGGAAAGTACCAGCAGGACTGATTAAAAAAATGCATGGCAAGGCAGCATTGGCTGAAGAAGTGAACAAGATGTTGTCAAATAGCCTATCAAAATATCTGACTGAAGAAAAACTCAACATCTTGGGAGAACCTCTTCCAAATGAAGAAAAGCAACCAACCATTGACTGGGATACAGCTGAAGATTTTGAATTTGTTTTTGACATTGCTATTGCTCCGGAAATTGAAGTAAAGTTGGACAAACGTAAAAAATACCCCTTATATAAAATTCAGGCTGACGAAGAAGCAATCGACAAGCAGGTTGATGCATATGCAAATCAGTTTGGACAAAATGTGAAAATTGAAGAGCCATCTGCTGAAAAAGATACTCTGCGTGGTGATTTCATTCAACTAGATGCTGAAGGAAATGAATTGGAAGACGGCATTAAAGCAGAACAAGTTATAATCGCTGTTGATCTCATGAAGGACGAAGAGGTTCAAAAAGCAGCAATGGGCAAAAAAGATGGCGACGTGTTGGTTTTCGATCCAATGAAAGTTTACGACAACAAACACGAAGTTGGCAGCATGTTGAATGTTCCTCAGGAAGAAGCTGAGAAACTTGAAAGTGATTTCAAATTCACTATTTCTGAAGTACTCCGTTTTGAGAAAGCAGAATTAAATGAAGACCTTTTCAAAAAAGCATTTGGAGAAGATACCGAAATTAAAACCACTGAAGATTTCCGCGCTAAGCTGAAAACTGAAATGGAAAACAATTTTGTGCAATCAAGTAACTATAAATTCTCATTGGATAGCCGTGATATTCTGATTGAAAAAATCACAATGGAGCTTCCTGTAGAATTTTTAAAGCGTTGGTTGAAAATCACAAACAACGAGCTTACTGATGAGCAAATAGAAAATGACTTCGACAATTTCATGAATGACCTACGCTGGCAACTAATTAAAGATAAGCTGACTAAGGAAAATGAAATTGAAGTGAAAGATGAAGATGTAAAAGAAGCTGCAAAAGAAATGGCATCGATGCAATTCCGTCAGTACGGAATGGCCACAATACCTGATGAATACCTGAACAACTACGCTGACCAAATGCTTCAGAATGAAGAAGAAAGAAGGCGCATTATCACTAAAGTTCAGGAAGATAAAATTATTGAAGTCATTAAAAGTAACGTAAGCCTTGATGAAAAAGAGATATCTTTGGAAGACTTCAACAAATTACTTGAAAAATAATTTCGCTGTAGCTTAGGCTGATAGCATAATTTTTTAACTTTGTAAAAATCGGAAGAATAGCTGTTCAGGCAGTTATCTCAAATCCGGCTTTTACAAAGTTTTTTTTTACACGAGACATTTAACTTATGAACGACAAAAAAGAATTTAATAAATACGCTACCAAGCACCAGGGGATCAGCAGCTTGACGATGCACCAGTATGATTCAATTTTTACGAATAGTCTGACCCCATATATTATTGAAGAGCGTCAGTTGAATGTAGCGTCAATGGATGTATTCTCCCGTTTGATGATGGATCGTATCATCTTTTTGGGAACACCAATCGATGACTATATTGCAAACATCATCCAGGCTCAGCTTTTGTTCCTGGAATCGACAGACCCAAGCAAAGACATTCAAATTTATTTTAATACTCCCGGAGGTTCAGTTCATGCAGGCCTTGGTATTTATGACACGATGCAATACATCGCACCCGACATAGCTACAATCTGCACCGGAATGGCCGCATCAATGGGAGCAGTTCTGCTAACAGCAGGAACAAAAGGGAAACGTTCAGCCCTGAAACATTCACGGGTAATGATCCACCAGCCAATGGGCGGTGCATCCGGGCAAGCTTCGGATATTGAAATTACAGCTCGCGAAATTCTAAAGTTGAAAAAAGAATTGTATGAAATCATTGCCAATCATTCCGGCAAAACCTACAAGCAAGTAGAAAGTGATGCTGACCGCGACTTCTGGATGACTTCCGAAGAAGCAAAAAAATATGGAATGATTGACGAAATCTTGGTAAGGAATTAATATTTTGGATAAAGAAGACGTATTAACCATGGACAAATGCTCCTTCTGCGGAAGAGAGAAAAAAGAGGTAAACTTGTTGATTGCTGGTATGGAAGGTCATATTTGTGATCGTTGCATTGAGCAGGCTTACACTATTGTAGAGGAAGAATTTAAGACAGACAAAGAGTTTGACTTGAATGGACTTAAGCTATTGAAACCAAGAGAAATTAATGAATTTATTGGTCAATATGTGATAGGTCAGGATCAGGCAAAGAAAATTTTGTCAGTGGCTGTATACAACCACTATAAACGCCTAACCCAGAAAGTACAAAACGACGAAACGGAGATTGAAAAATCCAATATTATTTTAGTTGGAGAAACAGGAACAGGTAAAACTTTACTTGCCCGTACAATTGCTAGAATGTTACATGTTCCGTTTACGATTGTTGATGCTACAGTTTTAACTGAAGCTGGATATGTAGGCGAGGATATTGAAAGTCTGCTAACCCGTTTACTTCAAGCTGCTGATTATAATGTTGAAGCTGCTGAACGTGGCATTGTATTTATTGACGAGATTGATAAAATTGCCCGTAAAGGCGACAATCCTTCAATTACAAGAGATGTTTCAGGAGAAGGTGTTCAGCAAGGGTTGCTGAAATTACTTGAAGGCTCAATTGTTAATGTACCCCCACAGGGAGGACGTAAACATCCTGAGCAAAAAATGATTCCTGTAAATACCAAAAACATTTTGTTTGTTTGCGGTGGTGCGTTTGATGGCATTGAAAAGAAGATTTCCAAAAGATTAAACACTGCTGTTGTTGGGTATGGTGCACAAAAAATGGTTGACAAGATTGACCGAAATAATATGTTGCAATATATCTCACCTCAAGATTTGAAAAGCTTTGGATTGATTCCTGAGATAATTGGACGACTGCCTGTACTAACTTATTTGAAACCTTTAGACAGGGAAGCTCTTCGGGATATTCTTACAGAACCAAAAAACTCAATCATTAAGCAATATGTAAAGCTATTTGCGCTTGACAATATTGAGTTATCATTCTCTGATGATGCTCTTGAGTTTATTGTTGATAAAGCAGTTGAGTTTAAACTAGGGGCACGTGGACTACGTTCAATCTGTGAAAATGTAATGATTGATGCCATGTTTGACAGCCCATCCGATGGGATAAAGGAACTTTTGGTTACCCGAGATTATGCTGAAAGGAAAATTGACCCCGGTAGCTCACAACGATTAAAAGCAAGTTAATAAGATATAAGGCCGGATTTTTATCCGGCTTTTTTATTTTCAGGAAGGGTAAAACGGAGAACGGAAACCACAGACCGAAAACAGACAACAAATCCACGAACAATCTCACAATCACATATTCTCATCCTCTATCTTGCAACTCGTACCCAAAAACCCGTAACTCGATACACTTTCATATTGTCCTTAATCAGTTCTTAGTAACCTGAGTTCGATTAGTAATATTTGAAAAAAGGGTTCAGCTATAAATAGCTAAACCCTCGGTATTTTATCGTTTACACACTTTGTGAAACAGTGTCGGCAGCTGCCGGATACTTCAATATTTTGAGCGATTCAGTTTTAATAAAACTTAGCGCGATCGTCTTCAATTTCAACTGAGTTACGTTGTGCTTCGTAAGCCTGATAGTTAGCACGGTATCCCAATGCCTGAGAAAGCCTTTTTTGTTCAGCTTCTACATCTGCATCAGTTCCATCATTTATAGAAATAAGCTTAATAATGAATACACCATTATTCCCTTTTACGGGAGATGAAATTTGATCTTTCTCAAGTGTTGCCAATGTTCCAATAACAGCTGGTTCTGATCCCATTCCTGGAATTGAGAAAGAATTAAATGTAAGATTGTTAGCATCTTTCACCTCAGTGTCAAGTGCTGTAGCAATAGCTTCAAAATCACTACCCTCAGTTTTTGATTCCATTTTAGTAGCCAATGCATCAGCTTTTTTCAGCTTCTTAACTGCAAGTTCAACGCGAGGCTTCACTTCTTCAAATGATGCAGTTCCTTCCTCTGTTACAGTTGCAAGAGCTGCAATAACAAAGCTGTCACCAAGTTCGAAAATTGGAGAACCATCATTGTTAGAAAGAATATCATCTTTATCAGAGCTAAAAGCCGAACGGATCATCCTACGTGAATACTCCATGCCTGCAATCTCACGCTGATTTTCGGTTATCGTCGCAATCTTCTTCGTTAATTTTTGCTCAGCTACCGAGTTTTTAAATGATTCATAATCTTGATTCTCACTTACAAACTTACTAGCCTTAGCATATACATTTTGGTACGTTTGTGTGCTTGGTTCAACATTACGTGATAAAGTTGCAAAACGAACGTGCTTAATTTCTTTCCCACGGCGTGTAGGTTGAATCAGGTGAACACCAAACTGAGAAGTTACGGTATACAATTTTTTAACTTCACCATTAAATGCAGCTTCTTCAAAAGGCTTCACCATTTGGTTGCGTTTGAACCAACCCAGGTCGCCACCCTTACGAGCTGAACCAACATCTTCAGAATGAGTAGTTGCTAATTTCGCAAAATTAGAACCTCCATCAATTAAACCTTTAAGACTATCAGCCATTGCTAATGCTTTTTCATAGCTGCCTGCAGTTTCAGGTTTAATCAAAATATGACGAGCTTTTACTGAATCAGGAAGATCTTTAAAATCATTAATTTTAACGAGTTTGTAAGCAGAGCCATCTTTGTATGGTCCATAAACACTGCCAACTTCATTATTAAAAGCAAAGTCTGCAAGTTCTGCTGTTAAATCTTCTTTCTTCTGATAAATATTTTCAAAGCGTAAATCTGAATTTACATTCACATACTGCTCATTATCCTGAATCGTTTCAAATTCTGATTTGGTGTCTTCAACCCACTCTAAAGTGTTTTTATCATCCTCGTTTGAAGCAATAACATCAAAAGTTATATATTCAATAAGGCGGGAAGCATCTTGCTTGTAATTGTCAAGGTGCTCGTTATAATATGCCTTTAAGTCTTTTTCGCTAACAGAAATTGCACTGTCAGGCATGTTGCTAAACGGTAGGCTAATGTATTGAATGTTTGCCTGACGATTTTTTGCTTCAATGCTATTTTTAGCTTCAAAAGTAGTTGAACTCAATCCCTGGCGTACAAGGTTGTTATATTTCGCCTGAATTCGTTCTTCTTTAATTTGTTGTTCAATATATAGCCAATAAGCTCTTTGCTGAGCTGTTGCTCCAGTCTCTAGAGATTTCAGGAACTGTAAAACAGCAGTTTTATCAACTTGTCCGGTAGTTGGGTTTTTAAATAATTGTTGAATTATTGGATGCAGGTTGTTTCCCTGAACCATATCAAACAATTCGTCGGAGGTTACAGTAATTCCGAGTTCTTCATAAACACTTCCCATAACAATTTCCCGAACGGTTGCTTGCCATGCTTGCTCACGTATCTGTGCCCAAGCGTTATCATCAAGCTGAGTATTGCCGGTATTCATTTTATAGATTTCAGCTACCTCTTCAATTCGCTTTTGAAAATCAGGGTATTGAATTGTTTCACCATCAATTTCGGCAACTTCTGATTGTTGTTGTCCAAGCATGCTTTCAGGGCGAAGATCCCCTAATAGAAAAGCAACTAATGCGAGGCCAATAACAATCGCTACCAATAAACCTCCACGATTCCTTATTTTCTGTAATGTAGCCATTGACTAATAATTATTGAGTTATGATTTCACTTAAAAATTTCGAGCTACGAAGATAATAATTTTAGAATTCAATCTTGAAAAAACACCTTTTATTTTAGGTGTTCTCCAATATCTTAAGGTTCACAAGCTCTATTCTGGTGTTTGAGGCTTTTAATATTTTAAAGCGTAGGTTTCCAACTTCAATTTCAGTATTGATTTTAGGAATGCTTTCATGATGAAAAAGGAGATATCCAGCAAGGGTTTCATAGTTTTCGTCATCAGGAAAACCAAAATTGTATTTTTCATTCAGAAAGTCAAGTTCAGATCGAGCTGAAAAGACAAATTCATTCTCTGAAACTTGCTTGTCAATCAGATCAACAGTGTCATGTTCATCCTCAATCTCACCAAATATTTCTTCCAGAATATCTTCACTGGTTACCATTCCTGAAGTACCACCAAACTCATCAACTACAATGGCAATACTACGATGTTGTTGAATGAACATGCTCAGAAGTTTGCTTGCAGGCATGGTTTCTGGAACAATCAATACTTTTTTTAGATTAGGGTTGATTGAATCTGGCTTTGTGAAAATGACTGATTGATGAATGTATCCAACAATATTGTCAATATTTTCTTGGTATAGAAGAATCCTGGAATAGCCTGTTTCAATTAATTTTTGTCTGATTTCATCTAAATTGGTAGAGTTGATATCCATCACAATCATTTCGGTTCGCGGGATCATCACCTCTCGGAGTTTAACCTTGGAAAAATCTAGCGCGTTACGAAAAAGTTTGATTTCATTTTCAAGCTTATTTTTTTCTTCCAAATGAAACTCATCTTGTTCATTTACAAAATGGTCAAGGTCAATACGGCTAAAAACTGTTTTTTCATCACCTTTTTCAATCGAGGCATTAAAGATACTGTTGAGTAAAAGCCTTGAAATACCCATTGTGAAACGTGTAATCGGATAAAAAATGAAATAGAAAAATGCCAATGGTAAAGCAAATAGTCGAAGCGAAGCATTGGGGTTGATCCGAAAAAGTGTTTTGGGTAGAAATTCCGCGGTTACTAGAATAATAAATGTTGATGTGATTGTTTGAAGCAATAAAACAAGGCTAGCGGAGGAAACCAATTGATAAAAAGTTGGCTCAAGCAATTTTGCAAATGCAATACCATAAGTAACCAGTGCAATGTTGTTTCCAACAAGCATCGTTGCAATATATTGTCCGGGGTTTTTAGTGAAAACAGAAAGTACCCTTGAGCGCAGGGAGTCTTGTTTTTTGTCGAGTTCCAGGCGTAATTTATTTGATGAAACAAATGCGATTTCCATGCCCGAGAAAAAAGCAGAAAACAAAATAGTAACCAGAATCGTAATGATCAGGATTTCCATGAGCTATTCTTCAACTTCAATATAGAGAGTTCCCTTGGGCTTCTTAATTTTCCAGTTTGACATTTGTTGATCGGATTCGAAACCAATACCAGTAATTATTTGATCTTTACGAATGATTTTAACAAATTGTTCCGAATAGATAAGACCATTCTTATTGTCCTGAATAAGTTCTTCAGTTTTTAAAGTATCATTTTGAGCGTTAACAGCTACAACATTGTTTTTAGCTTCCAATCTATCTTCTTTCTCATACCAACGCGCATAGTCGGCAGATAAGCTAGAGACAATCTTCATTTTATTATCGAACTGTTCAATGTAAACACCTTGAGGGAATTCCATGAATGGATCATTCTCTTCCTCGAATCGAATTAACTTAGGAGTTTTCATTTTGTAAGTAATTATTGTTGAGTCTGAGACAATCATCTCAAACATATCGGCAGTAATAGCCGGTCTTTTTTCATCCGACGAAAGTGCTTTTATGGTTTCAATGTCGTTTGAACAAGAAAAGAAAAGCACTGCAATTCCCAATATGGGAACTGCAATGCTTAATTTAAAATATTTTCTAAATGCAAAATTATTTTTTTGCACGGGCTTTTGTTGTTTCATTTATCCAGCTGCCAATTTTATAGCTCTGTCCATCCTGAAATCCGTGGAAGAATAGAGTTTCTTTATCAGGGAAATATACTTTATAGGTATTGATCTTTTGGTTTGCAGTTGCAAATACATCTGGATCAACACGCTTTGCTTTTTGATAGTAATCAACCGCTAGCCAATAGAGTGATTGATGTTCTAAATCACTTTCACCATAGTGCTTACTGTATTGAGCATAAATGTCGCCAATCAGAATATAAGCACGACCATTAGGGGAGTTTTCAATAGATTTACGAGCATAAGTACGTGATTGCTGGAAATCCGTTTCCTTGGCAAAAGTAAATAACCCTAACTCGTAATAGTATTTTGATAACAATTCTTTATCTGTTTCAGCATCGATTGCATTTCGGTAATAGTCCTTTGCTCTATCGAAGTCATCACGTTTTACAAACAGGCGAGCCATATTAAATGCAGCTTCAGCAGATGGTTCAATATCGTAAAGCTTTTCAGAAGCTTTTGCAAACAATTCACTATCAGTACAGTCCTGACGATCTAAAATGCGAAGCATCTTCTTCAATTCGTCAATATCCTGAGAGATTTTGTCGAACTGAGGTTCGTATAGGCCAATAAGTGCTTCGCAGTCAGCAGCACCACTTGTTTGGAATAAACGATCGACTATGCTCTTCGCAGTATTGTATTTTTCACTGTCAGGTTCTTCTTGTAAATATTTATTCAAAATAGTGGTAGCCGTTTGGTAGTTTCCAGCAACCTTGTCTTTTGGAAGCTCGCCCATAATGAAAAGCCTTTTTGTTGCTTGCATAAAAACTACAAGAACAGCAGCTTCAGTTTCATCTTTCTCCAGATCAATAGTCTCTTCAAGAAAACCATATCCTTTTTTAAGAATTGACTTCAATTGGTCGTCATCCAGGTTCTCATTCGCTAATTTGTATTTTAGGAAATCTGTTCCCATACGTCCACGTACAAAACCTTTTTGATTGAAGTATTTAATTCGACGCTCATAAATTGACATCAATGTATCAATATGTGTATTTTTCTCTCCCCAGTCATTTGTGTTTTCAATAAAATGCTCACACATGTTGCATCCATGAATATAAAGGTTGAGTGTCGATTTTGGATATTTCCGATACACCTTCCCCCAAGGTCCAGCCGCTGATTTGTAATCTTTTTGCTTATAAGATTCATTATACATTGAAAGATTATTCATGAAATCACGATCTTTCGCTTGTACTAACTGTTGGCTTGTGCGAAGGTCTATGCCTGTTTCTGTAACAACTTTTTGTTTGGCGGGTATCTTCCCATCAAAACTAAAATCAATAACATTGCTGCTATTACCTTCGATATCTAATTTCCGTGCATCATCAATGAACGTAAATTTTATGTATTTACTTTTAGCATCTGCTTTAATTTCATATTTGCCGTCAAAGCTTGTCATGTATGTGTCAGATGACTTATGCGCTTCAATAGTTACACCTGCAGCAATTTTGCCATCACGATAAACTGTTCCTTTAATTACCCGTTGGGCAATCGCTGAAACGCTCATCAACACAGCCAGTGTATATGTTAGTAGAATTGTTTTCTGGAATAAAGGTTTCATATTTCGTAAGTATTTTTTGTTACAGTCTCATTTTGTCGTTAGTCAAACTTCCTTTGGAAGAACCAAGTATCGTGCAAGTTTAAGTATAAACTTAGTTTCGTATAATTTTCACGTATCAAATTATCGTTTGTTGTTCCTTTTCTTCCAAATTCAACTGCTAAATTAATGGTTGATTTGGAACGGTTAACCGGTAACCCTAAACCAAAACTCATGCCAAACTCATTAATCTGCTGATTGCCAATCTTCAGATAAGACTTTTCGTAGTGTAGTCCAGCACGATATTTAACTTTTTTCAGGTAGCTGCGAATTGATGCTGCTTCGGGAATGAATTCACCACCAATTGAGAAACGACTTTGATTGGTCAATTCAGCTAATGTTGCTCCGAAAAGTTTTGCGTTACTCCATTTGGCAAAATAGTAGTCAGCATTAATCTCAAACTTGTTCAATTTTGCATAAGAAACACCTAGTGAGTATGTGGTTGGTAATTGTATGGTAGTTCTTTCTTCATCCTTAAATTCAAGTGTGTCTACTAAAAGGCCGTCACCTGTTTGAAGGATATTCTGGCGTGAAAGGTTTTGAAATGCCTTAAGTTCAGGTTTGTTTTCAAAAGTTCCACCAATTGTTAAGAATTTATCATCTTTAAAAGGGATATCATATTGTATACCTAATTGATAGGCAAAGTCACGAACTCTCGTCCTTTCAATTTCTGAATAATCGTAGGCTTCGTTATCATCTATAAAGAAGATAGAACTGTTGTGGCTTTGTGTTCCAAACAGGTAGTAAGCATTTATACCTAACGAAAGTGATTCTGTGATGTCAAAACCAGCACCCCAAAATACCTTTGAAATTGTTCCAGATCCGGCATAACTGTGTGCTACTCTGCCAAAATCATCATCATTCTCTTCATAGAAGATTTCATATCCTTTATCTGCATAAGGCAATATCCCCATGCTTGTAGCAGCCCAATGAGTAATTGGCCAGCTTAAGGCAAAATATCTAAAGTTCACATCATTCGATGTAAATTTTGTATCTCCTGATTTAAAATCGGAAAGCCGTCCATCAGCTCCAAATTCAAAAATAAAG
Source organism: uncultured Sunxiuqinia sp. (assembly GCA_965372405.1). GTDB lineage: Bacteria > Bacteroidota > Bacteroidia > Bacteroidales > Prolixibacteraceae > Sunxiuqinia. Next base: position 17,395 of record CBDVCE010000078.1, read on the forward strand.
GTCAAACTATCAATAGATGCATATGAAGCAGGGTTGCTTGTATTGATTTGCACATTGTGCCTACTACCAATTGATGCGCCGCCCATTGCCGCAAAACGACCGAATGAATAAGGGTGAATATCTCCAAGGCCAAATCGGCTATAAGGAGATGACGTATTTTCATTTTGAGCAAAAGAAGACAAACTGCCAATCAGCAAAAGTCCAAGTATAAAAAATCCGCTAAGTCTCTTCAACATTGTATTCCAGTATTCTGTTTAACCCTGACAGGTTTAAATTAAAGTCTACAAAGATGGTTTTTTTAAACTTCTTATCAAAGAACATCGCATCACCCCCGGTTATAATGAATTGTAAATTTTGATAAAGTTTGTTAAAGTGATTGATATATTGATCAAGCTCAAATATAATGCCCAATTGAACGCCTGCCCTTATTGCTGATTCAGTGTCAGTTCCTATCTCATCAAACTCCTTATTCGGACAAATCAATGGCAATTTTCCAGTAAATTGGTGAAGTGATTTAAATCGTGTCTCAAGACCAGGAGAAATATTACCACCTAAATATTCGTTGTTCTCTGAAACCAAATCAAACGTAATTGCAGTGCCGGCATCAATGACCAATATGTTTTGTTTCGGGAATAATTGATTTGCACCAACGACTGCAGCTATACGATCTTTACCTAATGTCTCCGGCGTTTTGTAATGATTCTTAAGAGGGATTGCTGTATTGTGATCGAGTTCAATGAAATGTCTAAGAGATTTGTTCAGGTATTCTTTTATCTCGATAGGATAATCTTTGACAGAAGAAATAATTCCCTTATTTATTTCAGGATAATCAATAATTATTTTTTGGATGTTGGCCAATAGAAGTTCATCCCAAGTTGTATTAAAAATGATTTCTCCATTCTTGAACAACGCAAGTTTTGTACGGGTATTTCCTATGTCAATAACAAGATTCATTATTCAAGACGTTGGCTTATGTCCATTGCACTTACAGAGTGGGTGAGTGCTCCAATTGAAATAAGATCAACACCTGTTGCGGCCACTTCACGAAGCCTTTCGAGAGTCATGTTGCCAGATGCTTCAACTTTTGCTTTTCCATCAATCATTTTTACCGCTTTAGTCATGGTTTTATTGTCCATATTATCAAGCATAATGATATCCGCTCCGGCATTCAGTGCTTCCTTTACCTGTTCGAGGGTAGTTGTCTCTACTTCAATTTTAATTTCAGCAGGAATTTTCGCTCTTATTTGCTCAACCGCAGGAGTAATTCCACCTGCCACTTCAATATGGTTGTCTTTAATCATGGCCATATCATACAAGCCAATACGGTGGTTACTGGCTCCTCCAGTTTTAACCGAGTATTTATCAAGCATTCGAAAACCGGGTAATGTTTTACGAGTATCCAGAATTACTGTTTTGAAATCTTTCACGGCATCAGCATAAATTGCAGACATGCTGGCAATGCCACACATACGTTGGAAAAAGTTTAGTGCAGTGCGCTCTCCTGTTAATAAAGCACGATAAGAAGCATCGAAACGAACAATGATATCGCCATTCTTCACAGTATCTCCGTCTTTTACTTTTGGTTCCCAATTTAGGCTGTCATCCAATTGACGAAAAACCATTTCAGCAACTTCAAGTCCGGCAATAACACCATCTGCTTTAGCCACCATATAGGCTTTCCTTCTTGTTTCTGCAGGAATTACATTATTTGTGGTGATATCCCCGGTAGAAACATCTTCTTCCATGGCCAGATCAATCAATACTCTTGCAGCTTCCAGCTCTTTCTTATTCATCATTTTAGTAAAGGTATAAATTCGAGTTCTTTATCTTTCTGTTGAATGATATGCACCCTGAAATCAGGACTCTGATGTTGAAAATCTTCACGAATGTGTCCTCCTCTGCTTTCTTCTCGCATAATGGCAGACTGTATAATTAGTGTGCAAATATCAACTGTTTGTTCAGCTTTCAAGATGTTATAATCGGTAGGTTCTGAAGGAATTCGGTTTTTGATGGCCTGAATTCGGTACAAGGTTTCCTTTAGTGTATTACCATGACGAACAATTCCAACATTTTTCGACATTAAATCGGCAATCTCATTTTTAATATCCAGGAAGAAATTTTCATGTTCTTCTAGGTTTGTAAGTTCCTTTTGTTTTGAAATACGAATATCAGACTTGGTTCTACTTGCTGCTCTTTCACTGGCTCGTTTTCCAAAAACAAGACATTCCAGAAGAGAGTTGCTTGCCAACCGGTTTGCACCCATTACTCCAGTAGAAGCAACTTCACCGCAAGCAAATAATCCAGGGATATTGGTTTCACCATGAAGATCAGTTCGAATTCCACCAACCATATAATGAGCAGCAGGTGCAATTGGTAAAAGATCTTTGGTCATATCGTATCCGTATTCATTCAGCTTCCTATTGATATTTGAAAAACGATCTTTTATTTTCTTGGCATCAAGATGTTTTACCGAAAGATAAACGTGAGGACTATTATGCTTTTGCATTTGTTTAAAAATTGAAAAAGCTACGATGTCTCGCGGAGCAAGTTCTGCTAGAGGATGAACATCTTTCATAAAACGTTCTCCTTTCTCATTAAGTAACCAGGCGCCTTCACCACGAACTGCTTCGCTAATTAGAAAGGCATCCTTATCTTTTACAGAAAGTGCTGATGGATGAAACTGGATAAATTCCATATCTGCTAAACGTGCTCCTGCTTCAAAAGCAAGTGCCACGCCATCACCGGTTGCAGTATGTGGGTTGGTTGAGCGATTAAATATACGAGACAATCCCCCAGTAGCAAGGATTGTAGATTGGGCTTTGAAGATTTTATTATCACCAGTTACAAAGTCAAGAGCTTGCAGGCCAATGCACTCATTTTTTTCAATAATAAGACGTGTAACCGCCGTATACTCAAAAACTGAAACAGCGGGCTGTTCCATTGTTATTCTCAGCATAAACATGGTTAACTCTTTGCCTGTTGCGTCACCTCCTGCATGCAATATGCGTCGTTTATTGTGTCCTCCTTCAAGACCTAAAACATATTCATTGTCTTTCTGATCAAACTTCATTCCCAGTTCAATCAGTTCTAAAATACGTTCGCGACCTTCATTTACCAAAATTTGAACTGCTTCTTTTTCACAAAGTCCTCTCCCTGCAAGTAGGGTATCGTGGTAATGAAGTTCAGGAGAATCTTCTTTGGTGATAGCTCCCGCAATACCTCCCTGTGCATAATACGAATTACTAGTGTCGAGTTGAGACTTGGTAATAATTGCGACAGAACCGTATTTAGACGCGTGGTATGCTGCGGTTAAGCCCGCAAGACCACTACCAACTATTATTGTATCGAAATTTAGCATTTGCATGAAAAGGCAGCCTTTTTTATTGAAACGCAAAGTTATAAAAACTGATTGATCAGTAACTGATAAACAGTAGTATGTTTCCTATTTCTTAAATTATCAAACTGAAAGGCTTGTGTCGATTTTTGTTGCAATAACATTTATAGGTATAGGCGTTTAAGTCGCGACTGTTAAATATGGATTTTTATCATAT
>CBDVCE010000079.1:0-19512 GCA_965372405.1 uncultured Sunxiuqinia sp.
AACTGACTCTTTTTTGATACCTCGTGGGCTCTGCCCCGGGGTAGTTCATTAATTACACCACTTAGCAGGTTTCCAGCTAGAAGTCCTAATCCAAAGGTTACCAGGAATATAAATCCTTGGGCTTGTGATTTAAGTTCAGCAGAAGCTTTTTTGTCAATATAAATCTGACCACCCACATAAAAGAATCCAAAGATTAATCCATGTATTAATATTCCAATGTAATACATCCAGCTTTGGTCGCTCAATCCACCTGTATAGAATGATAGGTAACGTACAACGAGGGCAATTAATCCGAAGATCATTACTTTGCGCAACCCATACTTTTTAATAGCTGCCGGTATAAGTAACAAAAATCCCATTTCAGCCAACACACCCCAGTTCATTGTTACTGAAATATATTTGGTATTGATATTCAGCAAGAATTCAGAAAAATAGGAGAAATACATTGCGAAAGGAATCATGGAAAGGAAAGAGAAGATGATGAAAATGGCAAAGTTCTTATCCTTCATTAATTTGACAGTTCTCAATCCAAATGCATCAATCAATGACCCTTTCTGACCTTTGGCCAGTGGAGGTGTGTTTGGAATTGTTAAATTAGTGATAGCCGCAAGAGCACTTACCCCAGCTCCGCAATAAAAAGGAATGTTTGTACCATCAAAATCAACTCCTAATAGGTTAATGAATACCACACTAAATAAACCTGAGGCCACCCAGCCAATTGAACCGAACACCCTTATTTTTGGGAATTGTTCGGATGGTAAATGTGCCATGGCTATTGAACTTGTTAGGCTCCATGAGGGCATATAACCAAGCATTGCAAAAAGCAGACATATAAATAGCATGTCAGGGTTATTCGTTGTTCCTGCAAAAAATAACATTACTGCATTTATAATATTTAGTACAGATAGTAATTTTTGTCCGGCAATAAACTTATCAGCCAGCATTCCCACAACAGGGGAAACAAGGCATCCAATAGCCATTGAGCTTAAAATAAGTGATTTTTGAGTACTCCCAACCTCCAGGTTTGTAAGATAGGCAGCTAGTGGCACCCACCAAACAGCATACATCATATACTGCAGGAGCATCATTGCCGAAAGTTTGAATCGGTTCATAGTAAGAGTTTTAGTTAGTTTGTTATTAGTTGTGTTGTTTGTTCTTGTCAAAATCAGGTACTGAAGGCTTAAAGATATCTTTTAGAATGGAATTATTTGATATTTTATGCAAATTGAATTCATTATTTGTAATCCTTTTTGGTTTAGAATGGAAATAGGAGAGTGGGGTAGATAAAAAAGCCCCTCGTGAATTGGCTTCGGCGAGGGGTATTTGTGTTAGGGTGTGGTTTGGTGAATCTCCAAACAGGGGTGTTTTAACCCTGATTATGAGCGAACCATCATACCTAATTTCTCGAGGTACTGTGCTTCATCATCCTGAAAAATTAATCGTGCTAATCGTTTAATCTCTGCAACAGTTTCATGAAGAGTGTCCATTTTGTTGTTCCTTTCCTTGATAGCGTATTGTGCATCACCGCTTTCCTTTTCACGATTCTCTCTCAATACATCCAATCCTGAAAGATCATCATTCAGTTGTGTGATTGATTCTAATGTTTCACCAAAAGGAACCAGTTTAGCAAGAACAGCATCCATGCTCAACAGTTTTGTGTACGACGACTTAGCTGCTTGAACAAAATCAGTATACTTTGTCAATTTATTAGTATACAGATTTAAGGCAATCGCTTCAGGTGAATTCGCATCATACCAAAACATTAACACTTGCCTGATTCTGTTAAAAGACTTTCTTGCATTCGTTTCAGCAGTATTAAAAGCTTCACTAGCTGCCCTCCATTCGCCATGTTCAGACTCATTTTTAGTGAGTAGTGCTTTGGTTTCATTAAATAAAGCTTTATTGGCAGTATGCCTGGCTTCATCAAAACCAAAAGGTTCAAAACGGGTGCGAATTACTTCGTCACCAGAAGCATTCCAGATAACAATCCGGTAATAAAAAAAGATCTTAAAGTTTACTATCCCCATGGCAAGCCAAAGGATATTTTTGCCTCCCAAATTCCCGGGATTTTCTCAGTTTAAAAGCTTCTATTGAATAAAATGTTAAAAGTGAGCTTGCTTTTGACCTTTTATAGGTGGCTTTTCGCTTTTTAGAGGTCGCTCTGAGCAAAAACATGTATGCTCAACATAAAAGTGAGGTCGCTCCAAGCAAATTCAAGGTCGCTCCGAGCATTTATTATGTTGCTCAGCATAAAAGTGAGGTCGCTCCAGGCAAAAACATGTATGCTCAGCATGTTTTGGTATGCTTTTTTGGGTAATCAGCCCCATGAAGACCATTATTGAACGATATAATATCAAAATCGCATAGCATTCAAGCTGTTTGATAAAAACGGGATCTCCAAGGCTTTTTGATGTTGTAAATTTGCTACAATTAACACCGGATCCAAGATTATTGGCAACTACACTATAATATCTTTCTACATGAGAATCTCCCACAATAAGTACTTTGGGGAGTATTGTGTATTGGTACTAACGACCCCGGTATGTGACCATTCTGTGTTTTCATTGAGAATAACACCTTCTATTTTATTACTCTGGCTTACACATCCGAATAGTAAACAACACAATAGCAGCAGATTAATTTTGTTTACCATTTTTCTTAAATTATTTTTAATCATAAGCTCCATTACAAGTCTGAATCTATTCAGAATCATTCTCATTTTGCACAATTGACAATGCTGCTTTCATAAATCCCATTGCATAGGCCATTCCAGTATACCAAGAGCCACCGCATGTCATTTGTGGGGTATGATCTGGTATCAAAACTCCAGTATAATTATTCTTTTTAAGAATCCTTAAAATCCGAACCATATCAATGTCACCTTCATCCACAAATACCTCCTTATAATTAGGAACTTTACCTACAATATTTCGAAAGTGAATGTAGCCAATCTTATTTTGTTTGCTATAAATGTCAGTCGCTTCATGCACATCACCCTCTGTCATCTCGGCAATAGACCCAAGGCAAAACTCAAGATTATTACTTTCGCTTGGTTTAAGGTCAATCAACCGTTGATACATATTGGGCTGATAAACCAACCTGGGCGTATTTCTAACATACGGCACTGGGGGATCATCTGGATGTGCTGCCATTTTTACTCCAGCCTCTTCAGCTACCGGAATAATATTATCAAGGAAATATTGTAGCCGCTGCCACAACTCATCGTGACTAATTCGTGGTACAGTTCCTTTGGGGGCATTATCATCATATACCATATTCCAAACCATTCCGTTTGGGATTGGAGTTTGGTCAACACTTCCATCCATTCCTACAGATTCTGCTCCTGCACGGGCATAAGCACCCACTTTTCGGCTTGATACACCCGCTAATGAAAAGTTATATCCAAATACCGGGATTCCAGCTTCGCCTACAATGCGAATTTGCTCTTTAACAAGCTCCATCTGCTCCTCTTTTTTGGAGCCGTCTAACAAAATATCGTGCCATATAGAAGGGTCAAAATTCTCAATTGCCTCCAGCTCTAAACCGTGACTATTGATATCCGTTTTAAGTTTTAAGAGTTCATCTAAACTCCATGATTTACCAATTCCTGCTGTTCCCCACCCCTCGTTCTCTCCAATGGGTTGGTTGGCGTTTTTCTTACTGTTTTTCTCATGACCAAAATAGTCGACCAGGTGTGCTACGATGTGAGTTGCCCCACACTGCTTTGCAAAACGATAATGCTCATGGTTAAGCATATGACGATATAATCCAAATCCTAATTTCATACTCTAAATTTTAAATATTTGCCAAGTCCGTTATCAATCCTCGAACTCCCAAACTGCTCATGTAAAGTGAAAAAATCATAATCATACTCAACAAAACAATGTCATAAATACGGTTAACATAGCTATTCATCAATGCTTTTTTACACGTGAGATAAAAGATGGATGCAATAGTAATTGGCAGAACAATTGCAATGCAAGCCTGCGATAACATGAGTATAAATACGGGTTTAAACCCGAAAGCAACGCCAATTACGCTAATAAAAGAAAGTAGAAGCAGAATGATTCGGTTTCTTTTGGTTTGAGTATCCCTTTTTTCATTATTATAGTCGATAATTAGCCAGGGAATAACCAATAAATTAGGCAGATGAGATGACAATCCTGCAGCAACAATTCCGATTACAAAAACCCCCAATGCCGTCTTGCCCGCAATAGGTTCCATTAATGGAATCATTTCGGTAACACTGTTCATCGATAAACCTTTCACGTGCAATGTAGAAGCAGCAGTTATCATTACAGCGGCACTAATCAGAAACATCATTGTGGCGCTAACAAAGGCATCACGTTTCTGCAATTTATTGTCAGTCATTTTCCAACCCATTTCTTTAACTATCTGCGACCGAATAATAAACACAAAAACAGATACTGTGGTTCCTACCATTCCTGAAACAATAATCATTGGACTATTGTCACTACCTTTTGCAGTGTCCGGGATGGATGGTACAAAACCTGAGGTTAGCTCTGCCCATGAAGGGAAATTTATAAACATCGTTGCAATAAAAGCAGCTCCCATCACCGAAACCAAAATTACCAATACTTTTTCGAAGAATGAATAATTACCTATCCAAAGCAGCAGATATATCACTCCCGCAATAAATGTTGCCCAAATAAGTATCGGAATTCCACCACTCAGAAAGGTTGCAGACCATACTTCCAATACTTCAGAAAGTATTCCAAGCAATCCAACTAAAGCACTTAGTATAATAAAAGACAATGATGCTATTAATACAATCGCAACGCTGGGGTGGATATGTTTTTTTATCCCCTAAATAATTGTTTCTCCTGTAACCATAGTGTATCGGCTAAACAATGAAATCAGGTAATAGGTAATCAGGCAACTAATAAATATGGTCCAAAGTAAATCCAACCCAAAGTTAGCACCAGCTTTCGACATTGAAGTTACACTGCCTGTCCCAACATTATAACCAATAAGAAATATTCCGGGAAGAATACTTGCAATTATCTTTTTAAGTTTTGACATATGTTTCTTTTTAAAAAACCAAATTAACTTTTTCCTTAAAACCCAATTGAGTTTCCACCATCAACAGGAAGACAAACGCCTGTAATAAATTCGGAAGCATCGGAAGCTAAAAAAGCCGCAGCTTTTCCAATATCTGATGGAGTACCAAAGCTTCTGGAAGGGGTTCTTGCAAGTATTCTTTTTTCTCTCTCAGGATCTTTATCCATGATATCACGAAACATCTTAGATTCTATAAACCCAGGAGCAATTGCATTAAACCGTACCCCCGTATGTGAATATTCAGTAGCTAAAGTCCGGGTCATTCCTAAGAGTGCAGTTTTTGAACTACTATATGCAACTACTTGAGAAATACCGTAAAGGGCAGCCATGGAACTGATATTAATTACTGACCCTTTTCCCCGTGGCATCATATATTTTAAGACCGTTCTTGTTAATGCAAAAACACTATTTACATTCGTATCAATCACAGCCAGAAATTCATCGTCGGTGGTTTCCATTGATGGTTTTTTACAATGCCGTCCTGCATTGTTAACCAATACCTCAATTGGTCCAATATTTTTTTCAATATCTGAAATCAGTACTTCGTGTTCATCTTTTTTTGTCACATCATTTACATAAACGAAACAATTGTCGCCTAATTCTAATTTTACTTCATCCAATTTATCCAGATACAGATCGGTGATTACTACCGTTGCACCTAGTTTTAAAAATTGTTCTGCTATTCCCTTTCCAATTCCGGCTGCTCCACCAGTTATCAAAGCAACTTTCCCTTTTAAACCAAAAACATTGTCCATTCTATGTACTTATAAAATTATAAATCAAAATATTTTTCTGCATTGTTATAGCTGATATCCTGTACCATTTTCCCAAGCAAATCAAGATCCCGTGGTAATTCTCCGTTTTCCACATCAGCACCTATCAGATTACATAAGATCCTTCGGAAATATTCATGCCTTGAATAGGACAGAAAACTTCTGGAATCTGTAAGCATACCAACAAAACGGCTTAATAACCCATGGTTGGAAAGCGCATTGATTTGCTTTTCCATGCCATCTTTCTGATCCAGAAACCACCAGCCGGATCCGTATTGCATTTTTCCAGGTATTATCCCATCCTGAAAATTACCAATCATAGAAGCAACCATCTCATTATCCTTGGGGTTTAAGTTATAAATGATGGTTTTTGTAAGTTTATTATTCTCCTCCAATCGATTCAAAAATTCACCAAGGGAAGCCGCATAATTAAAATCGGCAATGGAATCAAAACCACAGGCCTGCCCAATATTACATACCCCTTTTGTGTTAACATCCCTCAGCGCTCCAATATGGAATTGCTGTACCCAACCTTTTTCATGATTCCAAACGGCAAAGTCATACAACATTGCTGACATAAACTTTTGCTGTTCAGCGGGGCTTATTTTTTCACCTATCCTTAACTTTGAAAAAATAGCTGAAATTTCATTTTCTGTATATTCGTCCACAGGAAAAGGAAATTCAAGCCCATGATCAGCTACCCGGCAACCATGCTGGTGGAAATAATCATGCCTTTCTTTCAGGGTTTCCAAATAATCGCCATAAGAGTTAACAGAACGGTTTGCAACTTCCTCTAACCGTTCAATATATTTATTGAACCCTTTGGGGTCGCCAACTGCCATTGCCAAATCTGGACGCCATGATGTGGACACCTTTGTCCCAAAATCTTCTTCTGCCAATTGCCGGTGCCATTCAAGCGAATCAGTTGGGTCTTCTGTTGTACAAATTCTTTGAACCCTAAATTTTTGTATAATGCCTTGGGTACAGAATCCCTCGTTTTCCAGCATCTTAGAAGTTAAATCATAAATTGCTTTTGCTGAATCTCCATTCAGGATGTTTGTAATACCAAAGGGATTTTTAAGTTCCAGGTGGGTCCAATGGTACAAGGGGTTTCGCATTGTATAAGGTACAGTATCTGCCCATTTTTTGAACTTCTCCCAATCCGTGGCATTTCCGGTAACATATTTTTCATTAACACCATTGGCACGCATTGCACGCCATTTATAATGGTCACCCTCAAGCCATATTTGAGAAAGGTTATCGAACTTTTTGTTTAGCGCAATATCTTTGGAAGAAAGGTGGCAATGGAAATCAAAAATAGGCATTTGGGCTGCATAATCGTGATACAGTATTTGTGCTACATTGCCTTGAAGGATAAAATCTTTATTTGCGATAGGATTCTCCATTGGTTTACATTATTCCAAATTTATTAAACGCATCCACTGTACTCATCCCATTCTCGATGGCTTTTTTTACTGCTTGCTCTCCGCGTGACTTTTCAATTGCTCCTTCAAAAGCTTCTTTTTCAATTTCTTTTGGAACAATTAATACTCCATCTCTATCGCCATAAACTATATCGCCCGGATTCACACGAATGCCATTAAATTCAATCGGAGTTCGATAGTCAATAACCTTTCCTCTTGGTCCCTGATCCTGAGCATAAGTACCTATGGAGAAAGTTGGAAAATTGAGGTTTTCAATTTCATTGGTATCTCTCGAATAGCCATCAACTACGGCACCTGCCGCTCCCAGCTTAATTGCCCTAGTACTCATTAATCCTCCCCAAAGAGCATATCGTGGCGAGGAACCTGAGCAGATATAAACCTCGTTGGGTTGAAGGCTATCCAGTGCTTCGAACATAATACCAAAAGGTTTGGTCATCATCTCATTATTAGTTTCACTCGCCGATTCGGTAAAAACATCGGCTTCCAAAACCGGCATTGCTCTACCAATAACCACAAAATCGCTACGAACAGGCTTCACCTTTGGTGATAAAAATTGATGCTGATACCCCATCTTATCTAACACATCTCCAACTAAAGCTGTGAATAGTTCCGTTTTTGCTATTTTAAACAGTTCATTATCGTTATTCCATATACTCATCACATTAACATCTAATAGTTAGATCAAAACTAGACAGATAATTATTAATTTATTGATACAATTCATTCCAGATATGATACTTTACTAACACCATATCTATTAATTACACAAACAATTTTGTTAGTTTTGTATCAATATGAAACCACTATTAATAGATACGACACCTCAAACACATTCATGCTTTACGGTTAAGTTCTATGAAAACACCTCATTTTCATTACCATACCACATGCACAATAGGTTTGAGCTTACTCTCATTCAAGAAGGTGAAGGAACCCGAATAATCGGAGATCAGGTTGACTTCTTCAAATCTGGTGATTTATTAATGCTCAGCCCTATGCTCCCACATCAATGGCAATCAACTTCGTTAAATGAAGTATACATCGTAAAAGCAATTACGCTCTTCTTCGATCCGGACTTTCCATCGATTGACTTTTGGAGATTAAAGGAAGCAATTGGGATTAGACAGGTACTAATCAACTCACAACGAGGAATAAAACTTAAAGGAAGTCTGCTAAAAGAGGTTACTCTGCTATTAGAAAACACGGTTAACATTGAGGGGTTTGATGGCATTATGCTAATTTTTAAGATTCTTCAAACAATAGCAAAATCAGACAAATATGAGCTATTGGCAAGTGAAGGATATGAACATAAAAAAACAATGGACACTGGCAGAATCAATCAAATCATCAATCATATATTAGATAACCTTCACACCAAAATATCCCTCAATCAGTTGGCCGAATTAGTTTACCTGCATCCAGGATCACTCTCCAGAGAGTTTAAAAAAACAACAGGATTCAGTCTGGTGGAATATATCAATAAAGTAAGAATTGGTAAGGCTTCACGTCTTTTAACAGAATCAGACAAGCAGATTACAGACATTTGCTATGAATGCGGATTTCGGAATTTATCAAACTTCAATAGAATATTTAGAAAGGTTCATGGTATTACACCATCGGTTTTTCGGAAGAAGCAGATTTAAAGCAAAAAGAGAGCCACTCCAAAAACAAGTTTTGAAATAGCTCCAATAATAATCAGGTAATAAGTGATAATACAGCTCACTAAAACTGTCAAAAGCAGGTTATAACCAAAATTTGCCCCTGCTTTCGACATAGATGTTACGTGCCAACATTATACCCAATAATGAAAATACCGGGCATAATGCTCGCGATAAAGGTTTTGATTTTATTTTTTAGGTTCATTCTTTTTAGATTGGATTATTAAACCAGATTAATCATTTTCTTATTTACCGACCTCATACTTGTGCATACTTCCTCACTTCTTTCTCTATTCCTCATCGCAGTATATTAAGAATAATTAGGTTTTAAATTTGTGACATTTCTTGATTGTGAATCCATTTGGTTAATTTAATTGCGATACGACTCTGGTGGTCCCAAATATGACTGCTTCAACTTGCCATCAGTCTTAAGAAGTATTTTATCCAACACAATTCCCGGATCTACCATCCATACCTTCAAGGTGTGTTGTCCGCGATTTGAGGTTTTAAGATTTCCATGAAACATCATTCTGTTTATTTTAGCCATAGCGTGCTTACTATCATTCTTAGCTTGCATAATTACTGGCTTCCCATTGTCAAGTGCAATGGCAATTCGTAAACCATATTTCTCATTTATTGGGAAAGCCGGGATGGAGTAAATATCAACAGAAATTGATTCTGTATTGAATAGATATACATCATATTCCAACACGGGTGAATTCTGCTGAATGCCATCAATATTAGTTTGACAAGGAATTGCTGTTGGCAGAACGGTTACTGAATTCCCGGTACGCCCCAATCCGTTGATAATATTCCAGCCAGCTCCTCCTTTATCAAATTTTCTTGAATAATGTTCCGCTTCCATAGAAACGTACCCATGACTTTCCACAAATCCATTGATGTCACTTGGTTTAGGTGTAGAGGGGTTGAAAACCGAGATAGGAATATTATATGACTTTCCGGTTCCTTTAAAGGTAATAACCGTACTTAGATTCTCTTCTTTAGGAGCCTTATCCCAGTTAACCGTCACCCAAATACGCTTTTCTTTTTCAAAAGTACCTGCGGTCTCACTTAACTTTATCCAATCTTCAAATTCAGCTTTCCAATTAACGGTTCCTTTTCCTGTATTATAAAGATCAATAAAACGTTTATTTTTATCATAAACGCTCAGGTTAGCTAAGGTATCACCATTACCTTCCATGGCAATCTTGAGCTCAGCATTTCCTACGCCATTGTAACTGCTAATTTCCGGTATTTCCCAGATCTTGTGGTAACGGGTTTCCAGATCTGCTTTCTCTGGATAGGAAGCAAAATGATTCCATTTGTCTTTAACTGTTAGTAGCCCGGTATTATAATGTCCCATAAGCACATCGATGTCACTGGCAGCTTTTTTGGCAAGGTCGGCATAATCAGCCGCACTGGCTCTTTTCTCCTTGCCATAGGCATTACTCTTATATGCATAAAGCACTTTTTTATTATGAAGACCAGCACACTTGACGTTGTATACCACCATTTCAAAAAAGGCATCCTTGAGTTCTGTGGACAGTTGAGCATAAACATCATCCGTTTGCCTCATTAGTTCATCGTAATCATCTATGCGGCACTGAAGCTCGTCATTGTAAGCATTCATATTAAAGATACTGGCTTCATCAACCTCGGTCAGTTGTTCAGGCCGTAATGCATACCCCAATTCCATGTGCTTTTCCAGAATGTCCGCAATCGGAATTGCGTATTCTTTTCCAAAATCCCTCTCGATCCATTGTAACAAGAATTGACGACTATTCTTGTTATCCCACGGTTTTATATCCCATGCTAATCGCATGAAATACTCCATGTTGTATTCATGAGGTTTTATATCTCCGACATTAACAATCCACAAGCTATTAACATTATGCTCATAAGCCATATGCATTTGTTGCCAGGTTCGCGCCAATGGTTGGGTGTCAAGCCATTCATAAGTGATACCTCCCCTGTATTGAAAATGATAATAGAGTCCGTGCCCACCAGACCGTTGTTGCTGTTTGTGATCAGGCAATTGCATTATTGTTCCCCCATTAGTATCTATCCATATAAGAGTGACATCATCCGGCACTTTCAATCCCTGGTTGTAGATACCCCTGATTTCTTCGTATAAAGTGATTGCCTGGGGAACTTGAGCAACATCCTTGTTGACCCAGTCCATTAGCATTTGACGTTGATCTGAAATAATTTCAGTAAGCATGGGCAGGTCAACATCCTTCCCGCGATGGTCGTTTCTACCGCGCTTGCCCAGCGGCCATATGTTTTCATATTTGCCGTTGGTTTTAACACGTTTTTCCCAGTATTTGTATATGTTTTCTTTATTATCACGATAGTCATATGGCTGTCCAGGAAGCTCTTCATCCCATTCTGCTCCCGGCATATTGTTTCGTAACATAGGTTCAATGTGTGAAGCCCCCATAACAATTGCATGCTCATCTGCCACAACTTTATTATCTTCAAACTGGTTAAAAGCCGAATAGGGTAACTTAAAGGGCCAATCATGCATTGCAGGCCATAGATAATTGCACCTAAGCCGTGCCATTAATTCAAATATCTTCGCATAGGTTGTGGGGCCCAAACCTTTTGGTTCATGTGGAGCAAAAGTGTTTCTGGCCCATGGTGTTAATGACCACATTTCATCATTGATAAAGATACCACGATATTTAACAGAAGGGGGACCTTCACGGTATGTTCCTTTTTTGATAACTAATGCGTTTTGTTTCTTAGGATGTACATCTGCAAACCAATACCAGGGAGATACACCCATGTTTTCAGATACATCATACATACCATATATTGCCCCTCTTCTATCACTCCCAACAATTACCACAGCTTGCTCTACTCCAGGAAATGGTTTGGCAACAACCTGAATATGGAAAGTTTCCCACTTACCTTTCACTTCACTGATATCGATCTTTCCTGATTTAACCAGCTCCTGAATAAGTTCACTTTTCTCTATCGTTCCTACAATTATTGCATGACTGGAAAGACCTATAACAGAGTGCTTCAAGGTCGGAGTTTTACTAGTAACCCGATTTACATCGGCCACAAAATCATCAGCACAATGAAGAACAGAAATATCCTCAGACTTGTCAACGTAGACATCGGCCACAAAATTTTCCCAAACTAGCTTAACATCACCAACACTAAATGAAGTAGTGACATATTCCTGGACACCCCTGCAGTAACCCTTTGTAGCTAACAGTAGAAGTATGAATGTACATTTTATTATTAATTTCATAACGAATATTTTGAATATTTCTTCTCAATTTACATTATCGCATGACAAATTAATATTTGTCATTTGGCAGGGTGCTATTTGGTGAAACTTTCTTAACCAGACCCTGTTGTAATATCAAGCAGATACCCACAAGAAATCACGTGTGGGTATCTTTTCTCAATGTAGTTTTCTAAATTATCCTAATTTGTATAACCTGGATTTTGCTCAAGCACCTCCAGCGTATTTTTCTCAATTTCACTAAATGGTATAGGGAATAAATTATTATATGGCTCCATATTAGTTGAAAAAGTATTGTGAGCATTAGTTCTTTCATATAACAAATTTAATCTGCTCAAAGTCATCCTTCTGGCTTCTTCGAAATTTAACTCCCTCATTCTTTCATCCAATATGTAATCAATATCAACATCAGCTGCTAGAACAGGTATTGCACCGGCTCGGTTTCTAAGCATATTAATATCAGCGGCAGCGGCCGTTTTATTTCCCTTGGCTAAATATGCTTCTGCTCGAAGTAAATAAGTTTCAGCAACACGCATTAAATACCAATCGGTTATTGTACCACCTGCAGATCTTACCATAACGCCGGTATTAGGATTAATAAGTTCTGCAGGGTGATCGTTAAATGTAGATATTTTTGTTACAAAAGGATAATAATCTCTTAAAGTATCTTGTTCAGTTAAAGCATCGAACCATGATTGTGGAAAATCACTTATTTTTTGACCAAACCAAGAAGAATTAGGATTATTTACAGTATAATCTCTTTTTATACTCCGTTCGTGATTTCTGATGTCAATATCCCAATTTCCACCATCTCTCCATATATCATGAAAATAATAAGTAGTGCCACGTACTTGACCTACGGGCCTCCCTCCATTTTCTGTGGTTGCCCCCTTTAACACTTTTTGACCATCAGGAGCGTTTAAAAACCAAATAAGTGGTCCATATTCTCTTTCAAATCGAAATGTCATAGAACCTTCTCCCACAACAAGAAACTCTGTTTGTAAAACAAAGATACCTTCAGTATTACCAATACTTCTATTTTGATTATCCTTTTGAAACAAATCCCAGTATGTATCTCCATCTTCATCAGCATGGATACCAAAACGAGATGTCATTAGTGCAATGTTTGAATCATCAATAACTTGAGTGGCAGCGGCAATAGCTTTGTCAGGGTCTCCGGCGCTAATATAGAGTTCGGCCAATACATGCAATGCTGCAGCATTGTTTAACTTACCATCAATAACATCTGTTACTCCGGGTAAATTATCTGCTGCAAACTCCAAATCGGCAATAGCCTGATTTATTGTCTCTTCCCTTGTTGCTCTTGTATAATCTCTTTTGGGAGATTTTGTTTCTTCCAGTATTATAGGAACCCCACCGAAAATATTAACCAAACATCGATATGCAAAGCCTCTGAAAAATTTTGCTTCCCCAATATGAACATTCTTTTCTACCTCAGAAAGATACTCAACATCTTCAATTCTCCCTAGTATAACATTTGAGTTCAAGATTATATCGTAATATTGAGCCCATTGATATTCTACCTGATAACTTTGAGGAGTTAGATCAACGCTGTAATTCTCAAAGCGTCCTGAAGTACGTCTGGCTCCTTGAGCAAGGTCTGTTCCGGTGTGATAATTATGCTCCCAATCCCCGTTTATAGTCTTTCTTACAAGCCCATAATTTGTAACCAATGCGGCATTAATGTCATTGGGGGTTGAATAAGATATACCCGGGCTTAAAAAGTCAAGAGGGGTTTCTATTAATTTATCTTCATCGCAAGCTCCAACCAATAATATCAGGAAGGTAACTATTAAATATTTATACATTTTCATAATAAAAGTTTAAAAAGTTAAATTTATACCTACTGAATAACTCTTCATAACAGGTGTTACTCCTGTAGCAGCAATACCCGCACCAAGTTCAGGATCAAGACCATCCCAATTTGACCATACAAGTAGATTTTTACCACTTACATATAACCTAACATCTTTAATACCATAGTTTGTAAGTAATTTTTTTGGAAGGTTATATGACAGACTTACATCTTGTAATCTTACAAAACTCCGACTCACATAACGCGTGTTTTTAACTGGGTCGCTATACCCAGCGCCTCTGTATTTTGCATTCGTATTTGATGGGCTCCAATAGTCCCATTCCTCCACAATATTACTATTATTGATATTTGCTTTATCCCATGGTGTACCCCTATCATTAGGGGAGTTCTCACTTAAATAACTATTTTTTCCACCCTGTATTGAATTTAAAAATACGTTAAGATTCCAATTTTTATAGGTAATTGTATTGTTAATACTAAACCTATAATCAGGCTCTCTATTACCCAGAATCCTTCTGTCTTTTTCTTGTGTGATATGGCCATCTCCATCCACATCAACAAGTATATTGTTTCCCGGGTGGTATCCGTTTGGTATATCATCTCCTAATTGATATAAATCACCTGTTACTTCATAATCATATATGGTTTGGATGGGTTCTCCAATAAAAAGTCCATCCGATAATAAATCATCCTCTAGTCCGTCACCATCATCATCTCTTCCTAAAATTGTAACAATAGAGTTGCTATTTTTAGAAAATACTATCGAAGTTGTCCAAACAAAATCATTTGTTTTAATATTCACCGATGATAAAGAAGCTTCAATACCATTATTGGCAACTTCTCCAATATTCGAAGCAATATCCGATATACCACCAATTTCTGGCAACGAAAGATTAAACAGTATATCTTCAGTTTTGTTATCGTAATATTCAAAAGATCCATTTAGCCTGCTTTTTAACACCCCAAAATCAAAACCTAGATTTATTCCTGTTGTAGTTTCCCAACCCAGATTAGGATTGGCTAAAGTTGAAACTGACTGGCCATAAGCTGGGGAACCACCATTACCATAAACATACCTAAAACCTGTAGAAACTTTTGCTAATGTTTGATACCTACCTACTGTTCTATTCCCGGATGAACCGTAAGAGCCACGGATTTTTAAATAATTTAACCAGGGTAATGCATCAGCGACAAATGCTTCCTCGCTTGCTACCCAGGCTACTGCTGTAGAAGGAAATAGTCCAAATTTATTATTTTCCCCAAATCCTGAAAAGCCATCACGCCTTAAGGTAGCTGTAAAAAGGTACTTATTGTTATACCTATAATTTAACCTCCCCATCTGATACATGCTAACTTCTTCCCAGGCACCAGAAAGTGTTGTTTGTTTATCAGCTTCTCCACTTTCTAAACTATTATAACCAAGAGTCTGATTTAAGAAAACACCAGAATTAGCTTGCGTATCATCTCCAGATCTTTCTTCATAACCATATACAAAAGTTGCATCAATGGCGTGCTTCTCATTAATTGTTCTCTTATAAGAAATCACATTATCTAGAGATAAATCCTTAGTTAAACTGTTGTATTTATAGGCTGAACCTGTTTCACTATAACCCCATGGATTAAATCGATGATTTCTTTGGGTTCTATAATTTATTGAATGATTTACGCGGTAAGATAATCCTTTCACAAAAGGTATCTTAAACTCGGTATAAAAATTCCCAAACAAATTCAAACGTTTATCATCATCATCATAAGACAAAGCTGCCAAAGGATTACCTATATTAATCGGATTTAGAATTACATTCCCTTGTTCATCGTATGGACTTACAAGAGGAGAATATAGATAAGCACCACCTAAATTTACTGCAATTCCTGAATAATCTGCTGATGACATAAATGTTTGCAGACCCATACTCCACCAATCTGTCAGTTTTCTTTCAAAATTTGCTCTTATATTTATTTTACTATAGTTGTCATTTTTCTGCCAGGCAGCTTGATCTGTATATCCTGCGGATAAAAAATAGGACAAATTATCTGAGCTTCCCGACATGCTGGCATTCGTATTGCGTATAAATGCATTTTGTGTCGCCAAATCTACCCAGGGAGTATTAGTCCCGTCTGCATATCCATCAGCAATGGCTTGGAATGCGAATTCTGGGACTATATCAAAATCGGGATTTGGAGTGGTATAATCAGGAGCAAGAAAAGCGCGCTCCCAAGCGTATCCAGACACCAAGTCAATATAACCATCGCGATCTAAAGCAGTTAAAGTGTTTGCCGGTGTTTCAAAAGAATAATAGCTGGAGAAATTAAAAACCGGTTTTCTATCCTTTTTCCCGTCTTGGGTAGTTATTATCATAACACCATTTGCAGCCTGACTGCCATAAATTGCTTTAGAACTGGCATCTTTCAGAATGTCAACAGAAAGAATATCACTTGAGTTAATATCAATTAAACTCCCTCTGTAAATTACTCCATCAAGAACTATAAGCGGATTTGTTGCGCCCGAGAGCGAATTCTTTCCCCTGATTGATAAAGTCGGATCTTCACCTGCCCTTGTAGGCATGCCTACATTCAATCCTGCAACAGAACCTTGAAGCGATTCCATAATACTAATATTTGGCTGATTTTGAAACGATTCAATATCAGCTCTAATGACAGAACCAGTAAGGTCGCTCTTTCGCATTGTGCCGTAACCAATAGCAACAACCTCTTCAATGCCGATGGCATCTTCTTCCATTACAATACTGAAAGTTGTTTGCTTTGCAACATTGATCTCTTGAGATTTCATTCCTACAAAAGAAAATACCAGTGTTGCATCATCTGGAACATTCCCCAAAGAAAAATTCCCATTAAAATCGGTAACTGTTCCATTAGTGGTTCCTTTAATAATAATAGTTACTCCAGGAAGTGGTTGTCCAGAGGAATCCTTCACCGACCCTGATGCTTTTTTCTGTTGTTGAAAATTAAGATCAGAAGCACTCTCTTCTCCTTTCTTAATTAGAATATAGCGATCATGAACTTCGTAGTTAAGTCCATTGTCTTCCAGAATCTTATTCAGGGCTTCTTCAATTGTTTCCTGATTAATCTCTACAGAGATATTAGAGAGTTCATTGATTTCAGCTTCATTGTAAAAGAAGTAGAATTCTGTTTGTTCTTCTATTTCACTTAAAATGGATTTGAGAGACGAGTTCTCCATTTTTAAATCAAAGCGCTCTGTCTGGGAGTATGTTTCAGCGCTTACTGCGACAAAACCCATCATTATAAATATCCAAACAAATTTCATCATCAATAATAGTTTACGCCATTGCTCATAAAAGCAATGACTGCTGTTAATTTTTTTCATAAATTTGAAATGTTTTAATTAGTGATTATCTGTTAAAACGACTATTCGGTGGAAGTGTGAGGGCACTTTCACCGTTTTTTGTATCCGATTCTTCCTTACATCATCTTAGTCCCTATTTTTTGTAAATTATTAATTCATCGCGTTTATCTTTATTAATTCTCAATTCAGATTGAACTCCATACATGCGTTCCAGAATCTTTAGAAATAGATCCAATGGCTTTCCTTTCAATATTGTTCCTGAAATTTCAATATCAGCCGTTCCTTCTCCCTGGATAGTAATATCTACATTATACCAACGCTTAAGAATTTTAGATAATTCTGAAAGTGTTGTATTCTCCAGTAAGATTTTACCTTCAATCCAGCTACTATAAAATTGAGTATTTACTTCTTGAATCTGAGCTTCACCAGATTTTTTATTGATTGTTATTTGTTCGGAAGGACTTAGTGTTCCCAATAGATCTCCATTAATTGTTTCAACACCAACATTTCCTTCTACCAGTGTAACTACAAAGTCGGGGTCATCTTCATAGGAGGAAACATTAAAAGTTGTACCGTATACTTTAACAACTCCTGATTCTGTTTGAACTTCAAATGGAATATCATTTGAATGACTTACCTTAAACTGAGCTTCTCCATTTAAAGAAACCAGACGCTCTTTTGAGTTAAATGTTGTTGGGTATTCAAAGGTAGTACCCGCATTCAACCATACTTGAGTACCATCTGAAAGGGTCATCTTACTCATATGTCCCCATTCAATTTCAATCATATTATTTGCCTGAAAAGCATTTCTATCACTAAATAATTTGGGAACTAAAATGCCAATAGATAGAGCAATGACAAAAACTGCAGCATACTTAGAAACAGTTAAAACAAGTTTACGAATGTTATTGGAGTCAGAAATATTGGATTGGATATATTTCCAACGCTCTTCTTTTTTAATTTCCTTAAGTCCGAAGGCCTGATAAACTTTCAGCTGAATCTTCTTAATAATTCTCAAATTCTTCTGTGCTTCCTTTGAGTTCTGAAGATTATTAAATTCTGTCTGTTCATCACTATCAAGACTTTTATTGACTTGACCAACAGTCAGATCCCATATTTTTTGTTCTTCGTGATTATCCATTTGTGTGGTTTTACACATAAAGGATAGCAAAGCATTGAATTAGGGTGACAGCAAAAATGATCTTTTTTATTTTTTCTTGAAAAAGAAGTATAATAAGAGTTCTTCATCCCTCAATTGTTCCCGAAGAAAACGGTAAGTTCTGGACATTTGAGTTTTTACGGTATTGATTGAGATATTTAATATCTCTGCAATTTCGGCATACGTTTTTCCTTTAAAAGCAGCCAATTCAAGGATTCGTCGGCGTTGTTCAGGAAGTTCTTCAATTAAGCGATACACTTGTTGAATGGTTTTATCTTTCTCCAGATTGTACTCATCAATAGGCGTATTCTCCAATCTTTCAATAACTACATTGATATCTTCTTTTCGACTTTCAGGTGATTTTAGATAGGCATAAAGCGCATTACGAACTGAGACCAGGAAGTAATATTTTAAGGATGATTCAATCTTAATCTTTTCTCTTCTTTCCCATACCCGGATAAAACAATCGCTCACAATATCCTGTGATAGATCCATATCATGAATAATTGAATTGGCGTATAAACATAAGGGTGAATAATATTCATCAAACACCAGCTTAAATGCTCCTTTATCTCCCGATTTTATTTTATTCCAGTTCTGTAAGTCCATTCATCCTTCCTAAGATCAAATGCAATCTTAGTGAAAATTATAGGACTCTCATAATTTTATAATGGTTTGATCTTGTATGAAAATGTGAAGATTTTGATGTCTTCATAATAATGTGGTGCAAATCTTTTAAAATAAACCACTATACAAACAATGTATAATATAATCATAAGGGTTTAATTAAAAAAAGGAGAGATCGTTAAATCTCTCCTTCCGCTTGGTGACTCAGCTGACCCCGATTCTTCGGGGGAACTCAGAACCCTTCCGGTAAAACCGGAATGCTCTACTTCTATTTTGGGTCACTATTGATTAGATTTTCTGGTATAGGCGCTTAGGTCGCGATTAACTAATTTTGCCGTATGGCAAAA
>CBDVCE010000080.1:0-19286 GCA_965372405.1 uncultured Sunxiuqinia sp.
GCCATACGGCAAAATTAGTTAATCGCGACCTAAGCGCCTATACCAGTAACTTAAATCAAAGTTCCTGTTTAAGTATCACAGCATCGTCACAAAGTATTCAACTTTTCATAAAGGTTTAAGAATGCTAAGCAATGGCAGCTACTGGAAGCTTGAAACTAAAGGTAGTTCCTTTTCCAAACTGACTAAAAACCTGAATTTTTGAATTGTGCAACTCGATAATCTTTTTGACAATCGCTAACCCAAGCCCAGTACTTTGTTGATCACTTCGCCCTTTGTAGTATCGTTGAAAAACATTCGGCAAGTCTTCCTGCTTAATTCCCTGACCGGAATCTGCAACTCGTACTTCAACTTTTTGAGGTTCTTTGGCATCAATCTCAATATTAATAGTATCCCCTTCCTTACAGAATTTCACCGCATTATCAATCAAGTTTTGCAGCACCCTGTCAATCATCGAAAGGTCAGCCTCAACCAATGGGACATCTTTCGCAATTACGGTATTGAAACTAATCCCCTTTTTCTGGGAAATTATCCTGTATTTGTTGGAGATATCATACACTAATTCGGCTATTGAGAATGGTTCAGCATTTGGTTTCACCTGGTTTGTTTGCAGTTTCGACAACTCAAAAAGTTCTTCAACCAGCTTCTTCAATCGCCCGCAACTTTTAAAAATGATATTAAGATATTTTGTTTGTTCTTCAGTAGTAATATTGTCTTTTTTAAGCAGAAGTGTTTCTGCATATCCTTGTATAGATGCTACCGGAGTTCTTAAATCATGAGACACATTACTAATCAGTTCACGACGTAAATTGTCCACTCCTTCTAATTCATGAATATTTTGCTCAATGGTATCAGCCATTTGATTAAATACCAGACCTATTCGATCCAGTTCATTTTCACTTTTAACCGAAATCCGAGTATCTAACTTCCCTTCCCGAAATTGATTGATGCCATTAATTATGGTATTCAATTTTTTTGTGATTACCCAAATTGCTAACAAACCAACCAATAAAGAGATCAATAAAATAATAATTACTGAGCGAATTGAAAGTCCGAGAATATAACTACCCAGAAGGGTTTCGGAGGCCGAAACATATTGTTGGCTTGCGAGAACGATATAAATATACCCAATCGACTCACCCTCAACAACGATTGGAGCTGCAGAAAAAGTTTTGTATTCACCCGGATTTCTAGGGTCATCTCCATGAATAATGCCATGATCCGGGTCTGATAAAAATTCATTAATTGGCTCCAGACTAACTTCTTTAAGTTTTACATCTTTATCAGGAACTACATAATTCATAATTTTACCTTCAGGGTCTAAAAGGTAAACCTCAACAATGGGATTTATCACCATCATTGAGTGCATAATATCCTTAATTACCTCTTCTCCAATAACTCCATCTTTAATAAGAGGTTTAAGCCCTTCAACTGAACTGGCTGCTAATCCGCGGTTCAATCGCTGGTTTACCTCAACTGAATAATTACTGGCAGACTCAACCGATATGTAGAGTGTAATAGCTGTGAACAACACAAGCACCAACAAGAATATTGCTGAAACCTGTATGTATAAACGATTAAATATTTTTGGTTTGATTATTTGCATCTGTTACTCCTTTCAAAATCAATTTTCTCTAAACTTATAACCTACTCCCCAAGTAGTTAGAATATATTCCGGCTCACCCATATTCTTCTCAATTTTCGAGCGTAAGCGATTGATGTGCGAATTCACCGTATGCTCAAAACCTTCAAACTCGTATCCCCAAACTTTATTGAGAAGTTGCATTCGCGAATAGGTTTTCCCAGGATTGGTTGCCAGATAAACCAGTAAGTCAAACTCTTTTGGCGATAGCTCAATTCGCTGCCCATCAACCTCAACAATCCGCATACCTACGTTGATATAAAGTTGCTCACATCTCAACTCTATTTCCTTTTCTTGCTCAGGCTGATTGCTCATATCAGATCTTCGAAGTACGGCCTTCACCCTTGCCAGTAACTCCCGAATCCCAAAAGGTTTTGATATATAATCATCAGCTCCCATCTCCAATCCCAAAACTTTATCAATCTCTTCAGATTTTGAAGTGATCATCAAAATTGGTGTATTCACTTTTTCCATCCGAAGTCGTTTACAAACTTCAAAACCATCTAAAAGAGGAAGTCGTATATCCAATAGGATGAAACGGTAGTTATTGTTTAATGCTTTCATTAAACCATCTTTTCCATCAAAGGCTTTTTCAACCTCCATGTCCATATCAGAAAGATGTATTGATATTAATTCGGAAATATCCTTATCATCTTCAATAATTAATGCTTTTTCCATCATTTGTTTTTTCAGAGAAACATCCGAAAGGTAGAATGTGTTTATCACAGAAGTATCACAAAGCCATAAAATTACGTGAACAATGGATATTTTTCATAGCAAAACTTAGGCAGGGAAGTCATTTCAAGGAATATGGCATCTGTTCACTAAAAACAAAAAAAAGGGACTTCGAAAAGCCCCTCTTAAAATCTTTCACTACTTTCTCTTAAAAAGAGATATCGTATAAATCTTTTCCGTCTTCAATAAAAGTATCAACACTAATATCTGTCATTGGGTGTTTGATCAGTTGCATCAAAAGCTCAGGACCGATTGTTGCAGAATGTGATCCACCCATACTAACACGGTGAATTTGGTCAACAGTTTTAAAGCTTGCTGCCAACACTTTCGTATCCAGATCAAATTCAATCATGTTCTCAACAATATCACTAACCACCTCAATACCGTGTGATGATATATTATCTAAACGGCTAACGTAAGGAGCAACAAAATCGGCTCCAGCTTTGGCAGCAACCAATGCTTGTTGCTGTGTAAAAATTGCAGTAGCTGTTACATTTATGCCTTGGTCCTTTAAAATACGAATCGCCTTATACCCTTCTGGAGTAACTGGAATTTTTGCATAAAAATCATCCCCCAATCCAAACTGTGACTTATATACAATCGCCTCACGAACCATCTCATCTGATGTGCTGCTGATCATTTGAACATGCATCATCCCTCCATTAATAATCTTTACAATTTCATCAATTGCTTTTGAGAGTTTCATCCCTGATTGCTTCAGGATTGTTGGATTGGTTGTCACACCCTCTAGAGGGAAAAAATTGTACAGCTCTTTTAAATCTTTCAAGTTAGCTGTGTCTGCCATGTAAATCATAACGAGTCTTTTTATTTTTCTATTTTCTATCTAATAAGCATTGCAAAGATCGTAATATCGCTACGAACTCCTTCAATTTAGAGTGTGAAACACAAAGAATTACACGTTTCTTTAGATACCGGAAACATTTAAATAATTCAATAAAAACAAAAAAATAGATACTATTAAACACACAAGCTGTTTTTGGATACCCTTCGTTTTTTTATAGTTTTAAATCCTTAATCTTTAAGCAATTGTCAAATGAAAAAATTAAGCAGCTTTCTACGGCAACATTTAGCATTCATTATTGCAATTGCTACACTATCATTCTTTGTTATTGGAACTCTCAATTATTCAAGATTTAGAGGCGACCAACTAGAAAAAGATGCCAGATCTAATTTACAGATGAAGCTTTCTGGCAAAAAATCTGATGTCGAAAAAGCACTTTATTCAAGAATATTTAATACAAGAGGGATTGCAGCAATTGTTGCACATAACCCACAAATTACTAGCGAAGAATTCTCGCGCCTTGCCAATGAATTTATCAAAAATGATAATGTCATAAGTTCAATGGCCATTTCAAAAGATTGTGTTCTATCTGCTATTTTCCCATACAAAGGACACGAAGCTGCTATTGGATTAGATCTGTTAGAACATCCTGAACGAAGACAAATTGTAGAACAAACAATTAAAACAAAAGAAACTTTTGTTGCTGGTCCGGTTGAATTAGTTGAAGGAGGAATTGCATTTATTAGTTACACTCCTGTTTTTGACAAAACAACTACTGATACTAACACTTTTTGGGGCGTTGCTGATATTGTAATTTTAAAAGACAAACTTTTTACTGAAGCTGGATTAGAAATAGAGGAAGATGGATATCTTTTTGCTCTAAAAGGATACAATGGACTAGGAAATGATGGTGCAATTTTCTGGGGTAATGAAAGTGTATTTAAAAATGATCCGGTTTATATTACAATTGATTTACCAACAGGCTCCTGGATTCTCGCTTCCGTTCCTGTCAAAGGTTGGGGTTCATATTTTGATTACGATAAAAACCTTTATTATATTCTACTATTTGGTTCAATTGTAATTAGCATTCTCATTTGGCTTTTTTCAAAGGCAATGATAAAAATAAAACGCAAAGAGGTAGAACTGAGAGCCATCTTTAACTCTATGGATACCTTGGTCATTGAGATTGATAAAGAAGCTCGATATGTTAAAATTGCTCCTACAAACGACAAACTTCTATACAAACCAGCAGATCAACTTCTGGGGAAAACGCTCTATGATGTTTTTGATAAAGATACCGCAGAGTTTCACCACAACGCAATAAAAAAATGTCTTGAGGAACTAAGGGTTGTCACCATCGACTATTCCATGGAGATTAATGGAAAAACACATTGGTTCTCAGCAAGAATTTCAAACAAATCTGCGAACAGTGTAATCTTCAATACCCACGACATTACAGCTTTAAAGAAACAGGAAGAACGCTTGATCAAGTCTTCAAATGAACTTGCAGAATTAAATGCATTAAAAGATAAATTTTTCTCAATTATCGCACATGACCTTCGAAATCCAATAAGCAGTTACCAATCAATAACTGAGTTATTACTGACTGATTATTATGAGTTCGATGATAAAGAAAAGATTGAAATTCTCAAAAGCATGCAAGAGACAATCATTCAGGTAAGTGATCTGCTTGAAAATTTATTGAACTGGGCAAATTCACAAAGTGGTACAATACAAGTTTATAAAACCTCAAATAACTTATTTCAAATTATTGACGAATTAATTACGAGCTTAACCTCCAGCGCTCAGATAAAACAGATTCAATTTAAAAATGAAATTCCTAAAGAACTTGAGGTTTATCTTGACATTAACATTGCAAAAATTATTCTCAGAAATTTAGTATCAAATTCAATTAAGTTTACTGACAGTAATGGATTGATAGTGATCTCTTGTGAAGAGAATGAAGAATTTGTCCGTATAAAAGTAACCGACAATGGCATCGGCATTCCTAAAGAAAAGATTCCAAAATTATTCAGTGTTGATCAATCAAGTTCAACAAAAGGAACAAATGGTGAAATTGGGACTGGACTAGGTTTGATATTTTGTAAAGACTTTATTGAAAAACATGGAGGCTCTATTCAAGTTGATAGTATTGTGAATGAAGGCACCTCTATTTCTTTCACTATCCCAAATAAAAAGTAGCCTTCCCATAAGGAAAGGCTACTTCATTTCGTGATATATCTATCTTAAATTTCTTTTGCATTTGCAAGCAGATAATCCTCAGCCTCAACCGACCAAAGACCTTTTGTTTTAGAAACTATTTTTGCCAAATCAGCATAATATTTATCCTTTTTCCCCAAATCTTCGAAGTCTTTAATAGCCGTTAAAGGAAGATCTTTGTGCGTGTAAATTAGTTTTTTGCCACCCGGTATGTCAGGTAAATTCAAAGTGGTTTCAATTACCGAATTCAAACCTCCAATATGTGTAACCAACCCAGCTGGGTCAAGAACTTTTTCCATAATGTCAAGCGCTTCCAGCATATCGCTGGTATTTCCACCCGATGTTCCAACAATGTGTGTTGATGCGTAATGAACATTGTAAAAATTCATTTTTGCTTTAAAGTCGGTTTTGCTGGGACCTGCAAAAAAGTTTAAACATCCATCAGCATCCAAAATATCGTCGCCTTGTTCCACCAGTTGTGGAACAGGAGCGAATACAAATACATCGTTAAAGCCTGTTCCTCCCGACAATTCTTTTAGTTTTTCAACCGGATTCTCTACCTCTCCGGTGTTTACATATATCAATTCAATCCCATTTTCTTTTGCCCATTCTATAGGGAATATCTCTGCAGCCCTATCCAATCGTTCCTGCGAAATATCTGTAACAACCAGAAGTGATGGTTTTCGGTCTTCCCGGTTTATCACGTAATTAATTGCTGCCAATCCAAGCGGTCCAACACCGGCAAGAATTGCCATTTTTCCACCTTCAACAATCTCCATTTCGTGAACATATGAACCCGGCTTTGTGTGGTAATTGGCATGCATGGCGCCAACTACACAACTTAACGGTTCAGCTAAAGAACCAGGGTAATAACCTGGGTGTTCAAACGGCAATAGGCAGTCTTGTTCAAGCACATCTTTGGGAATAATAACGTAAGTTGCATTTCCTCCAATGTATTTGTAAGAATAACCTGGTGCGCTTAACACTCCAACAGGACCATCCTCATAATAGATTGCCGGTTGAATGGAATACTTTTGTCCAGGTGTGAATTTATGCTGCCACTTGGCTCCAACTTCAATTATCTCACCACTAAACTCGTGACCTATCATTGTTGGATTTTCAGCTGCATCATTTGGAACTCGTTTGTGTTCTGTGCCTAATGTTGCAGATTTCCAACTTGACATACAAATACTGTCGGAAACCACTTTTGCTAAAATCTCATCTTCTTTTATTTTTGGAAGTTCAAACTCTTCCAAGCGTAAATCGCTTTTTCCGTATAATCGAACTGCTTTTGTTTTCATATTTAATTTCAATTATTATTCTATTAATGTCATCCTGTCCGTCAGTTGCCGGATCAGGATCTGCTTCTCAATGGAGATTCCGATCCGGCAGCTGCCGGACGGAATGACCCTACTCATTGGGTATAATCCAACTGTTAATTCAGCATAATTTGTCCACCACTTACAGGAATTGCTTGGCCTGTTTCATTTTGCTGATCGATTGCATAGAAAACGGCCTTTGCAACATCAACAGGAGAACAACCTTTCCCAAGTGGAACTTGCGCTAAATAAAACGCTTTGACATCATCAATGGTTTTTGCTCCCGGAACTTTTCCTGCTTCCAAATATTGAACAAACAATCCATTTACCGGATCACTCCAAAGAGGACCTTCGTAGAAGTTACCCGGACAAATAGAGTTCACCTTAATTCTATCGGATGCTAACTCTAATGCAAACGACTGAGTTAAACCAATACCACCAAATTTCCCACCGGCATAGGCAAAGTTTTTCTTGCTTCCGGCTAAACCCGATTTCGAGTTAATTTGAATAACATCGGCATACAATGAAGCATTGTATTTATTCTGAAGTTTCATGATTGGAGTCGCAGCCTTTGTGCAATAGAAATAGGCATTGTAATTGATTTTTGTAACTAAATCGAAATCCTCAGGAGTCATTTCGTCCAATCCGCCGGCACGTAAAATACCTGCATTACTTACAAAAACATCCAAGCCGCCAAATTCACATACGGTTTGATGCATCAAGTTCTTTAATGAATCCTGATCAGCTACATTTGAGTTAACAAATAGGGCACTGCTACTGTTTTTTATTTCGTTAAAAGAGTCGACAGTTGCCACACCAACAGCTTCGTTAAGGTCGGCTACCACAATGTTCGAACCGTTTTCTTTCATTACGCGAGCAATGCCTTCACCAAATCCTTGCGCTGCACCAGTAACAATGGAGATTTTATTTTCAACACGTCCGGCTGCAGCTCCGGCAGAAACTTTACGGCGGTAATTTTCAACTTCCCAGGTATCGATAAAGTTGATTTGTTCCGGAGTCATGAAATGCTGACCTCCAAAAGATTCTGATAACCATGAAATTTTCATAGCATCTTCAAATACTTCTTTAATAATATTCGATTGTGCTGCATTGTCGCCAATTGAAAGCATTCCAATGCCTTTTATAAATACTACTTTTGGAGCAAAACCATTGTCTGCAACAAATTGCTTGTATTTTATCTTGAAAGCTTCAATCGTTACTTCTGGTGAAGAAACTTCATCGATATAGATGTATTTCGATTTACAATAAACAATTAAATCGGGCGTGAAAGGGATACTAACTTTCTCGAATGATTCGGAACAACAATTAAATTTTTCAACTAATGCTGAGTTGCTTACTTTAATTGTTTTTAAACCTTCAGTTGATACAAGAGCACGAATTGCAGGAACAACTTCTGTAACATGATCTGCAACCGGAAGAATAGAGTTATCAACAGGTAAGGTGACTTCTTTTTCGATGTTTGCAATAATTTCATCGTAAATAGCAATTATCTCCTGCGTTGTATTGGCACTAACAAAAATACCATGATTCTGTAGTAAAATTACCTTTGGATCATAACTTTTTGCTGCTCTGAATTCTTTAACTTTAGCTTCAACTGCTTTAAACAAGATGTAACCCGGATCGATATAAGGAATGTAAATAGCTTCGTCGCCAAAAATCGGTTGAACCAACTCTTCTGCCTTATTGCTGCACATGATTCCATTTACCGAGGTTGGGTGCAAATGAACGACAAATTTATAGTCGATTGCATCGTGGAATGATGTTTCAACCGACGGGCGTTTATCCTTTGTTATGGTTGCATCCGCAAGGTCGTCTTTAATCTGGCTTTCACGTTCGAATGAATCAGCGCTGTATTCATTTTCTGAAATTTCAGCTAATTTTTTGCGATCCATTACTGCAAAACCTTCTTCGCTTATGGTTGACAAGGCAAACCCACTTGCTTTTACCCAAAGTTTATCGTCTGTTTTGAAGGAAGTGTTTCCACCACCAGCAATTACATATTCTTTTTTGCTGCCGTAGCTTCTCGAAACTTCTATTAAGTCTTTAATTCCTTGATTCATCTCTTTCTTTCTTTTGCACCGCGTTAAAGCACGATGTAAATTATTTTTCTAAAAATTTTGCAATTACTGCTTTTCCCAATTCAATAAAATACGCTTTTTCTCCAATTTTGGCAGAGCCATCTTTTAAATAACCCTCTTCTCCATTGGCAACCAAATACTGATGAGCTGCAACAACAGCAGCACCTTCGAAATTAATTTGTTTTAATTCGTCATCCAAATCGATACCGCCACCAGCGCTAATTTTTAAAGGATCGAGTTTTGGCGTATTGTGCTCGGTTCCGAAAGTGATTACAAAACCATTTTCGTTGAAAAATTGCACAAACTCCTTAAGTATATGGAACTTATTTCGGCCAGGAATCAGCTCAATACAATAAACATTTTTACTTTTTAGCGTTTCCAGCAACTTCACCTTATCTTCTTCGTAATCGGTGTAGTTTTCATCGCCAAAATCTAACAATACAGGGTAGCAAGGAATTCCTCCTGCATCAATTATCAGCTCCATTACTTCTTCTAGCGATAAAAATGCTTTTGGATCTTCAGGAACAAATGCGACTCCACCTACTTTTAGAAGGTTGCCTCTAATTTCATTTTCCAAACCAACAGCATCGTCAATTGCCGATTTTATTTCTTTTCCACTAAAAATCTTATTTAGCAGTGCTGCCCTACCTAAGTCAGTACCTTCTTTTTCGAAAATAGCTATCCGGATTGCTTGTGCAATATGCCGTTCGCGAAACAAGTTAATTGCCAATCGTTCCTGAACTTCATTGGCGTCAAACTGAATACTAATTTCAATTTCAGCAAAAAAAACATTTAGTTTATCGACCATTTCAAAAGTCTGCCGGTTACTTTCTGATTTTAGGTTTTGAATTTTCTGGGATGAAGCTTCACTCATTTTTGCTGGGTGGCATAAACCTTTTCCGCTAAAATAGGTTCGCCCTGGATTGCTTGGGTCATTTACACGAATGCCGGCTTCTTGCAGATCGTTTTGCAAGCCCATAAATTCGATATTAAATAATGGGAAAACTTCATTCTCAACGGCGAGATTTGCAAATTCGGTATAACCATCGGTAGTGTAAAAATCATTTATTCCCAAAACACTAATTCCTTCCGCTTTTGCCATTTTAAATGCCTGAGCAATTTCCGAAAATGCACTAAAAGAATGTGGAGTGTGAATGTGCCCATTAATATCAGGAACTCTATTGTTTGTTTCAGCCTTGTACCATTTCAACAGTTCTTCTGCTGATGGAAAGTTACTGAAAATGCCTTTTATAAATGTCATCGTCTATTTATTCTATTTGAGAATACAAATTAACAAAATCGAATGAAATAAGCTGTCCTTTAGTATCCTGTCTTTAAATAGAGGTAATTCAGTTCAGAAGTATTTCCAAAATAATTTTTCCAATGGAAGTTTTTTTAAAATTCATTAAAAATGTGTGTAGACTAATTGGCATGCAATTATATAGAATCTATCTAAATAAATTCAAGACATCTCATTGGATATTGTGAATTTATTACCGTTGGAATGCAAGATTTCATACCGTGATTACATGCAAAAAAGGTATTTCAAATTGACTGTTTTTTAGATGTTACAAAAAGTAGATATGTTCTTATAGATTTGGAAATGAGAGCTTTGTTTTCTACGTTTGTCGATAGGATTCAAATAAGGAATCGAGTTTCAAATGAGAAACTAAATCAAAAAATAGTTCAAAAGTGCAAACTCGATTCTTAGAATAATTTTCACTCTGTTTTAACGAAATCAAACAGAGCTTAATTGATTCTTTAAAGTATTAAATGGCATCTATGCAAAATAAATATCAAATTCCAATTCTTGAAAAAGGAATGCAGGTAATTGAATTAATTGCCCAACATCAACGAGGATTGACTGTTCAGGAACTGGTAAATTCTTTGGAACATTCCAAAACCTCCATTTATCGCATTGTTTGTTCATTTGAAGAGATGGGGTATTTACGCAAGAGTCCAGAAACAAATTCGTTTTCAATAACAAAAAAGCTATTTAAAATTGGACTTTCGTCACTGGGAACCACAACAATTATTGAGCACGCCTACGAACCAATGCGCCGTTTACGCGATGAATTACGCGAAACTGTGGTTTTGGGAACGCTTATGGGAACTAAGATTGTGATTCTGGAGCAAGTAATTGGTTCTCACCATTTCTCATTTATTCTAAAACCCGGGATGGGTGTTTGTTTGCATGCCTCGGCACCAGGCAAAGCAATGATGGCAAATGTTAGTGTGCAGGAAAGAGATGAGATTCTGTCGAAAATTGAATACATCCCTTTTACAGAAAATACGATAACAAATACTCCCGATTACGTACAAGAACTTAATAAAGTTAAAGATTGCGGCTATGGTTTAGACATGGGAGAAGAACTAACTGGTGTGCGTTGTATTGGTGCCCCAATTTTTAACCATGCAGGAAAAGTTGCCGCTGCAATTTGGATCACTGGCCCGGCAGAAAGACTTTCCGATGAAGCAATTATGGACTACAGTAAAACTGTTGTTGCATGTGCTAATGAGATATCTGAAAAGATGGGATTTATTCAGGAAAACAACTAAACCAAAAACCTAATATTTAATGATGTTCAGAAAGAGATTATTACAAGCCATTTTATTAACCGGCATTATAGTGATTGGCGCCGGAATTCATGTGGCTATAGCTACTGAAACTACCGAACTAAGCAAGGAGAAACGCGAAAAAACGGAAGAAGAAAAACGGAAAGATGCGATTGTTTGGAAACTAAAAGAGCTAAATGACGACACCTATTTCAAGCAGCAGTATGAAGCCATTGAGTCATTCGATGGTGATGTAGCTAAGAACTTATTGAGCAACTTGAGGAAGGTTGTTGCGGTTCAGTACGAACTAGATGCCGTTTCTTTTGATGGTGCTAAAATGGCAATGCAGGATGTAGTTGAAAAGTACCCTGCGAAAAGTGATTTTGCCAAGAAATATTTGGCTGAGATTAAGAAGTATAAAAGCAGAATGCAAGAATTGCAACCGCTTCTTTATAAGAACGATGATAAAGCAATAAAAAAAATTAGTGCATTCTTGAAAACCCATACTGAAGCTTTACTAAAGAATCCTGTTTTAGCCAATAAAGAGATTTATTCTATTCGTCAGATTGTGCCAAATGCAAACCGTGCTATGGCTTCCCAAATAGGTAGAAATGGAAATAACTGGACCATTAATGCTGCTATTAGAAGAAGTGGTTGGAATAACGAAATTTGTAAACTTTCAAATCTTCAGGGCGAAGTAAAACAAACTTCTGTTTTTAAACCCGAGAATGGTGCTCCGGTAAAAGATGTTGACTTACACTGGGATGGAGATCGAATGCTTTTCTCAGCAGTAGGTGAAAACAACAGATGGCATGTGTACGAAATGAATACACAGACCAAAGAAACAAAGCGATTAACACCTGTTGAACATACCGATGTTGATTGGTTTGATGCCTGCTATTTGCCTGATGGTAGAATTATATTGGCAAGTACCGCTGGTTATGTTGCAGTGCCTTGCATTAGTGGAAGTTCACCAACATCTGACTTGTATCTTTTAGATCCGAAAACAGAAAAAATAAGACAATTAAATTTTGGGCAGGATTGCGACTGGAATCCTGTTATTCTGAATAACGGAAAAGTGTGTTACCTACGATGGGAATATACTGATAATTCGCATTATTTTACACGTATTTTAATGCAGATGAATCCTGACGGAACTGCAAAAAGAGAATATTACGGAAGCGGTTCCTATTTCCCAAATTCATTATTTGATGTACGCCCAGTTCCCGGAAAAGCAAACGAGTTTATCGGAATTGTATCCGGTCATCATGGTGTTGCACGCTCGGGACGATTGATGATATTCGATCCGAAAAAAGGAAGAAAAGAGGCCGACGGAGTAGTTCAGGAAATTCCTGGTTACGGAAAAGAAGTAGAACCAATTATTAAAGACCGTTTGGTAGATGGGGTTTGGCCTCAGTTCTTAAACCCTTACCCAATAAACGAAAATTACTTTTTAGTAACAGCTAAATTAGGATCAGAAGCATTGTGGGGAATCTATATGGCTGACCGCTTTGACAACCTGGCGCTTATTCATAACGCAGAAGGTGAAGCATTTACAGAGCCTTTTATTATTGAAAAACGTGAGGCACCACCGGTAATTCCAGATAGAGTAAAGTTGAATGAAAAAACTTCGACTGTTTATATTGCCGACATATATGAAGGGCAAGGACTGAAAGGAATTCCAAGAGGAACAGTTGAAAAATTGAGAGTTTATGCCTACCAATATGGCTATAATGGTGTTGGTGGTCACGATGTAATTGCTTTTGAAGGCGGATGGGATGTCAAACGAATTTTGGGAACTGTACCCGTTGAAAAAGACGGTTCGGTAATGTTCAAAATTCCTGCGAATACACCAATTGCAATTCACCCATTAGATGATAGTGGTGCCGCATTACAATTAATGCGTAGCTGGATGACAGGCATGCCGGGTGAAGTGGTAAGTTGTGTGGGATGCCATGAATCGCAAAATATGGTTCCAAAAGCGAAGTTCACAACAGCCTCACGCCAAAGTCCTTCGGAAATAACGCCTTGGTATGGACCAACCAGACCTGTAGCTTATGAAACAGAATTGAAGCCAGTTATCGATAGAAAGTGTGTTGGTTGTCATAATGGAGTTGTAGCAGATCGTCCTAATTTTGCGAGTGATTCTGTAGGTTATCATGGTTTCTCCGATTCTTACATGGCTTTAAATCCATATGTACGTCGCCCTGGTTGCGAGTCTGATTTTCATACTTTAGAGCCAATGGATTATTATGCAAACACCAGCGAGCTGGTGCAAATGCTAAAAAAAGGACACCATGGAGTTGAGCTTGATGCAGAAGAATGGGACAGACTCATTACATGGATAGATATGAACGTTCCTTATCACGGGAAATATTCACCACCAGAATATTGTGAGAATGACCAAGCTGAAAGACGCGAAGAGTTAGCACAGTTGTATGGAAACGTAAGTTTGGCTGGAGAACAAGAATTTGAAGATGCAAAAAAACGTCTGGCTGCAAAAGGCCCAATTGTGCCTGTAATGCCTAAAGGCATTTATAAACCAAACGAAGAAGTTAAGCTTGACGGTTGGCCAATGAGCAATACCGATGCGGTAGCACTTCAGAAAAAATTTGCTATTAACGGACAATTAACCAGAACAGTAGAAATTGCTGATGGCGTTAAACTTGAATTTGTACGTATTCCAAAAGGTAAATTTGTTTTAGGAGACCACGACGGACAGCCTGACCAACAAGAACGTGTTGTCGAAATTGAAAAGCCATTCTGGATGGCAAAATCAGAGATTACGAATGCAATGTTCCGTGCAATATTTAAAGATCACGACAGTCGGTTTATCGACCAGCTATGG
Organism: uncultured Sunxiuqinia sp.; assembly: GCA_965372405.1. Classification (GTDB taxonomy): domain Bacteria; phylum Bacteroidota; class Bacteroidia; order Bacteroidales; family Prolixibacteraceae; genus Sunxiuqinia. Next base: position 14,219 of record CBDVCE010000080.1, read on the forward strand.
AAAGACCATATTTTTGCAGGATACCCCGCTAACGAAGACCAGATGCCTGCAATAAGAATGACCTGGGAACGCGCAAATAAATATTGTAAAGAATTAAGTAAAAAGTTGGGCTTTAAAGTTACTCTTCCAACCGAAGAACAATGGGAATGGGCAGCACGCTCGGGAAGTGATACTGATATGTATTATGGAAACTCTGACGATGATTTTTCGGCTTACGAAAACTTAGCAGATTACACATTGCGCGACCTTGCTGTAATTGGTGTTGATCCTAAACCGATGGATCCCAATAGACCACGATTTGCTGTATATAATTTTGTTCCAAAAGAAGAGAAATACAACGATGGAGTATTGGTACCACAAGGAACTGCTGGATATAAAACCAACGCATGGGGATTACACGACATGTTGGGTAACGTTGCTGAATGGACCAATTCAGATTATACATTCTACGGTAACGATAAAAACCTAAAGGTTGCCCGCGGAGGTTCATGGCGCGACAGGCCACAGTTTAGTACTGTCGCAACGCGAGATGGATATTTGCCATATCAAAAGGTATTTAATGTAGGTGTTCGCTTAATCATCGAAGACTAATCGACTAAACAATCAATTCAAAATAAAAAATACGATGAAATTATTTAAAAATTTAATGCTGGCTGCTTCTGTTGCAGTAATAATCAGCGCTTGTAGTAACAAACCTTGCGAAAATAAACAGCAGGTTTCTGAAACAGATTTTAAAAACGTGGCAATTATGGAGAAAATTAAAACAACTGATTTTTACAAAGATGGGGTCTTTGATAAGGCAGCTGCAAAAGAAGCTTATTTCAACTTAATGAAATACTATGGCGTGCCAGTAACCCCAATTTTAAAGACCGACGAATTTTGGGTGAGCGATTTTGCCCAGAAAGACTTTACAACTGTAGGCATGGGTGGTATTTTCTGGATAAATAATGTGAAACACGGTTATTTCGGTCACGATATTTACTTATTGCCAGGTCAAATGTTAGTAGAACACAAACACCACGCTGTTGATGGTGTTCCTGCAAAAATGGAAACCTGGCAGATTCGTCATGGTTCAGCTTATTTCTTTGGCGAAGGAGAAGCTACCGAACCAATGCCGGTAAAAATACCTCAAAGTCAGATTGATAAAGGTGGTGCACAATGTAGAAATGTCACAATGTTGGAAGAAGGAGGTATGTTATCTCTAAATGAAGTTGGTGAATGGCATTACATTATTGCAGGATCAAAGGGAGCAATCATCACGGAATATGCTACTCCTCATCACGGCGATGCTCTTGAATTTGCTAATAAATCAGTCATTTTTTAAATCAATCAATAAACCAATATCATGAGGAAAATTAACCATTTTGGAGTTCCTACTTCTATTAAACAAGAAGGTGAATCGTATGCCGAGGAAATGAAACTGTATCTAACGGATTTCACAAAAAGCCCAAATAAAATTGAGTTTTTGCGCTTCGAGGAAGGAAGTCCAATGCCTGAATTACTTCAAAAAGTTGCGCACATTGCTTACGAAGTTCCTTCTATTAAAGATGCTATGGTTAACAAAGAAGTTTTAATAGAGCCATTTGATGTGAGTGATGAACTTACTTGTGCATTTATTGTAGAAGAAGGAATTCCGATTGAACTTATGGAGTTTAAAAACAGCTAAGCAACCTTATTAAAAACCAAAAAAATTGACTGATATGATAATGAAAAAATTTATTAACGATCCAAATAATCTTACAGCTGAATTATTAGAAGGATACGCACTTGCATATAAAGATGTGGTAAAAATCAAATCTGAAAAGATTGTTGTTCGTGCGAATCCTAAAACCGAAGATAAAGTAGCCATTATTTCGATGGGTGGTTCGGGTCACGAGCCTGCAATTAGCGGTTTTGTTGGCGAAGGGATGTTAGATGCTAGTGTTGTAGGCGATATTTTTGCTGCTCCGGGTGCACCTAAAGTGCTTGAAGCTATCAAAATGTTTAAACGCGATGCCGGAATTTTATTAGTGGTGTTAAATCACGCTGGTGACGTAATGAGCGCAAACATGGCAATGCAAATGGCAGAAAGAGAAGGAATTAATGTTAAAATGCTTCTTACTGCTGAAGACATTAGTGCTGGATTAGATACTCCTACTGAAGACCGTCGTGGTTTAGGTGGATGTGTTCCATTGTATAAAGTTGCCGGTGCTGCTGCCGAACAAGGTAAGTCGTTGGAAGAAGTAATTGACGTAGCAACACGTTTTAACGGACAAATGGCAACTCTTGCTGTGGCTATGACTGGTGCTACTCACCCACAAAATGGTGCTGTCATTTCTACTCTTCCTGATGACGAAATGGAAATTGGAATGGGACAGCATGGTGAAGCAGGTGGTGGTCGTAGTAAAATTCTTTCGGCTGATGAAACTGCTGAGAAAATGATTCTTCCACTTATTGAGGATACAGGATGTGCGAATGGCGACAATGCAATGCTGATAATTAATGGTGTTGGTGCAACTACATTAATGGAGATGAACCTCATTTACCGTAAAGCCTATCAGGTGCTCGAATCAAAAGGTGTCAACATGGTGCCTGGTAAAATCACTGAATTGCTTACTGTTCAGGAAATGGGTGGATTCCAAATGATTCTTTGCAAACTTGATGCAGACCATGTTGAGCTATTGAAAGAGCGTGCAAATTCACCTTATTGGGTAACGGCTTAAGTTTTTGGTATGATTGAGACAATAGGAATAGATCAGTTTAAAAAGATGTTCGACCTTGCTTTTTCGGAAGTAAAAGCAAATGAGCAATATTTTTCTGAATTGGATGCACAAACCGGAGATGGTGACCATGGAACTGCAATAGTAACTGCATTAAATGCAGTTAACAATTCTATGAAACAGGCTTCTGATTTGAAAATGATGTTTACCGATGCTGGCTTTGCTGCAATGAGCGAGGCTAGCGGCTCAACATCTACGCTTTTTGGCTCTTTGTTAATGGGAATGTATGACGGTGTTGATGGTGATGAAATTGATGCCAAAGGTGTGGCAACTATTTTTAGGGCTGGTCTTTCCAATATGCAAAAACAAACAAAAGCGGTTGTTGGTGATAAAACGCTAATGGATGCGTTGGTTCCTGCAGTTGAAGCTTTGGAGAACAATCATGAAGCAGGTATTGAAGCCATGTTTTCAGCGGCCACTTTAGCGGCTGAAGAAGGAGTGGAAAACACCAAGGCTTTAATTGCCAAATTCGGTAGAGCAAGAAACCTGAAAGAAAAAGTTATTGGATTTATTGATCCTGGTGCAGCTTCGATGGCTTGTATCTGGAGTGCTTTTGAGAAAGCATTATAAAATATTGTAGAAGAGTTAAAAGAAATAAATATGGCAGATTTAGATGATTTAAGAGAAGGAAGTGATTTTGGACTAGATACAAAGGTTAAAAATCAAAGCTTTTACTTAAAAGGATGTGATAACCTTGACTGGGGATTAAAAGATCGCTTATCACGTATTTTTAATAAGAAGTCGGGTAGAACAGTAATGCTGGCTTTTGATCATGGTTTCATTATGGGACCTACATCAGGTTTGGAAAGAATTGATTTAAATATTCTTCCTTTAGCAGAACATGCAGATTGTTTAATGGCAACACGCGGAATTTTACGTTCTTCGGTTCCTCCTACATATAACAAACCAATTTGTTTGCGCTCTGATGCCGGTACTACAATTCTTACTGAATTGAACGACAACTTGGTGATTGATACGGTTGATGCAGTTAAAATGAATGCCAGTGCTATGGCAGTTATGTTGGCTATTGGTGATAAACAAATGGAAGCCAAAACAGTAGCAAACTTGGTACATGCTGTTAACGAAGGGCAAAAATATGGCATTCCTGTAATGGGCGTAACTGCTGTCGGAAAAGATATGGCACGTGACTCGCGTTACTTCAGTCTTGCATCTCGTGTATGTGCTGAGAACGGAGCTAACATTGTAAAAACATACTATTGTGAAGGTTTTAGCAATGTAGTGGCTTCATGTCCGGTGCCGATTGTAATTGCCGGTGGTAAAAAGTTACCCGAATTGGAAGCACTGGAGCTTTGCTATAATGCAATTAACGATGGTGCTTCTGGTGTTGATATGGGACGTAATGTATTCCAGTCAGAAAATCCGATTGCAATGATTCAGGCTGTCAAAGGCGTGGTTCACGATGGACTTTCACCTGCTCAGGGATTTGAATTATTCAACGACCTAAAAAAGTAGATCCGAAAAAATAGTAAAGTTGCAGTCGGTTGTGGCTGCAACTTTATTCTTTCTCTGCATAATTTGAAGCGTTCATTTTATGCCCTCCCCAAAGTCACCAATTCTTAAACTTTCTTACGAATGACGTTCCTTGTTTTTATGAGTGGATGTCAGATATGCTAAAACCAATTTTTAAGACTAAAACAAAAAAACTAAAATCATGACCTTTAAAAAATTTATCGCAATTCCATTTATTATTGCATTGTTAGCTGCTACTATTCAAGTTGTTGATCAAGTGTTGCACCTTCAGGTTGAACCTCTTGGGAACGTTGGTTTCGGGTGGATTGCTTTCCAGGCTTGGGCAATGTATTTCCTTGCCGGATGCGACCTAAAAGGTGGCTTGAGAACACTCATCGGCTATATAATGGGAATTGTAGCATCGATAGCAATTATGGTACTTGGTGGAAAATTCGCGGGAATGGGATTTTATGCTGTTCCAATAGCAGTATTTCTGGTGGTCATTCCTGTAATTTTTCTGGAGAAAGTAAAGTGGCTTGACTTTGTTCCTGCCATATTTATTGGAGCCGGTGCATTTTTTGCATTTATGTCATACGTACCAAATGCAACCTTCGCTGTTGCTGCTAAAACCGAATTAATTTACTGTGTGCTTGGTTTAATCTACGGATACATTACAATTGCACTTCGTGGTGCTTATGAGAAAAAAGTAAGCGGAGCAGCTGCATAGTAATCAGCTAAAAAGAAAAGAAAATGGTCACTCGATTAAATTGAGCGACCATTTTTATTTTAATCTCATGGGGGTTTAATTCCCCGCTGCTCTGCGGCGATTTTTCTATCTT
>CBDVCE010000081.1:0-19218 GCA_965372405.1 uncultured Sunxiuqinia sp.
AAAAATCGAAAGTTCGATATTCAAAAACTATACGTTATCGCAGAGACGCATACACAATTTTTCATTTGTTGTTTTGTTTAGATTGTTGTTATTGGGTTTCATTCAATTAGCGATGGAGATGTAATCTCTTTCCCAAAAAGAATTTCAAAAATACAATTTTATAATCTAATTTGTATCAGCCAGATGATAATCGAAAAAAATGCGCCAACTATAAAGAAACTGTTTAAATTTTATCCTTTGGTATCTTTTTGCGCCTTAAGCCCTCATGCTTCGTTAATCCCGATAATTATCGGGACGCGTCTATTTTGCCTTGCCTGAGAACTTATACCATTAAAAACCTATCTCAAAAACAAAACTTAAACAGTTTCTAAAGAATGGTATCAATCGATAATTGCGCCACTATCGCGTTCTTAAACTTCGAAATAGAATCAGTACTCTATTATTTGGAACATATTCCAAAGGATTTTTCGGGTCTGCTTTAGCAAAATGAAATGTGGTAATGTTTAGTAATATGAATATCTGTTAATCCAGAAATCAAGTATTATTATCAAGGTTCTTGGTTCTTTACTCTTGGTTCTAGTTATTTCACCTTCTCTGCTACAAAAACTAAAGGCAGATGATCTCCACCATAAGGTCGCTTGTCGAAGTTTGAATAGTACTTTACTTTTCCAAAGCCATTGATCTGAAGTAAAACCTCAAGTTCCGATTTCCGAAGCGGCAGGAGATAAGAAGCATGGAAGTGCGAATCACGGGTTGCCTTAATAATTAGTTCAGTATTGAAGATGAGTTTTTCGCCAGGATCGCTTGGGAGGTCATATTTTCGAATAAAGCCAATGGTATCAGTATCAATAAGAGGAAGATCGGTGATTTCATTATCAAGAATGTAGTCGTAATTTAAAATCTGAACCATCAATTTTCCTCTATCACTTAGGTGTTTTCGGGCACTCGAAAAGAAATGGCCAATCTCGGTCATCGAATTTAAATGAACCAACGTATTGCCAAAACAATAAATTCCATCAAAGTCAATACCCGGGAAATCTTCATCAAGGTCAAGCATGCTTGCTTCTTTAAACTGAAGGTTGGATGATGGGAACTGATTTTTAGCAATATCAATCATTTCGGTATTAAGATCGATGCCCACTACTTTGCTGCCACCCTCTGATAGGCGATTGGCTACTTCTCCGGTTGAGCAGCCAACATCAAGCAAGCTTTTATTTGAAAGTTTTGGAATTTGGGATTTAATAAACTCGACTTTCTTTAGTTCGAGAGGAAATATTTGGTCATAGTATTTTGCAATGGAACTATAAAAATGTTGCTGATCGATTTTCATAATGATTTTTCAGGTTTTGTTTATCAGTAATTTAACAGCCAGTTAAACAGAATGTTTTTATTTTTTTCATCTCATTCAAAAGAGATTCCAAAATTAATTATTTACAGCAGTTTTATTCAGGAATCTATAAATTCTATACATTTGATTTTTAAAAATAAAACCAATGCAACGAATTGTACTTTTTCTCTCACTTTATCTTTGGTGTTCAATAGCTTTTGCCCAAGAATCGAATTACCGTTGGATTAATTCTTCGGATGAAGAATTTCCGGAAGTATGCGGGCAGGCCTGGTCGGATAGTTTGCATGGTAGTTTTTACAGACTGCCCTCAAAAGCAGAAGGAGTTGTTCGTGATGTTGTTTGGGGTTTATCCAGGCATAGTGCAGGTTTGCATGTGCGTTTTATGACTGATGCTCAAGCCATTGTTGTAAGGTATAAGGTAGGAGGTGATTATTCTATGCCCCATATGCCCACATCGGGAGTAAGTGGTCTGGATATATATGCAAAAGATAGCGAAGGAGCTTTGAGTTGGTGCCGCGGAAGATACAGTTTCGGAGATACAATTCAGTATGCTTTTTCGGGATTGAATGTGAAAGAATCATTTCACGATAGAGGTCGTGAGTATCGTTTGTATTTACCTTTATATAATTCGGTTGAATGGCTGGAGATTGGTATTCCAGATGAAGATAAGTTTGAGAAAATCCCATTAAGAAATGAAAAACCTATTGTTGTTTACGGAACATCTATAGCACAGGGAGCTTGTGCATCTCGTCCGGGAATGGCATGGACCTCAATATTGGGTCGCGAATTGGATTGGCCACTAATTAACCTGGGATTTTCTGGAAATGGAAGAATGGAAAAGGAGCTTATTGATCTTTTAGGTGAGATTGATGCCGAGATGTATGTTTTGGATTGTTTGCCAAATTTAACTCCAGGCGAAGGGCGAACTCATAACGATGTTTATCAGTTGATCATTCAGGCTGTTAAGAAGCTACGAGCAAAATGCCCCAGCACTCCAATTTTATTAACTGAGCATGCCGGTTATTCGGATGGTGCGCTAAATAGCGAGCGATTTGATATTTATACGGGACTGAATAGTGTTATGGAAAAAGCTTATAAGGCGCTAATTGAAGAGGGAATCAATGATTTGCATATTCTTAAGCATGATGATATAGGACTTGGCCTTGATAGTTTTGTGGATGGAACTCACCCAAGTGATTTTGGAATGGTTGCCTATGCAAAAGCTTATGAAAGTGTAATCCGTCATATTCTAAATCAGCCCAAAGGTAGTATCTCAACCACCATTCCTGTAACACAACGTCGTGAACCGGGGGCTTATGAGTGGGAAGCCCGACACGAGGAATTACTTGCGTTGAACCAGACAGCACCTCCCGAAATTTGTTTCTTTGGGAACTCTATTGTTCATTATTGGGGTGGTATTCCGGAGGCCGTTTGGAGAAGAGGTGTAGAGTCATGGGATCAGCTTTTTGCTACTTTTACAGTACGTAATTTTGGTTTTGGCTGGGACAGGGTAGAGAATATTTTGTGGAGAGTAAACCATGGCGAGCTAGATGGTTTTCAGGCAAAGCAAATTATCACAATGCTGGGAACGAACAACCTGCACTTAAATTCGGATAATGAAATAATTGAAGGGATTGAGTTGCTCATTAAAACAATAAAAGCAAAACAAGCAAAAAGTGAGATGCTGGCTATTGGGATTCTTCCCAGGCGTAATGGGGAAGAACGGGTTCGGAACTTGAATGTCAAAATTTCAGAGATTGCCCAAAAGTTTAATATCCCTTATACTGATGCTGGAACAGTTTTGCTTCAAGCAGATGGAATAATTGATGAAACGCTTTTCTCAGATGGCCTCCATCCGAATAAGAAAGGGTACGAAAAATTGGCAAAAGCAATTAAGCCTTTTGTTATCCCCTCACTTCATTGAGTAAACCTTCGCAAGCGTCTTCCAATATATCAAGAACCAATTCAAAACCATCACTTCCTCCGTAGTATGGATCGGGTACTGAATGCTGTCCTTCTTTAGAGCAGAAATCGGTCATCTTGTGAACTTTCTGCATGTCATCGGCATCTCTGGCCATTTCCTGCAAATCAAAAACATTGCTGTCGTCCATACCAATGATATAATCAAATTCATCAAAGTCGCGATCAGGATCAACAGGTCTTGAGATGGAAGTCAGGTTGTAGCCACGTTTAATAGCATGACTCTGCATGCGACGATCAGCTGGTTGTCCGGCATGGAACCCAGTTGTTCCTGCTGAATCAGATTCAATCAAATCCATCAAGCCTTCTTTTTTCAATAATCCGTTAAAAACTGCCTCTGCACTGGGTGAGCGGCAAATATTTCCTAAACAAACAAATAATACACGTTGTTTCATCTTCAAACTTTTGATACAAAAATAGATTTTTCATTGAATCGTGAAAGTCATTTGGTGCTAAATTATTGTTATCTATTACTAAGGAGAAGGCTCAATGTCAGAGACTCAATTGGCTAATTCTCAATTTTGATATCCAATTTAATTTAATGAGTTTTGCATACTGATTTTTTCTATGAAGGATTTTACTGCAGGTAACGAAGCAAAATTAATTTTGCAATTTTCTATTCCACTGGTTATTGGGAATATCTTCCAGAACCTTTACAATGTTGTTGATAGCATGATTGTTGGAAATTACCTGGGCAAAGAAGCCCTTGGTGCAGTTGGTGCTTCATTCCCAATAATTTTCACATTAGTGTCAATGGTTATTGGAGTGGGATCGGGTGCTTCAACTGTTGTATCTCAATATTTTGGTGCCAAGCAAATGGACAAAGTAAAGCGCACCATTGACACCATTTTTATCTTCTTTCTGGCTTCATCCGTTGTCGTAACAGCCGTTGGAATTGGTTTGAGTGAACAACTTTTTAAATTGATAAATCTTCCGGAGGAAATTATACCGCTAGCCGTAACCTATCTGAATATTTATCTGGCAGGAATGTTTTTCTTTTTTGGTTTTGCTGGGATTACCTCAATACTAAGAGGAATGGGTGATTCAAAAACACCCTTATATTTTATGGTGATTGCTACCATTAGTAATGTACTTCTCGATTTGCTTTTTGTAGTTGTTCTTAAAACTGGAATTGAAGGTGTCGCTTATGCAACGCTAATATCACATGCCGGAGCTTTTTTTACAGCTGCCTGGTATCTGAATAAAAAACATCCAATCATAAAATTGTCTTTTCGTAAGTATATATTCGATAGGGCTATCTTTAAAAGTTGTGTGAAGATTGGTTTGCCAACAGGTTTTCAGCAGTCATTTGTAGCCTTTGGTATGATTGCGATTATGAGCATTGTGAATGGGTTTGGTACAAATGCAGTTGCTGCTTATACCGCTGCTATGCGAATAGATTCTTTTGTGAAAATGCCAGCGATAACTTTTTCATCAGCACTTTCTACTTTTGTTGGTCAAAACCTTGGAGCTTTTAAAGAAGGCAGAGCAAAAAAAGGATTGCGATTGACTATGTATTTTTCACTCGGTTATTGCTTGTTTATTTCGATACTTATCATCGTTTTTGGTCGTTACATCATGGAGTTATTTACTCCTGATCCTGATGTAATAGCGATTGGTCAGGACTATCTGGTTATTGTGTCATCATTTTACCTCTTGTTTGCAATCATGTTTACCTTCACTGGTTTCTTACGTGGGGCAGGAGCTACTCTAATACCAATGGCTACAACATTTACGGCATTATATGTTTTCCGTATTCCAATGGCTTATTTTCTTTCATCTGAAATTGGTGTAAATGGTATCTGGTGGGCAGAACCAACTGCCTGGCTTGCTGGTATGGTCATACTAATCATTTATTACTTAAGTGGTAAATGGAGAGGGAAAGTGGTTGTCCAGAAAGAATAGAACCAAGAGCCTAGAATCAAGAACCAAGATTCTGGATTTTTAGATTTTCGAATAATCGGGTATTGTGAAATTCTAACCAAGGCTTTCTATTGTAATTAGCGAGTCTCAGTTTATAGCTTAGAACAAGTAAATTTCCTGCTTTTTTTTTCTTCCATGTGCAAGCTATCATATACGCTCATTTTAAGAGTCTTCCTATCCAGCAATATGAATACAATAATCTTTTTCATTTTTATTCTAGGCTCTTGTCTCTTTGTTCTAATCTTGAGTTTAGTTGTCAATTCATTACTTACTGCTTCAATTATCTTGTCTTTTCTTTAGAATACTTTCAAATTAACACGAAATGGCAGCCTGCTATTTCAATTTTTAATTTTCGGTTTATCTTTGTACGCTGGAAAATATTTTTTCTGGCAGCCTGTCACACAACATTGTGCTTGTGCCTTATGACTAGTCTTTTATTACTATTTTGAGGGCTGCTTTTTTTTGAGTTGAGAAAATTCTAACAGCAACTTGGTTGCATAAAATTATACTAAATGAGTAACATTTTTTTACTAGTTCCATTTGCCTCAATTCTGGCTTTGGTATTTGCCTGGTTTTTCTTCAAATCACTCATGAAGAATTCAGAAGGTACTGATCGAATGATCGAGATTGCCCAGTATGTGCGTGATGGAGCAATGGCTTATCTAAAAAGACAGTACAAAGTTGTAGGCTTAGTATTTGCGGTATTGTTTGTTCTGCTTACAATTATGGCATATTTTGGTGTGCAAAACCCATTTGTGCCAATCGCCTTTTTAACGGGTGGTTTCTTTTCTGGCCTTTGTGGTTTCCTAGGAATGAAAACTGCAACATTTGCTTCGGCACGTACTGCGCACGGAGCATCTAAATCGTTAAACAAAGGTTTACAGGTTGCTTTTCGAAGCGGTGCTGTAATGGGGCTAATCGTAGTAGGGTTTGCTTTGCTTGACATTGCAGCCTGGTACTGGTTTTTAAGTGAAATTATTTTTACACCGGAACATATGGCTAATGGAGTTGAGTTTTTAGGACTTCATTTTGTTCACGGAAGTGCTGATTATGTAGCCAATGGAGTTATAACCGATGCTGGCCAAAAAGTAAAATTAATTGAAATTACCGTTACCATGCTTACTTTCGGGATGGGTGCTTCTACGCAAGCATTGTTTGCCCGTGTTGGAGGTGGTATTTTTACAAAAGCTGCCGATGTAGGTGCTGACCTTGTAGGTAAAATTGAAGCTGGTATTCCTGAAGACGATCCGCGTAATCCTGCAACTATTGCCGATAACGTAGGTGATAACGTAGGTGACGTTGCCGGAATGGGTGCTGACCTTTACGAAAGTTATGCAGGTTCTATTTTAGCAACTGCCGCTTTGGGAGCCGCGCTTCCTGCAATAGCATTGTCAGACTCGGGCATCGACCCTGTGAAAGCTGTTACTGCACCAATGATTGTTGCCGCTATTGGTATTCTACTTTCTATTATTGGTATTTTTATGGTTCGTACCAAAGAATCAGCAACTCAGAAAAACCTGTTAACTGCACTTCTTGTAGGAACTGGTGGTAGCTCGGTGTTAATTCTTATTGCCATGGTCGGACTGGCTATGTTAGGTTGGGTGACCTGGGGTGTTTTCTGGGCTGTTGTTATTGGTTTGTCTGCCGGTGTTATTATTGGCCAGGCTACCGAATATTATACTTCTGACGAATATAAACCAACAAAAGGTATTGCAAAACAAACTTTACAAGGACATGCAACCGTAATTATCGAAGGTATTGCAGTAGGTATGTATTCTACCCTGATTCCTGTAGTTACAATTGTTCTGGCCATTATGGGAGCTTTCTGGGCTTCAGGTGGTGCCGAACATTTTGCAATGGGTGTTTACGGTATTGGTTTTGCCGCCGTTGGTATGCTTTCAACATTGGGTATTACTTTGGCAACCGATGCTTTTGGACCAATTGCTGATAATGCAGGAGGAAATGCAGAAATGGCAAAACTTCCAAAAGAAGTTCGTGAACGTACCGATGCATTGGATATGTTAGGAAATACAACAGCAGCAACCGGTAAAGGATTTGCTATTGGTTCAGCAGCTTTAACTGCCATGGCACTTATTTCTGCTTATATGGAAGAAGTAAGGTTGTGGTTTGGTAAAATTGCAAAAGAAGGTGAAGGATTTGTATCCAAAGGCGAATATGTGTTTTACAATGACATTGCCCCTGCTGTTGAAGAGGGAATTAAAGCAGTGCAGATTTCTACAGCTTCTGTTAAAGATTTCTCAGCAGCGTACGATATTACACTTTTCAATCCATTATTTTTAGGAGGTCTTTTCCTTGGTTCGATGATGGCATTTGTATTTAGTGCAATGACTATGAAAGCTGTTGGCCGTGCTGCAGCTGCAATGGTTGAAGAAGTTCGCCGTCAGTTCCGCGAAATTAAAGGTATTTTAGAAGGTACAGCTACTCCGGAATATGCGAAATGTGTTGAAATCTCGACTAAAGGAGCGCAAAAAGAAATGTTGGTTCCTTCGTTATTCGCGATTATTGTGCCAATTGTTGTTGGTGCAGTAATGGGTGTTGCTGGTGTAATTGGCCTTTTGGCTGGTGGTTTAACATCCGGATTTACCCTCGCAGTTTACATGAATAACTCAGGTGGTGCATGGGACAATGCAAAAAAATTCATTGAAAAAGGAAACCATGGTGGCAAAGGAAGCGCTGCTCATGCAGCAGCTGTGACTGGTGACACTGTTGGAGATCCTTTCAAAGATACATCAGGTCCTTCATTGAATATCCTGATCAAATTGATGACTATGGTTTCAGTAGTAATGGCTGGCTTAACTGTAACTTTGAGCTTACTGTAAGAGAAATCAAAGTCTATAAATATTATACAAGACCTGTGGAGAAATCCACGGGTCTTTTGCTATAAGTAAAACAAAGTGAAATGAATTCAGATAAGATAAAGAACTACTTCAAGAATGATCGTTATGCTGCTCTTACAGGCATTGAGATTGTTGAGATTGGCAAAGGAAATTGTATTGCCAAAATGGAAATTGAAGACAAGCATTTGAATGCAGCAAATGTAGTGCAAGGAGGTGCTATTTTTACTTTGGCAGACTTCGCTTTTGCAGTGGCATCAAATAGTCACGGTCAACTGGCACTTGCAGTTAATGTGAACATCTCATTTTTGAAAGGAAAATCAACAGGCACTTTATATGCAAAGGCAAAAGAGCTAACTGACCCCAAGCGCATTGGTGCTTATAATGTGACTGTTACTGATGAAAACGATGAATTAGTAGCCCAGTTTAATGGCTTGGTTTATCGAAAGAATGAGATGCATGAATTTTAGATTGATTAGCATTGCCCGTCCTCAGCTTAGGTCGTCATTCCGGATGTAACGTAGTGGAAGTCCGGGATGACGACCTTCTTTTATGCGCCAAAGGTGCATTGTTTTTCAGCATAGTCCGCAGGGCTGTGCTAAATTGTGATGAGCAATTATAAGCGCCATCGGTGCGTGGTTAATAATAAATATTGATTTCAGGATATTAAAATACTTCGCACCTTTGGTGCTGTTGGTTCAAGGATGAACCACTGAAACCTTGCCCTGTCGGACAAGGCTAACAAACCCCGCTCCGTTGGAGCTTTATATTAGCATGGGAGAACTCCCAAACAGACAATAACATTCAGGGAAGTCGTGGGACTTATCCCAAACACTGCCCAGATGAAAAGTGGAGCTTTGGGACAACTCCCAAACATCAACCAAAAGAAAAAGTAGGCTTTGGGAGTATTCCCAAAGCTTGTCCAAGCTCTAAGGGGAGCTTTAGGAGTACTCCCAAACATTGCTCCAGCATTTGGGGAAGCCTTGGGAGTTGTCCCATGCCTTCCCTGACGAAAAGTAGAACTTTGGGACTAGTCCCATGCCATCTTGTTTCAAAAAATTGTAATTCGTTCATTGTTCTTAGTGCTTGATGGGAAAGAGGGATCCGATCTATCGAAAAGATCGGATCCCTCTTTCTCTATCCTAATCAATCTTGATTCTTGGCTCTAGTTTCTTGATTCTTTAAAATCTCACTTCTCAATCTTATATGCCACCACCTGATTTTTATAGAATGTTGGTACAAGTAATAAGTCGAGTTCAAGAGCAAAATCAAAATCTGCAGTGTTGGTTTTTTCAGCAGTGCTATCTACCATTTTGGTCATTTTGCCATCCTCTAAATAAAAAATTCGGCCGGGCCAGTTGGAGAATACGAAGTTGCCATCGTTATCTTTTTCAAGGCCATCAACTCCCTGGCAGTTGGTTTGGACTAGATTGACCTCTTTTGTTTTTATATCAACCTGAAAGATTTTATCTGAACCAATATATAGTTTCCCTTTTTCAGTATAGAGACCATTTGTTTTCCCCATTTGTGAATCATGTAACCAAAGGCTAACTTTTCCATCTTTAAAGACATGTATTTTCCCCGTGTTTGAATCAGAAATGAAAACCATTCCATTTTCACACACAGCAATATCATTCAGGTTTACAGCATCTGCAACCGGATATTTCTTTAATATCTTTGCTTTTTCAATATCAATCTCAATGAGTTCATCAGTATCAGTTACATAAAGCTTACCATTAAAAACGCCCATTCCTTTTGGTCCACTCATGTCTTTCACCCATTCAAGTTCCTTAATTGTTCCGTCGGTGTTTAAAAGAGAAATAAACCCATTGCCATCTTTGCCCCATGGTTCGTTGTTAACGTTTGATACAAAAATAACCCCAAGATCATGATCATATAAAACGGATTCGGGAGTCTTGAGCTTGTCTCCGGTATTCCAGACTTGTACAAGTTTTTGTCCAAAAATAGTGGTGGATAAACTCAGTAAGAAAAAAAACAAGATGGTTTGCTTTGCTTTCATGGCTATTAATTTTAAGTTTGATAATTCTGTAACAATAAGATTTCTATAAAGTTAAAATAAATTCATCTTTTATGAATAAGGTATTTTTCACTTCAGTTATAATTTTACTGGTAATTGCCGGATGTACTCAAAACGAGAAGGTTCTAATGTTTGTAGGAACATACACCGGGGGTGATAGTAAGGGGATTTACAGTTTTTATTTTGATCAGAAATCAGGTGAGTTGGAATCTGCAGAAACTACCCTTAATAAGGAAAACCCATCTTTTCTTGCAATTTCACCTAACAAGCAATTTTTGTATGCAGTTGCAGAAGTAAAAGAAAGTCCAAATATTGATAGTGGTTCGGTAGCATCCTATCGAATTCTGGAAGATGGACAGCTGGAAAAGATCAATCAAAAAGCAACCAAAGGATATCATCCTTGCCATGTTGCTGTTTCGCCTGATGGATCATTAGTTGTTGCTTCAAATTATTCGAGTGGAAGTTTGAGTTTGTTCCGGGCAGATGAACGTGGAAAGTTATCGGAATCGTTTCAATTAATTCAACACATTGGTTTCGGACCCGATAGTAGTCGCCAAATGGAACCGCATGCGCACTCTGCATTGTTCGATGCTAAAGGTGAATTACTTATTTCAGCCGATTTAGGAACAGATAAAATCGAATTGTATAAGCAAGCTGCTGATGGTAATTTTGTAGCTGCTGAGCAAGCCTTTGTTGCTATGCCTCCGGGAGCTGGTCCTCGCCATTTTGCTTTTTCTCCCGATGGACAATTCATGTATGTAATGAATGAAATGGTAGAAACAGTTACTGTCTTAAAAAAAGAGGCTAATAAGTTTGTTGAGCTGGAAACTGTTTCGGCATTGCCTCCGGATTATAAAGAAGCTTCATATGGAGCCGATATTCATGTGAGCCTAGACGGAAATTTTGTTTATTGTTCAAACCGTGGACATAACTCCATCGCTGTTTTTCAGCGCGATTTAGACAGTGGTAAAATCAAGTTAGTAGAAACTGAATCTGTTCAAGGTGACTGGCCTCGAAATTTTGCTTTATCGCCTAATGGTAAATTTTTATTGGTTGCCAATCAGAAGAGTAATAATATCACTGTTTTCAATATTGATAAAAATGGGATGCTAGATTATACGGGAGTTAGTATTGATTTGCCAAGTCCGGTATGCTTGAAGTTTCTGGATAAATAAGTCAGAATTGCACCATTGATTTTTATTAACAAAAAAGCTTTAACTTGTTATATCCAAATTTGTTAATAGAGGATATTACTTTAAAGCTTTTCAACCATGAGAAAAAAATCACCCGTATTTTTTATCGTTATTCTTTCTCTTTTTATCACGCTGAGTTGTTCAATGCGAAATGGGCATCAGGAAGAGAAAGTGCTACTTGCCGCTAAAAATTATCAGAACTTTTGTGCTGGATGTCATGGATATAATCTTGAGAAATTTGACAAGAAAGACTGGATGTATGGAGACAATATTCAAAGTGTAATAAATAGTATTACTGATGGGCAGGAGGATAATGGAATGCCAGCTTTTCATGTTACTTTTTCTACGGATGAAATAGTCGCATTAGCCAACTATGTGAAAGAAGGAATTCCGGAGGATAAAGATAAATTACAAGCTGCTCTGTCTGCAAATAATACGGTTGAGTCTGAAGTGCAAAAGTTTATAGTAGATACAGTTGTGAGTGGTTTAGCAGTGCCCTGGGGACTAGAATTTTTACCCAATGGCGATTTGTTAATTGCAGAACGCTCTGCAAAGCTTTATCGGTTTAAAAATAGCGAACTTCAGGAGATTAACGGTTTGCCTGAAATCATGGTAAAAGGTCAGGGTGGATTGATGGATTTGGAACTGCATCCGAATTATGAAAATAATGGATGGATTTATATTGCGTACTCCGGTTTTGGTGATAATGATAAAGAGGGATGCACAAACGTAATGCGTGCAAAGCTAGATGGAAACAGTTTGATTGAGCAGGAAGTTATTTTTAACGGGTTTCCTGATTCAAATAAAGGGCATCATTGGGGTTGTAAGCTAGAGTTTGACAAGAATGGGTATTTGTTCTTTGGTGTAGGTGATCGTGGCAATCGTGATGTGAATCCTCAAAGCCTCGATAACCATAGTGGCAAAATCCATCGAATTAATGATGATGGCTCCATTCCTGCTGATAATCCTTTTGTTAATACTGCAGGAGCTAAGGCAACTATTTATTCCTATGGGCACCGGAACCCACAAGGAACTTGCATGCATCCGGAAACTGGTGAAATGTGGGAAACGGAGCATGGCCCAATGGGTGGTGATGAATTGAATATTATAAAACCGGGCATTAATTATGGATGGCCTGTAATAAGTTACGGGATTAATTATAATGGTACAACGTTTACCGACTTAACAGAAAAGGCAGGAATGGAACAGCCGGTTACTTATTGGGTGCCTTCAATTGCTCCTTGCGGAACTACTTTTGTTAAGGGTGATCGATATAAAAACTGGAAAAATAATGTTTTGGTTGGCTCACTTCGCTTTCAATATTTAGAGCGCGTTGTTTTGGAAGGAAATAAAGTCACACATCATGAAAAATTGATGGAAGGAATTGGCCGCGTGCGTAATGTAGAAATGAGTCCGGATGGCTTTGTTTATGTCGCAATTGAAAATCCTGGTAAAATTTTGAAATTGGTGCCAATAGATTAATATTTGTATGGCTTGGTTTGTTGCAATTTATTATAGATTTAGGCGTTGTATCAAATCAATCTATCGAATACTTATCTTATTAGTTCATAATAAATGAAATTCAGAAAGCTTATGTTGGTATTATTGGTATTACTCCTAATTGCTGGAGGGATTTATTTATGGTTTAAAATTAATCCTTCATTTGGTGGGAGAGTAGAGGGTGAGCGATTGGAGCGTATGCAGGAGTCTCCAAATTTTAAGGATGGCAAGTTTCAGAATCCCGTAGAAACTCTGATGCAGACTGATGACATGCCATTGTTAAAGATTATGCGTGAGTTCTTTTTTGCAAAGGGTGATCGTGTGCCTGAAAGTCCAATTCAAGTAAATAAGTACAAGCAAATCTCTGTATCAGATTCGAATCAATCTGCAAGAGTAACCTGGTTGGGGCATTCAACTGTTTTAATAGAAATGGAGGGGAAGGTAATTTTGTGTGATCCGGTTTTTGGGAAGCGGGTTTCACCTGTCTCTTTTATGGGAACAAAAGCTTTTCCTTACACACATAATTACAAGTTAGAAGATTTACCTGAAATTGATTTGGTAATAATATCACACGATCACTACGATCATCTGGATTATCATGTTATTCGGAATTGGAAAGATGAGAAAACAAAGTTTGTAATGCCTCTAGGCGTCGGTACTCATTTGGAACGATGGGGAATTGGTGCCGATCGAATTACAGAGTTGGATTGGTGGGAAAGTTTTGACTTTGGTAAGCTAAAACTCTCAGCTACTCCTGCACGACATTTTTCAGGTAGAAGAAGTAACAACCGATTTACTACTTTATGGGCATCATGGGTAATTGAAGGAGCAGGAGAGCGTATCTTCTTTGGAGCTGATTCCGGCTACTTCCCTGGCTTTAAAGAGATCGGCGACAAATTCGGTAAATTCGATTTGGTTATGCTTGAATGTGGGCAATACAGTCAATATTGGCCATACATTCACATGGCTCCGGAAGAAACATTCAAGGCTGCTGCCGATTTAAATGCAGAAGTCCTTTTGCCAATTCACTGGGCAAAATATAAGCTAAGTATCCACAGTTGGATTGAACCGGTTGAGCGTTTGCTAAAAGCCTCGGATGGCTCAGTAAAAGTAACGACCCCAGAGATTGGGCAGTCTTTTTATTTAACGGATGATATTACTGAAGAAAAATGGTGGCTTAAATAAGTCGCTATTTAGGCAGCTCTTTGTTTCCTGACATAAATTCCATTGGATTCTCAAAAATCAAATCTCTTTTAATAGCTTGTCTGTATAATCTCTTGTTTTCAATATAAGTCAGGCCTTTACGTAGCAAGTCAAAATATAAAGAAAGCATGAGCACAAAAGTAAATAGCCATATGACCAGGATATTAAAAATCGTAGTACCTACCTTGAAATCGCCTATATATTTATTTGCTGCGTAAAAATGTGAACTTCCATTTTTGTATGCTGGCTTTCTGTATACAGGCTCATCACCCTGCAGGATTGAGTTTCCATTGATATAAATTTTCCGTAAAGAATATCTATCTCGAACCAGGGTTTCAAGTTTTATGTTGGCATATTTATTTTTTAAGTCGCGTATTTCTGTATTATCTCCACCTAATTCATTTAAAAGATCTTGATATTTAGCTTCCAGTTTCTTTGTTGCTGATTGATATTGGCTTTTATATTCTTTTGTTGCGTCTTTCAAAAAAGTATGCAATAAATGATGTGCCTTTGCATTGTAGCTTCCATTCTCAATTAAGGAAATTGCCCATGTAACAGAGTCATTCAAAGGTTGAAATTCAGCTATTAGTTCATTAAAAGAGTTGATAAGTAATGGTGCTATAGTATTTGCTGATTCGACTTCATTCTTCTTCACGTAGGCATTATAGGATATCAAATACTTTTCAATTTCAGGTAATTGGTGGAAAGCTTTAAAACTAATCTTGTTTTTATCGACTTCTTCTTCAAAAATATGTTTCTGGTAATTGTTGTTTTTGAATTGATTTACAGCAAGTGCTTCATAAGCCCATCTGGATGTCATCACATCCCCAATAATTGGGGTGCGGTCAAAACTACTTAATGATTGATGCATCTTGTTGAAATCGATAATCACACCGCTCAAAAGAAGTTGAGGGACTAACATCAACGGAATCATAATGTAAATAGTGACTACCGAATTTAATCCAGCAGAAAGGTTTAATCCTACCAGATTCGCAAAACAAGCCGTTGAAAAAAGGATGGCCCAGGTTGAAAAAGTCATTTGTTCAATCTCAAGCATCCAGTTTCCAATCAGTACAAACGTAAGTACCTGAACTGCTGATATGGAAAACAAAATGAGAATTTTTGATACAAAATATGCTCCTTTACTTAAGTTCAGGAATTCTTCGCGTGTTCGAATTTTTCGATCTTTAAAAATCTCTTCAGCACTAATTGTCAAACCAATAAATAGAGCAACAACAACACTCATAAAAAGAAAGGCAGGTATGTTATCATTGTATCGAAACGAATAAGTTTCGGAACTGGAGAATTTTGAAAAGAACCCAAGAAGGATTGCTAAAAATGGTGCTTGTAGCAGAGCAATTGCAAGATATTGCCTGTTTGCTTTTTTAGTAGCGAAATCCCTTTTTATGAATAGTTTAAGTTGCTCAAACCATTTCGGGGTTCTAAAAAGAGCCTCTGGTAGTTTCTCTTTTTTATTGGGGTTGAACTTCATGAAATTAGTAACCCGAGGCTCAACTTTTTCTTTGTAACGTTGATACCATTCCTCCGGTGATATTTTTCGTCGACGAATGCTTTTTCCGAACGGATCTACCATCCGGGTTTCAATGATGCGAAGTGGCTGCTCAGCTTTAACATTACCACATGTCATACATTCACTCTTGTCTGGATTGATATAGCTGGCTTGTTCTTTAAAATAAGTAATGGCATCCATAGGATTTCCAAAAAAGACAACCCTTCCTCCTTTGTCCATCACAATCATCCGGTCAAAAAGCTTATATATATCGCTTGACGGTTGGTGGATATTTGCAAAAACAAGCTTGCCTTTTAAGCATTGCCTTTTTAGGAGGTACATCACTTTCTCTGAATCGGATGAAGAAAGGCCGGAAGTTGGTTCATCCACAAAAAGAATTGATGGTTCGCGCATCAATTCCAGAGCAATATTAAGACGTTTTCGTTGTCCACCACTCAATATCTTTTTAAGTGGATTTCCAACAATCAAATCACGGGCTTCTACCAGATCAAAATCGAGCATTGTTTTTTCAACGATGTCATGAATTTTTTCATCATCCAAATTGTCAAAACAGAGCTTCGCGTTAAATTCTAGATTCTTATATACGGTAAGTTCTTCAAGTAGTAAATCGTCTTGTGGAATATAGCCAATCGTTCCATTTAAGACTTCTTTATTTTCAGGATCATGAAGGTCGTAGCCATTAATGATAATGCGCCCGTTATTCGGTTTTAACTTGCCATTCAATACATTTAGCAAGGTTGTTTTCCCAACACCACTTCCTCCTAAAATACCAACTAAATCGCCTGATCGTTCCTGGAAACTTAAAGGATGAAGACCAAAATGTTTACGACTGAACCTGTATTCTACATTCTCTGCGTTAAATACAATTTTTGGTTTACCCTGTTGTTGGATAAACCTTGACATAATACTGCTATAATAAATTGGAATAATACGGGAAGTCCGTAAAATGCCACCTTGGGGGAAAACATATAACCTTTTCTGAGAAAGACGGTGCCCATTGAGGTACATATTCCGAGGGCCCTGATACTTCAGGATAAGTGTATTAATACTGCTAATTCGCAAAAATTCAAGCTCAACGGTTTGATTTTCCCGGTAGAGGTGTTTTATGTCTTTTTTAGGATATTGTTCGTTTCCGTTTACAACAAATAAATTGCTTTTGTCTTTTACCTGGTGAATATTCTGTAGGTAGAAAAGAGAAAGATCTTCGTATTCTAGCGGGTCTATTTTAAGGCCTTCAGTAACGATGTCAACGATTTCAATTTCATTTGAATCAGCACCTCCATCTTTGTTGATGAAATTTAATAGCTGAACCACAATCATAAACCGGGTATCCAGATCAAACTGCTCAACAATATCTGAGCAAATTTTATTTAGGTGCGATTTGTTAATAAACTTTTGACCTGCACCTTCTTCTTCGTAAAGAATCTCTTTGTTCTGACTATGGTAATATTCAATGTATTTGTTGTAGAGATCCTGATATTTTTCAACTAAGTCACGACTGAAATTCTCCTGAAGGTATGAGTTAACCAAAGCCTTATCATGCTCAGCATCACTCTTGTCATCATAGTTTGTCATGATGGCAAACAGCTTAAGGAGGTTTTCGATTATACCTTCGTACATAGTCGTGTAATTAGAAAACGGGCTCCTGCACCCAAAAAGAGAAAAGCAAAAGCCCGTTTACATCAGTGGTTATGTTTTATTCCTGAATACTTTTTTCTCTAATCTTGGAAATCGTTTCAGTAAGTTTTAGAACTTGTTGTTCTGTCATCGATGTAGTACCTTCTTCCAAAGCGAATACTGCATTCACAGCTTTCAAATCTTCATAAGTTCCTTTTAAAATTTCTGAATCTTTGTATTCACTCATCATTTTCTCCAATTCAGCTAATGGGCTTTTTTGGAAAAGGATGGTTTCAATAATTTTCGGATTCTGGAAAGTATTTTCTGAAATATGAGTAGTCAGATAAAGTCCTTCAAATACTGTTCCTGCAAGCACCAGGTAAGAAACTTCCGTGCGACCTTGTTTATTTAAATATGAGTATGCATTTTGAAACATTTCAGTTACAATTTCAACTAACTTTTCCTTGTTATCCATATTTGCCTCAAGTTGTGCTGGCGTATTTTCACTAAATGCAGCTTTTAAGTCAAGCTCCATTGCCAGTTTTTCAGTGGCTTTTAGGTAGCTTTCAATTTCTGCTTTTTGATTATACGTTGTCGCGTAGGCAAGGTCAGCTGTATAAATACCCAGATTAATAGCTTTGCTTTTCTCAGCAAAATAAGTTTCAGCCTTTTCCGGATTATGAGCAATACCAACAATAAAGCTTGCTTCAATCTCATTAAGCATATTCGTTACTTCAAATGCAGAAGGAAGTGGATAACTGTAATCCTTAATTTCCTCTTTGATGGTTTCTTCAGAAACCTTTGGGCTTGCTTTTTTTGCACTTTTACTGGTACATGATGAAAGGCCTGCAAAAAGAAGTCCTGAAACTAGAGCTAACGAAATGAATCTAAGTGTTTTTGGTGTTTTCATCTTCTTATATTTTGATTGATAGAATCCAATTTTTCTTTCGTTTTATGCAAAATGTGGTTTATGATATAGTATGGTCGGTAGATTATTTGCTAAAATAACATAAAAACTAAGGCAAAATGTAAATTGAATTTGAAATTTACAGAATATTATCGATATGTAAAATCATGAAAGATTTGAACTGATTAAACGAATAAACTCTTCGCGGGTTGCCACACGTTCAAAAGCACCGGTAAAATCAGACGTTGTTGTAATTGAATGCTGTTTTTGTATACCGCGCATTTGCATGCAAAGGTGTTGAGCCTCAATAACTACAGCAACTCCAAGTGGGTTTAATGTTTGTTGAATGCATTCTTTAATTTGCAAGGTTAGTCGTTCCTGAACCTGCAGCCGACGAGCAAAAGCATCAACAACACGAGCAATTTTACTAAGCCCGGTGATGTATCCATTTGGTATATATCCTACATGAGCTTTTCCAATAAATGGCAGCATATGGTGTTCACACATCGAAAAAATCTCAATATCTTTCACAATCACCATTTGTTTGTAGTCTTCTTTAAACATTGCAGAGCGTAGCACTCCTTCCGGATCCTGATCGTAACCCTGTAGTAAAAATTGCATGGCTTTTGCAACTCTAACTGGCGTATCTTGCAGCCCCTCCCTGTTAGCATCTTCTCCTAATAAACCCAGTATTTCTTTATAGTGTGAACTCAGCTGTTCTGTATTTTTGCGATCATATTTGTCAATTCGCTGGTAACCACTTTTTTTCCCGTTAAAAGAATGCTCCATTTTTTGTGATGATTTTCTTATTTCCTTGGCAAATGTATGACTTAATCTCTAATATCACCAGAAAGCCTTTTGATTGCTTGTTGGCTTTTTTAAAAATAATGTTGTGATATTGTTTGTTATAACTATTTCAATCTTAATTTTGCATCTCAATAAAGCAACTTTTTTAGTTGTATGATCATCTACGGATAAATCACTTTTTGAAATTGTTAATAATTGCTGAAATAAATATGCATTATTATACAATAAAAGTGAGGGAGTAAAAGTTCTAAATTAAGAATTGACTTAATCAAGAGAATTCCTCGAGGCTCTGCCTCGGGGTATAGAGGAAAGTTTG
>CBDVCE010000082.1:0-19163 GCA_965372405.1 uncultured Sunxiuqinia sp.
CACCATTGGATTCTGCTCCTGTACCATTCGGGAATGGCATTGTACCGGTGATTTGACATTTCCAGACTGTGTACTATCAAATGGAGATGGTGTTTTTACAGGGTGGGAGGGTTCATTTTGATCTCCGGCATGTTTTGCATTTAATACATCGTGTACTGTAACCAAAATTGTAGACTTACTCATCTTGAATTGTTTGAATTGATGAAAGGGTGGCAGTGCCTAAACCAAAAGTAAGATAGAACTTATTCAGTTAACTAATTAATGTAGAATGTTAAATTTTATGAAGTAGTATGAATTAAGTGTTGAAGAAAATAGCCCAGTGCAAAGTGCTGGGTTAATATAGATGTGTGAAAATTATCCGGCGGAATTGGCTGGAACGAAGCGGTTAAGTATCGCCGGACGAAAAGCCTGGTATTATATAAATAACATTGTTCCCCACATGTTTTTAAAGTGATCCCTGACGCCGGTAGGGAAACAAAGATTAACGGTCATCCTGAACTCGCAGGCTGTGTCTAACCATTTTCATAATTATGACACAGCCTGCGAGTTCGGGAATACAATTGTAATTTATGCTAACACACTGGTTATAACTTACAGTGATTCTTCTTTTTTCTCTGTTTTTTTAACCTTGCTCCCCGGATATACTTTTAAAGCTTCTTCTAATACCTTTAAAGAATTACCAAGATCCTTTTTGTTTAAGACGTAAGCAATCCTGACCTCATCCTTTCCATAACCAGGAGTGGTGTAGAAGCCTGAAGCGGGAGCCATGAAGATCGTTTGATTTTTATAATTAAACTCTTCAAGAAGCCATTGGCAGAATTTATCAGAGTCGTCAACCGGCAGTTGAGCAACGGTGTAAAAAGCTCCCATTGGAATTGGTGAATAAACACCATCAATGCGGTTCAGTCCGTCAATCAGGAATTTACGGCGGCTCACATACTCATTGTATGAATCCATCAAATAATCTTCAGTATTTTCAAGTGAAGCTTCAGCAGCAATTTGTCCAATTAGTGGTGGGCTTAGTCTGGCCTGACAGAACTTCATGACGTTCTTTCTGACCGCTTCATTTTTAGTGATTAAAGCACCAATTCGCAGTCCGCATTCACTATAGCGTTTCGATACTGAGTCAATTAATACTACATTTTGCTCAATGTCTTCCAAATGAAAGGCAGAAATGTATGGAGCACCGGTGTAGCAAAATTCGCGATAAACTTCATCCGAGAATAGATAGAGATCGTACTTTTTGACTAGATCCCGAATCTCGTTCATTTCCTCACGGCTGTATAAATATCCCGTTGGGTTGTTTGGATTACAGATCATGATCCCCTTGGTTTTTGGGGTAATCAGCTTTTCAAACTCTTCAATAGGGGGTAGCGCAAATCCTTCTTCGATTTTTGCAGGAAGCGATTTGATAACAGCTCCTGCAACAATCGCAAAAGCTTCATAGTTTGCATACGCTGGTTCCGGTACAATAATTTCATCACCCGGATCTAAGCAAGACATAAATGCAAATGTAACGGCCTCGCTACCTCCAGAGGTAATAATAATATCCTCAACACCAACCTGGATGTTGAATTTGTGGTAATACTTGGCTAATTTCTCACGAAACGAAAGGATTCCTTCACTAGGTGTATATTCTAAAATTTTGCGATCAATGTTCTTAATCGCATCAATCGCCGCTTGAGGGGTTGGTAGATCCGGTTGCCCGATATTAAGGTGATATACCTTTACTCCTCGTTGTTTCGCCTGATCAGAAAATCCCACCAGCTTGCGGATGGGTGAATCAGGCATTTTATTTCCCCGTTTCGATGTACTTGGCATGTTGTAAAAAATAATTTTGCTAAGTCGGCAAATATACAATTAAGAATCCTAATTAAAAATTGAGTACAGATGTCAATTTGATATCTTAATGTTGGTTTAACCGTTGATTTGATGGGACTTTTAAATGTGATTGTAAATTCTTAACTTTTTGAGTCTTAAGATATCACTTCTGTGATGTTTTATTGTTTTTTGTCATGTTTTCAGATAATTGGATGGTCTAATTTTGAAACAAAAGATAATAACAATTTAAACTTGTAAGATATGATCATTGGTGTACCAAAGGAAATTAAGAATAACGAGAACAGGGTAGCACTGACACCAGCCGGAGCTGCAGAATTGACCAAACGTGGACATGAAGTGTTCGTGCAAAAAACAGCAGGAAACGGAAGTGGTTTTAGTGATGATGATTACACCGCAGCAGGTGCGAGCTTATTACTCACAATCGAAGATGTATATGCTAAGGCAGAAATGATTATTAAGGTTAAAGAACCTATTGCTGAAGAATATAAGCTTGTTCGTAAAGGACAGATTCTTTATACGTATTTCCACTTTGCTTCGTCTGAGCCATTAACTAATGCAATGATCGAAAGTGGATCAGTTAGCTTGGCATATGAAACTGTAGAGTATGCAGATCGCTCATTACCACTATTGATTCCTATGTCTGAAGTTGCTGGTCGTATGTCTGTTCAGGAAGGTGCAAAATACCTTGAGAAAACGTACGGTGGTTACGGCGTCTTGTTGGGCGGTGTTCCGGGTGTTCCTCCAGCAAAAGTTTTAGTTATCGGTGGTGGAATTGTAGGAACAGAAGCTGCGAAAATGGCTGCTGGTTTAGGTTCTGATGTAACTATTATGGATGTTAGCTTGAAGCGCATGCGCTATCTGGATGATATTATGCCTGCTAACGTGAAAACCATGATGAGCAACGAATATAACATTCGCGATATGGTTAAAAGTCACGATCTAATTATTGGTGCGGTATTAATTCCAGGTGCTATTGCTCCAAAATTAATTACACGTGATATGCTTTCAACTATGCGTCCGGGTACGGTTATGGTTGATGTTGCTGTTGATCAGGGTGGTTGTTTTGAAACAACAAAAGCAACAACTCATGATAATCCAATTTTTGAAGTTGATGGTGTAACTCATTATTGTGTTGCCAATATGCCAGGAGCAGTTCCAAGAACTTCTACTTTAGCACTTACCAACGCAACCTTGCCATATGCTATTGAATTAGCAAATAAAGGATGGAAGCAAGCTTGTATTGATAATGTTCCTTTGCGTAAAGGGTTAAATGTTGTTGATGGGAAAGTGGTCTACGAAGGCGTTGCTGAAGCTTTTAATTTACCTTACGTTGAGGTTGAAAAAGTTTTGTAAGATTGCCCGTTAATTTAATAATCATAAATATAATAGATAGAATTACCCTGCCATTTTGGCGGGGTAATTTTTTGTAGTAGAGTTCATTGAGAATTAAAGCCAATCCTTTTCTATTTTATATCAATACAACTTTGGTTGTTATCCCACCTGAATTATCTAAAGTGATTAACTGGTATCCTTGGTCATTTACATCAAAGGCAAATTCCTTTGATAAAGGAATCCATTGCATGCATGTAGAAGGTGTGCAGCTTAGTGATATATTATTTAATGTCATCCATATTTCCTGATGAACATGGCCAAAAAGAATCCCTTTTACATTGGAGTGTTTTGAGATGACAGTCCAGAAATCGCTTTTGTTTTTCAATCCCAATACATCAATAAATTCGGATTGGACATCAATAGGAGGGTGGTGCATACAAATTAATGTTGTTGATTTTCTGTTTTCTTTCAGGAATGCATCAAGTCGTTGAAGTTCTCCATCACTTAATCTTCCGTGGTCAACTCCTTGTATGGTTGTGTCAAGAAAAATAAGTTTCCAGTTTCCTATTTCAACTGAATTGAAAACATGTTCTTTAGAAATGTTCTCAGGTATGTTTTCAAAATTATCATGATTTCCCGGGAGCCAAAATGAAGGTGTCTTTAGTTTGTCTAATTCACCTTTTATGAGCTGGTATGACTCGGAATAACCATCTTCTGAAAGATCGCCAGTGATAATGACGGCGTCTATATTGCTATTTTCTTGTTGAATGTTTTCTACAACTTTCTGGAATTTTTCAAAAGTATTTACCGCTCCTTTTAAGATGCCTTGTTTACTTTTAAAAATGTGCATGTCCGAGATGTGGGCTATCTTAATTATATCTTTTAAACCTTCAATTTGTATAGAAGTCATAGGTCTTGTTTTTTGAGAAGCTGTTCTATTTTTATAAATACTAAAGTAGAAAAAAATCAAATTACTCAATAAGGTTATTTATTCGTAAGACTTGATTCGTTCTAATTGTCAGCCATATTAATTATTCATGTGCGGAATACTTTCATCCTTCAGCCTGTCATTATAAACTTATCCCCAGTCATAACCGTCAAAAATCCAGCTTTTTCTATAAGTTTTCAACTGTTTGCTGTTAATTACTGACAATCCAATTGGACTTTGAAGCACTTTTGTTTTCTTTATCTTTGTGATAAATTTCATAGCTTATGACTCCAAAATACGACGAAGGATCAATAAAGACGCTTGATTGGCAGGAACATATCCGAAGACGGCCGGGTATGTACATTGGAAAGTTGGGAGATGGCTCTGCCAGCGATGATGGAATTTACGTGCTGATTAAGGAAGTAATGGACAACAGCATTGATGAGTTCATGATGGGCTTTGGAAAGAAGATTGAGATCCAGGTTGCTGATGAGCTGGTTACTGTGCGCGATTATGGACGTGGAATTCCACTGGGGAAATTGTTGGATGTTGCATCTAAAATGAATACGGGTGCCAAATACGATTCCAAAGTCTTCAAGAAATCAGTTGGATTGAATGGTGTGGGTATTAAGGCTGTAAATGCCTTGTCCGCTTCTTTCAATATTAAAGCATTTCGCGAAGGTGAAGTAAAAGAAATTACTTTTTCACAAGGAATTGTTCTTGATGAAAAACCTGTTGGCAAAACAGACGAGACAAACGGTACTCTGGTGAGTTTTGTTCCGGATGTTGACATCTTTAAAAACTATAGTTATCGCAATGATTACATTGTGAACATGATGAAGAACTATTCTTTTCTGAATGCTGGGCTCGTTTTGAGTTGCAATGGAGAAAAGTTCCAATCAAAAAATGGGTTGAAAGATTTGCTGGAAGAAAATCTGGATGCTGAACCACTTTACCCTGTTGTTCATTTGCAGGGAGAAGATATTGAAGTTGCAATTACTCATGGTAATCAGTATGGAGAAGATTATTATTCATTTGTAAACAGCCAACATACTTCGCAGGGTGGTTCGCACTTGTTAGCTTTTCGTGAAGCTATTGTAAAGACTATTCGTGATTTTTATAAGAAAGATTTTGATCCGTCAGATATTCGTGCATCAATCATTGCCGCAATTAGTATAAAAGTTGAAGAGCCTATATTTGAGTCGCAAACCAAAACTAAGCTGGGTTCAAGAGATATTGGGCCAAATGGACCAAGTGTTCGGAACCATGTCGTTAATTTCCTTCAAAAAGAACTGGATAATTATCTGCACAAAAATCAGGATGTTGCGGAGGTATTGTTAAGGCGCATCCAGGAATCGGAACGTGAACGTAAAGCAATTTCAGGTATTAAGAAACTGGCTAAACAGCGAGCTAAAAAATCAAATCTACATAACAAGAAACTACGCGATTGCCGCATTCATTATAATACGAATAAAGATAGAAAAGAGGAGTCATCAATTTTCATTACCGAGGGAGATTCAGCAAGTGGTTCTATTACCAAATCACGTGATGTGAATACGCAGGCGGTATTTAGTCTAAAAGGGAAACCATTAAATACTTACGGACTAACCAAAAAGGTGGTTTATGAGAATGAAGAATTCAACCTGTTGCAAGCTGCCCTTAATATTGAGGAAAGCATGGAAGATCTTCGATACAATAAGGTTGTCATTGCAACTGATGCTGATGTTGACGGTATGCACATTCGTTTGCTGCTGATTACGTTCTTCTTGCAGTTCTTTCCAGAAGTAGTTAAAAAAGGACATCTGTATATTTTTCAAACTCCACTTTTTCGTGTTCGGAATAAAAAGAAAACTTTCTATTGTTATTCAGATGAGGAGCGGTTGAAGGCTATGGCGAAACTGGGGCGTAATCCGGAGATTACCCGATTTAAAGGTTTGGGTGAGATTTCGCCGGATGAGTTTAAAAACTTCATTGGCGAAAATATCAGGCTGGAACCCGTGGTTATGAAAAAGCATGAATCGGTTTCGCAAATGCTTGAGTTTTATATGGGGAAGAATACACCCACCCGACAGGAGTTTATTATTGAAAATCTGTATGTCGAGAAAGACGAGATTTGATTGAGTTAGATCAATAGTGTTAATCGTTAATATATTTACCAGTTGTGTCAGAAGAGGAAAAAAAGATAGACAATCAGGAGAGTGAAAAGAAAGGGAATATCACATACCTGTCTGGAATGTACCAGGATTGGTTTATGGATTATGCATCCTATGTGATTCTTGAGCGTGCGGTACCATATATCAATGATGGTTTAAAGCCAGTTCAGCGTCGTATTATGCATGCCATGAAAGAGATGGATGATGGACGCTACAATAAGGTTGCGAACATCATTGGGCAGACCATGCAATATCATCCACATGGAGATGCATCGATTGGAGATGCATTGGTTCAGCTTGGTCAAAAAGAGTTATTGGTTGACTCTCAGGGAAACTGGGGGAACATTCTTACCGGTGATGGCTCTGCAGCTCCACGTTATATTGAAGCTCGTTTGTCAAAGTTTGCTCTAGAGGTGCTTTTCAATCCCAAAACAACCAACTGGAAGCTTTCATATGATGGAAGGAAAAAAGAACCAATTACACTTCCGGTAAAATTCCCATTGCTTTTGGCACAAGGAGTTGAAGGAATCGCAGTAGGTTTGGCTTCGAAAATATTGCCACACAACTTTATTGAACTGATTGATGCATCGATTGGCTATCTGAAAAATGAAGAATTTGAAATTTTGCCAGATTTCCCAACAGGGGGAGCTGCTGATTTCTCAAGATATAACGATGGTCTTCGTGGTGGAGCTGTTAAGGTAAGATCAAAAATTGAAAAGGTTGACAACAAGACTCTGGCGATTACTCAACTTCCTTTTGGAAAGACAACAAGCACACTGATTGATTCCATTATTAAAGCAAACGATAAAAGTAAGATTAAGGTTAAACGTATTGATGATAATACTTCAGATAAGGTTGAGATCTTAGTACATCTTTCACCGGGAATTTCTTCGGATAAGACTATTGATGCACTTTTTGCTTTTACCGATTGTGAAGTTTCGATTTCGCCAAACTGTTGCATCATTGAAAATGATAAGCCTCGGTTTATTGGTGTTAGCGAAATTCTTCGTACCAATACAGATCAAACTGTTGCATTATTAAAGCTTGAGCTTGAAATAAGGAAGAAAGAGCTGGAGGAATCCTGGCATTTTGCCTCACTGGAGAAGATCTTTATTGAAGAACGAATCTATAAAGACAAAGCGTTTGAACAGTCTGCCAATATGGACGAAGCAGTGGCTCATATCGATAAACGTCTTGAACCGTGGAAGCCAAAGCTGATGCGTGAAATTACACGTGATGATATTATGAAACTGATGGAAATTCGCATGGCGAGAATACTGAAATTCAATACTGATAAGGCAAACGATTTTATCAAGTCAATCGAAGATGAGATTAAAGAGATTTTAAATAGTATTAAAAACATCATCCCTTTTACAATTAAATACTACCAGCGAATAAAGGATAAGTTTGGTAAGAATAAAGAGCGTAAAACAGAAATTCGAAGTTTTGAGAATATTGTTGCTGCAAAGGTCGTTGTTGCCAATCAGAAACTTTATATCGATCGCGAAGAAGGTTTTATGGGCACCAGCCTTAAAAAGGCAGAATATGTTTGCGATTGTTCAGATATCGATGATATCATCGTTTTCCGTAAAGATGGAACCTACTTCATCTCGAAGGCTGTAGATAAAGCCTTTATTGGTAAAAATATTATGCATCTGACCGTCTTTAAAAAGAATGATAAACGAACCATTTATAATGTGGTATATCGTGATGGTCGTCAGGGTAATTTTTACATGAAACGTTTTGCCGTTACTGGTGTTACTCGCGACAAAGAATACGATATTTCACGTGGAGAGAAAGGTTCACGCGTATGGTATTTCAGTGCAAATCCGAATGGAGAAGCTGAGGTGCTTCGGGTTACTTTGAAGCCAAAACCTAGACTGAAGAAACTTATTTTTGAGCTTGACTTTGGTGAGCTGGCAATTAAAGGCCGGGGCGCTATGGGGAATATTCTTTCTAAAAATGATGTTCACCGTATTCAGCTAAAAGAGAAAGGGGTCTCAACTCTTGGAGGTCGAAAGATATGGTTCGATCAGGATGTTCTTCGTTTGAATTCTGATAATCGAGGTAAATTCCTTGGTGAGTTCTTAGGAGATGATAAGATATTGGTCCTCTATAAAAATGGTAATTATCAACTCTATAATTTTGACCTTTCAAATCACTTTGATCCCGAAATTCTTTCGATTGAGAAGTTCGATCCATTGAAAGTTCTATCGGTCGTTTATTACGATGCAGAGCAGGAATTCTATTATATAAAGCGTTTTGAGGTGGATGAAGTGGTTGGACGTAGAAGTGGCTTTATCGGGGAGAATGAAAGCAATAAATTAGTTAGTGTTACCTGGGTCCGATATCCAAGATTGGAGCTGGAATTTGGTGGGAAAAACTCAGAGCGTGAGAATGAAATCATAGAGGTTTCTCAATTTATTGGAGTGAAATCTTTTAAAGCAAAAGGGAAGCGATTGTCTAATTATGAAGTCGAAAACATTAAAGAGGTAGAGCCTGTTGTAAAAGACGAAGATGATAAACCGGAGGAAGAGCTTGTTGAAGAAAAAAGTGCTGATGATATTCCTTTTGAAGTTGATCGTCCGGATGAAAATGATGATACCAACCAAATGTCCTTGTTCAAATGAGAGTTTACCTGATCGGTTATATGGGGTGCGGAAAATCAACTATGGGAAGAAATCTTTCTAAAATGTTGGATATTTCTTTTATTGACCTCGATAAATATATTGAAAGCAAGTATTTTAAAACCATTCCTCAGATTTTTGAAGAAGAAGGTGAGGCTAGTTTTAGAGAGAAAGAACGTGCGTGTTTGCATGAGGTCTCTGGTTTCGAAAATGTGATTGTTGCTACCGGTGGGGGAGCTCCTTGCTTTTTCGACAACATGGAACACATGAATCAAGCAGGGTTTTGTGTTTTTCTGGATGTTGAAATGAGAGAGCTTGCAGATCGGCTCATCAAATCAAAGACTGAGCGTCCACTGATTAAAGGGAAGTCACCTGATGAATTAGTTAATTTTATTGAAGGGATGATGGAAAAGCGTAGACCTTTTTATGAAAAGGCTCGTTTTGTTTTAGCGGGTAAGGAGATTATGCCCGAAGATGTAACTACTGTAACAGGATTAACGAAGAATCATGCTTGAAATTTGTGCCCTTGCCTCTGGGAGTAATGGCAACTGCTATTATATCGGAAACAGTCATACTGCAATATTAGTTGATGCAGGACTTTCAGCTCGTCAAATACAATTAAGGATGCAAGCCAGGGGCTTGCCGGCTCGGAAAGTAAAAGCCATTTTCATCACCCATGAGCATAGTGATCATTGTCGTGGTGCTCGAGTCTTGAGTAAGCGTTTAGATATTCCTGTTTATCTTACGAAGAAGACATTCTTAGCACTTCGTAAAGCTGTTCAGCCTGAATTAGTCCGCTGGTTTAGTCCGGGCGATTCAATTAAGTTGGGAGAATTAGAGATACATTCATTTCTTAAAAATCATGATGCAGTAGATGCTTGTTCATTTCGAATCAGTTATTCTGGGAAAGAAATTGGAGTAATGACTGATATTGGAGAACCTTGTGAAAGGGTCAAAGAGCATTTTTCTAAATGTCATGCAGTCTTTATTGAGTCGAACTACGATGATGAGATGTTAATGAATGGTTCTTATCCTTATTTTTTGAAAAGAAGAGTTTCGTCTAGTTATGGGCACTTATCGAATGAGCAGTCTTTTGAGTTAGTAAAGAATTTTGCAGGAGCTCAGCTTCAAACTATATTTCTAAGTCATTTGTCGGGTGAAAATAATACTCCACAAAAAGCCAGTGAGGCATTTTCCACTTTAAATGATAAATATAACGTAGTTCTCACCTCCAGAAGTGAGCCGAGTGAGATTGTCTCTATCTGAAAAATTACCCATAAAAAAACCCGTCGTTTGACGGGTTAAATTCTTGCAGTAGTAAAAATCGTAATTTGAGGAGCTGACTTTCTGTAAAAGTCCCCGCTCAATATCGGAATTAATCTACTTTAGTCACGTTTGTTGCAACTGGTCCTTTTTTGCCTTGGTCAACAACAAATTCAACTCTGTCATCTGGTTCCAGACCTGTAGCTGAATCGTCAAGACCTGTGTGGTGTACAAAAATATCCTTTCCTTCTTCGTCAAGAATAAATCCATAACCTTTGGCTGAGTCATACCATTTAACAGTTCCTTTCATGACGGAAGTTGTTAGTAGTTAGAACTGTAGTTGTTATCTCTGCTTTGGTAGCCTCCGCCACCGCCACCGCGATTGTTACCGCCACGGAATCCACCACCACCACCACCACCACGGCTGTCTTTCTTCTTCTCGATAGACTCGTTAACCACGATGCTTCTTCCTTCGACTTCAGCGCCATTTAATTCTTCAATGGCTTTTTTAGCTTCTTCATCATTTGACATTTCAACGAATCCAAAACCTTTGCTTCTACCGGTAAATTTGTCAGAAATTACTTTTACTGAGTTTAATTCACCGTACTCCTCAAAAATGTCTCTGATATCATCTTCAGTTAGATTGTAATTGAGGTTTCCAATAAAAATATTCATATTAAAATTTAATAAATGTGTGTGGCAAATGTAGGTTTAAAAAATCAGTAAAAAAATTTAAATGGTATTATTTTAGTTTTTTAGCCCTACTTGTATGGTGCGTTTAATTATTTAGTAGATTGTCACTTAGTGCTTGTAATGTTCGTTTTTTGTGAACGGTTGGGACTAGTACCGAAATGTTGTAACGGCTTCCTCCGTAGGAAATCATTCGGATAGGGATACCTTCTAGTGCGTTAAATACCTTGGCTGCAAAGCCTTTCTCTTCAGGTATGATGTCTCCAACAATACAAACAATACTTTGATCCTGATCAACTTGGACTTCGCCGTATTCTTTTAGTTCTTTCACAATTTTTTCCAAGTTGCTTGTGTTGTCAATGGTTAGTGATACCGCAACTTCGGATGTGGAAACCATATCAATTGGGGTTTTGAAGAATTCGAAGATTTCAAAAATATTCTTAAGGAAACCATAGGCCATTAGCATTCGTGAAGAACGGACTTTTATTGCGGTAATGCCATCTTTTGCAGCCACTGCTTTAATTCCTTCGCTTCTGGTTTCTGAAGTAATTAATGTGCCGCCATCTTTAGGGTTCATTGTGTTTTTTAGACGAACAGGAATATTTTCAATCTTAGCTGGAAGAACTGTTTGAGGATGAAGGATCTTTGCGCCAAAATAAGCAAGCTCAGCTGCTTCATTGAATGAAAGGTGTTCAATTTTCTTTGTGTTCTCAACAAAGCGAGGGTCGTTATTGTGGAAACCATCAATGTCTGTCCATATCTGGATTTCATCAGATTTAATCGCAGCACCTATCAATGAGGCAGTGTAGTCAGAACCACCACGCTGTAGGTTGTCAATTTCATTGTCTGTATTTCTACAGATGAAACCCTGAGTAATGTAATAATCGGCATCACCTGCTTTTTCTAAAACAGTTTTAATGTTTGTTCGTATTGCGTGTAAATCAGCTGCTTTGTCACTGTCAATTCGCATAAAGTCCAATGCAGGAAGTAATTTAGTATTGTAGCCATTTTCCAGCATAAGTTGCGTAAAAAAAACTGTTGAAATTAATTCCCCTTGTGCAAGTATTTCTTTTTCTGAAGTTTCAGTGAAGTTTGAACTAATGCATTTCCTGATGGAATCAAAACAGGTTTCAACTACTCTTATGCCTTCTGTTTTTCTGGCATCATCTTTTAAAAGACCATCAACTATTGTTTCGTATTTGGCTTTTAGCTTGCTTGTTAATGTGCGAGCAGTGTCTTTGTTCTTTTTGTAAAGATAATCTGCAATTTCAACCAGGGCATTTGTGGTGCCAGACATGGCCGAAAGTACAACCAGCTTCTTTTCCCCGTCAGTAATCTGGTTCATTACTGCATTCATGTTCTCAATGCTTCCTACAGATGTTCCGCCAAACTTTAATACTTTCATGTTTTGTAGATTATAAAGAAATATATTTGGTTGGCAAAGATGATTATTTTTGATGATTTTTGAAAAATACTGCGCCTGAATGCATATTTATACGTGCAAAATGAATAAAAATTTAACAAATACAGATCAATTAAGGCATTCGCAGTCTTTTAAAAAGTTATTTTCAAATAAATTTGTAAAATAAAACAGCGATAATAATTTCTTGTCTAGATGATTAATGAGGTGTCAAGCATAATTGTTTCATAAAACATTTCCCATTTTTTGAAAAAAGCTTGAACAATTCACAAAATATACTTTAATTTGTACTAACAAAATTCGGTGGATATCCAGTCTCTTCTCAAGAGATTTTATGTGCAGCTAGGGGTGGATGCACGGATATCCACCTTCTTCTTTTTATAAACTTTCCTATTTTTTTATCCAGTGCCAGAACTTGAGTGTATGTGACAGATATTTGTCGGTATTCCGGAATGTTAGGTTGGAAGAGTTATTTTTTTAGTTAATCCGTTGGATTCACTAAAAGATTCCGAAAATTGCGTGCTTGTCAGAATTGAAGTAGATAGTTGAATAAATATGAAACCCTTCTCTGTTTGTGCGAAGTTTTCTTTCCAGATAGAGAACCGGATCGTCTTTCTTTATTTTTAAGAGTTTGCTGATCTTAGCGTCAGCCTTAATCGCTTTTAGCTTTTGTTCTCCTCCTTTTACTTCAATTTGGTAATTGTCACGTAAGGTTTCAAAAAGAGATTTATTCTCCAAAGATCGACTGGTAAATCGTGGTAAGTTAATATTGGGAATGTGATTTATATCGTAGAAAACAGGTTGTCCATCAACAAAGCGAAGACGTTCCATGTAGATGCACCCAGAATCTTTTTCCGCTTCCGTAATATCAAATTTAAATCCCTCAGGCCATGCAATAGTGGTTGGCTTTTGAAGAATTTGTGTTTGAAGGTATCGTTTGCTGATTGCAGATGCAGTTCCAGAGATTGATAGAATGCCAATGTCTTGAGGAGGTTTTCTAACAATACTTCCTTTCCCTTGCTTCTTTTGAATGAAGCCATGTTGTACCAA
This sequence comes from uncultured Sunxiuqinia sp., assembly GCA_965372405.1. GTDB lineage: Bacteria > Bacteroidota > Bacteroidia > Bacteroidales > Prolixibacteraceae > Sunxiuqinia. The sequence continues at coordinate 13,306 of CBDVCE010000082.1, forward strand.
TGCTTCCAGTGCATGTCTAACAGTTGGTCTGGTTAAGTTATGAACAGCACAGAGCTCATTTTCCGAGGGCAATAAACTTCCCTCTTTGTATACTCCGGATAAGATATGTTTACGAAGAATTTCGTATAGTTTTTTGTATTGAGGTATTTTGCTTTTTCCTTCCATCTGTTATCTGATTATCAACAAAAGTAAGAAAAATAATTAAAAGTAGATTCGCAACTTGTATTTACAAGTATGATAATGTAAGTTTACAACCTAATTCTGTGTAATTGCTGATTCTGCTGCGATTAGTGGAAAATGATTTACACTTATTTGTGATATGTTGTATTAACAAGTTAAAATAAATACTCATGGCTATTCCAGTAATTTTGCCCCGCCAAGGGCAGTCTGTTGAGACCTGTATCATTGGAGAATGGTATAAGCAGGTTGGTGATCAGGTGAAAACAGGCGAAGTATTGTTTTCTTATGAGACAGATAAAGCTTCATTTGAAGAAGAAGCAAAAGAAGATGGCGAATTATTAGCGATTTTTTACGAAGAAGGTGATGAAGTACCAGTTTTGGTTAATGTTGCTGTTCTTGGAAAATCAGGCGAAAGTGTAGATGAGTTTCGTTCGGGAGGCGAGGCTGCTTCGGCTCCAGTAGAAGAATTATCAGCAACTGTAGAAGTTGAACCTGCAAAAGAAGAGAAAGAAGTTGTTCTTGTAGAGAAGAAAGAAGGTAGAATTAAAATTTCACCACGTGCAAAAGTAATGGCTGAAAAATTGGGAGTTGCTTATGAACAGCTACAAGGTTCAGGACCACTAGGTAGAATCATTGCACAGGATATTGAGACTGCTGCTGAAGCTTTGCCAAGAATGACACCATTGGCTCAGGAGAAATCACAAGCCGAAGGTTTGGCTTCTGCAAAAGAAACAACCGGACTTGGTGGTCGTGTTGCTGCTGCTGATCTGGCTAATTTCAATCAGGTTTATGGTGAAGATTTTGAAGTGAAGAAACTAAGCAATATCCGTAAGTTGATTGCCAAAGCAATGCATACATCATTGCAGAATTCGGCTCAGCTTACTCACCATATGAGTGCAGATGCCCGTCAGATATTGGCATTGCGCAAGAAATTCAAAAAGAAACTGGAGGCTGGTGAAGTTTCACAGAATGTAACGATAAACGATTTAGTTTGCTTTGCAGTAATTAAAGCATTGCAAAATTTTCCACAAGTAAATACACACTTTTTGGGTGATAGCATGCGCTGGTTTAAGAAAGTACATCTAGGATTGGCTGTTGATACGGAGCGCGGACTGATGGTTCCTGCCATTCGAAATGCAGATGATCTTTCTGTTGAAGGTCTTTCTTCTCAATTGTCGACTATCGCTGGTCAATGTCGTAAAGGCAATGTTGATCCAGAATTATTGAAGCCAGAGGCTGCAACATTCACGGTGTCTAACCTAGGTAATTATGGTGTCGAAATGTTTACTCCGGTAATCAACCTACCTCAATCAGCAATATTGGGAGTTTGTACAATTGTTCCTCGTCCAAAAGATTTAGGAGATGGAGTTTATGGTTTCGTTCCAATGATGGGACTTTCATTAACCTACGATCATCAAGCGCTGGATGGAGGCGAAGCTACTCTCTTCCTTAAAGAAATAAAAGATCAAATAGAAAACCTTGAATTGTAAGCGTCATGAGTAAAGTATTTGATTTAGCAATATTGGGCGGAGGCCCTGCAGGATATGTAGCTGCAGAGCGTGCTGGCGCAAAAGGATTAAGTGTTATCATTTTTGATAAAAGAGCTTTGGGTGGAGTGTGTTTAAATGAAGGATGTATTCCAACGAAAACACTTTTGAATTCAGCCAAAGTATTAGAATATGCGCATGAAGCTAAGAAGTATGGTATTAACGTAAGCGATGTTTCTATCGACTTCGGCAAAATCATGAAGCGCAAAGACAAAGTGGTTCGCAAGCTGGTGTCTGGCGTTGGAGCAAAAATGAAACATGCCAAAGTAGAAGTTGTGATGGCCGAGGCCATAGTGAAAGAAAAAAGAGCTGATGTAATTACTATAGTAGCTGATGGAGTCGATTATCAGGCTACTCGCCTGTTGATTTGCTCTGGTTCTGAAGCTGCAGTTCCGCCAATTCCCGGATTAGATAAGGATGTTGTTATGACCAACCGGGAAATTCTTAAGCTTAAAGAAAAACCCAAAAGTCTCGTAATTATTGGTGGTGGAGTTATTGGAACTGAGTTTGCTGACTTCTTCAATGCAATGGGGACGAAGGTTACCGTGATTGAAATGCTACCTGAAATCCTTACCGGTGTTGATGAAGCTATTGCCGCTTTTGTACGTAATGAATTTACTCAGCGCGGTATTGAATATCATCTAAGTGCAAAAGTGACTGAGCTAAAAGGCAAAGAAGTCATTTTTGAAAAGGATGGAAAATCGCAATCAATAATTGGTGATGAAGTTCTGCTTTCTGTTGGTCGACGTGCCAATGTTGCAGGAATTGGACTTGAGAATATTGGTGTTGAGTTTTCTCCAAAAGGGGTGAAGATTGATCAATTCTGCAGAACGAATGTACCCAATGTTTATGCTGCTGGTGATGTAACAGGTTTCTCCTTATTGGCTCATACAGCCAGTCGTGAAGGTGAAGTTGCAGTCAACCATATATTGGGACGAAAAGATGTGATGCGTTATAATGCAATCCCCGGAGTCGTTTATACTCATCCCGAAATTGCTGGTGTAGGATTAACTGAAACGACAGCCAAAGAAAAAGGGATTGATGTTGAAGTACGTCAGCTACCCATGGCTTATGCCGGACGTTTTGTTGCAGAGAATGAAGGAAAAGACGGATTCTGTAAAGTTATTGTTGGAAAGAAATATAAGGAAATATTGGGAGTTCATATGGTTGGAGGAGCCTGTTCCGAAATGATATGGGGAGCTTGTGCTTTAATTGAAACTCAGCTTAGAGTACAAGATGTTGAGGAAATTGTTTTCCCTCACCCAACAGTAAGTGAAATCATTAAAGAAACCATATTTCAATTTTAAGACCTCTAAAAGAAGTCTTGAATCTTGAATCTAGAAATCTAAAAATCTATAATAATGCCTAAAGTACAATTTATTGATCCAAAAGAAGCAAGGAAGGCTGGCGAGGTTACCTTTAAGCCGATTCCTGTCAATCAATACAGTAAAAGTGTTGAAGAGGAGAAAGCCAATTTCTCAAATGAAGATTTCCAGCGTATTTACCATGATATGTTAGTTATTCGTGAGTTTGAAACCATGCTCAACGAAATTAAAACCAAAGGTGAATACAATGGTGTTTCATACAACCATCCAGGGCCTGCTCACTTGTCAATCGGACAGGAAGCTGCAGCCGTTGGAATGGCATACACCTTAAATGCTGAAGATTTTATCTTTGGATCGCACCGTTCTCATGGTGAGATTTTAGCGAAAGGTCTTTCTGCAATTGATAAACTTTCAGATAAGCAGTTGACTGATGTGATGGAGAACCATTTTGATGGAATCACATTTGCGCCTGTAAAAGCAAACTTTAAAGGTTCGGTAAAAGAATTGGCGATTCGCTTTTTAATTTACGGAACATTAGCTGAAGTGTTTGCCCGTGAAACGGGGTTCAACAGAGGACTGGGTGGATCAATGCACGCCTTCTTTACACCATTCGGAGTCTATCCTAACAATGCGATTGTTGGTGGATCAGGTGATATTGCAGTAGGCGCAGCTTTATTCAAAAAAGTAAACCGCAAAGATGGTATTGTTGTCGCTAATATTGGTGATGCATCTATGGCTTGTGGCCCAGTTTGGGAAGGCTTGTCATTCGCTACCATGGATCAGTTCAACCAGCTTTGGGAAGGTGATATGAAAGGTGGACTTCCACTTATCATTAACATCATGAATAACCAATATGGTATGGGTGGACAAACTTGTGGAGAAACCATGGGTTACAAAGTTGCTGCTCGTATTGGTGCTGGTTTAAATGCCGACCAAATGCATGCTGAGCGTGTTGATGGTTACAATCCATTGGCTGTGATCGATGCCTACAAACGCAAGCGTAAAATCCTGAAAGAAAAACGTGGACCGGTATTATTGGATGTATTGACTTATCGTTATAGTGGTCACTCACCTTCTGATGCTTCTTCGTACCGTTCAAAAGAAGAGGTTGATGCATGGATGGAAATGGACTCCATCAACTGGTTTGGCGCTGAGTTGGTAAAAGCTGGTGTGACAACCGAGGCCGATTTAGAAAAACTAAAATCAGATACAACAGATCTAATTACATGGGGAATGAAATTGTCAATTGACGATGAAGTTTCTCCATTGATGGACGTTCAAAAGCATCCTGAATTATTGGGTGAGATGATGTTCTCCAATGAGTCTGTTGATAAAATGGAAGACCGTAAACCGGATGTGAATCATCCAATGGAAGAAAACCCAAGGGTGAAGCAGTTGACCAAAAAAGAACGTTTTGCCTTTGATAAGGATGGCAAACCATTCTCGAAAATTAAACAATACGGATTACGTGATGGCTTGTTTGAAGCCATTGTTGACCGTTTCTACAAAGATCCAACCTTGGTTGCTTACGGTGAAGAAAACCGTGACTGGGGTGGGGCGTTTGCTGTTTACCGTGGTTTGACTGAAGCACTTCCATACCACCGTTTATTTAACTCACCAATTGCTGAAGCATCAATTATTGGTACAGCCATTGGTTATGCGATGTGTGGAGGACGAGTAATTCCTGAAATCATGTATTGTGATTTCCTTGGACGTTGTGGTGATGAGGTTTTCAACCAGCTTCCAAAGTGGCAGGCGATGAGTGGAAACGTGCTTAAGATGCCAGTTGTAATTCGTGTTTCTGTTGGTTCAAAATATGGAGCTCAACACTCTCAGGACTGGACAGCCTTGGCTGCACATATTCCCGGATTGAAAGTGGTATTCCCGGTTACTCCATACGATGCAAAAGGATTGATGAACTCTGCATTGCAAGGAACTGACCCGGTAATCTTCTTTGAAAGTCAGCGTGTGTATGATATTGGGGAGCAGTTCCACGAAGGCGGTGTGCCTGAAGGATATTACGAAATTCCGATAGGTGAGCCTGATGTAAAACGTAAAGGCGACGATGTAACAATCCTTAGTATTGGTGCAACTCTGTACCGTGCATTGGAAGCTGCTGAAGAGTTGCAAGAGAAGTATGGAATGAGTGCCGAAGTGATTGACTCACGTTCATTGGTTCCATTTAATTACGAACCAGTAATTGAGTCATTGAAGAAAACAGGACGAATTGTGATTACAGGTGATGCTTCAGCACGTGGTTCATTTATGCGCGAGATGGCTTCCAATATTTCGGAGCTGGCCTTTGATGAGTTGGATGCGCCACCGGTAGTGGTTGGTTCTCGTAACTGGATCACTCCTGCATACGAGTTGGAAGAATATTTCTTCCCACAAGCAGAGTGGATTATCGATGCTATCCATGAAAAGATTGTTCCATTAAAAGGGCATGTCGTGAAAAACAATTTCACTGAGCCGGAACAAATACGTAGAAATAAATTAGGAGTATAAGAATTTCCTTTTCCTATAGAGCTAAAAAGTCCTGTTGCTTGATTCGAGGGCACTGAAAAACCTCCCATAATTTGAGGATTTTAAAATAAAACAAGGTTACAACAAGAGATATTTTCATCTCAAGTGTTGTAACCTTATTTTTTAATTCGATTTTAATAATGCTTTTTATGGCTCTATTTGCGTTTATATGGGGATCAATATGCACTACTTATTGAAGTGGCCGTTTTTACTCGTAATTCATACCAGTAAGACCGTTGCAAGGTAAAAACATTACGAAACTACGATAATAATACGCTATCGA
>CBDVCE010000083.1:0-18723 GCA_965372405.1 uncultured Sunxiuqinia sp.
CAAACTTTCCTCTATACCCCGAGGCAGAGCCTCGAGGAATTCTCTTGATTAAATTACGGAAAACAAAGTCCTGTCTCTGGAGAATTTATCCGTTTATTTTCAGGAAAAGATGGAGCGGTATTCTCTGCGAGATCGAATGGAGGAATTGATGGAGAATGGAGAATAAATGAAATTGACAATAATTTCGCCATTATGCTGAAACCAGCCATTTTCATTAAAGAAGAACAACGGATTATTGTTGCTTTTCATACAAGTAAAAGAGTTGGTTGCGGCAGCTACTATTCTGATGACGATGGGTTAAGTTGGAAAAAATCAAATTTGATACAAACTCCACATCACAAAGGAGGTGGTTTTCACAAGGGTGTAAGATGGAATCATGGCGCTGTTGAACCAACAGTTATTGAGCTTCAGAATGGGAAATTGTGGATGCTAATGCGTACTGCACAAGATCAACATTGGGAGTCATTCTCAACAAATGGAGGTGAAAGTTGGAGTGAACCAACTCCTTCAAGGTTTTATGCGACTATTACCATGCCAACAATCGGGAGATTGAGAGATGGCAAGTTGTTATTATTATGGAATAATTCAACTCCTTTGCCTGAGGAAAATTCAACAAATGGCATATGGGAAGATGTATTTACAAACCGTGATGTTCTGCATGCAGCAATATCTGAAGACGATGGCAAAACATGGATTGGGTTTCGGGAAATATACCTGAACCCGGAAAGGAATGACAGTTTATTTGCAACTCGAAACGGAAAGATGGGGAGCCTGGACAGAAGTGTTCATCAAACTGAATTTGTAGAGCCAGAACCAGGAAAGATTTTGGTTTCGCTAGGTCAGCATCCAAATTATCGCTCGCTTTTACTTTTTGACATTAACTGGTTGTATGAAAAGAAAAGATCAGACGATTTTTCAAAAGGAATTGATAATTGGAGTACTCAGAAATATATAAAAGGTATAAAAGGACATTGTGCCTATAATCGAAAACAAGGAGCAAAACTTGTTGCTCATCCTGATAATCAAGAGAAGAAAGTTTTACATCTTAAAGCGAATAGTGACACCACTCTTATAAATCAAAATGATGGTGCCGTTTGGAATTTTCCTTCAGGAAAAAAAGGAGCTTTTAAAACAAGAATAAAATTGAATACGGGTTTTAAAGGAGCTAAAATAAGCTTAACCGATCGTTGGTTTAATCCAACTGATACAGTTGCTCACCATTTTTCAATGTTCAATCTGGAGATTACAGAAACTGGTTTAACAAGTAATCAAAGTACTCTGAAAATTGAAGAATGGCACGAACTCATGTTTAAATGGGAACTTGATGAAAACGAAAGCGGAACTTGTCAATTATTTGTAGATGGTATTTTGCAAAAGAACAATATTCCATTGAATTTCAGGACAAAAAATGGCATTAGCTATGTTCAGTTTACATCAACGGCAAAAACAGAAGATAATCATGGGATGCTTATAGAATGGGTAAGTGCAGAGATTGAATAGAAGTAGGAAACGCCGAATCAAACGATCCGACTTCCTATCATTCCCCTTTATCCTAATTAAGTGAAAATAATCTGCGTATTTTCCCCAGCAGCCAATTCATAGAACTCGCCAATCGTAATAATATCTTTTACATGCTCAGTTAAATCTTCCTTCTCAAGTTTAAACATGTCAGCTGCCAATTTACAAGCATAAATTTCACCCCCACCGGCAGTAATCATATCCAGGAACTCGTCAACGGGTGGAATATCTAATTCCTCCATTTGCTTCATCATCATTGCTGAAACGCCAGCCTCAACACCAGGCAAAGCGCCTAACAAAGTAGGAAAAGGCAAACCCCCAGGCATTCGCATGGCCGGATTACCAGTTGTTCCCGTTTTCAACTTATTCATTTGCTTTTTTGTAATCGCATCCAAACCAAAAAAGGTAAAAAACAGTTTTGCCTCAATGCCTTCCATAACCGCACCGTTGCCCATCACCAATGTAGCATATACATCTTCAATGGCCCCTTTTGCACAAATAAGGCAAACTTTCTTTAATCGATGATCTTTATTTTCAGTCATAATATTTTAGGTTTAATTTAAACGCAACTTGTTGGTTTGGGAATACCTGCAAGCCTGGATGAAATTTTTAATGGACCACCTGGAAACAACTGATACAGTCCTTTTATATCAACAATACCCGATTTACCCACTCTCCTGATCGTCAAGGTCTCACCTGCTTCTTGCTTTTCACGTAAAAAGTTCAACACTGCTATGTGATCATCTGTTAGTTCAATTCCTGCCTCTGAAGCCAATTCTTTGGCTACATCCAATGTCCACTCGGACATGTTTGCCAAGTAACCATCTGCTGTCATCTCAACAGTCTTACCTGCATAAGTTTTTTCTGCCATTTTATTCTGTTTTAAATGATTAATAGATTTTTATTTTGATGATAAATTTTTCATAAACGTTACCATAAATCCCATAGCCCTTTTCATTTCAGGCTTGCGGATTTCTTTCAACATCATCCATATAGAATATTCGGGGACATTCTCCGTATCCATACTTCCATAAACTTTAATTGCATTGTCCACTGCATTCATCATTTCTGGCTGAGTCATCGCTTTTACAGCATCCATTATTGGAATAACATTATCGGCCAGATGTTTCACATCCTCAGGGCTGTAATGACTAATAACATTATCGAAAATCCTTCCAGTTTCCCTGAAGAACTCAAAGTATCCTTTTTGATCCAGTTTGTGCATTTTATGCGTAAATTCAAGGATCAACTCATTGGCAATAGGTGAAGCATCTTTCATGAAATCAGCCATACTTTCAAATGCTTCCAATGCCTTGTTTATGTTCTCAACATTCCGAAGCAAGCGCAGCCCAGCACCTTTCAGTTGTTCTGGATCCAGTTCTACCTGCCTTTTATCAAGCTCGTCTACTGCGGTATCATAAATATCCTTCCCAACAATTGACAAATCGGAAATCAAATCTTCAAGCTGATTGGTTTTTAGCCGCTGCTCGTTTACATATTCCAGCAGCAAATCAACCTTCTGATTCAGTTCTGAAACCTGTTGTTGTAGTGCTTTTTCTTCCATGGCCTAAACATTTATTTTTTTCTTCCCTGCCATAGTCATTAATGGTTCAATGGGCATTTCTTTCCCTTTTAAAAGAATATGCCAATAAATCCATCGAAACATGATTTTTCCGTAATGATTCATCTTTGTATTCTTCAGCAAGCCAAAAGGCCCGATTCCCGGCAAAGGGAAAGTACCCGGAAGTGGTTCGGTATCGTAGTTAAAATCGATTAAAGCTCCTTTGCCAAACCCAGTTTCGATGTAACAGTTGGCATGGCCATCAAATTCGGCTAAAAGCGGACGCCCTTCAATCGCACTCATCATATTATCAAATAGAATTTCCCCAGCAAAGTGGGCTACACTTCCTGCTTTTGAAGTTGGAAGATTGGCTGCATCACCAATTACAAAAATATTTTCAAAAGCTTCAGACTGAAGTGTCTTCTTATTGGTTGGAACAAAATTCATATCATCTCCCAAGCCACTTCGCTCAATCACTTCCGATCCCATATTCACTGGAACAATAGTTAGCACATCAAAAGGGATCTCAATATCATCGTATGATTTTATAACCTTCTTTTCATTATCAACACTCTCTACATAAAAATCCGGAACTACGTTTATGTTCTTTTCTTCCAATAACTCACTAAGCATTTTAGTTGCAATAGGTTTTGTAAACGCTCCTGGTAGTGGTGTCACGAAAGTAATGTCAACTTTATCCCGAATTCCTTTTTCAGTAAAGTATGCATCTGCCAAACAAACGAATTCGATAGGAGCAACAGGGCATTTAAAAGGAAGCTCCGAAATGCACATCACCAATTTCCCTCCTTCGAATTGCTTAAAATATTTCTGAAGGGCAACTGCACCCTCAACAGTATAAAAGTCAAATATTTCTTTGTACCAAAGCTTATCTTTTAATCCAGGAGTTTCATCAGGAACAGTTTGTGTGCCCGTAGCAATTATTAGGAAATCATATTTCAGCACCTTCCCTCCTTCAAGCAGAACTTTATTTTCAGCACCATCAATCTTTTCAATTTCTGAAAAAATAGTTTTTACTCCTGGCGGAATAAAGTCTGCCTTTGGCTTCATAACATCCTGCTTATTATAAATGCCAAATGGTATAAATAAGAATCCAGGCTGATAATAATGAGTCCGGTGTTTATCAACGATGGTTATTCCCCATTCGTCTCTGTCCAAAGCCTTCCTCAATTTATTGGCCATCATAGTTCCAGCTGTACCTGCACCTAATATTACGATTCGTTTCATTGATCCATATTTTTATTGTTCAGGGTGAAAATAGGTACACAGAGAAGCATCTACCAGAAAACCAATATGATAATTATCATCTCATAATAAATATCACAAGAAATGATTACTTTAGGCACTCCGAATATAAGAGTACATTCATAATGGAAGATCACAATTGCAATTGCGAACAATGTCAGTTAAAATCACTTTTCTTTGCACATGTCTCTGAAGAGTTTTTAGATACTATCTGTACTCAGAAACAAGAAAAGGAATATGAAAAAGGAAATGCCATAATTTCAGAAGGAAAATTAATAAAGGAATTTATATACCTAAAAGATGGGCTGGTTAAACTTTCACGAAATACAGGAGAAGAAAAAGATCAAATTATAAGCTTTGCCAAACCTTTTGACTTTGTAAGTCTTCTGAGTGTTTTTTCATCTGACAGATACAACTATTCGGTTACTGCCATCGAAAAATCAACGATTTGTGTGCTCAACTTAAAAGATGTAAAGCAAATGGCTAAGGACAATGGGCAGTTTGCACTCGATCTTATGAAACGTTTTAGCTCTGCAACCGATCGGATTATTATTGACAATATGGAAATCAAGAAAAAACATCTTCGTGGGCGAATTGCACATATCCTTCTCTACTTTTCAAAGAATATATACCGCGATGCAAATTTTGAGCTTCCTGTATCTCGTCGCGAGATTGCTGAATACATTGGAATGACAACTGAAAATGTGATCCGCACCATGTCTGAATTCAGAAAGGACAAAATCCTTAAAATCTATGGAAAAGAAATTGAAATTGTTGACTTAAAACGCCTAGAAGACATTTCCGCACATGGTTAATCTGGATACTGGATGCCAGATACTTGATCCTAATATCGTCTTCCCTATTATTACTTCATTCCCTTTTTACTTTTCTCACAAAAAACTCACAACTCGTAACTCATAACTCGCAACTCAATCCTAACATTAATTAAATTTTAAGCCATTCCTTAAAAAAGCCTAAACGAACCTGAAAATTTGACGTTCTTATTTTTAGTTAGTTATTTTGTGTGGCTTTAAAAAAAATACGTTTAAAGCTAAAAAATCAAAAATAAATCTTTCATTAATTTTAAATTATAGAACTATGTCAAAAATTAAAATCGGTATCAACGGATTTGGTCGTATTGGTCGTTTTGTATTCCGTGTTGCTGCTGCAAACGAAAATGTTGAGGTTGTAGGTATCAATGACCTTATTGATGTTGACTACATGGCTTACATGCTAAAATACGATTCAACTCACGGAAGATTCAATGGAACTGTTGAAGTTGTTGATGGTGCTTTGGTTGTAAACGGAAACACTATCCGTGTTACTGCTGAAAGAAACCCAGCTGATTTGAAATGGGACGCTATCGGTGCTGAGTATGTTGTTGAGTCTACTGGTCTTTTCTTATCAAAAGAAACAGCTAAAGGTCACATCGAAGCTGGCGCGAAGAAAGTAATTATGTCTGCTCCTTCAAAAGACGATACTCCAATGTTCGTTATGGGTGTAAACAACACAGAATACAAAGGTGAAGATTTCGTATCTAACGCTTCTTGTACTACTAACTGTTTAGCTCCTATCGCTAAAGTATTGAATGATAACTTCGGTATTGTTGACGGCTTAATGACAACTGTACACGCTGCTACTGCAACTCAAAAAACTGTTGACGGTCCTTCTATGAAAGACTGGCGTGGTGGACGTGGTGCTAGCCAAAACATTATCCCTTCATCAACTGGTGCTGCTAAAGCTGTAGGTAAAGTAATTCCTGCATTGAATGGCAAACTAACAGGTATGGCTTTCCGTGTTCCTACTCCTGACGTTTCTGTTGTGGATTTAACTGTAAACTTAGCAAAAGGTGCTTCTTACGAAGAAATCTGTGCAGCTATGAAAAAAGCTTCTGAAACTACTATGAAAGGTGTTTTAGGATATACTGAAGATATGGTTGTTTCTAACGATTTCGTTGGAGAAGCTCAAACTTCTGTATTTGATGCTAAAGCAGGTATTGCTTTAACTGATACTTTCGTAAAAGTTATTGCGTGGTACGATAACGAAATGGGTTATTCAACTAAAGTTGTTGAACTTATTGAGTACATGAATTCAGTAAAATAATTGAACCCAATTATATTTTAAGAAACCGTCTCTGAAAAGAGGCGGTTTTTTTATGCCTGCACTTTTCGACTCCACAAAGACCAGTCTTGCTTTCACCATTTTTTCTTGCTGCAAATTATAAGAACTTCATTTCTTGAAGAAGATTTCTGCTTTCGTTGATATAGATTTTGTAAAGCGCTATTATTTTCTGAAATTGCCTATTCAATCAAATTATCAACTCATGCGGTTTGGCTCTTTACTTCGGGAAAACTTAAGGATTTCACTTCAATCCATACGCAGTAATCTATTACGTACTGTGCTAACCGTTTTAATTATTGCAGTTGGAATTACAGCTCTTGTTGGAATACTTACTGCCATTGATGCTATAAAAAAGTCAATTACTGAAGAGTTTACTGTAATGGGTGCCAATACATTCACCATTACTTCGAGGGGAATACGCGTAAATGTTGGCAACGAACGCATACGCACAAAAAACCATGCGTATATTAATTACTACCAAGCGCAAGAATTCAAAGAAACATTTGATTTTCCTGGAATTGTATCAATCTCAGCATACGCAACAGGAACTGCTACGGTGAAATATGAGTCAAAAAAGTCAAACCCAAATGTTAGCGTTCAGGGAGTTGATGAAAATTTCATCTATACCGCTGGTCATGAAATTGATAAAGGAAGAAATTTTTCTCCTTCGGATATCATTGATGGATTAAATGTTGTTATGATAGGTGATGGATTAGTCAAAAGGTTTTTTGAAAAGGGAATTAATCCTTTACAAAAAGAAATTAGCATTGGAGGTGGTCGCTACAGGATTATTGGCACATTGAAATCGAAGAGTGCAGGTTTTGGATCAAGAGGAGATGAAGCTTGCTTTTTACCATTTACAAATGTTCGAAACTACTTCTCTCGTCCTCAAATGAATTTTAGTGTTCAGGTAAAACAAGAGAACCCCCAACTAATTGAAGCTGCGATGGGTGAAGCGGAAGGAACTTTTCGTGTGGTACGTGACCTAGCCCCAACAGATGACAGTGATTTTAATATTGAAAAAAGTGACAACCTAGTGAATATGCTTCTTAATAATATCAAGAAGATAAGCTATGCTGCAATTATTATTGGACTAATTACTTTATTTGGAGCAGCCGTTGGCTTGATGAATATTATGCTTGTATCGGTAACTGAACGAACGCGTGAAATTGGTATTCGCAAGGCCATAGGTGCAACTTCATCGCTCGTGAAACAACAATTTTTAATTGAAGCAATTGTTATTGGTCAGATTGGTGGTGCCCTGGGAATTACACTTGGAATACTTGTTGGGAATATTGTTTCGGCATTGATGGACATCTCATTCATCATTCCTTGGACATGGATTTTCGTAGGTGCAAGTTTGTGTTTCGCAGTTGGAATAATCTCCGGCTATTATCCAGCAAAAAAAGCTTCAAAATTTGATCCGATTGAAAGTCTTAGGTACGAATAGCTTCAAAGGTTTTCGGACTTCAAATCATTAGATACTCAGACTGATGAGTTGATCCTCAATAAACAATCTGCTTAATCAAAGGAAAATGTTCTCTGACTATCCAGCTATCCAAAAATCTATCAGTCTGAAAAATGTAAGTTTTTTACTACTTTTGCCACGCAGACCGCTCTATCGCTCTCCGTCAAATGCCGGAGTGAGGAAAGTCCGGGCAACAAAGGGCACCATGTTTCCTAACAGGAAGGCGGGTGAAAGCTTGCAGTAGTGTAACAGAAAATAACCACCCTGAATTGATGAATTCAAATTGGGGAAAGGGTGAAAAGGTGAGGTAAGAGCTCACCGGTTTTGGTGGTAACATCGAGAGCCGTACATCTCATGGGTTGCAAGGCCAAATATATTCCGATTTACAAAACGGCCCGTTTTGGTTTTGACTTCGGTCAATGGTCGGAAGGGGTAGGCTGCTCGATCGTGTTAGTAATGACACGGCCAGATAAATGATAGAGGCTTCGAGAAATTGAGGTACAGAACCCGGCTTATAAGTCTGCTTTTTCCCTTAGCTCCTACAACAGAAGCTGAGGGATTTTTATTTCAATCCATTAACAAAATCCTTATCCATCCACAATCTCTACAAATCAAGATGATATTCAAACTTCTCAACCTTTATTGAAAGTTGGGCTATGGCTGCAAACGCTTAAAACACCATTCTTTTTTATCTTGATAAAAGGAAATCCGATCATGCATCCGGTTGGCGCGACCTTGCCAAAACTCTATTTCAAAAGGTTTCACCAGATACCCTCCCCAATAATCAGGCATTGTAATTTCTTTGCCTTCAAAAGTCTTCTCAATCTGAACAAACTGTTCTTCCAACTTTTCTCTGTTTTCAATCTCCTGGCTTTGATTAGACGCACATGCACCTAGTTGACTATCTCTTGGGCGACTTTCAAAGTATTCTTTGGACTGCTTTGCCGATAACTTACTTGCGATACCCTTCACGCGAACTTGCCTTTCCATCTCTGCCCAGAAAAAATTCAGTGAAACATTTGGGTTCTTACTTAGTTGTTCTCCTTTTAAACTATGGTAATTGGTATGAAAAATAAAACCCTCCTGAGTTAATTCTTTTAAGAGAACAACTCTGGAATCTGGAATTCCATTCGAAACTGTAGACAAAACCATTACTGTTGGCTCAACAACTTTTTTTAAGATAGCCTCATCCAACCATTCTTCAAATAAAGCTATCGGACTGGAGTTCAATTCTTTCTCATCCAACTTATATTTCTCGTAACTATTTCTAATATCTCGTAGCATATTTACAATTGTTTACAATTATTAAGAAACAAGTTTGAAAAAGGTTTTGTTAAAAATTATAGACAAAAATTATAAACATTATGAAAAAGCTTGTATTTCTATTATTTACCATGTCTGCAATAATTGTGTCAGCTGGCAACAACCAATTGGATATTGGTGATAAAGCTTCTCATACCGATGTTAAGATGCAATGTGTAAGTGGAGCAATATTATCACTTGATGATCTAAAAAAAGACAACGGACTACTTGTCATCTTCTCATGTAATTCTTGTCCATTTGTACTTAAATGGCAAGATAGATACAATGAACTTCAGAAATTTGCCGACCAAAATAATATGGGCATGGTTGTTTTGAATTCAAACTACCAGGCACGGCAAGGTGGCGAATCCTATGAAGCCATGAAAAAACATGCAAAAAAGAATGCGTACAATTTCCCATATCTGGTTGACAAAGAAAGTTTGTTGGCTAATAATTATGGTGGAAAAACAACACCACATGTATTTCTTTTTGATAGCGATTTTAAATTGGCCTACAAAGGTGCAATTGATGATAATTACAGCAATGCCAGTAGCGTTAGCAAACCCTATTTAAAAGATGCAATAAATAGTCTTGCTTCGAATGAATTAATTCAGCTTGCTGAAACAAAACCTATCGGTTGCAGCATTAAAAGAAAGTTAGACTAAACTGAACCATTTAGATTTAATTTCTAATTCCGGGATGTAACCTGCACTAATATTATGGGTTACACCCGGTTTTTGCTTCACATCTATTTTCTTTCATAACACCCTCTAAAACCGATAAAAAGTTGAACTATTCACTCAATAGATTCGAAAATTTATCGAATAAATGAAACATAACTTCTATTGTTTCATAAACACCCATTTTAAAAGTAAATATAATGGGGTTATAAAGACCATTTCATCAACTCGTTACAACCGCCATTTTGTCAATTAATATTTTTTAACATTTATTCCCTAACCTTTCTTCGGGCTTGCCGTTAAAAAAACCTGTGTGCGAAAACAGGCTGAAAAATTTAAGAACCACGAATATTCAATAGTATGAATTATCACTTCAAGATGACATCTATTGAGAATCCTGTCTTTGAAAGGCAGATTGCAATAGATGCACAAAGTTCTTTTGCTGACTTTCACAATTGTATTCAGGATACATGTAATTATGGTTCTGACCAGTTGGCCTCATTTTTCGTGGCAACTAAGCAACACGGTCGCCAAATTGAAATTACTCTCTTAGACATGGGATTAAACGGATTTAAACCGCTAATCATGGGGAAAACTAAATTAAAAGAGAGAATTTCAGATAATGATCAACGCTTGCTCTATGTATTTGACTTTTTTAATGACAGATCTTTTTATATTGAACTAACTCAAATTTCTATGGAAAAGAATCTTCAAGAACCAAAAGTTACCCATAAAAACGGTAACGCCCCTGTTCAGGTACTCGAACAGGACATCCAGAATGGGGGGAAGAACTCAGAAAATAATGCAGTCATCCAAGATTACGGTGACTTAGATGATTATACCGAAATTTTTGGCGAAATGGAGGATCTGGTTGAAGGGGATTAAAATCCCCTTCTTTTTTGCCCGAAAACGCCTACCTTTGTTGGTTTAAGCATGAAAAATGAATAAATACTTAATTGTTCTTTTGGGACCAACGGGCATTGGGAAAAGTAAACTGGCAATTCAAATTGCCAGCGAATTGAATACTGAAATAATTTCATCTGATTCACGACAGATATATCGCGAACTTTCAATCGGAACAGCAGTCCCTGAGAAAACAGACCTCGAAACCATACCACATCATTTTATACATTCACACTCCATTCACGATTATTATAACGCCAGCAAGTTTGAAGATGAAGCTATTGAGATAATAGAGCAGCTATTTCAAACTAAAGATGCGGCTCTAATGACAGGCGGCTCTATGATGTACATTGATGCAGTTTGCAAAGGGATTGATGATCTTCCAACTGTTGACCCAATACTACGTCAACAATTAATTGATGAATTCGAAAATAATGGAATTGAACATCTTCGTCTTCATCTAAAAAAACTTGACCCAGCCTATTACGAAAAAGTTGATTTGAAAAACCCTAAAAGGCTACTTCATGCCCTTGAGATATGCATGATGACCGGCAAAACGTATACATCATTTAGAACTCAGATAGTAAAAGAACGTTCATTTAATATTATTAAAATTGGAATAAACCGAGATCGGGAAGAATTGTACGACCGAATAAACATGCGGGTTGATCAAATGATTGAAGCAGGTTTAGAAGAGGAAGCCAGATCGGTATACCCTCATCGTCAATTAAATTCGATGAACACTGTTGGCTATAAAGAGCTGTTTGCCTATTTTGATGGAGAAACCAGTTTGGAGAAAGCAATTGAGCTTATTAAACGAAATACACGACATTACGCACGTAAACAACTAACCTGGTTTAGAAAAGACACATCAATACAATGGTTTCATCCTGATGATAATAATGAGATTCTGGAATGGTTAAAAGCTCAACTAAAATGAAAAGCAAAACCCCATCACATTTCAACATCAGGGTTTATGGAATTTTCATCAATGAAAAAGATGAAGTTTTAATAACTGATGAATTCCAGCTGGACACAAAAATGACAAAATTCCCAGGTGGCGGTCTTAAGTTTAGAGAAGGAACCATTGATTGTTTAATACGTGAGATGCGTGAAGAGTGTCAGCAGGAAATTGAAGAAATCAAACATCTTTACACAACCGATTTTTATCAAAAAGCCCTATATTTTGATGATCATCAGTTGATCAGTATTTATTATACGGCTAAACTAGTAGAACCTTTGAATTTTAAAACATCAAATCGTTCATTTGATTTTGATGAACTGAAAAATGGGAACCAGTCTTTCCTATGGGTAAAAAGAAGAAACTTGAATGTTGATGAATTTACTTTCCCAATTGATAAACATGTTGCAAATTTGTTGAAGAAAAATAAGACTTCCTGAAAAGCCAGAACTATTTCATGCAAAATACAAAACTGAAAAAAATCAAAATAATTGGTCCTGCATATCCTTATAGAGGTGGGCTTGCAGCTTATAATGAACGATTAGCTCGTGAATTTATAAAACAGGGATTTCAGGTTGAAATTGAAACTTTTACCCTTCAATATCCGGGTATCCTTTTCCCAGGCAAAACCCAGTATGCTGATTGGGAAGCTCCTGAAGGATTAAAAATAAAACGAACTGTTAACTCCATTAATCCACTTAACTGGATTAAAATTGGGAATCGGATTCGCAATGAAAAGCCCGATATTTTAATGGTTCGCTACTGGCTTCCATTTATGGCTCCAAGCCTTGGCACCATCTGCAGGAAAGTCAGAAAAAACAAATACACCAAAGTAATTTGTCTTGCAGATAACATTATCCCGCATGAAAAAAGACCAGGTGACCGAACCCTGACAAAATATTTCATGAACAGTATTGATGGTCTGGTGGCCATGTCAAAATCTGTTTTGGCAGATATGAGATCTTTCAAACCCTATTTATCGAATGCCCTCTGCCCTCACCCATTATTTGATAATTTTGGTGATAAAATTGAATCTTCAAAAGCGAAAGATCTTCTCGAACTTGATCCGAAATTTAGTTATCTCCTGTTTTTTGGTTTTATTCGTGACTACAAAGGATTGGATTTACTCTTAAAAGCTTTTGCAGATGAACGACTTAAAAAGCTTCCGGTTAAATTAATTGTTGCCGGTGAATTTTACAGCAACTCAAAACCATATCTTGAATTAGTTGAAAAACTACAACTTTCAGATCGGGTTATTTTGCATACCGATTTTATTCCTGATAATGAAGTAAATCAATATTTTGGAGCTTCGGATCTGGTTGTTCAACCTTATAAAAGTGCAACACAAAGTGGCGTAACCCAAATTGGATATCATTTTGAAAAAGCAATGCTGGTAACTAATGTTGGCGGTTTACCAGAAATTATACCTGATCAAATAGTAGGTTATGTGGTTGAACCAGATAAAACAGCCATTGCTGATGCCATAGTCGATTTTTATAAAAATAACCGACAAGCTGAATTTGAAAAGAACCTGAAAATTGAGAAACAAAAATTTTCATGGGAGAATATGGTAAACGCATTCTTAGACGTTTATAAAAATGTGACCAAACAATCTGACAATGATTAAAGACCGAATAAAACAAGCTATTTCTATTAAGGAGCTTATGCTGAATGATCAGCAACTTATTGAATCAATTGAAAAAGCTGCGGAACTTCTTATTGAATGTTATAAACAAGATAAGAAAACTCTTTTCTGTGGGAATGGTGGCAGTGCCGCTGATGCTCAACATTTGGCTGCTGAACTTTCTGGGAAGTTTTACCTTGACCGACCTCCAATACATGCAGAAGCTTGTCATGTAAATTCATCTTTTATCACGGCATATTCCAACGACTATCATTTTGAGCAGGCCTACGAACGCTATATTGCTTCGACTGGGAAAAAAGGAGACGTATTGATTGCCATCTCTACTTCCGGGAACTCAGTCAATATTCTTAATGCCGCAAAAAAAAGCAAAGAACTTGGGATGAAAATAGTTAGCATGACTGGTAAAGATGGAGGCATACTAAAAAACATTAGTGATATTCAGATAAAAATTCCATCATTAGATACTCCACGAATACAGGAAGCTCAAATACTAATCGGACATATCATTTGCGAGATTGTAGAAAACAAGCTGTTTGCAGAAAAATGATCCAGATCTTCTGAACAAAAGAGATTATTTTGCATTCTTTTAAGATATGGTAAAAAAGCTATCTGAGTTATTGAAGCTCCAGCGCTTTTTGTCAGAAATAATCTATATTTACGTTTGCTACTCGAATAACCAGCAAAAAGCAAAGGAATAAGAATGAATACATTGCAGACAAAAGCTGAACAACGGCTCATTGCCGACTATTACGATGATCTTGTGCGCACTTTCGACAAGCGCATAAATGATGAAGGAAGGGAACGCATTAAGAAAGCTTTTGAATTTGCAAACAGTGCTCATGCTGGGGTAAAACGTAAATCTGGCGAACCATATATTATTCATCCCTTAGCTGTCGCTCATATCGTATCCAACGAAATTGGTCTTGGAGCAACATCAATTATAGCTGCTATTTTACACGATGTTGTTGAAGATACTGATTACAACCTGACAGACATTGAAAACCTGTTTGGCGAACGCGTTGCCAAAGTTGTTGATGGACTTACGAAACTGTCTGATGAAATTACTTCTCAGCATGACTCTAAGCAGGCAACAAACTTTCGGAAAATGCTGATGACCCTTTCTGATGATGTCCGGGTTATCCTAATAAAGCTGGCTGATCGATTACACAACATGCGCACTTTGGACAGCATGAAGCCCAATAAGCAGTTGAAGATAGCCGCTGAAACGCTTTATATTTTTGCTCCCCTTGCTCACCGCCTCGGATTATATACTATAAAAACAGAACTTGAAGACCTTAGCTTAAAATACAAACAAACAGAAACGTATAACCAAATTGTTTTCCGGTTGCATAGCCAAAAGGAACGCAGGGACGATTTGGTGAGTGAGTTTATTAAACCAATAGAATCTCATCTAAATGATGAAGAGATCAAATTTGCCATCTCAGGTAGGCTGAAGTCTGTCTTCTCAATTTGGAATAAAATGCAATCCAAAGGAGTATCATTTGATGAGGTATATGACTTACTCGCTATCCGAATCGTTTTCAAAGCCAAAAAGAGTCTTTCTGAAAAAAGACAATGCTTCGATATTTTATCCATCATTACTGATATTTACAAGCCAAAGCCAGACCGGATACGCGATTGGATAACCATTCCCAAAGCCAATGGCTATGAAGCGCTTCACGTAACTGTAATGGGACCACATGGGAAATGGGTTGAAGTACAAATAAAAACGCAACGCATGGATGAAATTGCGGAGCGTGGATTTGCTGCTCACTACAAATACAAAGGAGATCAATCTCCTGAAACAGAATTGGATAAATGGCTGGAGAAAATTCGTGAAATGCTCCAAAATCCAGAATCAGATGCCTTGGAGTTTCTGGATGAATTTAAAATGAACCTTTACAGTTCGGAGATCATTGTGTTTACACCCAAAGGTGAAATGGTCACATTACCAAAAGGTTCCACTATTATTGATTTCGCCTATGAAATCCATACCGAACTAGGGAATCGATGTATCGGCGCTAAAATTAACCACAGATTAGTTCCTGTAAGTCATGTTCTACTTAGTGGCGATCAGGTTGAAATTTTAACTTCAAAAACACAGAATCCTGATATAGAATGGCTGAACTTCCTGATCACGGCCAAAGCCAAAGCCAAGGTAAAGCAAGCCTTCAAACTTGACAAGAAACAGCATATTGAAAATGGACAGGAAATTATTGAAAAGAAGCTAAAAGAATATAAAATAAAACCATCCTCTGACACCCTTAAAAAGCTTACCAGTTATTACAATCTTTCTAATAAAGATCAACTATACTCTCAAGTTGGGCTGGGATTTCTTGATTTAAAAGATTTGGATGACATCCTTAAAACAAGAAGGGAAAACAAACTTGCAAAATACTGGACGCTTAGCTTTGGACGAAATAAGAAAGAAAAAGATGAAGAAGGCCAGCTGAATATTCCCAAACGCATGTTTAGCAAAAAAGACACTTTCATTCTTAAAGAAACTCCTGACGAGACCAACTACTCTCTTTCAAAATGTTGTCAGCCAATTCCGGGAGAAGAAGTTTTGGGTTACGTTAGCTCCAATAACAATGTGATTATTCATAAGCGAAATTGCCCTGAAGCGATCAAGCTCATGTCACATCAAGGAGACCGCATTGTTAGTGCCGAATGGACCAAGTTTAAAAAGCGATCATATCTTACCAGACTTAAGCTTCATGGTTTTGACCGCATTGGAATTCTAAATGAAGTCACAACTATCATTTCTAAACATAATAACATCAACATGCGAACTGTAATGTTCGATACTCATGATGGGATTTTTGAAGGTGATTTATATATCTACATCCATAATGTTGATGACTTAAACATACTAATTTCACGGCTCAGGAAAATCAAAGGAATAGACAACATTGAAAGGATTGAGGATATCGGAGAATAATCTTTATTTAGTCTAAACTATTTTAAAATTTTTACTATTTTTGACCTTTATTTAAAATTGGTTTAAGTATGAATAACCATAAAACGAAAGAAACTGTGAAGAATATGTTCACAGAATATCTTGAGAAAAACGGTCATAGAAAAACCCCTGAAAGATTTGCTATTCTAGAGGAAATTTATTCACGAGAAGGTCATTTTGATATTGAATCACTTTACATTTCAATGAAAAACAAAAACTATCGTGTAAGTAGAGCAACACTCTATAATACGATTGATCTTTTACTGGAATGTAAATTAGTTGTTAAGCATCAATTTGGGAAAAACATTGCTCAATTTGAAAAGGCTTTTGCAACACTTCAACATGACCACCTCATTGATATAAATAATGGAGATGTGCTCGAATTCTATGATCCCCGTATCAGGCAGATCATTGAAGAGGCTTGCTTGAAATATAATTTCAAGCTTTCACACCATACGCTTTATATTTATGGTGAAAGCACTGATGCTTAATTGGCTTATATTTAGTCTAAATAGAATCCTCTAAAAGAATGGGAGGATTTTTTCATGCCTGTTTGAGAAAAATAATTTGTAATTTTATCTGCCAAATAAATTTCAACATGGCACCGTAGGGATCTGTCTGATAACAAGACGTAATTTCTGCGGTTTAGTTTGTTTGAAAACCTGAATTTTTAATAATGAAAGTAGATGTTATTTTAGGTCTCCAGTGGGGAGATGAAGGAAAAGGAAAAATTGTTGATGTACTAACTCCTAAATACGATGCAATTTCGCGATTTCAAGGTGGTCCAAATGCAGGACACACACTTGAAATAAACGATTTTAAACAGGTTCTACATACCATTCCATCTGGGATCTTTCATGAGAATAAAATCAACCTTATTGGAAATGGTGTTGTTCTTGATCCTATTGTATTTCAAAAGGAAATCGAGTCGATTAAAAAGCACAATATAGATTTGCGCAAAAACCTGTACATTTCTAAAAAAGCACACCTAATCCTTCCAACTCATAAACTTCTTGATGCAGCATCTGAAGCAGCAAAAGGTGAAACTAAAATTGGATCTACTTTAAAAGGTATTGGACCAACTTATAAAGATAAAATTGGCCGTGATGGATTACGCATTGGTGATCTTTTTGAAAACTTTGAAGAAAAGTATCAAAGTCGCATTCAGGCGCACAAAGAGTTGCTTGAAAAATTCTTTGGTTTTGATTATAAAGAAATGCTTGCCCAACTTGAAAAAGAATGGTTCGAAGGAGTCGAAGTTCTTAAGTCATTCAACTTTGTTGATAGCGAACACTTTGTAAACGACCTTATTCTTGAAGGAAAATCAGTACTTGCAGAAGGTGCTCAAGGCACTTTGCTTGATATCGATTTTGGTTCATATCCTTTTGTAACTTCTTCAAATACTATTTGTGCCGGAGCTTGTACAGGACTAGGAATTGCGCCTCAGAAGATTGGCAAAGTATTTGGTATTTTCAAAGCTTATTGCACTCGCGTTGGCATGGGACCTTTCCCAACTGAACTTCAGGATGAAGTAGGTCAGGAGCTTCGTGATGCAGGAAATGAATATGGTTCAACAACCGGAAGACCTCGCCGTTGTGGATGGCTTGATTTGGTTGCCTTAAAATACGCTAATACAATTAATGGTGTTACAGAGCTTTTCATGATGAAAGGTGACGTACTTGATGATTTTGATTCCATCAAGATTTGCACCGGATACGAAATTGATGGTGAGATTGTTGACAAATTTCCATTTGAACTAAACGATAATGTTAAACCAATTTACGTTGAACTACCTGGCTGGAAAACTGATTTAACAAAAATGACAAGCCAAGATGAGTTCCCAGAGGAATTCAATAACTACATCAATTTTGTAGAAGAGGAAACCGGACTTCCAATCACAATCGCATCTGTAGGCCCTAACAGAGAGCAAACAATCATGATTGACAGAGAATAGCATTCTACATAAAAACTTTTATGCATACAAGAGCCTCATTATGAGGCTCTTTTTGTTTTAAAATCATCGCAAATTATTTTGAAAGTAAATCTTAATAACTACTTTTAAGAGCAATTTTCAAGAGAAATAATCCTACTTGTTAGCTAAAAGGGACTTTAAATCAATAAAAAGGATGAATTAATAAACTGGTTTTTCTTGAATTGCCAATTACGATTAGTGAATGCTATTAAATAACACAGTAATGTTATTTAAAACGTTCAACACATTTTCTGAAATGAGATTGTGAAAAAGGAATTTGTGTAACAGCTTTAAGAGAACGTTTATGGAATTTGTGCGTAAGCGTCTCCACAATAAGGTTGTTAAAAAAAGCCCGTCAAATTTTGATTGA
>CBDVCE010000084.1:0-18645 GCA_965372405.1 uncultured Sunxiuqinia sp.
TCAACTGACTCTTTTTTGATACCTCGTGGGCTCTGCCCCGGGGTAGTTCATTTTTGATTTATCATACAAAGGATTTAGCCTTGGCGCAGTATTTAGTGGAGCTCTGGGACAGAAACTTTACGATGAGATGATGATGCGAGGTATTAACGCACCCGAAACTGATGGTTCGGACAAAATTATGTTGGAAAGATGGACCGGTGAGGGAAGTACAAACAAATGGCCCAAAATGTCAACTACAGAGAAAAATCAAAACTACCGCTACTCTGAATTAGGATTGAAAAGTGGAGATTATATTAGATTGAAAGATGTTACAATAAGCTATAGTCTTCCTTCGTCATTCTTAAGCAAGCTTAAGTTGGGGCAATCAAAAATCTTCTTGTCTGGACGTAACTTGTTGACAATAACTTCTTTTGATGGTACTGATGTAGAGGAAACTGGTCGCGATAATCTTGCGCGAGGTGTAATTCTGAGTAATTATCCCACATCAAAGACTATTACATTTGGATTAGATTTGTCATTTTAAAATTTAATAATTATGAAAAAATATATAATAATAGCAATTGCACTGATTACATTCTGGTCATGTTCAAGCATTCTTGATCAGGAACCTGTTGGTGACCGTACTGATGCTGCTTATTGGCAATCAGAACAAGATATGTTTGATGCCATAGTTGGAACATATAATAAGCTTAATGATCGTAACCTAGGTATGCACGATCTGTTCTTTGATAACCAGAGCGATGATCACTTTAGAGCAGGTGACCACTCTCAGGATGAAGATATTGAGACACACAATACAAATACAGATAATTATAAAATTCTGCGTACCTACTATGATAAATATGAGGTGATAAGCAGGGCTCATGGTCTCATTATTAATGGTCCCAAGGTAAAAGAATTGGGAGTAATCTCTGATGCCAGCTACAATGGTCTTATGGGAGAAGCTTATTTTATGCGTGCCTGGGCCTATTATCGCCTTCTGGTGATCCATGGGCAGGTTCCTATAATTCTGGAGGAAAATGTTTTAGAAAATAATTATAATATTCCAAAATGTGATTCTCCTGATGATTTACGAAATCTGATTATTAGTGATCTGGAAAAAGCGGTTTCCATGCTTCCAATTACATATGAGCCAGGAAGAGCCAATAGAGGTGCTGCTTGGGCACTGTTGTGTCTGGTTCATCTGGATCACGCCGAAGATTTCGGTGATTCTGAGCACCTTAATAAAGTCATCCAATATGGAGAGCAAGTAATTGCAAATTATCCACTTGCCGAAGACTACGAATCAGTTTTCCGCTTGGGGAATGAAGATCTGCCAGAATTTCTATTTGGAATGATGAACGATGCAGTCTGGTTAAACGGAAGAAGAATGACGAAGCACAGAGGTCCGAGACCATGGGGCATGTACAGTTTTCAGGAGCCTTTGACCAATTTGGTTAATGAATTTGAAGAGGGTGATGACAGAAAAAGAGTTACAATAGTATCAGATGGTGATTCAGTATGGATAGGTAACAAATGGGATGTGCACACCGAAAACTTAACACAAACAGGGCACAGTTATTATAAATATATGTCATGGCGTGATGACGGTGAGTTCATTAGTTGGGCTAATGTTCCTTTTCTTCGGGTTGGTGAAACCTATATGAATGTAGCAGAAGCTAAAATTCGTTTGAATGGTGCCGGAGATGGTGATTCTGAAATTAATGACGTTAGGGAAAGAGCAGGTCTTGATCCTATTACAGGAGGAGATATCGATGCGCTGATGCATGAATCAAGGTGCGAAGAGGCTGGTGAAAATATGCGTTACCAGAATCTTTTACGTTGGCATAAGGCAGGAATCATTAACCTGGAAACATTCTTCACCCCGGAAAAGATGTATTCTGATGATATAGGACGAAAAGTATGGAAAGCACCTAAAGACTTTTATCAGCCTCTACCACAACTTGAGCTTGATAATAGCAATGGAGTTTTAGTGCAAAATCCTAATTGGGTTGCAGGGAACTAATTTTTTTGAATAAAATAAAAAAGAGAGGATAATGTTCCTCTCTTTTTTATGTAAGATTGAACCATAGGTTGATGAATGATTTTTTCTGAAATGAAAATATTGTTTGGCAGATAATTAGAATGCAGACAGAAATATGCAGCTTTTTGCGGTCATCAATTCTGTTGAGCCTAATTGACCTAATCCTTTTCGGTATAAGTAACTAATAATTTAACTGGATAATTTATGAATAATCTGACTAAAGACAACCATGGTTGTCTTTACCTGCTACTGCTTTTTGTATTGATAAGTTGTGGAGAACCCAAAACCTCAGATTCAAAAGAAGAAAGGAGAGGAAAACAGCCTAATGTTGTTATTGCTATTTCAGATGATCAGTCTTGGTTACACACAGGTATCGCTGGTGACCCGCAGGTGAAAACACCTTATTTTGATAGGATCGCAAATGAAGGAATATTATTTAATAATTCATTTTGTACCAGCCCATCTTGCACTCCTTCGCGTAGTTCAATTTTAACTGGGCAGGATATCTGGAGAATTGAACAGGCAGGTTTGCTTCACAGTTCGATTCCTTCAGATTTGCCTCTTTTTACTCACATCTTGGATGATGCTGGTTACCATGTAGGTTTTACAGGTAAAGGGTGGGCTCCCGGAGATCCACATTATCTGGGCAAAAAACGAGCCCCATTTATAAAAACATATAATGACATTAAAGAGGGAAGGATTGCTGATGGAATATCAGATATTAACTATAGTGCTAACTTCTCAGAATTTTTAAATGATAGGGATAACGATGAGCCATTCTGCTTTTGGTTTGGTGCTAGAGAACCTCATCGGGGGTATTCATACCAAATTGGAGAAAATGAAGCAGGATTAAATCCTGATTTAGTTGAAGTTCCAAAATTCTGGCCTGATGTTCCAATCGTCAGATCAGACATTTTAGATTATTACTACGAAATAATGTGGTTTGACACCCACTTAGGAAGTATGATTGAGAAGCTGGAAGAAATTGGAGAGCTTGAAAATACGATCATTATTGTTACTTCAGATAATGGAATGCCCTTCCCAAGGGCAAAGGTGAATTTGTATGATTGGGGAACACATATGCCACTAGCTATTCGATGGGGAAATAAAATAAAACCAGGAAGGGTAGTAGACGACTTTGTTAGTCATGCAGATTTTGCTCCAACAATTCTAGAAGCTGCCGGACTTGAAATTCCTGAGCAGATGAATGGTAAAAGTTTGATGAATATATTTGAATCTGAAAAAAGTGGAAGAATAGAAGCTGAAAGAGATCAGGTTTTTACTGCACTAGAAAGGCATACTTATTGTCGTCCAGATGGAGCCGGATATCCTATGAGATCTATTCGTACATACGATTATTTATACATTCGAAATTATGAACCAGACAGATGGCCTACCGGAGGTCCTGATTTTATTTCGTCTAACAAAACAACACACGGAGATGTAGATGCTGCACCAATAAAATCATTTATGCTGGCCAAACAGCAGGATTATTCTTATGAATTTAATTTGGTTTTTGGGAAACGTCAGGCAGAAGAGTTGTATCTTGTAAAGGATGATGTTAGTGAGGTAAACAATCTGGCATATAATCCTGATTATAAAAGTGTAAAAGACAGTCTTTCAAATTTGCTAATAACGCATTTAAAAGAAACTGGAGATCCTCGTGTTGAAGGAAAAGATCCTTGGCGAAATTATGTGTATCATCAGTATAATGGATTTGGGACTTCATATAACAAAGTTTTATCTGAAAGTGAACGTGCAAGAGCCAGATTGAGACCGAGTCATAAACCCAAATGGGAAATAAAGTAAATCGTTCAATGAATTTTTCTTCAATACTAAAATGAGAAAAATATATTTAACGATGGAATAGGGGGAATAGCAAATGGAATTCGTAATATACATAGACTGTAGATCTAATACTTATTAGCTTTTAATTAAACCAAACCA
This sequence comes from uncultured Sunxiuqinia sp., assembly GCA_965372405.1. GTDB lineage: Bacteria > Bacteroidota > Bacteroidia > Bacteroidales > Prolixibacteraceae > Sunxiuqinia. The sequence continues at coordinate 3,971 of CBDVCE010000084.1, forward strand.
AACCAAACCAAATCTATTCATATGAAGAAGTATCTTTTAATTCTTGCTATTGGAATTTTATTTGTTCCCATGACATTTGCCAAAAAGAAAGAAGCAATCAATGTTATGTCATTCAATATTCGGTATGACAATCCGAAAGATGGAAAGCAAAATTGGCATAATCGCAAAGAAAACACGGTGAGAATGATTAATTTTTATGATCTGGACATCATTGGAATGCAGGAAGTGTTGGTACATCAGCTAAATTATCTCAAAGAAAATCTTAATCAATATAAATCAGTAGGAGTTGGTCGTGAGGATGGGAAAGAGAAGGGTGAGTTTGCTCCTGTATTTTATAGAAAAGACCGTTTCGAAGAATTAAAAAGTGGCACTTTTTGGTTAAGTGAAACACCTGAAAAGATAAGTAAAGGTTGGGATGCTGCTCTAGAACGAATTGCAAGTTGGGTTGTGTTAAAAGACAAAACTACGGGCAAAGAATTTATTTTTATCAATACTCACTTTGATCACAGAGGAAAGAAAGCCAGAGTAGAAAGTGCCAAATTGCTAAAGCAGAAAGCAAAAGAATTATCTGGCGATTTGCAATTGATTTTAACCGGTGATTTTAATTTAGTGCCAGAGTCAGAGGGAATTCAAACACTTTTAAAAGCTGATGGAGATAATACAGTTGTCAATTCCAGTAGTATTGCAAAGTATAATTATGGTCCGGATTGGACAACCTGTGGTTTTGATAACCGACCTTTTGAAGTAAGAAAAGTAATTGATTACATTTTTCTAAAAAATGTTCCAACTGTACACCGATATGCAGTTCTTTCCGAAATGCTAAATGATGTCTTTTTATCTGATCATTGTCCGGTTTTTGTTCAGCTTGAACTATAGCTGAAAAAGCCTTCTTAACACTTCAAGTAATAAAGAATGATGATATATAAATATTATTTACTGGGCGTATTTTGCTTAATAATTATATTGAATTGTGAAGCTCAAAATAATGAGTCAATTAATGTAATGACTTTTAATATCAGAATTGATAATCCAAAGGATGGCAAGCAAAATTGGCAATATAGAAAAAATAATGTTCTTCGAATGATCAACTTTTATGATTTGGATATTATTGGTATGCAGGAGGTTTTTATACAGCCACTTAATTTTCTAAAAGGAAATTTGAAGCAGTACAATGTAATAGGTGTTGGAAAAGATGATGGAAAGGAAAAGGGTTCATTTAATCCTATTTTTTATAAGAAAGATAAATTTGAAGAATTGCGAAGTGGAACTTTTTGGTTAAGTGAGACACCGAACAAAATTAGCAAAGGTTGGGATGCAGGTTTGAATCGAATTGCCACCTGGGCTATTTTTAAAGACAAAGCTTCGGGAAAAGAGTTCTTTTTTATGAATACTCATTTTGATCATAGAGGGAAGCTTGCAAGGCTAGAAAGTGCCAGATTATTAAAGAAGAAAGCAATAGAATTGGGAGGTGATTTACAAGCCATTCTAACTGGTGATTTTAATTTAATTCCTGAATCAGAAGGAATCAAGACCCTAGCTCAGGAAAATGGGAATCATACGATTGTTAATTCAAGCACCATCGCAAAACACCGTTACGGACCAAATTGGACTGGCTATGGATTTCAGAATAGACCTTTCGAAAATCGAAAAGTAATCGATTACATTTTTGTGAATAAGATCTCAAAAGTTCATCGATATGCAGTTCTTTCTGAAAAGCTGAATGATCTGCAATTATCTGATCATTGCCCGGTATTTGTACAAATTGAGTTAACTAAATAATTTTTATAAAACTTTAATTTTTTCATAAAATGCGATTAGTAAAAACAATATCAATATATCTCATTGTAATATTTTCTATTATCAATTCGGGGGAAGTGTTTGCTGGTGAACCAGAAGAACATTTTTCAAAAAAGTCAAGCTATCATTCTCGAAAAGACTCCTCCATTGATTTACTGAATGGCAAGATCCGGAATGTTTTAATACTTGACTCACCTGATGCTGAGAATGAAGTGTCGGCACGTAAAATTATACTTCCAAAATTTGTCAATTTTTGTCATGTAGCTGCAGATTCTACTAAGTTCCGTTGGATTGGAGCAAGCAACAGAATGCTTCCATGGATTGGCGGTAGCAGTTTAAATTCAATTTTTAAACCCAAAGAACCGGTTCCTCCAATAATTCCAGCTCCCAACCAAAGAGCATTTATGATGATGTTTAAGTTACAGAATGGGGAATTTTTAACGCTTCTTCCTCTTTCAGGAAATGGTAGTGTTAGTTGGCTGGAAATTAGTGAGCAAGGAGATTTGTTTGTTGATTATGGAACGCTCGGAACACAGCCTGTTCCGAATGTAAAAGTACCGCTTATTGCCTGGTATATTTCTGACAATATTTATGAGTCAATTCGTAAAACCTGGGAAATTGCAATTGACAATAGCACAACAAAAGAAAGAGCCTCGCTTAGAAATAAGAAAGAATACCCTGAGGAAATGAAATATCTTGGGTGGTGTACCTGGGAGCAATACAAAAAAGATATTAATGAAACAGTTCTGTTAGATGTAATAGATAAAATTGAAGATTCAGAAGTACCTGTCAGATGGTTTTTGATTGACGATGGTCATCAGGAAGATTACGATAAACGAAGACTTGCATTCTCTCCTAGTAAAGTGAAGTTCCCGAATGGTTGGGATCCGATCATTGCACGTAGATCTGAAGACAAAATTAAGTGGATTGGAATTTGGCATGGTTTCTTGTCGCATTGGCGAGGAATTCATGAAGGGCATAGCATGAAATCTGTAGAACCTTATCTAATGAAACATACTTCAAGAGATAATGCATTCCTGCCCAAAGATGATAAGGAATCAAGTGAGGCATTCTACAAAACATTTATAGGAACAGTGTACGATCATGGGTTTGATTTTATGAAAGTTGATAATATTTCCCGATCAACCATTGAATATTATGGATCGGCAAATCCGGCAAGAACTCAGAAATTTAACGTTCTATCCCTGGAGAAAGCTTGTTTCGAAAATAGGCTTGGACTGATGAATTGTAGTGCTCACAATACAATCGATTTATTGAATGCTACAAACAGTGCAACTATGAGGACGAGTCCTGATTACAAAAAGCATAACCTGTCATCATCAAAATCACAGATATTACAATCGGTTTTTAATACCTGTTGGTTAGGTCAAACTTTGTGGCCGGATCACGACATGTTCCATTCTTCAGATGATGAGGTAAATAAAACAATGGCAATTACAAAAGCATTGTCAGGAGGGCCAATTTATCTTTCTGATGACCCAACTGATTTTAATTATGATATTGTATCGCCATTGTGTTATGAAGATGGCTTATTAATAAGGCCTATCGCTCCGGGCGTTCCTATGCCTGAAAGTATTTTTAATGATGCACTGTATGAAAAAAATGAATTGTACAAAGTAATTGCCCCATTAAAAAACAAGTCTTGTGCTATTGTAGCCTATAATTTAACCATGGACAATTTCGCCACGCTTTCAACAAAAATATCTACTGAAGACTACAGGTATTCATCAGCCATGATACAACCATACAAAGGAAAATGGGATGTGCCAGATGAAGGTTTGATCGTTTATGATTGGAAAGAACAAAAAGGCATGAAGTTATGTGATGACGGCATTCAAACAGAAATCAAAGGCTTTGGTCATCAATTCTTTATTTTATGTCCTATTGAAAAAGGTTGGTCGGTAGTTGGGCGACCAGATAAGTTCTTGTCTCCTTCAACAGTTGAAATACTTAAAGTTGAGAAAGAAAAAATTAAGATTAAGATTCAGGAACCTGGATCAATCGTTATTTATTCTGAAGAGGGCGATTTGAAATCCAGTCAAATAGAGTTTGAGAGTATCGGCAATAACTTTTATAAAGGGAATGTAAATTCAATCATACAGCCAAACGAAACAATTACAATAAACCGAAATTGACTTTATTCTGTAAAACTATTTCGAAAGAAAAATAAACCTAGCAATGAAACCAAATACAAAAATATGATACGTTATGTAGTTTTATTAGTGTTAGCCATTTTTGCAATGTCATGTCAAACACAATCCGAAGAACTGGCTAAAAAACCAAATATTCTTTGGATTATTGCCGAAGACCTTTCTCCTTTTATGGGATGTTATAATGACACAATTAATATAGGACATACGCCTGCAATTGATAAAATGGCATCAGAAGGTGTACTTTTTTCAAGGGCATTTGCGACCGCTCCTGTTTGTTCTGCAAGCCGTTCAGCATTTATTACGGGGTTAATGCAAACCACAATAGGAATACATCAGCACCGCTCAAGCCGAACTGCTAATGGTGATATTGTACCTGAAAAATTACGCATTCATCTTCCGGATGGAATGAAAACGATTCCTGAACTAATGCAGGAATCCGGTTATTTCACTTTTAACGGAGGAAAGGACGACTATAACTTTCACTATGACCGAAATAAACTTTACAATGTTGGCTCCGAAGATAATTATATACCTGGAATGAATGGTTGGCAGGGGAACCGTGCCCGTCATTTCTTATCTTATACCAAAGATGTTTGGAACGCAAGAAGAAATAGAAATCAACCATGGTTTGGACAAATCCAAATTATGGGTGGTAAACGTGACGCTCAATATGTTCGTGAAGGTGAGGAGCTTGGAGACAATGATGTCCCACTTCCTCCTTATTTTCCTGATATTCCTTCACAACGCAGTGCCTGGATCATGCATTATAACGCCAACCGTGGTTCTGATACTCAAATCGAAGCTATTCTAAAACAACTAGAGGCGGATGGAGAATTGGAAAACACTATTATATTTTTCTTTTCAGATCATGGAAGTAATACCTCGATGCGACACAAACAGTTTTGTTATGAAGGTGGCATGAAAGTTCCTCTGCTGATCAAAGGGAAGGGAATAGATGCAGGGGAAGTTTGCAATGATCTGGTTTCGCTCCTAGATGTTTCAGCAACTACACTTGCGTTAGCTGGTGCTAAAATGCCTGATTATCTTGAAGGACAAAACCTCTTTGCCAAAGATTACAAAGCATCAAAATATATTATTGGAGCCCGCGACCGTTGCGATTATACTATTGATAAAATCCGAACGATTCGTTCTGAGAAATACCGTTATATTAAAAACTACTTTCCTGAAAGACCTATGATGCAGGCAGGTTACCGGGATATTAAACCTATTGTGACAGAACTAAAGAAAGCCTACAAAGATGGAATTCTTACAGATTATCAGGAAGAACATTGGTTTGGAGTGCGACCTGAAGAGGAACTTTATGATATTGATGCAGATCCACACCAAATGAATAACCTGACTGTAAATCCTGAATTTGAAAATGTATTGAAAGAACATAGAAAGGTACTTGAAGAGTGGATTGAAGAGACAGACGATAAAGGACAATATCCTGAATCTCCAGTTCAGTTAAAAGCAACCTATGAGCTTTGGAAAGATCGTCCTGTTTTTAGCAATGCACAAGTGAATCCTGAATATGACCAGTTTAAAAAGTAGAAATAAAAATGAAGTCTTTTAGAAAATATTTAATCATTTTGATTGCATTGGTATTGCTCTCTTCCATTTCCTTTGCTAAAGGGAATGAGAAACGAATGCCAAAACCCAACATCCTTTGGATTTTCATAGAAGATGCATCATGCCATATAAGTTGTTACGGGGAAACAGCCATACAAACACCTAATATTGATGCTTTGGCAGCAGAAGGTGTTCGTTTTGAAAACGCTTTTGTAACGGCCCCTGTTTGTTCTCCCTCACGTTCCGCATTAGTTACAGGAATGTACCAAACGACTATTGGTGCACATAATCACCGAAGTCAGAGAAACGTAGGTAAAGGAAGTGGCAACTCAGATTGTTACGAAAGTTATAACCTTCCAGTAGATATTCCGTTGGCAAGTCATCTTTTTGAAAATGGTGGCTATTACGTAACAAATGAATGGAAAAATGGAGAATCAGGCAAGCAGGATTATAACTTTGTAAAAGACAAAATTTACTCAGGAACAAGTTGGAAAAACTCACCAAAAGGAATTCCATTCTTTACCCAGATTCAATTGAAAGGTGGGAAAAATAGGAAAACCAAAGCTGACACCAAAGTTTTTAAGTTGCCCCCCCTATTACTTTGAGGATGAGGAGATGCGGCAAGATTGGCAGGAGTATTTGGGATCATGGCTGGATACTGATAAGGAGTTGAAACAAATTGTTGCTGATTTAAAGACCGCAGGAGTTTATGAGAATACCTTAATTTTCTTTCTGACCGATCATGGGATTTCCCATTTGCGTGGCAAGCAATTTCTTTATGATGAGGGAATTAAAGTGCCCTTAATTGTGAAGTTTCCAAATGGCAAACACAATGGGACGGTGAGAGACGATATGGTAAAACACATTGACTTGCTCCCAAGTTCACTTGCATACGCAGGGCTTTCAGTTCCTAAGATTATTCAAGGTGAAGATATATTTGCAGAGAACTACCAAAAGCAAAAGTATATTTTTACTGCCCGCGACCGCTGTGATGAAACAACGGATATTATCCGTTCTGTAAGGTCAGAAAAGTTTAAATATATTCGCAATTTTATAAGTTATCGTCCACATGCCCAGCGCAATCAATATAAAGATCAGAAGAAAATCAGTGTTCACGTAAAAGAACTTTTTTCACAAAATAAACTGAATGAATTGCAAGGACGGGTTTATAGCTCAACACGACCTGCTGAAGAGTTATATGATCTGGAAAATGATCCATTTGAAATTAATAACCTGGCTTCAAATCTCACCTATAAATTGAAGCTTGAAAAACTAAGATCAGTACTTTATAACTGGATGGCAGAAGTTAATGATCCTGGTTTAATTCCTGAGCCATATTTGGAAGAAATCGGGAAAATACATGGCAATAAATATTTGGCTATGAAACAGCCCGAATATGAAAATATTCAGGAACGACTGATTATAATTATTGAGGCTGGAGAGAAAGGTGATAATTCAATTCTGATCGATGCTTTAGCATCAGAAGAGCCATCTGAAAGATACTGGGCAGCTACCTGGCTTGGAGTAAATCAAGAAAAATTCGCTAAAAACAGGGTAGAGGCATTGCTGAAAGATAATGACCCTTCAGTCCGTATTGCAGCAAATCTCGCACTTTATAAGATTGAACCAAATTATAATCCGATTCCTGCATTAAGCCAAGAAATAGAAAATAAGAATCGTACAGTTGGAATGTATGCTATGAATGCAATTGAACAAACTGGGATTTTGAATGATGAAGTAAGGAAAGTTGCAAAAAAAGCATCAGAAAGTGATTACGAATTTACAAAGCGTTTTGGACGATATTTAATGAGAAAATAGATATGAACTTTTATCGAAATACATTAATAGTTGTACTTGCAGTTTTATTGATTTCTTCAATTTCCTGCACTAATACTGAAGAGAAAAAACCATCGAAACCAAACATTCTTTTTATTGCCATCGATGATTTGAATGATTGGGTTGGTGTCTTAGGTGGAAACCCTCAGACTAAAACTCCAAATATTGACAAGCTGGCCGGTGAGGGTGTTTTGTTTACCAATGCACACACACCGGCACCAGCATGTTCTCCTTGCCGAAATGCCTTATTGTATGGCATGCAGCCGCATACATCAGGTTTATATCCATTTTATCATCGGGAAGAAATGGATCAGAAATTTTTCGAGAAGCATAAAAGCTTGATGCAAATCTTTCTGGCTAACGGCTATAATACATATGGAGCAGGGAAAATTCATCATCAAGGTTACATAAAGAAATTTGATGAGATAGAATATACAGAAAGTATCAATGATAAATTTGCTCAACTGCCAAAACTTGTAATTGATTCAACCGATGGTGTTGGTAGTTTTATATTGGAAAGATCGTGTGCACGACCTTCACTTTCACCACTATCGCATCACAAGGATTATAATAGTTCATTATTTGGAGTTGATATTCTTCAACGAAAGCATACACAACCATTTTTCTTGGCTGTTGGATTCTCAAAACCACATTTACCTTTTGTTGCGCCTAAAAAATATTTCGATATGTTTCCGCGTGAGGAGATACAAAAACCGACAATTAAGGATGATGATTTAGTGGATGTTCCATGGGTTGGAAGAAGCAATGCAAAATTACACGACGATTATAAATATCGTTCAAATGACTCTTGGGAGGACATAATAAGAGCATATCTTGCGTGCGTTGCTTATACTGATGATAATGTAGGTCGTGTAGTAGATGCACTCAATAATAGTGAATACAAGGACAATACAATTGTTGTTCTTTGGTCTGATCACGGATATCATTTTGGAGAGAAAAGAAGCCACTTAAAATTCTCATTGTGGGAAGAGGCTACCCGTGTTCCCTTTATCATACTAGATCCGAGAAATAAAGACTCAAATGGTAAAGTGTGTGATGCCCCTGTTTCGCTAATTGATATTTATCCTACACTTCTGAACTATGCAGGAATTGAAAAACCAGAATATAGCGATGGATTGGATTTGTCTGGTTTATTAAAAAATACGGAATCAGTAAGAGAGGTTCCAGCACTTACAACCTGGGGACGTGGTAATTATTCATTACGGAACTCCAGATGGAGGTACACGCATTATTTTGATGGCAGCGAAGAATTATATGATCATGAAAATGATCCGAATGAATGGACCAATCTGGCCGATTCTGAGGAGTTTTCAAGTATAAAAACAGAAATGAAAAAGTACTTGCCAAAAACTGAAGCACCATTTGTAGAACAAGGCAGTTACTTGCATAAAACGGTTGATGCGGATCAGCCATCACTGGAAAAATTTAAAAAGCTTTGGAATAAAATGCAGGAAAATGGAATGAATCTGGAATAGGATTTTTAAAAATTAAGAATATGAAAAATTTATTTATAACCCTTGCCTTTGCTGGATTAACTACTATCTCTTTTGCTCAGGAAATAGTAAGAGGAAACTCATTTGAAGATAAAAATCAGAATGGATTTAAAGATGCTGGTGAGAAATCTTATGAGGGATTAAAAGTATCGAATGGGCGAGATATTGTTGTTACAGATAAACATGGTAATTATTCAATTGAAAGGATAGAAGGATATTCAATATTTGCAATTAAACCGGGAGAATATCAATTTATATTGGATAGCGAATATCATCCACAATTTTATCAGAAAGATAAGTCTAAAATCTACAATATTCCACTACATAAAATAGAAGGAGATGACAAATTCTCTGTCGTTTTAATGGGAGATATTCAGGTTTCAACGGTTGATCAACTAAGCTATCTGGGACAAGTGGCTGTTGATGAGTTGAAAGATACTGATTATGAGTTTCTGATTGCTCTTGGAGATTTAGTAGCAAATACTATTTCGCTATTACCGGATGTAAAAGCAACTCTTGGACAAACTGGAAAAACAAATTACTACGTATTAGGTAATCATGATCGTGATGTAGGTAAATTGAAAAATCCAATACTGGAAGATGATGATTCTTTTGAAAAAGTATTTGGTCCATCTACGTACAGCTTTGACAGGGGAGATGCACATTTTATAGTTCTGAAAGATATTATATCAAGAGATAAAAAAAATCCAAAGGATAAAAGCTATGACCCGGGCATACAAGAAATGCAGTATCAATTTTTAATTAATGATTTGGAACATGTTGATAAAGATAAGCTTGTAGTTATATGCGCTCACATTCCATTTTTCAATGAATTAAGAGAAAATAGTTCAACTGCACAGCTGATTTCCGTTTTGGAAAATCATGAAAATGTTTTTGTTGCTACAGCACATACTCATACTCAGTTTCAAAACTACTTATCCAAAGAAAGTGGACGCAAAGGGAAACCAATTCATCAATTAGTTGCAGGTGCCATTTGCGGGAGTTGGTGGAAAGGTGAAATGGATATTACGGGAGTACCTTCATCAATAATGGGAGATGGAACACCGCAGGGATATTGGCTTATGCATGTTGATGGTGCTGAATATGAGCTTGAATATAAATCTTCAAGATTACCAGCCAGCCAACAAATGCATATTTGGGTGCCATACTCCAAAGCAAGTGATGCCGAGTTTGGCTACGAGGTAAATAAAAATGATGTGTGGGTAAATGTATATGCCGGGAACGATGAAACTACAGTTGAGCTAAAAATTGATGATGGTGAGTGGCAAACGATTGAACGAAAAGAAGCCTACGATCCATATGTACTTAAAATGCACAAACGGCATGAATTGGGAATAATACCAACAAAAGATTCCGGACTACTAAAAAACAGAAAACAAATATCTTCTCATTTATGGTATTTCCAATTGCCGGAAGGATTATCAAAAGGACCACATATGATAGAAGTAAAGGCGGAAAATAGTTACGGACTAAACGCGACATCCAACCGTATGTTTTGGATAAAATAGTTGATAGTTATTGTACTTAAATAATTTAGCAAGCTGCAAATCAAAGATATACAAATGAAAAAAATTATTCTTTCAACAATTGCACTGGTTTTAGCATTAAACTTAATAGCCGGTGTTAAAACTAAGCAAACAAGAAAACCCAATGTCATTTTTATTCTTACTGATGATCAAGGTTCCATTGATATGAATTGTTACGGAGCTACCGACCTGGCTACTCCTAATATGGATAAGCTTGCTAAGCGAGGCATACGGTTTACAAATTTTTACGCTGCAGCACCTGTTTGTTCACCATCAAGGGCAGCACTTTTAACCGGCAAAACAAATCTTCGTGCCGGTTTAAAAGGGAATGTGCCTGTTCCTGAATATGCTGAAAAGCTGAATAAACACGGTATGCCAACAGAGCAAACTACTATTGCTGAAATACTGAAAACAAATGGTTATTACACAGCACTGGTTGGTAAATGGCATCTAGGGCATAAACCTGAAACCTTACCGAACGGACAAGGATTTGATTATTTCTTTGGGCACCAACGTGGATGTATCGATAATTTTTCACATTTCTTTTACTGGCAAGGACCAAACAAACATGATTTGTACAAAAACGCTGAAGAGGTATACCATCCAGGAGAGTTTATGCAGGATTTAATGGTTGATGAAATGAAGCAAATAATCAACTCAGACAGAGATGAACCGTACTTTATTTACTGGGCATTTAACTCGCCTCATTATCCATATCAGGGCACAAAGAAATGGTTAGATTATTACAAGGATGTTCCTTCCCCAAGAAAAGAATACGCCGCTTTTCTATCAACTACTGATGAGCATATCGGTGAAGTTTTGGATGAATTGGAGAAAAAGGGAGAGCTTGAGAATACAATAATTATTTTGCAGTCCGACCATGGGCATTCATTGGAGGAGCGTGCTTTTTACGGAGGAGGAAGTGCCGGAAACTTACGGGGTAGTAAGTTCAGTTTATTTGAAGGAGGCTTGAAAGTTCCAGCAATTATTAGTTATCCTGGAGTTATTCAAGAAAATGAAGTCAGGGAGCAAGTTTGTATGGAAATGGATTGGTTTCCAACTATTACAGAGTTAACAAACTCTACAAATTCTGCAAAAAATCTGGATGGCAAAAGTTTGATGCCAATTATAAATGATTCGAATTTTAAAGGACTTCATAAGGAAATTCATTGGCAAAATGGTAGTTACGATGAGAGCAAGTGCCAGTGGGCAATTCGTCAGGGAGATTGGAAATTAATTGGAAATACCAGAGATCCTTTTCTTGAAATAACCACAAAAGAGGAAGTTGATAAACTATTTCTTTCAAACTTAAACATCGATGAAACTGAAATGGAAAACCTGGCTTTTAAATATCCTGAGAAAGTAGAAGAGTTATTTGAATTGCATAAGAAATGGGCTGCTGATGTGCGAATGGAAATGAATAAGTAAAATGATTAAGATGTAAGGAAATCTTCTCTGGCATAAATGAATATAAATAAAAACAGGAATGGTCATAAATAGGATATTTAGGAATGAAATGGATTATAAATCGCGTATAGAAACAGTGAAAATATTTATTTTCTCATTAGCAATATTATTATTGATATCATGTAATAACAAAACAAACGAACGAAAATCTAATGATCCTTCTGGGATAAAAATAGCAGCTTTTAATGTACGGGTAAGTAAAAATGCCAGTGCAGAACTTATCGCACAAAAGTTGAAAGAATTTGACTTTGATGTTGTTTGTTTTTCTGAAGTACCTAAAGGAAACTGGACCCAAAGAGTTGCAACGATTTTGGGGCATAAACATGTTGTAGTTGGAAGATATTCTACGGCTGGACAAAAGGATAAATATAAATCCATCTCTAGTAAAACACCATTATACGGTTATGAGGAGATATTAATGGCTGATACTCTGCATACGGTTACCAAGGCAAAAACGATGATTGGTAAACGAGAAGTCGGAATCTATTCGATTCATTTTCCAAAAGGATGGCGGAATCAGGCTCATATTGATGAAACAACGGGGAAAATCACCGCATTCCTTGATTACTTAAAAAAGCAGTCAGAGAAAGAGATCAGCATAATTGCCGGCGATTTTAATTTCAGGCCTGAAAATGCGAACGAAAAGAGTATTTATCAGGAAATGTTTCAGGAGATTGGATTTGAAATATCATGGAAAGAATTAGGGATTGATTGTACTAAAAGAAATACTAGTCGATTATTCAAACCTGAAGATGAAAGAATAGGAAAAGTAATTGATCATATAATATATAAACCGTCTCAGTCCATCGCTGTGGATGGTGAAATTATTGAAATGGAAAAACCACTGTCAGATCATAAACCAGTTTGGGCACAATTGGAATTTAAAGATTAGTTAGAAAGACAATAAACGCTGAATTCCTTAAATCAATAATTTAATGTATCAGATACGTTTACCCTTTTGAATTAGTAAAATAATCATGAATAAAATATACATTCTAATAATTGGATTTTTGTTTTCAGCATGCGCTAAACAAGTTCCTGACAAAGCAAAACATGTGAACTCATTCTGGGGTGTGGAACAAACACATATCTCGGATAAAGTACAAATAGCTGAGAATCTACCCCGTATTGATACCATGTGGTACGAGAAAAAACCAACTATAGGAGGAACAAATCCAGGGGCTACATTGCCATTCGGCATGGTATCATGTGTTTCTTCTTATGGAGAACAAGTTGTCCGTAACTATCCGGCAGGTTATAATGGGAAAGAATTTATTGGCTTATCCCATTTTCAGCAATCAGGTACAGGAACCATTCGTTGGTATTACAATTATCTGCTGTTTACGCCCACAGTGGGGGATTTATCGTATCAGAAAAAACCAGAGAAAATTATTTCAGAAGATGCAGCACCTGGTTGGTATTCTTGCATGTTGGAATCGGGAATTAATGCTGAAACTGTAGTTGCTGAAAAATCAGCGATGCACCGTTTCTCATTTCCTGATGATGGGGAAAAGCACTTGGTAATTGATGTTTGCCATTTTCTGGAAGACAAGGATACTACCCAAATTGTACCTGAACAATTCCCTGAATCTGTAAGTGTGGAGACAATCACAGCAAATTCAGCTTCAGGAAAAATAGTTATGGATGGTTTTCCCATTTGGTTTTACATTGAATTGGATACTCCCGCTGACCAGCATGCGGTTTTTATTGAAAACAAATCAGATGGATTGAAAGAATATGCAAGCGCTAATCATACAAAAAATACTGGTGTTTTCTTTTCTTTTGAATCCAATAAAACAAATACAATTCATTCTAAAATTGGATTTTCATTCAATAATGCTGAACAGGCAAAAGCCAATCTACACCAAGACTTTGCTGACTGGAACTTTGAAAATTATAAGCTGCAGGCTGATCAATTATGGGATAAGCAGCTTTCCAAAATAAGAGTTGAGGACGATAATGAAAATGCAGTAGATCTTTTCTATACGGCAATGGCAAAGGCAATCACAAAACCAAGTTTGTGTAAAGGTGAGAATCCGTTTAATGGCCGTACTGATTTTATGTATGATTTCTCAACTTTCTGGGATGTTTATGCTACACAAATACCATTCATCTTTACTTTTTATCCTGAAATAGGCGAAAAGATTATGCGCTTTTACAAGGAGCAATACCATAAGTTTTCTTGTTATCCTCCGGCTTTGTTTATGAAAAAAGGAATGTCTTGGTTGTTTAGCAAGCAGGCTAGTGCTCTTGGCGCTCAATTATTTTCCGATGCTTATTATAAAAAACTGGATGTTGGTGATTGGAATGAGATTCTAGAGATTATGATTGCTGAGATGAACAATGAGCGTGGAGAAATGTATCAACAGGGCATTCCTCTTGCGCCTTGCCGCACTCACAACATCGATTATAGCTATTCGGCATTCTGTACTTCTCAACTTGCAAAAGAATTAGGAAAGAATGATACTGCAGAGTCGTATTTTAAAATGTCTTCCCTTTGGAAGCCAATGTATGATGAAGATGGAGTTTTGATATTTGATAGAAACCTGGTTGAAACCAAAAAATATCCCATGCAAAAATGGACCTATTATGAAGGAAACGAGTGGAACTATTCCTACAAAATATGGCACGACATGCAAGGGCATATTGATATGCAGGGTGGAGAAGAAAAGTTTTGCGAAAATTTGGATTGGTATTTCAATATAAATAAAGATATAGGTATAGGCGTTTAAGTCGCGACTGTTAAATATGGATTTTTATCATATTTT
>CBDVCE010000085.1:0-18194 GCA_965372405.1 uncultured Sunxiuqinia sp.
TCAACTGACTCTTTTTTGATACCTCGTGGGCTCTGCCCCGGGGTAGTTCATTGAACTTTTTTTATCCTATTTCCAACTCTTGATTCGCATTAATCATTATTTAGTTTAAAAGCAAATGACAAACACTACAATTTGGACCAAATATTGGAGGAATACCCTTGCCGATGGTGAAAGGAATGAAATAGATATTACATCAGTCGATAAGAATAAGGTACTATTTCTTAAACATGGTCAGATAAGTATTGATTCAGGTAATTTGGATAATACACTTGCAAAAGGGTTATTTGATTATCTAAACCAAAAGGAAGAAGAAAAAGAAACTGATATTAGAATTACCTCTATTCCAGTTCTAATCTCTTTTTTTAGTATTGCTCCTATTGCCTCATCAGCTATTGAAACGGAAGAAAAAGAGATGTTTCCATTTTGGCTTAAAGCCATTCTAAGAATAGACGGCAGCCTTCAGCCCGACGAAGAAAGTTTTCCATATATTCCAAGGGTTTTTCTCGAACCTCAATTGAGCGAAAAGTACTTTTACACTTTGTCTGATATTGAAACCATTGACAGAGCTTTCTATGACTTCAACTATGGAGCAAACAACTGGGAAGAATACTGGGAATATATTCAGAGTATTTTCAAAAAAATTACCTTACAAGATATTGACAAATACCAAATTGAAAATTACCTGACAAAGTATGGAATTACGTTAATTGTTAATGATGCGTTAAAAGGAGCTTCTGACGGTATTATTAAACTTTATGACTTCATCCTTAAAAAAAACTATCATTCAAAGCTTTATGATAGGATTACTGATGTAAATTTTCCTTCTAATAAGTTTATACGGAGTATTGAAGAATATGAAAGTGACACCTTACTTCATTTTGGACAAATGAATTTTGAATTTCCCTTGTCTTTTACACAGAGGAATGCCTTATATCATTTTGTACAGGATAAAGAGGGTGATGTATTTGCTCTAAACGGCCCACCGGGAACAGGTAAAACAACCCTGTTGCAAAGTGTAGTTGCCAATGAGTTTGTAAAAAAGGCTATAGAAGGAACGGAGCCAAGTATTATTGTTGCAACCTCAACGAACAATCAGGCTGTAGTCAACATTATTGATAGTTTTACCAAAGCTAAAACCCAAGATGGTAAACTATCTGGTCGTTGGTTACCTGATTTAAAAAGTTATGGGCTTTACCTTCCTGCTAAGGGTAAAAATGTAGAAAGAGATATTTCTCCTGATATTTTATATCACAAATTTACCGGAGAAGGATTTTCAACCAAAGTTCAGACACCAGAATACATTGAAGATGCAAAAGAATTCTTTTTGGATAAATTTGAGGAGTTTGCCGGATACAGGGAATATAGTGCTTCGGAGGTAGTAAGAGAATTAAGAAGCGAACTGCTAAGAAAAGATAATTCATTAAAAGCGGGTATTGATTGCTGGAAAGAGTACAAGAGAATATTCCCGTTGGTTGAAGAATACTCTGGTCAAAAGAATGTATTAAAATACCTTACAGATAGCGAGTTGAAATTAGATGTTATCAATAGTGAATATTCGAAGCTAAAAAATATTCAAACTAATTACCTGGATTATTTGGACAAAGAACCATGGTGGAAGAAACTTCTTATTCTGTTTTTTAGAAATGAAAGGGCGGCAAACCTTTCAGCCTGTTTTAACGATTGTCCTGTCGATTACTCTTCGGTTAACTTTTATGAATTAAAGACCTTGACTAATTTTTTCAGTTTAAAGTTTCAATTAATTGGACAAATTAAACAGTTGAATGAATCATGGGACAATTGGAAAAAAACCAATAATATTAAAAGCAATCCACCTCTTTCTTTTGACGAATTAAAAAGAAAGGAAAAAAGGAACCAGAATTATTTTTACAATGAACTGGAATTAGGAATTAAACATGAAGCCTTTCAGTTGGCAACCCACTATTGGGAAGGTCGGTGGATTATGGAAATGGAAAGCCTTGATGCGGATGAATTAAGGAAAAACAATGAAGGTTATGCGTTAAGAAGGTGGAAGCGATTTGCAATGCTTACACCTTGTTTTGTCTCAACTTTTTATATGATTCCAAAGTTCTTTACCTATTCGAGATTTATTAAAGAATTAAGCAATGGAAAACCTCTATTTGAATCTCCTTCATTAATTGAGGGAATTGATTTGCTGATTGTTGATGAAGCAGGACAGGTTGCTCCTGAAGTTGGTGCAGCTTCATTTGCACTGGCAAAGAAAGCAATTGTTGTTGGTGATGTAAAGCAGATTGAGCCTGTTTGGAACGTACCGTCAAAAGTTGATTATTCAAACTTAATCAGGCATGGACTTGTTAATGGCGAAAGCGATAAAAAACAAATAGAAAAGCTTGACGATTTAGGATATTTGGGATCATCGGGCAGTATTATGAAATTGGCTCAAAAAAGCTGTAACTATCAACTACCCGAATTAGAGGAAAGAGGTTTTTTGTTAACAGAGCACAGGAGGTGCTACAATGAGATTATCCAGTATTGCAATGTTCTAGCTTATAGCAACTTGCTTGAGCCAAGAAGAAGCAAGTCGAAGAATGAGCCATTTATTCCAATGTCATTGATTCATGTAAACGGGGTATCATACACTATGAACAAAAGTAGGGCAAATAAGGAAGAAGCATTAGCCATTGCAGATTGGTTGTTAAAGCACCAGTCCCAAATACTTGACTTTTATGGAAAGAAGGCAATGGAAGAATATGAAAAAACAGATAAGTCAATTCCTTACAGGGCACCTGAATTAAAAGATTTGGTAGGGATAATTACACCATTTTCGGCACAGAAGTTTATAATTTCAAGAACCTTAAAATGGAAAGGAATTAAACCAAATAGTATGAAAATAGGAACAGTACATGCGTTGCAGGGAGCAGAACGCCCAATTATAATTTTTTCAACGGTTTATTCCGGTAAGGATTTAAGGAAAGGGTACTTTTTCGACAGAGGCAATAAACCTAACATGTTGAATGTGGCTGTTTCTAGGTCAAAAGATTGTTTTATAGTATTTGGAAACAGGACTATTTTTAATAAAAAGGGTAATACTCCTTCGGCAAAGTTATCTTCGTTTTTAACGGAAGTTTCATAGGTATGTGAGTTTGTCAGTTATAGATATTGTTTGGGATTTTCCGAAAAAGAAAAGCCGACGAAAATCGACTTTATATGATTATGAAATTTTAGTTGGTGGTGGAACATATGCTCCTATTAAGGTTCTCTTTGTTCTGCAAGTGTGTCTGTTTTAGTCCACCATGTTCCACACCAGTTTAGTTTTAGATATAAATTCTTTTATACTTGTTTTCATACGCAATTCTTGTTTTTTAAGGTTAATAAAAAGTTTACCTACGTTATAAACAACGTCTTTAATCGAAATTAACAGTCCAGCTAATTCCGCCCATGGTGGAAGCACATTCAAACTCACTAAAAGAACAAAGATAGATAGCAATCCTCTAGTTCGACAAAAGTAAAGGATTCTCGGATTTGTACAAAATAATAATTATCTATTTTCAATGAAGTATTGTTTCTGTAGAGTAAATATATTATTAATGCCTTCCAATGAAATTCCTTAATAAAACTATTTGGGTTGATTTTTCCATTTCAATTACCAACCATAGCCAAAGATATTTCAAATTAACAGAACTGTTCCCATTGTGGGGCATTGTCAATTGAATGTGTTCAATTTTGGTTGAGCTACTTTTCCATTTTTCCAGTATTCTCAGACTTTTTATTGATGTGTTGGGCTGGTTGCTATTTTTTTTTGTCATTAAAACAGGGGTAGACAAATCATACCCCTGCATAGACAAATTGACCAAGTGAACCCAAAGGGGGAGGTATCGAACTTTCTTCTCGAAGATTATGATTCTATGCTAACTTTTATGAGTGCAAAAAAACTTAATTTGTAATAAGGAAAGCGGACATTCTGCCCGCTACTTTTTTCATGAGCTTTGGGCGGAAAAAAAAGTAGCAAAAAACCTTTGTTTTATTTTTGTAATAAAGTCCTGTACCTATAACCATTTAGAGTACTTGTTTATGCCAGAGTTTTAATCCCTTCTCAAAATCTTTATGCTCAAACCTTTTTGAGCAGACCATCCTTCTTTGTCGGTAAGGTTTATGAAAAAATGATAATCCCCTTCATCAAACTCACTGATATTATTTCCTGAAAGAATATTGATTTCATGGTTTGTTTCGTAATTCTTTAATCCTTGGGGAATCTGATAATCCTGTATGAATGTAAGCGGATTGACCGGGTCTTTTTTTGGACCAAGGGTACATTCAGTTACTTCTGTACTGTGTGAGTGATGGTCAAAATTATGGTGAATGTCTATGCTGTAAGACCCCAATTCTACATTATCAGTAAATAAGCTCTTAAAAGTAAATGTTTCACCAAAATATAAAGTATCGCAATTTACAGGGAAAGCCTCTTGTATGTTCAGGTCAATTTCAGGTTTTTTGTTGTCAATTTCTTCCTTGCCACATGAATTGAGAAATAGAATTAGCGAAACAGATATAAAAATTAATCGGAATGTTTTCATAAGATAAAATGTATTAAAGCAACAGGTTTCAAATTAAACCTGTTGCTTGGTTTTAAATTAATAGTTGATTACAATTGGATAATGATTTGAAATAGTTCCGTTTCCGCCAAATGCATCCTTGCATTTTACTATAATGTAATAATTGGCAGATTGCCAGGCAATATCACCCGTAATGTCTTTAGGGGTAATATTATTGTCTTGTGCTGCTCCAATTATTATATTGGCTGAAAAATTATGCGTTGTGTGGCTCTCAAAATCGTGCGTATGCAGAATGGTAATGGTATTGGATGCATTTACATCTGCATCGGATAAGTTTTGATCTTCACGCACTAAACCAATGTACATTCCTCCCAGGGCTTTATCGTCACTAACCAAACCAGAAATACTTATTGTTTGACCATTTGAAAAAACTTCGTTCGCAGAAGGTGCCGATGTTACATTTACAACCGGAGCTTCGGTATCATTGGGTTGTTGTATTTCAAGTACTTCTTCAATTTCAGTTTGATTTCCTTCCATGTCTGTTACAATAAAATGGAAATGGTAATGGGCTATCTCAGCATCAATAGGAATATCAATGTGCTTATGAAAGGTGGTGTTTTTTAAACCGGAAAACTCGGCATAAGTCGAATCATACTCCCATTCACCATCGTGTAAGACGCTGGTAGTACTTTTTTCGCCATGTTCCCCTTCTGGATGGATTTCTATCGTAACCTTGTCAATTTTACCTTCGGCAATTATTTCTGCTTCAAGGTGCAAATCGGTTCCTGGAAAACCAATTTTGTTGTTTTCATATCCCAGTTCAAAATTGTTGATTTGTGGTTTTGGTACTATCTCATCGTCTTTTTTACAAGAGTTCAATGAGATGATTACTGCTGTTAGCAAAACAGTTATTAATTTTATTTTTGAATTCATTTTTCTGAAATTTTAATTGTTTTACATTATTTTTCTTGTTTAAATTTCCCCGAAAATGGGATGGAAATATTCAAAATGAAATTTCGTCCTGATTCCGGTAAATTTATCAGCCGGTAATAGCTGGTATGATTAAAGTATTTGGTATTAAACAGGTTTTGAACCTGCAATGAAAAATTTATTAATTGGTTTTTCATCCTTATTTCACCACCCAAACCCAGATTTACAAGCTGGTAGCCTTGAGTAATTTCCTCAGGAGGTACAATGTTTGTTTGCGGGGCTATTAATTTATAGTCCAGAAACACATAAGCATTCTCGACAAACTTTAGCTTTGACCTTTGATATTTAACGCTCAATAAAGCTGATGCAGGAGGCGAAAATGGAAGGGTATATCCTTTCTTCTTACCCGACAATTGTTCGGAATAAACGTATTCGCCAATAACACCAAACTTTAAAGATTTGGCTATTTGATAATGGGCATGAATTTCACCACCATAGCGAAAAACTTCACTTTCGGTATAATAATAAACCTGATTTCCATTACCGTAAAGCCTATCGTGCTCAAAGCCCGGATTTAGATAAAGGTAATTTGAAAAATAGTTTAGGAAAGGTGTTGCTCCAACGACAAAATTTTTCAAGCTGTATTCCAGCCCTGCATCAAGCTGATACGAAATTTCAGGGGACAAATCGGGATTACCAATTTCATAACTAAAATAATGGTAATTAACCCCATTTGCAGCCAACTCTTTTGCAATAGGCATTCTAAAGCTTTTTCCTGCATTAATCTTTAATGCTAAATTTTTCAGTTTATAATTGTAGCCAACCGACCATGACAGGTTTGAAAAATTCCTGCTTAATTCGGCAGACCTTTGCAGATAAGAGTTTGAGGTGTTTGTTTCGCCAGAGCTTGAAAACCAATCGTAATAACTCCTGGTTTGTATATTTCCATAATCGTAACGGATACCAAACTGTACAATACTTTTCTGTGAAAAAGAATGCTTTGCAAAAACATATCCCCCAATTGTAGTTTGAGTAAAAGCAGGAATGATAAATCCACGCCCATCTATTCGGTTATCTTGATAACCGGCATTAATTCCCATTGAAAATATAGTTTTCTCACTCAGGAAAAAGGTAGTTTTCAGATTACCGGAATAGATAAATTTATCGAATTGCCTTTCAAGGTCAGCAGGAAAAGTTAAAGTTGCAGGAAAAGTAGCAGGCATATATCCATGATTAACATATTGGCTCCATTCCTGCCTGAAGTTTCTCTGAAAACCAAAATCAGTTTCAATTTTAAATTTTTCCTGTCTCCAATAGCTTTTATTGCTTAGTTTAAAATGATTTACCTGTTGATATGGATACAAAATATCCCGGCTTGATTTGTCATGCAATTCATAATCAACATTCCGGGGCTCTAGACCATGGGCATTTGCAAAAAACCCACTTTTGCTATTTACGTTGCTAACAAAGAATTTACTACTAAACTGATTCCGGATAATCCCTAAAGTAAAATGAATGTTTTTTTCTCCCCCAGCCGTATTCCTCACCTGCTTGTTATGCAGGGCAGCCTTGTACGAATAAATATCCACACTATCAGTAGGGACTTTATAATCAGCATAATCAATAAAAGTCCCCCGTAAACTCATGAACAAGCAGTTTTTCCTGCCTGAAAGTAAAATTGAAGTCCCAAGCAAATTGTTATTCGACTTTCCAATCAAGTCAACAGTGCCGCCTATGGTATTATTATGCGGTATTTTATTTTGCTTTATATCAATTACACCTCCAATGGCATCGGAACCATACATTAGCGAAGCAGGACCTTTAATAACTTCAATGCCCCCAATCGCATACTGGTCAATTTCAAGCCCGTGGTCGGCTCCCCATTGTTGCCCTTCGTGCTTAATGCCGTTTTCTACTACTACAACCCTGTTAAAACCAAGTCCACGTATTACAGGTTTCGATTGCCCTGAACCTATGCCAATGGTTGAAACGCCGGGTAAGCGTTCCAAAGATTTCATCAAACTCCCACCCATATTTTGTTTCAGGTAGTCGTTATTTATAATTTCAATATTTAGCGATTCTTCCTTTTTACGTGTTTCAGCATAATGATCAATAATCACAACTTCTTGTAAACTAAGTGAAGAAGGAGTCATTCTGGCATTGTAAACCATGCCTTGGGTTATTTCGATTGTGTCAACCAGGGTTTTATATCCTATAAAAGATATTTTAATCCCGGACAAGCCCTTTTTAAGGTCATCAATAAAATAATAACCTTTGGCATCTGTAATTCCCCCTTTTTGAATTGGGGTAATGAATACCGAAGCACCCGGCAATGGCTGGTTTTGCTCGTCCAGTATTCTACCTTTTAAAGAATACATACTTTGCCCATGTATTGACATGGCAATTATATTCATACCGATTAACAGCATGATTAATTTCCTCATATCAGATTAATTTAAAATGAGTTGATTTGAAAAATTGTAAAAAAAGAAGACTAAGATGATAGTGTTGGTGGGGCTCGGGGAGATTTTTCGTTTCGATAAAAAGGAGTAAACTGAGGGGTAAACGTATTTCTATAATTATCTTTCAGCTCAAAAATAGTGTATGTAACCCGGGCAATTTGGGATAGGTTATTAACTGAGAATTTGTATTCACAGATAGGGCAATGCTTTTCAGGCTCCGCTGTAGAATAATTGATATTTTCAAATGAACCTATGGTTTCACAGCAATGACTTGTACAACAAATATTTTCATGATTATGCGAACGGTGCTGTATAATATGTATTGACTGAAAAAGTACAGGAAATGAAAAAATTCCTAATAGAAGAAGGGCTATATGTTTATTAAATTGTTTCAACGTTAATTTGCAGATTCTTCACATAAGTTACAAATACCTTTGATAATCATTTCCATTTGAGCACAAGTATACCCTTTAGGTAAAAACGGCTTTTCTATTGGAACAGCGTCTAAGCATTGAACCGAATTACATTTCTGACAATAAAAATGAGCATGTTCGTTTTTCATCGTAATTGAATTATCAAGGGCATATTTGACCAGTTGATTATCGACAACTATTTTATGTATTATTTTATTTTCTTCAAGCGTTTTAAATGAGCGGTAAAAAGTTGTTCGGTCGTAATTTCCTGCAAGCTGCCCTCGTATTTCATTCTCAGAAAGAGCACTTTTAGCAGATATTATAACCTCAATTATACCTTCACGGCAGCTTGTCCGTTTTAAATTATGCTTTATTAATATTTCATGTGGTTTCATACTTGCAATAGTTTTTCAAATGCAACAATGATGCAAATATAAATAAAACTTGAAACCAAATAACTTATTAATTCTATTTTATAAAAAAGTAATTCTATTACATATTATCATGGATAAACTTCCCGTAAGTTATTCCTATCACTAATTACAATCTTTAGAAAATCAATCTTCTCGCTTTTAGGAATAACAAAGTGGTAGTAATAGTCAATTAATTCATCACTAATACCGGTTCCTTCATGTTCAGGAATAATTGATAATTTGTAATAGTTAGGCTCGCACGACCTGTAAAACTTATAATTTAGTGCCAGAATTTTCTTTTGGCTATAAACCTTCCCAATAACAAGATTATTCTGTGTAAAATCCAGATCGGGGTGACATGAGCCCAGAACTTTATCATCATAATCAGATTGGTTTGTTATAATCAGGTATTGCTCGTTGAAACTAAATTGCATATTGAAAATAGCATCCTCACAATTACCCAGCTGAACAATACTCATTGTTGATGAAGTTATATCAGTACTGACACAACACTCTTCTTTAGAACAAGCAGTAATTAACAGGGCAATCAAGATTATTGGATTGAATACCTTCAGATTTATTGTTCTCATAATTTTACATATCCTATATTTAAATCTTTCCATTTTTGGCGGGACACTAATCACCCCATCTTCCATTGTGATTTCCCTAAAACAATTGACTGACTTTTTCATATCATATTCATTATTAATATCAGAATCATCAAAGATGAGGCATGACCAGATGAATATTTATTTAAAATTTTCACGTAATTTTTTTTATTTCTTCTTTGATAAGTCAGCACAAACCAATTCCTTATCATTCCTTATAAATACATGTTTATTTGCAAATGCAGGATGTGTCCATGTAACGCCCCGACCCAATTGTTTTTTTGTTGGTTCAATTAGTTTTGCCCGGCTTATTTCCTTAAAACCATTGGGTGATAATTCAGAAATGATTAATTCACCTTGTTCGTTAAACATCCAGGTTTTTTCTTCATTCTGGATAAAATGAATATTAGCCCAACGGCTTTTGGGTACAGCGGTTAGGTCTTCCCAAACCCTGTTGCCTGTAGCTAGTTCAAGGCAACGTAATTCTCCATAACTATCAACCCCATAAATAAAATCATTAAGAATGACGGCAGTATTCATCACACAATGAAGTGCATCGGTTTTTCGTTCGTTTTTACCACTTCGTTGCCATACCTTTTCTACAGTGGTATAATTGTTTCCTAGTTTTACCAGCAACGAACCATTAAAAAAACAACTCACAAAAATGTGATCTTTATATAAAACCGGAGTAGAAATCCCCATACCTGCTTTTATTTCCCAGGGAAATTTCCAATGAATTTCTCCATTCACCGGATTCAAGCCCACAAGATTATTTTTAGTCCAAGCAACCACTACTCTTGTTCCCCCTTTTTCTATTAATATTGGAGATGAATAGGCACCGGCATCATCAAGATTACGCCAAATTTCTTTCCCTGTATTTTTATTTAAAGCAAGGATACCGGCATTGTTGCTTCCACTAACCATAAGAATTATTTTCTCATCAACGATTAATGGTGTAGCGGAAATTCCCCAAACTGGCATCCTGATTTCATATTCTTTATTCAGGTCTTTTTCCCAGATTAGTTCACCATTTTCAGCATTTAAACAGAAAAGGTTTCCCATTGTACCCAGAGAATAGGCTTTGCCATTATTTA
This sequence comes from uncultured Sunxiuqinia sp., assembly GCA_965372405.1. Lineage (GTDB taxonomy): Bacteria > Bacteroidota > Bacteroidia > Bacteroidales > Prolixibacteraceae > Sunxiuqinia. The sequence continues at coordinate 10,453 of CBDVCE010000085.1, forward strand.
TGACAACAGAAGCACGTGGTCCAGCAGGATATCCCACCGCATAAATACAATTGTATGTGTATTCCCAAATCTGTTTGCCGGTTTGTTCATCAAAACAAAGAACCCGCTCTACCTCATTAGGTTCTTCTTTCCTGTCGGTTACATAAACTTTCCCGTTGGCAACAGTTGGTCCCGAGTACCCAGGACCAATTGGGACAGACCATTTAAGTGGGATTTCTTCTGAATCAAATCCTTCAATAATTCCCGTTTCACTCCATACTCCATCGCGGTTTGCCCCACGCCAATCAGACCAACTATTTTTGCTAATATTTTCCTGCCCAATAGTATTAGATGACCACAGAAGGCATAGTAAAAATATTGGAATTATTAATGGTTTACTTTTTGTCATCACAAATCTTTTTAAGTTGACAAGGTCAACCTTAGTTTTATTAATTATTAAAAAAACAAAAATATAAGAATACACTTTCACTACTCCTGTATATATCCATCATAAAACAGTATTTTTATATGAATGAGAAGACATGTTCAATACTCTTCATTTTTTAATTGATAATAAATTTAACACCCACACCCAATTGGCTGTGGAACTTTCCGATGTCTGAACCTTTCAACATCCGCTCACGGGCATAGAGCAAAAGAGCTATCTGGTTGCAAGGAAAAATTTCAATTTCAAGACTTAAAGCACCACCATAAACAAAGCAATTATCATTTTTGAGGGTAGCACCATCAAACAATATCTTGTCATTCTTATTACTTGTTTCATAACCTGCCAGTGCTGATGCACCAACAGAAAGAAAGACCGTTTGCCTGAAAGCAGCCAGAAAATTCAGGTAATAGCCACCTTCAGCAGTGTACTGTTCTTTTGGAATAGTAGCCTCTTTATAATTGTATTGTTTCTGTAAATATTCAGCACCAATAAGCCAACGGTTCTTTTTTTTGGTATAAACACTGTATTTAAACCCACAATGGAAGTTGTCTTTAAATTTACCAATAGGTTTATCATCTACACTTCCATAGGTCAACTGAAAGCCCTTTTGCCCTGGAAGGTATCGTTGCGCCTTGCTTTGAAAGGAAACAAGCAGGCACAGCCCTAGAATCATTAATAATGTTTTCATACTACTCAATATTAAGTTTGTCAATCTCCTTTGCCCGTATCAGTTCTGCATTTTCAATAATAAAGCTTTGATGTCTACCTCCATTTTTTTCAAATAGTTCAACCTCTAATTGTTTGTCATCGGGGATGGTGAATTTCTCAAATGCCAGGACTGTGCGCTCCACTGCCTTTCCTTTAACCAGAGTAATGTAATTGTATGTCCTCACAGGTTTAATAATAGTCTCCTGAATGGCAGTTCTTTTAGCCACCTTTTTATCAACTATTTTAAAGCTGATAAAGTCAATATCAAAAATCACATGTGTCTTGTTTCTAATCTCAGTGTGGAAATACAACATATTGGAATGGCTGTAAATACTCTTTAGGGAATACTGAACACCAAAGTGTTTACTGCCGATATGTTTCACCTTCCTTTTGTTTTTCACATAAATGGATTTCATGATTAGGTTCATCGTTTTAGGGGATTCATTGCCGAGTTCTGTAAGGTATACTTCAAGGGCATTGTCCTGACGGTTGATGATGTTACCATCATGGATAAAATCCTTCATTTCAAAGTTCAGCTTTTTAGGGTCGGAAGCATATTTTACATTGAAAGCATAAAAATTCCCAGCTTGTGTGATGACCGAGAAGTTGGTTTCATTTTCGAAATCCCTGACAGCAGCTTTTACCCGCAGTACATTTTCTGCTGCATTGGCTTTTCCTGCAATAATATCGGCACTCCCCAGGTCGATGTACAACACTGCATCGGGAAAAATAATATGTACCGTTTTATCAAAAGAAACTTCCAGGCTGTAGGGTCTGATGACCCTGTCATTGGGTATTTCCTTTGGAACAATGTTGTAAACATCGTAACACTGGTTTGATTTTACATTTTGAGCACTAAGCCCTGTTACTAAGAATGTCAAAAAAATGACAATTAATATTTTTACTGATTTCATATTTGATGATTTTAAAGGTTGATACTTATTCTTGTTTGGGCAGGAGCAACAAACTGTGTCCTGCTTTTAATTTAATTCGAACTAATTGCAGCCGTTTGGAAAGGTATTGGCTGCCTCCCTGCATGATGTTCCTGCCCATGTCAACAGCTAGTTGCCCTGCCGCACTTTGCCCGTTAACACTGATACTTGTTCCACTACTGCTCCCCATACCTGCAACAATTTCTTTAGCTGCATTGCGTTCCATTGAACCGGGAACGAAAATGCCCTGTTGCCCATCCATATCATAGACCAGCATTTCCACAGGGATTATCTTTCCTGAGTACTCAATGGACTTGACCAGGATATTCAGGCGTTCCCCCTGTACACTTGCAATCCCGATGATAATTTCATGCCTTGGGATATTAAGGTCTCCGGCTTTTATGGGTTCCAACAAGCGTAGCTTTACATTTTGCCCAGATATAATAATCTGGTCATTGTGCACACAGGCTTTTATCGTATTCTTTTGAATATGCTCATCTTCATTAAGCCCTGCCGTATGAAAACCTATATTGTGGGGCTGGGAATACCTGTCCATAAAAGCAGAATCACTAATAGTTTGGGATAAAGCACTGGCACTTCCCTGATTACTTAGCTTTGAAACAGTGTGCAGTTCCCTGCTTTCATTTTTGGGGACATTGGGTAAAGAAATATTGGGTGGCAAAGTCTTTTGAGCTTGCCCCTGCATGGAGGGCATATATTTGGCAGCCATTTTATAGCTTTCTTCCATTACCTTTAATTGTTCATCAACGAGGTTATCATTACTGTTTTTTTCGTCTAAAGCAGCCTGTAATTTTTCTATCTTCCTTTCCAGTTCCTTTTCCTTGCTGCCCTTATGGGGCTGATTGTAAAAGCTGTTCAAATCACGGTTCATGTTTTTATAGGCATCGGCAGATGAACGGATTGAAGATTTAGGGGTTTTATTTGGCTTGCTACCTTGAATACTGCGGACAATTGTTTTGTTTTTTACAGTATCCGATTCAAGCCCAAAATCTTTAAGGGACAATAGTTTTCTGTCCTTTCTGTTTTTACTCAAAAGCTCCATTTCATAAGCTGTTTTTTTATCCCCTATAATTTCGTTTTTAGGTATGGGCAAATCTGTATTTAAGCCTTTCTGTTCCTGCTTATCATCCTTTGAAGGCATAAAAATAAAGTACATGACCAGTGCAAAACCTGCAAACATCAGGGGGAAGACAATCAGCTTTTTTCGCCTTTGTATTTGTTCAGGGTTCAGCTCTTTAGGCTGTTCCCTTTCTTGTTTATTTTGTTCCATTGTTATTATTTTTAGGTATGGTTAAAGGTGAAATCCGGTCTTGCCTGAATTCATATCTATTGCCCTGAAAGGCATCTGCAATACTTAGCAGGCATAATGCCGTCAGAATAAATAACAAAGTAGAAACAGCTACTTTCCGTTGTTTTGGTGTGAGATTTTCACAAGTGCTTTTTATCTTGGTTTGAAATTTTGTCCTGATTGTTAGTTCCTCTTTTTCCATGGTTTTTTCTTTTTCAATTGCTGTTACCTTTTCCATGTGGCTACATCCTTGTTTTCTGTGATTTCAAAACCCTCTATCATAAAGCCATGGGGATTGTTATCACTTCTTGAAGTATTCCGTAAGCGACAGGATGAAGTCAAATTGCGCTCTGTAACTGTTGATTCCCGAATAATATGCTGCCGTGCAAAAACATGGGCTTCATAGGGGTAGGTATCAAAATTACATTGGATACTGTCCACCCATATTTGTTGGGTTACATTGCCTGATATAATCCGGTTATAATAACCACTCTCTACCAAATCCTTATAATTGGTAAAAGCACTTTTGTCAGCCAGGTATAGGGCACGATTGATATTGTATTCTATCGCTTCTTTGTCGGGTGACAGGGTAAAGAATAATTCATGAAAACGCCTGATATGCTCTTTAGCTTCAACCGGGCGGTTTTGTGCCAGGTCATGCGATAGTGCCAGTATCAGCGACTTGCCCTGGTCAAGTACATAAATCTTTTGGCGTTGTGATTCGGCAAAGCGGTAAGAACTCCAAACGGAGTAAACTGTAACAACAGCGCAAACACAAACAAAGATGATGGCAAACAGCCTTATTTGCTGGAAGCTGCTTTCAATATTTTTAAGTTGTTTAAATTCCATATGATTCATTTTTTTAGGAAAGTGAAGAAGAAACAAGAATTATTTTCACTCAAAGAGTGAAGAGGTTCTGTCCTGATTTCAATCCCCACTTTCCATTATTTTTAATTATCCTTTTATCCTGCCTAAGATGTTCCCGGAAGCTGCCCCCATAGCACCCCCGGCAACGGATGTGCCTTTTACGGCAGCACTATTGACATTTTTACCATAACTGCCCATGCCTCCAGCCTGTACAATCCATCCTGCTACCGATGGGATGGTGAAATAACCCACGATACCAATGAGCATAAAGGTGATGTATATGCCGTTTGTCCCTTGCGGGATATAATTGGGGTCGGCAGCCATTTCTGCAATGTCCTTTTGCAGCATTAAAGCCTGAAGTTTTGCCAGTATAGTTGAAAAAATATCGGCTACCGGAAGCCACAGATAAATACTGATATAGCGTGTCAGCCATGTGGTTAATGTACTTTGGAAACCATCGTAAATGCTAAAGGCAAAAGCGATAGGACCCAAAATTGACAGTACGATTAAAAAGAATGTCCGCAGGCAATCAATAATCAATGCCGCTGCATTGAAAATAAGTTCCAGAAAATTCATAAAAGCCTGTTGTATTGATTTTTTCATTTGATACCAACTACGTTGGGCATACATACCACCCATAGTTACAAGGTCTTTGGGACCCCAGCCCAACTCATCTATGGCTTTATCAAAAGCTTCATCACTGACAAGAAAAGCTTCATCGGGATTCCTAAGCATCATTTCCCGTTCAATCTGGTCTTTATCCCTTTTAAGTTGCTCCATATCCAATACCTGAGTTTCCAACATAGCGTTTGTACCTCTCACAATCGGGCTTAACACAGCATTCATTGTACCTAGTATAAGTGTTGGGAAAAACAGGATGCATAAACCAATGGCAAAAGGGCGCAGTAAAGGGTACACATCAATGGGTTCTGCCCGTGCCAGTGATTGCCAAACCCGATAAGACACATAAAAGAGTGCCCCTAATCCGGCAATAGCTTTGGCTATCCCTGTCATATCAGAACAAAGGGGAATCATTTCGGTATAGAGCACACGTAGTGCCTGGTGTAAATTATCAAATGTATCCATGCTTGTTTCTTTAAAGAGTGATTACCAATACCTGTCCCCAATGCTGCCATAAAGTGCCAGGATGCGATCAACATCCCCTTTCTCTTTAGAGCGTAAATAGGAAACGGATATGTTTTTACTGGTATAGTATTGGGTTAAATTCCGATAGCCTTTGACTGCATGATAACACCTGTTAACCACATCCATGCGTTCCTTATCAGTCATGGACAAACCTGTACTACTGATTACATCTTTCATCTCCTTCAGGATGTTGACACCTTCTTCCAGTAATTTGGTATAGCCAAATGCAATAGCTTCCAGCTCCTCAATGGTGTAATTCTCATCCTGCAACATCAATTCAAATGAATTGACATAGATATCCGAAATCTCACCAAGCATAAGTAAGGTTTGCTGAACCTTACGGGCATCTTTCACCAAATCGTGAACAGCTTTAAGCTTGTCGTAATACTCCTTGCCCTGTTCATACACTTTTTTGACTTCATTGAAGTTTTTAACCATATTGGATACCGTGGATGATGTTTGTACAATTTCATTAACGGAATTGACAATCCCCGATGCCAGGTTTGCAGGGTCTGCAACAATAAATTGTGCCTTTAGAGTAATGCTGGGCATCCACAGTACTATAGTTAATAGGATAATACTTGCTATTTTTTTCATGATTATTGATTTTTAGTTTTGACTCCTTTTATTTTCGGCTAATTGTTTAATAGCCATTTCGATATTGCCCCCGAATTTTTCGCATAGGGCATGAAGCTCCATTTTTTCACTTTCTTCGGTGGTATAGGTATAATATTCTTCCAGACTTACTTCTGTGGCATAAACCGCCGATTGTACACCACCCAAGCCTATCCATACCTCTTTGTAGTTGCGTTTGGGGTCATTGTCCATATTGATGGAAAGAATCTGGTCACATTCCTTATCGCTCAATCCCAATAATGCCTGTATCGCATCAAATTTGTTCATATACTTGCGCTGGTCAAGCAATATCTTGCAGTCGGAATTATTGATAATACTTTCCTTCACAATGGGCGAAGCAATAATATCATCCACTTCTTGCGTAACAACGATAGCCTCCCCGAAAAATTTACGGACCGTTTTAAATAAATACTTGATATATTCTGCCATGCCTTCTTTGGCAATAGCTTTCCAGGCTTCTTCCAGCAATATCATCTTTCGGATACCTTTCAAACGCCTCATTTTGTTGATGAAAGTTTCCATAATGATAATGGTTACAACTGGGAAAAGGATGGGGTGGTCTTTAATTTCATCCAGTTCGAAAACGATAAACCGTTTACCCAACAAATCCATTTGTTTGGATGAATTCAGCAAATAGTCGTATTCACCACCTTTGTAATAGGGTTCCAATACATTTAAGAAATTGGCGATATCAAAGTCTTTTTCCCTGACCTTTTTTGATATCAGGATTTTGGCATAAGCCTCCCTGACATACTCATAAAAAGAGTTGAAAGATGGGATAAGTGTTTTGTCTTTTTTTATTGCAGCAATGTAATTGCTAACGGCATTGGACAAAGCCACTTCCTCTGCACGGGTGGGGATTTCACTGTCCTTTTTCCACAAGGTGAGAATTAGTGTTTTTATACTTTCCCGCTTTTCAATATCAAATACCCCGTCATCAGTATAAAAAGGATTAAAGGCGATTGGATTTTCTTCGGTATAAGTGAAATACACGCCGTCTTTGCCTTTTGTTTTGCGGTGAATCAAATCACACAAACCTTTGTAACTATTCCCTGTATCCACTAATAATACATGCGTTCCCTGCTCATAATATTGCCTTACCATATGATTGGTAAAAAAGGATTTCCCACTGCCCGAAGGTCCCAAAACAAACTTGTTCCGGTTGGTGATAATACCTTTTTTCATGGGCAAGTCGGAAATATCCACATGCAGGGGCTTTCCGGTCAGCCTGTCCACCATCTTAATCCCAAAGGGCGATGGGGAGCTTTGATAATTGGTTTCCCCTGTAAAAAAGCAGCAAGCCTGTTCAATGAAGGTGTAAAAGCTTTCTTCTGATGGGAAATCACCCCCATTGCCCGGCATCCCTGCCCAGAAAAGCGTGGGCGTATCCACCGTATTATGACGGGGTTTGCAGCCCATAAGGGAAATTTGAGAACCCACATTGTTTTTGATTTTCTTTAATTCCTGTTGGTCATCTGACCAAGCCATCACATTATAATGTGCCCTGATTGAAATTAAGCCTTTAGCGTGGGCTTCATTTAAATAAAGGTCTATCCATTCCTTATTGATCAGGTTGCCACGCCCATATTTTGCCAAAGACTGCATATTACGCCCCATCTTCTCAAAGCGCTTCAGGTTTTCGTTCGGGTCGTCAATAAACAGGTCGAGTAGGTCGGCGGCATTACTGCCGCTTTCCCCTCTAAGAACCGTACGTGAG
>CBDVCE010000086.1:0-17904 GCA_965372405.1 uncultured Sunxiuqinia sp.
AATGATGAGACAAATGAAGAATTATATTTGTCGTTACAAAATCGTTACAGGCTAAGTGAAGAAGTTGATAACACATTGAAAAACATTTATATTGGTGATACAAGTTCAAGTCTCGTCGTCACCGCAAAAAGCTACTTGTCTTTGACGAATGGCTTTTTTTGTTTCATTTGCACCCTATTTCATTTATACATACAATTTGCAAGATTTGATTAAATAATTGCAGTCATAATAGAGCTTTCTTCCACCAAGGACAAGTTGGCTTGATCCGTCATTAATAATGCCTTAATGAGTATGACATTTTTGAAAAGCTAATTCAAACATGAATTTTTAATTTTCTCTTCATTTTTCGAGAAAACTAAATCTTTTATTTAGGATATTTGTTTATTAATTTGTTGAATAAAAAAACTGAAATTATGATTTCAAAAAACTTTAGATCTTCACTAATATTTGCGGTAGTTATTATTGCTTCTTTTTTAATTGAAGGATGTAGTACGGTGCCATTAACCGGAAGGAGTCAATTAAACTTACTTCCCGAGGCTGATATGGTACAAATGAGCTTAACAAGCTATGATCAATTTCTAAGTGAAAACAAAGTATCAAATAACCAACAGCAATTAGCTACACTAAAACGAGTTGGCGTGAAGGTTGCTGCTTCTGTGGAAAAGTTCCTGAAAGATAATGGCTATGAAAGTTATATCGCAAATTTTGATTGGGAATTTAATCTTGTAGATAGTGATGTTCCAAATGCATGGTGTATGCCTGGTGGGAAAGTTGTTTTTTATACGGGCATTTTGCCATTAACTAAAACAGAAACAGGTTTGGCAGTTGTAATGGGACATGAAATTGCTCATGCAGTGGCCAGACATGGAAATGAGCGAATGAGTCATGGTATGTTGGTGCAAATGGGAGGATTAGCTGTGAGTGAAGCGATGAAGGAGAAACCAAAAGAAACGCAGGCTATATTTTCAATGGCCTATGGAATGGGTTCTCAAGTTGGTGTAATGTTGCCATTTTCACGTAAGCATGAATATGAAGCTGATAAAATGGGATTGATTTTCATGGCCATGTCTGGTTATGATCCAAGAGAGTCTGTTGCTTTCTGGCAGCGCATGTCTGAGCAGGGTGGTCAAAAACCACCTGAGTTTTTGAGTACTCACCCGGTTGACACGAAGAGAATTGAAGCTTTGGAATTAATTATGCCAGAAGCTTTAAAATATTATAATTCAAATAAATAAAAAGAGCAATTAACTGCTTGGTATTTAGTGGTGTTAATTGCCTATATGCGTATAAAGAATTGCCAAAAATGAACATTGGTTAGCATGTGTTAAAACAACTGTTTGTTAACAGTTTCTCATATTATTCAAAATAATTTTATATTTTTGAATAAGAAACAATGGAAATAACTAAAAACTAGCAAGATGGAGAGCTTTGAAAAACAAGGTGACAAAAAAGAGATTGACAGTAAGTTCAGACAGGAAATTTATTCAAAAGCTGTAAGGGCTGGCAAGAGAACCTATTTCTTTGATGTGAAAGCAACTCGAAAAGATGAATACTACCTTACTATTACTGAAAGTAAAAAGAGATACGATCAGGATGGTAACTTTCATTTTGAGAAGCACAAGATTTTTCTTTATAAAGAAGATTTTGAAAAATTTGCTGATGGCTTTAGTGAAGTTGTAAACTTTATAGTAAGCAGTGAACATGAAGAAGTTATTGATGAAATCCATGAAGTACAAGAGGAAGTCATTAATAAGACTGAAGATGTGGTAGACAAGGATTATACAAATGTTGAATTTGAAGATTTGAATAGCTAATAAAAAACCACTCCCAAAAAAGAATCCCGCCATTTGGCGAGATTCTTTTTTTATGCGATATTTCGTTCTTTCCTTATGTTTTCGTATGCTTCGTTTACCTTTTGGAACTTTTCGTTTGCTGAATTTTGAATGTCTTCTCCTAGGTAGCTTACCTTATCTGGATGATATTTCATGGCCATTTTCCGATAAGCCTTTTTAATTTCTTCATCACTCGCCCCAGGGTCAATCTCAAGTATTTTATAAGCTGCTCCAGTGTCTTTAACAAACATGGATTTTATGGATTCAAAATCCTTTGAATTAATGCCCATGTTATTGGCCATCTGGGTAATCAGATTTAATTCCGCAATATCAACATGACCATCTGATTGTGCAACTCCAAAAAGCAAGTGCAGCAATTGCAGGCGCGATGAATACTCCATGTTATTTTCTATCTGGTGGCAAACATCAGTAACCGGAATATTTTGTTTTAGTATGTCCCGAAGCATGCGGATCGCTTCCTGTGAAGAGGCTGCACCAAATGTCCGAACCAAAAATTGTTTTACGTATTCCAATTCCGATTTTAATACTTTCCCATCTGCTTTCATTACTGCAGCTATCAAAACTAATAGGCTCATTACATATGCACCTGTAGTTGTTTTTTGAGGTGAGGTACCATTTTGCATGGTTATGTTTTTTTCACTATCAAACATAGAACCAACAGCAAAGCCTAAAATACCTCCAATGGGGCCGAAAAATGCCCATCCTAATCCTCCAGCAAGCCATTTCCCAAATTTAGCCATGTCTTCTTAAGTTTTTATCTAATTCAATTAATTGTGGAATTATTAGTTCCGTATTGTCATTTGTCAATACAAGGTTGCTTAATTTTATTTTTTCAGGATCATCCCATTGCCTCTTCATTCTTGCAGTTACATCTTCCTTTGAAACATTATCCCTCTTTATTACACGTTCAATTCTTGTTTCTACAGGAGCTGTAACCAAAATCATAAAGTCCATCATTTTATAAAAACCACTTTCAAAAAGAATAGCCGCTTCGTGTACAACATATTCCGAATTTTGTTGGTCAGCCCATTCATTAAAGTTTTTTCTGACTTCAGGATGAATGATGGAATTCACTTTCTGCAACGAAGATGGAGAATTAAAAATTATATCGGCTAATTTTTTTCGGTTAATGGTCTGATTTGGGAGGTAAATGTCTTCTCCAAAATTTATGATCATTTTACTTCGAACAATTGCAGAATGATTAATGATTTTCTTAGCCTCAATGTCGGCTTCAAAAACAGGAATGTCAATTATTTTGAAAAACTGAGCAACCACAGATTTTCCACTTCCTATGCCACCAGTAATACCAACTTTTATCATTTTACTTTTCAATAAGGTATTCAACTTCAGTAGTTGAAATATTTAAGGCCTGAATATTCACAGGTTGTCGGGTGATATTTACAATCAATCTGTCTTGATTTTTAAGAATGTCTCGATAGGATACGCTTGCCTCAAAATCATTAATTGTTATTTCATTGAATATACTCAATCCGGTCATGAAAGTTAATCTGGTTTTAGCAGGGAAGAGGTTGATCTTCATATTCTCTGGCAACCCGTATACAGTAATGGGGATTTCAAGTTGCTTTTCAGTGAATTCTTCAACCGGGATATTTAAAACAACCCGTTTGGGTTGGCAATTAAATATTTCTGATTCTTCAAGAGAAATATTACGCTGAATGGTTTGATCAATTTCGTTGTAGTTCTGAAATTTAGTTTGAACATACTTAAGAGTATCCAGAACTGATTTTGGACCTGATACCAATACTGAGTCGGGTCGTGTCCTGATTTCGCCATTCTGATAATATTGTTTTTTGAAATCAATTTTGAGGTTTGGTAATACCTTAACTTTGGCTTCAATAATTTGATCAAACTTAAAATGGAGCGTGTCAGGCCAAATGTGACTTATTTGAAGCTCATTGCTTATTTGATCTGATATTGGGCCAATAAAACGACGGCTAGAGATAGCAAAGCTGGATCGGGTACTCTCTTCCATCATTTTCCCTGTAAATTGGTTAACATTAAAAACCAATGGGGAGAATGCCAAACTCAATTTGTGTCGAAGAATTGAGAAGCCATGAGCGTTCACCTCTAAAATGAAATTGGCTGGAGGTTCATTGGTCAGGTTCTTATTTTCTGGAAGGTTGGTGTATCTTACCGGGAAACTGAGTTCAACTTTATAGTCTTTACTTAAGGCATTTAAAAACCAAAAGCTGGTAGCGATGCCAACACAAACTAAAAAAATGACCACTCTTCGGTCATCCTTCAAATTGAGATTCTTGAAGAAATCTCTGATTTTATTGATCCATTTGTTTTCCACAAATTCAAAGATAAAAAAAAGGGCAGACTTTAAAGCCTGCCCTGCATATTTTGCTTCTCAATATTATTTCTGAGGAGTAACATCAGCCATGTCTTTTACAACAGCACTTTTGTCAACACGAAGTTTTACATTGTCATCAACTTGCAATAAAACATAGTTGTCTTTGATTTCGGCTACTTTGCCATAAATACCACCATTCGTAACTACTTTGTCACCTTTGGCAAGACTTTCGCGAAATTTTTTCAAATCTTTCTGACGCTTCATTTGAGGTCTGATCATGAAGAAATAAAAAACAACAACAATCAGTATCAATGGTAAGAAAGTTGTAATCGGATTAGATTCTGCACCCGTTTGTGGTTGCATTAATAAATAATTCATAGGTTGTTCTATTTAATTTTTACTGTAAAGATTTATCATTTCATTATTGACTGTTGCTGCAATTGCCAGCTTGATTTCCTTGTTCTCAGCATTTGAAAATATACTTATGCTTTTATAAATCCGTCCAGTTTCTCCCGCTGAGTTAAATACGATCTCAATAAAATCAGATTCTCCAGCTTCAATTGCCTCTTTTGGATACTCTGCATGGATACATCCACAGTCTGTTTCAATTTTTTCAATGAAAAGAGAAGTATTGCCAATATTCTTTATTTTAAAACTAAAAGCAACTGTTTCTCCGGCCTGCAAGTTACCAAAATTATGGAAATCCTGAACGACTTCAATTTTTGCAACACCCACTTTCTGATCGGTATTATTTTGTTTTCCAGTTTTTGTTTGACAACTTAAAAATGAAACAAGTATTAATATGATCAGGACATTTTTCATTTTGGTGAGTTATCCTCACCAATCAAGCCGCGACCTGCTTTTTTAACTTTATCTTCATTTTTCAGGTCTTTCAATGTTTTATCAAGAATTCCATTAATGAAGTTGCTACTTCTTTTAGTGCTATAATATTTTGATAGCTCAATGTATTCGTTCAGAGTAACTTTTGTTGGGATGGAAGGGAAATATAGAAATTCGGAAATCGCTAACTCTAATATGAGCTTGTCCATAAATGCAATCCGGTCAATATCCCAATTAAGTGTATGTTCCTCAACGATTTGTCTTAGATCATCATGATTTAAAATCGCCTTTCTTGCTAAATTCTTTGCAAAGTCCTGATCTTCGGGATCTTTAAACATGGGCATTAATGAATGATCCTCGCGTGTATATTCTTTAAAACGTTTAATTGTTTTAATCATCATACTTATGACAAATTCAATATCATCATTCCAATAAATACTCTGCTCTTCAAGTAGAATATGAACGTCTTCTGATTGAAGGATAATATCAATTAATATCCGCTCAACTAGCTTCTTGTCAGACTGGTAGTTGTTGTCAGAAGAAGCCATGTACTTTTTAAAGAACTCTCCAGAGATCATTGCCTCGTTAAGCCTTTTAATCAACTCTGGCTCATCTGACCAGGATAGTTTTGATTTCTCCAAGCACTTTCCGAGCGATTCATTATCTCTAAGCTGTCTAATCAAGGCATTGTTGATAAAACGGATATTTGGATTCAAATCATCTTCTGTTGGGAAGTGCTTTTTTTTCCGTAATTCAATTACTGATTCAGCATGCTTGGCTATTTCAATAACTAAATCAAATAAGTAATGGTAGAGATCGTAAGTTTTCTGGAAACTGAAGAAAAGTTCTTTCTCCGTGTTATTGATAGATTTATCTGGTGATGTATAGAAGGCGTACAAAACCTGTAAAACCTTAATGCGGATTATTCTTCTGCTAATCATTGTTTTAGAACCTGTTTTCTTTATGAAGGGGCAAAGTTAATCATTTTCTAATTATGCTTTTCAACATCATTTGTGTTTTTTTGACTTTCATGATCGATTTTTAAGAAATCATGAACGGAAGCCTCATCTTCATCATCAGTTTCATCTTCCCATTCATATTTCGCTCTTTGAGGTCCTTGCTTTCGATAATAAAAGCTGAGAAAGAATCCACTTGCGGCTCCCCATAAATGGCTTTCCCAGGAAATGCCAGGTTCAATTGGAAACATTCCCCAAAACATTCCTCCATATAAGAAAACAACAATGATAGAGATGGTGAGCAGTCTTATATCATTGCGAAATAGACCACTGAAAAATAAAAATGAACCTAAACCGTATATAATTCCACTTACGCCTATGTGCCATGCCTCACGACCACCAAGCCAAACGCATAAGCCTGACAATAGAAATATCAGGAAAAAAATACGGTAGGCTAGATTGCGGTAAAAGAAGAAAAGAGCGAGAGATAGCACGAAGAATGGAACTGAGTTTGCGAAAATGTGTTTTAATCCACTGTGGATGAAAGGTGAAAAGATAATCCCTTTTAGACCTTTAAATTGTAGTGGATAGATTCCGAATTCGACAAAACTTAAATTCATGACTTGTTCAACTACAAATACCAGCCATAATGTAAACAAGAAAATAGAAGGAAAAACAAGGCTATGCTTGAATATCTTCTTTTCAAGTTCAGGATCATGTTCTTTGTCCTGCTCTGGATAATAGTTGAATATTCGCATGTTTATAATAAGCTTTTCAAAATCCGAACAAAGTCAAGTACATCTTCCTTAGTTGTGTCAAACGATGTCATCCAGCGAACTTCTGATCGGTTTTCATCCCAAACGTAAAAGAAGTATTCTTGCTGAAGTTTTTCGATGATTTCTGGGGGAATAATAGCAAAAACTCCGTTAGCTTCCGTTTTTTGGGTGAGTTTGACTCCTTCAATTTTTGAAACCTCTTTTTCCAGCAACTGAGCCATATTGTTCGCATGAAGGGCACTTTTTTTCCATAGTTGCTCCTTGAAATAGGGAAGGAACTGCGCACTTACAAAGCGCATTTTTGAAAAAAGCTGCATGCTTTGTTTGCGGATGTATTTCGCATTTTGTGAAAGTTCAGGATTAAAAAAAACAACGGCTTCTCCCATCATTAACCCATTTTTTGTTCCTCCAAAAGAAAGAACATCAACACCAGCATCTTTGGTAAATGACTTGAAAGGTAAATCTAAAGCTATAGCAGCGTTCGCAATTCGAGCACCATCCATGTGAAGGAACAGTCCGTGACGATGAGCAAGATCCGCAATGGCCTTTATTTCATCAACAGAATACACTGTACCCAATTCCGAAACCTGTGATATTGAAATTACACCCGGTTGGGCATGATGCTCAAATCCAAAACCATGAAGGTATTGTTCAATTTGCTCAGGTATAATTTTTCCTTTTCCACTTTTCACAGGGAGTAGTTTGCATCCTGTAAAGCGTTCTGGTGCACCGCATTCATCAACCTGGATATGCGAAGTGTCAGCACAGATTACGGAGTTGTATGATTGTGTGAGAGTGGAAAGACCTAGTACATTAGCACCGGTTCCGTTAAAAACAAAATAGACATCAATATCCTGACCAAATTCTTTTTTAAAAAGCTCAACTGCTTCTATTGTAACCGGATCATCACCATATCCCACAGTATGACCTTGGTTTACAGATTCCATAGCTTGTAAAACTTCAGGAAGTACTCCTGCATTATTGTCGCTGGCAAAGCCTCGTTTCATTATTTATTAATTTAAAATCTACATAAAAGAAACTAAAA
The DNA here is from genome assembly GCA_965372405.1 of uncultured Sunxiuqinia sp. Lineage (GTDB taxonomy): Bacteria > Bacteroidota > Bacteroidia > Bacteroidales > Prolixibacteraceae > Sunxiuqinia. Next base: position 7,788 of record CBDVCE010000086.1, read on the forward strand.
AATACCCGCTTTCAAAATCTACTGACGGTAACATTTGTTCTATTATTACATACGTGATAAATTCAATAACGTGGCATTATAAGTTGATTTTTGCTATTCTGATTTTTTGCATCAAAAAACCGTAGAGAAAACTCCACGGTTCAAAAAATGTTTTATGCTTGGTTAAGCTATTTTACAACGACTTTCCTTGTAGCCAGTTAATAATCTTTTCATCGTTTGGTTTTGTTTTTGGACTAAGGTAATCCACAAGCTGACCATTTTCATCAATTAGGTACTTTTGAAAGTTCCAGCTGACTTTTGAGTCTTTTAACCCATTTTTATCTTTTTGGGTGAGCCACTGATATACGGGGTGAATATCATCGCCTTTAACCGATATCTTTGACATCATTGGAAACGAAACTCCATAGTTGCGTTCGCAAAATTTTTTGATCTCAGAGTCTGAACCTGGCTCTTGTTTGAGGAAATTATTAGCAGGAAATCCAACAATGGTAAAATCATCTCCACCATATTTTTCATATAGTGCCTGTAGAAGTTTGTATTGTGGCGTTAATCCACATTTTGATGCCGTGTTAACCACCAATACTTTTTTACCTTTTAAGCTTGATAAATCAAAGTCAGTACCTTCAATGTCTTGAACCACAAAATTATGAAAGCTTTTTTGGGCAAACCCAAAATTTACAAGAAGAATAAGTGTAAGAAGAATAGTTATTTTTTTCATGACATTATACAATTTGTTTAACGAGATTGAAAACAGGAAGATTCTTCTTTTGTTCAGAAGGGCTAATGATTGGAAATGCTTTTCATGTTAATAAGTTCTTCTTCCAACATTTTATAAAATGTTTATCTTTGATTTTCATTAGAGATTGATATGGAGAATTTTATTGTTTCAGCAAGAAAATATAGGCCGGATACCTTTCAAACAGTGGTTGGACAAGCGTCCATTACTTCAACATTAAAGAACGCTATTAAAAACAGTCAGTTAGCTCATGCGTATCTATTTTGTGGTCCTCGTGGTGTTGGAAAAACTACCTGTGCCCGGATTTTTGCCAAAACAATAAATTGCCAAAATTTAACTGAAGAAGTTGAACCGTGTAACCAATGTGAATCGTGTGAAGCTTTTAATGGAAGTCGTTCATATAATATTCATGAACTGGATGCTGCATCAAATAATTCGGTTGATGATATTCGCAATCTGACAGATCAGGTTCGTATTCCGCCTCAGATTGGAAAATATAGCATCTATATTATTGATGAGGTTCACATGCTCTCTCAGGCCGCTTTCAATGCTTTCTTGAAAACATTGGAAGAACCACCGAAGCATGCAATTTTCATTTTAGCGACTACTGAAAAGCACAAGATTATTCCAACGATTTTATCAAGGTGTCAAATTTTTGATTTTAATCGAATTAAGATTTCAGATATTTCAAGTCATTTGGGATACGTTGCAAAAAGTGAGAATGTTGAAATTGAAAGTGAAGCTTTAAATGTTATAGCCCACAAAGCTGATGGTGCAATGCGTGATGCCCTTTCTATTTTTGATCAGATTGTTAGCTTTTCCGGCAAAGATATTTCTTATAAGAATGTTATTTCAAATTTGAATGTACTCGATTACGATTACTATTTTAAGCTGGTTGATTTATTGCTCCAAAATGATGTTCCCGGATCAATGATGTTGTTTAATAAAGTGCTTGATCATGGATTTGATGGACACCATTTTATCTCAGGTTTAAGTACTCATATTCGTGATTTGCTGGTTTGTAAAGATGCAATTACGGTACAATTGCTTGAAGTTGGTGGAGAGATCAAGGAAAAGTATAAAGTGCAGGCAGCCGCATGTGATCAGGATTTTCTATTTGGTACATTAAATATTAGTAATGAATGTGATTTGCAATATAAAGCCAGTCAAAATAAGCGTTTACTTGTTGAGCTTAATTTGATAAAAATGGCACAGGTCAGCTTAAAAAAAAAATAGTTGACACGACTGATAATAAAGAATTAGCCCCACTTTTTAATAACTCAAAATCTTCAGAACCTACTCCTGTTAAAAAGAAAGTCGTTACTCAGAAATCAACGGATGAGAATAGTGGGGTATCTCCCAAAAAGCCTGTTGTAAAACGGATAATCAAAAAGACTGGTAGTGGTTTTACACCTTCTATAAAAGATGCTATGAATGGCAAGCTTAAGGAGGGAAAAGAAGAGGATGCAAAGGAAAAACTCAAATACTATTCTGGAGAACAGCTAAGTGAATCTTTCACAAAAGAACAGTTTGAAGTAAAGTGGCGAGAGTATTTGGAACGTTTAAGTGATCGTCCGGCTTTAAAAGCTACACTTGCAAAAATCCCTGAAATTGTCAATGGGCATCAGCTAATGTTACCTATTAGTAACTCTATGCAAGATGAGGAAATTGGCAAGATTAAACCTGATATGGTTTCCTTTTTAAGGAAAGAACTTCGGAATACAAATATTGAGCTGATTACTGAGATTGTTGCTGAAGAAGGAACAGCGAAAAAGGCTTATTCTGAAAGAGAGAAGTTTCAGGAGATGATTAAGAAGAATCCGAATTTTAGTTTACTGGCTCAAAAATTTGGTTTGTCATTGGATGAGTAGATCGATGTATTTTTAATAGCATTGTTAATTTTAGATACTTTCCAGTTTAAAATGTTCTGAAAAGAATCAAATTTCGTATTTTTAACCAAACAAAAATCAAAAGACATGTTAAAAGATAAAGTATTAAAAGCCTTGAACGAACAAATAAATGCAGAAATGCATTCTGCATATTTGTATCTTTCTATGTCAGCTTATTTTCAAGATAAAGGTTTGGGTGGTTTCGCTAACTGGATGAAAATTCAGTATCAGGAGGAGCTTTCACATTCCATTAAATTCTTTGACTATGTCAATGAGCGAGGGGAACGTGTAATACTTAAGCCAATTGATGCTGTTCCTACAGAATTTGATGGGGTTATTGATGTTTATGAGAAGACGCTTGAGCACGAACAAAAAGTGACTGGATTAATTAATCATTTGATGGATATTGCAGTTGAATGCAGTGATCATGCTACACAGAGTTTTTTGAAATGGTTTGTTGACGAGCAGGTGGAAGAAGAAGCGAATGTTACTGAACTTCTCGATAATCTTAAACTGGTCAATGGCCAAGGCAATGGAGTTTTCATGCTAAATCGCGAGTTGAAAAACCGTGTGTTTGTTGATGAAACTAAGGCGGAATAGAATATTCAAATAGATAATTTTTGAAAGGCTATCCGTCAAATGACGGGTGGCCTTTTTCTCTTTTTAAAATTACTTTTTTAATGAACAATCTCATAAAAGAAGCCTGGGACAAATTAGTTGAGGCGTGTAAGATACATATTGATGAGAATGGGATTAACGAAATTAGACAAGCGTTTGATTTCGCTCATGAGATTTTGGGAGAAACTACCTGGCCAACAGGTGAGCTTATTTTCGTTCACTCACTTGAAGTGGCCGAAGTTGTTGCCCGGGAGGTAAGTCTTGGTACAAGTTCAATTATTGCCGGGATTCTTCATAATGTAACATACGAAGCTGTAAAAGACCGTCCGGACTTAAAAATAATTGAAAAGAAATTTGGGGCATCTGTGGCAGGAATTCTGGAAGGAATGGCAAAAATTAATGCCCTGGGAACTGATACGGTTGATCTTCATTCTGAGAATTATCGTAAGCTAATGCTTGCTTTGGCTGGAGATGTTCGGGTGATCTTAATAAAGATTTCGGACAGGCTTCATGTGATGCGAAATCTTGATAAAAAACCAAAAAGTATTCAGGAAAAAATTTCGATTGAAACTTCTCATTTATATGCTCCTCTAGCACATCGTTTGGGATTGTATTACATCAATTCTGAGCTATTGGACTTGTGTCTTATGTATTTGAATCCAGACGCTTATAATCATGTTAACGATCGATTGAAAGAAACGGAAAATGAGCGTCGTAATTTTGTTGCTGAATTTGTAAAACCGATTGAAGATAAATTACAGGATAGGGGCTTTGACTTTGATATGAAAGCCCGTACGAAATCGATTCATTCCATTTGGAACAAGATGCAAAATAAGAAGGTCAGCTTTGATGAAGTGTTTGATCTTTTTGCAATCCGTGTTATTCTTGATTCGAAACCTGAGTTAGAAAAATCCGATTGTTGGCAGGTGTATTCAATTGTAACAGATGAATATCAGTCGAATCCTGAACGAATGCGAGATTGGATAACTATGCCTAAGTCAAATGGTTATGAAAGTCTTCATGCTACAGTGTTAGGGCCTCATGGAAAATGGGTTGAGATTCAAATTCGTACAAAACGAATGGATGAAGTTGCCGAAAAAGGACTTGCAGCTCACTGGAGATACAAAGGAGGATCAGGAGGTTCTGAATTGGAAAAATGGCTCTCAAGTGTTCGGGAAATTCTTGAAAATCCAGAATTAAATGTTGTTGATTTTATCGAAGATTTCAGTACAAATATTTATACTGATGAAATTTTTGTTTTCACCCCTAAAGGTGATTTGAAGAGACTTCCAGCAGGAGCAACATTGCTTGATTTTGCTTATGATATACATTCTGAAGTAGGTGATAAATGTGTTGGCGGAATGCTGGATGGCAAAAAAGTAACGTTGCGTCACAAGCTTAAAAATGGTGACCAGATTTCAATTGATACTTCAAATAATCAGAAGCCCAAAATGGATTGGCTAGATTTTGTGGTAACGCAAAAGGCCAAAAGCCGAATTAAGGCTACTGTTAATGAAGAGCAAAAGAAAGAAGCTGAGAAGGGTAAGGAAATCCTAACACGAAAGCTGAAGAACTGGAAGATTGACTACAATGATGAAGTTATCCGTAGTCTTATGAAGCATTATAACTTAAAACTTGCACAAGAATTGTATTGTAGCATTTCTGTCGGTAAAATTGATCCACTTGCGATTAAAGAGGTGTTGATTGGAAAGATTGCAGAAGAAACTGCTAAACAGAAACTGGAAGAGGTTGTTCCTGTTGAGCAATTTAAAGAATTGGAGTTTACAGGTGGCGATGACTATTTAGTTATAGATAACAACATCAAAAATGTAAACCACAAACTTGGACCATGTTGTAATCCAATATTTGGAGACGAAATATTTGGTTTTGTTACTATTAGTGATGGTATTAAAATCCATCGTCGGAAATGCCCTAATGCAAAACAATTGTTTGAAAGATATCCTTACCGGGTAATTCAGGCTAAATGGAGGGACTCAAAGAAACGCTCATCTTTTCAGGCAATAATTAAATTGTCAGGAACTGATGAAGTTGGAATTGTTACTCAAATCACTCATGTCATTTCAAAAGATATTGGTGTGCAAATGCGCTCAATAAATATTGATTCAGAAAATGGAGAGTTTGAAGGTACGCTACGAGTTTATGTGAGTAATCTGGAGCACTTGGATTTTCTGATGATGAAATTGCAAAATATAAAAGGAGTATTTCATGTCTCAAGAGCCGACAGCTAAAATAAGAGTATTGGTTGCTCCAAATAGTATGAAAGGTAGTTTGGATGCTTTTCGCTTTGCAGATGCTGTTGAAAGTGCTTTTAAATCAGTTTCAGAACGATTTGAAATACGAAAGCAAGCTGTGGCTGACGGAGGTGATTATACAACTGAAGTACTTTCAGAAGCTCTCGGATTAAATCAAAAAACCATATCAGTTCTTGATCCACTAGGCAGGTCAATCAATGCATCCTATGGATTGAAAGGAAATCAGGCAGTTCTAGAAATGGCGAATTGCTCAGGAATGAAGCTTTTAAAACAGAAGGAGCTAAACCCTTTGAAAACATCAAGCTATGGAGTGGGAGAGATGCTGTATGATGCTATTCATAATGGGGCAAGAGATATCTTCCTTGGAGTTGGAGGAAGCGCAACGGTAGATGGAGGTATGGGGCTTTTGGAGGCGATGGGTGTTTGCTTTTTTGATTGCGATGGAGAACTCTTGAAGTCATGCGGCGAAAATGTTGGTAAAATACAGAATTGGGATGATTCAGCTTTAGCAGATTTCTCTAAAGTAAATATTTTGGTTGTTTGTGATGTCGATAATCCATTACTTGGAGATAATGGTGCAGTAAGCGTATTTGCACCTCAAAAAGGAGCAACGGAAGAAATGCTTCCAACTTTGGAAAATAATCTTCAGCATTTTGCAACTCTTATTCAATTGACAAAAAACGAAGACCTGAAAAATATAAAAGGGATGGGAGCTGCTGGAGGAATAAATCTGGCATTGAATAGTTTCTTAAATGCGAAAATTGAATTAGGTGCTGATTTGGTTTTGCGTATGGTGAATTTTGATAAACTGGCAGCAAGTTCTGACATCATTATTACGGGAGAAGGAAAGATTGATGAACAGACTGCAAATATGAAAGCACCGTACGCAGTAGCAATGCGAGCCAAACAAAATGGAATTCCGGTGGTTGCTATAGGTGGTGAGGTTACTGAAAAAGGGGCAAAGCTTTTTGATAAGGTATATGCTTTAGTGGATGGCAATATTTCCATTGAATACGCTGTTCAGCATGCAGAAGAGCTTGTTTTTAAGAAGGCACAACAAGTGGCCGAAGAGATTTTAAATGATTATGGAAATGATTAAGAAAGTTATTGAATTATACGAAAGCAATAAATTGGATGATGCTTTTGAACTAATAGTTGAATCAATTAAAAGCAAGCCTGAAGATGAAAACCTTCATTTGTGGATTGGAAAAATTCATTACAAAAAGGGCGAATGGGGACTTGCGATTAATGCTTTTAATAAAGTGTTGGAAATCAATCCTGATAATCAGGAAGCCAAATCTAGTGCAGAAATGGCAAGTTCAATTATTAGCTATTTTACTCCTGATATGTTTAATCCGTAATTATAAGTTAACTTAGGATAAGCTCCTATTTTACAGTAGTATTCATATTCAATTCATGCAACTTGAAATTCTTCTTTTAAAAGCTTAATTTTATTAGAAATCAAAAAGTTGATTATGGATGCTGAACTAAAAGGTAAAATCAAACAATTTGTATTAGAAGGAATTAAAGAGTCAAAAGTATCTGGAAAAGCTGATCCATTTTGGCAGAGTCTAAAAAATGCTGGAACAGAATTGTGGCTTGATACTGGTGATATGATTGAGGCTGAAAAGAACTGGTCGGCAGAAATGACTGCTCTTACTACCAACAATACCTTGTTGAATAATGAAATCCAGAAGGGAATTTATGATGATTTTATTTCTGAAGCAAAAGGAATTGTAGATGAACTCCCTTTGAATGAACAGATTGTTGAAATTGCTTTTATCCTGAATGCCCGGCATGGATTAAGACTAGCCCAAAAGTTTGGTGGTTTTGTAAGTGTTGAACTTCATACGGATACAGCTCATGATTTTGATGCGATTGTGGATTATGGGGTGAGGTATCAGGAGATAAATCCAGATCAATTTATCGTAAAGGTACCCTACACCGCAACCGGATTGTTGGGAGCAAGACGTTTAAGAGAGTTAGGTGTTAAAATCAATTTTACACTTGAATTTAGTGCCAGACAAAATGTTTTGGTTACAGCTATTGCGAAACCAAATTATGTGAATGTTTTTCTTGGTAGATTGGGAGCTTACGTAAAAGATAATGGATTAGGAGAAGAGCTTGGGATTGGAGAAAGGGCAGTAATTTCAACTCAAAAATGGGTGAAAGAATTATCAGACGAAAATGATGAATCTACACGGTTAATTGCAGCAAGCCTGAGAAATGAGAAACAACTTGAAATGTTGGCTGGGGTTGATGTTTATACCATGCCAACAAAAGTTGCATCAGCTGGAAAAGAGAAATTAAATGGAGATTTTAGTTCGAAACTTAATGAAGTTTACCCGGTTTCATTGAATGACTCGGCAACTGGAATGGGAGTTGAAAAGCTATGGGAGGTATCAAATAAAGAAGTTTCATTAGCGGTTAATTTGGATTTGAGCCTGCCCCGAAATGGTGATGAATTGATACAAAAAGCACATCGAGCTGGTCTTGGAGATATGTTTCCGCGAATGTCAATTGAAGATATGGAACAGATTGCAGCTGATGGTAAAATTCCTAATCATAAACGATGGGTTGAACGTATTCAAAAAGGTGAATTAGCCATTGATACGCTTTTAAATCTTGCAGGATTAGCTAGTTTTATGAAAGATCAGGCACAACTTGACAAAAGAATTGAACAGATAATTAGCTAGATTCTGTTTATTTCAGAATTCTGTTTTATTTCTAGTTGTGAAGAATAAATTCGATTTGCAATGTTTCTTTAGAAATGTCTTTCTGAGCTTTTGAAAGCTTTATTTTTTTTCTTCCTTTGTGAAAGAACGTGTTTTGACTGGTGAAATATTTGAGACACAAATTCTGACAACAACTTATTTGATATGACAATTGCATGTGCTTAAAATTTCTGCACGTATTGATTGAAAATCATTTTTGTATAAAGTTACTTGAGGCTTGCCTTAGGTTATTTTATTGTGTTTGTTTTTTTAAGATAAAACATTCATGAAGTTACTTATCTGCAAAAAGTTCTAATTTAAAAAATTGACAATGCTAAAATTAACCCAACTGACAGTTCTGATTATAGCCATATTTATGGTGAATAATATCTATGCTAAAAACGAACAAAAACCTAATGTTGTAATAATATTTACTGATGATCAGGGATATGCTGATGTTGGCGCTTATGGCGCAAAAGGATTCACAACTCCAAACCTGGATAATATGGCTAAGGTTGGCATGAAATTTACCGATTTCTATGTTGGTTCATCAGTTTGCTCACCTTCAAGGGCAGCACTTCTTACAGGTTGTTACCCTCAACGTATTGGTATTCCGCAAGTTCTTTTTCCAGAAAGAAAAAATAAAGAGTGGGACACAAGTGATCGTAAAACAAAAACTGGTATTAATCCTGAAGAAACTACTTTAGCTGAAATGCTCAAAGAGAATGGTTATGCAACAGGATGTTTTGGGAAATGGCATTTGGGGCATCACAAACAATTTATGCCCTTACAACAAGGATTTGATGAATACTTTGGATTGCCCTATTCAAACGATATGAGACCGGGTAAGAAAAATAGTATTAGCGGTTATCCTGATTTGCCATTAATCAAAAATAACGAGGTTTATCGATATATGGAAGATGATCAGTCAATGCTGACGACTGAATATACTGAGCATGCAATTGATTTTATCAAAAGAAAAAAAGATAAGCCGTTTTTTGTTTATCTGGCTCATTCAATGCCACACATTCCTTTGTATGTTTCGAAGAAATTTGATGGTCATTCAGAAAAAGGAATTTATGGAGATGTTATTGAAGAAATAGACTGGTCTGTTGGACAAATTAATAAAACACTTGATGAACTTGGGCTATCTGAAAACACTCTGGTCGTATTTACCTGTGACAACGGTCCATGGTTAATATTTGGTGATCATGGTGGTTCTGCCAAGCCATTAAGGGAAGGCAAGTTTACAACATTTGAAGGGGGACAGAGAGTGCCTTGTATTATGAAATGGCCAAAGGTAATTCCTGCAGGTGAAATTTGCAGCGAGATTGCATCAACGCTTGATTTATTACCCACCATTGCTGAGATATCTAAGGCAAAGCTTCCAGAAAATAAGATTGATGGTCATTCTATTGTTGAACTGATGTCAGTAAAAGAAAATGCAAAAAGCCCAACTGAAGCTTTTTATTACTACAGAGGATGGGATTTAGAGGCCATCCGATTTGGGAAATGGAAATTGCATTTACCTCATGGTTATAATAAAGTTATTGATTCAAAAGAAGGAAATGTTCATGGGCGTAAAGGAATTAAATCGGAGATTGGCTTGTCTTTGTTTGATCTTGAAAAGGATTTATCTGAAACTAAAAATATAGCAGATAAATACCCTAAAGTGGTTGAGCTTTTATTAGCTAAAGTTGAGCAAATGAAATTAGACCTTGGAGATGGTAAACAACAAGGTTCTGGTAGGCGAGATTGTGGATGGCAGATCGTTCAAGAGTAGATTTCAGTGTCCCAAATGCCAGAATAATCTAAATTTGGATAGAAAAAGATAATAGGTATAGGCGTTTAAGTCGCGACTGTTAAATATGGATTTTTATCATATTT
>CBDVCE010000087.1:0-17673 GCA_965372405.1 uncultured Sunxiuqinia sp.
CAATCAAAATTTGACGGGCTTTTTTTAACAACCTTATTGTGGAGACGCTTACAAACCAGGCGTACTGGTCATTCCTCCAGTAAGTGTACCAAGCAATGACAATAAGTTCATTTTTAGAAAATAATGACCGATGAATGCGGTGAGTATCATTGGGATTAAGGTGATGCACATTCCAATAGCAAAAAGCTCTAAGCCATATTCATCAAATGTTTGAACCAGACTTTTCCCAGCACTACTTCCAACAGAAGCTAAGAAAAATAGAAGTCCAAGTTGACGAAGCAATTGGTTGGCAGCTCCAGTCATTGTCCATAGAATTGGACCAGTTTTTCCGGTTCGCCCAAGGATTAAAGCAACAAAAAGAATACCTCCAGTAAGTCCCAGACTGAAATTGAAGTTGCCAAAATTCAAGCTAATTTTTCCAACCAGAATACCCAGAATTACGCCAATAGCAATAGGAAGAAAATCGGTGTCAGAAAGGCGTTTGTCATCATTACCAAAAATACGACTTACCTGCTGCATGTTTTCTTTATGGCAGGCAATGATCAACTTATCACCAAACTGAAGTTTTGACGCAGGAGTTGGTGAAATATTAATTCCCGATCGACGAATTCGTGTGATTGTTGCATTATAAGTATTCAATATATTTAGCTGAGCGAGAGTTTTATTTACAACATCCTTTTCAGTGACAAGCACTGATCGAACATCATAGTTTTGACTAAGAGGAATTTCATTTTTGGTTTCTGGACCAATAAGTAATTCAACGCGTTTTAAAGCTTCTTCTGGACCAACAGCTTTAATAATATCTCCTTTTTGTAGAATGGTTTCGGGAGAGGGAGTAATAGCAAAACCATCGTGCATTACCCTGGAAACAACTGCTTTGGTCATATAACGAATTCGTAGTTCTCCAATTGATTTGCCCACTACATTTTCATTTTCAACCAAGAAATTCCTTTTTAAGATTTCAGGAAAACCCGCACTTACTTCTTCTTTATAGCGGTTCTCTTCTTTTTTCAGATTTACTTTTAACAGCTTTGGCAAAAGACTCACAAAAAGAATTACACCAATTACGCCAAAAGGATAACCAATACCATAACCGATTGAAGATAGTGGAGAATTGGTCGCATCAATTGCAGCAGCTAATCCGGGGGTACTGGTAAGTGAGCCGGTTAATAATCCAATTGAAAGGTTTCGATCGATATTAAAAAAGTGAAAGGAAATAAAGGTAATGACACCAGCACTAACAATTAATGTACTTGCTAAAATTGCAAGTTGTCTCCCATTCTTTTTGAAAGATTCAAAAAAACCAGGGCCTGCCTGGATTCCAATAGTAAAAATGAAAAGTACCAGACCCAGATATTGAAAATCCTTAGGAATAATAACACCATAATGTCCAAAAACCAAGGCAACAAAAATCACGGCAGAAACATCTAAAGAAATGCCTTTGATTTTAATTCGACCAATTAAAAATCCGATAGCAATAATCAGGAATAGAGCAAAATAGCTATTTGATAGTAACTCCATAATATCTACATAATTTGTATGGCAAAGTTAGGAAAGAAATTGTGTAGGAAGTATGTAGCAAATAGAATCCTGCTTGTGCAGGATTCTATTTAAGATTTGATTAATGTCTTATCCAAGTAGGAAATTTAAATCATCACCAGCAGAAACTTCTTTGGGCTCAGTCCCTTTCATAAAGATTCTAAGTTGACGATTTCCAATTAAATCTAACTTGTTATTTTCAAGTTTAAGCATAGTTCCTTCACGAAGCCCAACGACATAGGTGTCAGGATTAATTTCCAGAAATTCTTCAATGCGTTGTTCACGGGTTTCACCTCCATGCCCTTCAGGGTTTGCATCCAGATAGTGTGGATTAATTTGGAAGGGAACCAAATCCATCGTGTTGAAACTGGAAGGATCAATTATTGGCATGTCATTAGTTGTGCGAAGCGTAGGGCAAGCAATGTTTGATCCTGCACTCCACCCAATATAAGGAGTTCCAGCTAGAACTTTTTCACGAATTGCCTTCATCAAGCCTTGGTCATGCAACATACGAACCAACTGCCAGGTGTTTCCTCCACCAACAATAATTGCCTCAGCTTCATTTACCGCTTTAATCGGATCTTCAAAGTGATGCACACCAACTACTTCATGTCCAATTTCCTGAAAGCGTTCATTCACTTTTTCTTCATATTCATCAAAAGGAAAAGTAACTGCAGCAAACGGAATAAAAAGAGCTTTGACTGGTTTATCTCCTAGAAATTTTTTGATGTTATTTTTAGGATAGTCCAGGTATGCTTCTCCTGGCATTGTTGAATTGCTGATTAGTAAAAGTTTCATTTGTAATAATTTTCAGGTTTATTCTGCTAAAATATGAAATTCAAAACAAGTAAATCAGGAGAAATATCAATATTATCGTGAGCGATAATTCTATTGTTTTTTGAATAATTTATTTTCTCCAAAACAAGAATACTCTTTATTTGGAAACGAAACATCAAAGGTTGTTTTTATCTGGTTTTCGCTTGTTTTGGTAATGATCCACCTGGCTTTTCCTCCGGGCAAGAAATTTTCAATCGTTTCGGTTTCAAAAATCAAAAGGCTGTCATTCGATTTTGATTCATTCAAAAGGTATTGATTGATGTATCCTTCAATATTGAACTGGCGATAAACAATGAGCTTTCTCTGCTTGTCAAAACTTATAAAGCCTTTATCAATGTGATGTTCTCCCTCGGGGTTTTTATCAGTTGGGTCAAATCGGGACTCGTTAACCACCTCAATATATTTTTCATTCATACTTAATTGGAAACTGGATTCAATGGTTGATTTATTGTTTCCGAAACCACTTCCTGTACCAGCCCAATCTCCAATTATAAAATTTATGCTTTCGAAGTTTGAATTCTGACTAAATGAAAATATTGGAATAAGAACCACAAACAATACGATAAGAGTTTTTCTCATGATTGATTTCATTTAAAAGAGATAAGAGTTACACCAAAAGAAAAGGGGTATACTTCAGGCCCTTTATTTTTTATAAAGAGCGGTCGAATATCATAACTGGCAAAAAGATTAATCCATCGGTAACCCATTCGTGCCATCATTGAAAATCTGAAATCGTGCATGTAAAAATCATCAGGTGTTTTCAGTTTTTCCTTTTTTTTGTTACTCCTGTATTTGATTTTTGTATGTGTACTCAATCTTTTTTGTGCCAGTATTCCGGTTGCAAAATAAAAACGATTGGCATATTGTCGAATAGAAACCTGAAATTCAATTAAGAGAGGGATGGTTAAATAGGTAGATGAAAGTTTTGATTTTTGATTGGAGTCATAAAAAAGCTCAAAAGGCTCAATTCGGTAACCACTTTTATCAATGCTGGTATTTTGATTGAGATGAAAAGTTTGAATTTGCATCCCAATTCCCGTAATTAATCCAATTGTATTCCGGTTCCGCTGTAGTCCGGTTGAGAATTGAATCAGGTTTAAATCGAGAAGTGTTGATCTTTCAAGTTTTATATCCAGAAAATCTATTTCATTTTCATCGTACATCGAATAGTCAGAATTGGCGAACCCATTAAGCCCTAAATGTACTCCAGCCCAATGACCACGAAATTTATCCTGCCAATAGTTAAAGCCTTCTGTTGCCAGATCTTGAATATCGATAATATTTGTAAGTCTTCCAGAAGAAACTCCTTGAGTTTTCAAACTATCCTGCTGCGCAAAACAGAAATTGAATGATAGCAGAAACAGCAATATGGGAATATGCTTTGTCATGACTCTTGGATTAACAAAGTTAGTGATGTATTTGTTAAAAATCACCTTCATAAAACAATTGATAGGTTTTTAATCAATCAACTGCTAACTAATATCTTCCTGAAACTTATTGGCAATATCTGTTATCGTTTGATCCAGATCATGATACTGAAAATCGATTGTACTAAGAATTTTACGGCCGTTGTATCTTGATATTTTATTGGATCCGGAAACTGCATCACGAGTTATGAATGGTCGTTTCCCTGAAAAAAAACTAGCCAGACGTGCTGCCCTCCATGTGGTTTGCAAAATTAAATCGGAAGCAAATGTTGTTGGTCGCGGTTTTTGCAACACATCCGCAATCTGATTAAAAAAGTCCTGATAGCTTAAATTTCCAGCATTCAAAATAAACCGCTGATTGCGGGTTTTATCGAAATTCTCAGCATCCATTAAACGAACCATTGCCTGGCTTACATCCCGAACATCAACAAATCCGGTTTCGCCCTTGGTGTAATATTTCAGTCCTTTTCCAATTGCCTGAAACAATTTTGGACTTCCAATGTCCCAATTTCCCGGACCAAGAATAATGGATGGATTTACAATAACTGCCTCAAGTCCTTCTTCTATTCCACGCCAAACTTCCATCTCCGAAAAAAACTTACTCAAGCTATAAGACGATTTTCTTTTTGAAGGAGTCCAGTAAGTGTCTTCATTAATTTCACTACCATCTTGTGTTTTTCCTAATGCAGCTATTGAGCTTACATGGCAAAACTTTTTCACCTGATTATGAATGGCTGCATTGATAAGGTTCTCAGTTCCTTTCACATTATTATTCAGCATGCTGTCGTGATCGTTTGGGTGAAAAGAAACCATTGCTGCACAGTGATAAACTTCGGAGATTCCTGGCAATAAATCCTGTAAACTATGATAATTCAGGATGTCTCCCTCAACCCATTCAATTTGATTAAAGAGCTTTGTCGGATTTTCGTCATAATAGGCAAATACTTTCTTAACCCACTTCATGTTGCTTGAAGATCGTTTAAGTGCACGAACCTTTTTACCTCTCTTCAAAAGGTCGTAAAGTAAATGCGAACCAACTAGTCCGGTGCCTCCGGTTACAAAAATCATCTCGTTTATATTTCAGGTTGATATTTAACTAATCTTTCTGATTTCATGGCGCTACAGCCTTTGTCCCAAATTCTTTTCCTGTAATTTTGTCAATAGGAACTTTTATGATTCCAACATTGACAACTGCAGGTTTGTTAAATTTGAATTCACGATCGCTATACTGTTCCATTAACCGACCAAGAATCCGATATTTTTCATCATAATCATCAATAATTTCAGCTTTACCTTCTACAATTACCGATTTTGATTTCACCCTATAGCTGCACCCAACTTGCACATCCTGCCATGCCAGCTCTTCTCCAAGAGTCCAGTTAATACAAACATTCGGATTTTTCTGAAGACTTTCCCACATACGCCCACTTTGTGCCGAATGCAAAATTATTGTGTCACCTTCTAACGCAAAATTCATTGGTAAAACATATGGTTTATCATCCACCGACATAGCTAAAAAGCATGTTTTACAAGCTCTTATTACTTCTTCAATTTCCTTGCGGTCTTCAATAAAAAGGGTTCTCATGGGTTAATTATTTTAACTGATTGTTCGACCTAGCTGAGTGGAAAGAAGATTTAAAGCTTTTTTTAGGTTGAGATATTGATTTTGGATATCCATCACCTTTTCCATATCGTTTTCTTTTCCAGCCTTCTGTATCTTTTGCTCCAACTCTTTTAGCATGATTTTTACTTTTCGGAGTTTATATTCCTGAACAATTTTTGGTACAAGAAGAGCCAGAATCTCATCTTCAGATTCGACAAAAGCTCCACCTTTTTTCCAAATCTTGCTTTCCGTGTATTTTTCCGCAATAAGGTCACTGGCAAGTTGACTAATTTGCATATTACTGTGGTTAATGAGGAAACTTTCCGGTTTGAAATCTTTATTCTGTTCATGCTTGCGGAAGATGTCCAAAAACTCATTGATAAGCTGATTGTCGGAGACCAAGTCATCGTTTTCCAATTCATCTAAAACGTATGAGCCAACCGTAAGACTAGTCTTACGACCATTTTCATCTTCAGTTTCAAACACCTCTTCATGAAAATATTTCATCAGAATACGGAGGATTTCCCGTTCTTCAACTTCACAGGAATTTACAACAGATTTTGTTGCAGTTTGAATTTGCTGGACTTTAGGTTGACTTTGTTCGCGAAAAGCCTTTTTTCGAATTTCATCGGTTTGTTTATGCTTAAGCTTGCGAACCTCCGTATACAGAATTTCTTCTTGCACATCCATCAATCGGCTACACTCTTTTATATAAACTGAACGTGTGATTGCATCAGGAACCATTCCTATTGAACGGACAATATCATTAATTAAACGTGCTTTTCCTACCGGGTCATTCTCTGCACCTTTCAGTAGAAGTTGAGTTTTAAACTGAATAAAGTCTTTTTCGTTTTGTTTGATGTATTCCTGCAATTGGCTTGAGCTCATCGATCGGGCAAACGAATCGGGGTCTTCTCCATCGGGCAACAGCAATACTTTTACATTAACGCCTTCCTCAAGTACAAGATCAATTCCTCGTAGCGATGCTTTTATCCCAGCTTCATCTCCATCATAAATTATAGTGATGTTATTTGAGAAGCGCTTTATTAATCGGATTTGATCGGGAGTTAGTGCAGTTCCAGAGGATGCAACAACATTCTCAATTCCAGCCTGGTGAAAAGAAAGCACATCTGTGTAGCCCTCAACCAGATAACATTTATCTTCTTTGGTGATGTCTCGTTTTGCCTGAAAAATTCCATAAAGCACACGACTTTTGTGATAAATATCCGACTCTGGAGAATTCAGGTATTTTGCAATCTTCTTATCACTTTTCAGAGTTCGTCCACCAAATGCAATTACTCTTCCTGCAATGTTATGAATGGGAAACATGACCCGGTCAGCAAAACGATCTACAACCCAATCATCACGTTTAATGGTGAGTCCTGTCTTTTCAAGGAAATCCATTTTATAACCTTGTTTTTGGGCATCTTGGGTAAATTTATCTTTCCCATTTGGACAAAATCCAAGCTCAAACTTTTTAATAATCTCATCGCGAATACCACGTTCGCGCAAGTAGCTTAAACCAATGGTTCGGCCTTCATTTTCATCCCACAAAAACCGAGTGAAATATTTTTGTGCAAAGCCAGAAACGATCATCATACTTTCACGCTCGTCTTTGAGCTGCTTCTGCTCATCGGTTTCCTCTTCTTCTTTAACGTCGATATTGTATCTTTTCGCTAACCATTTTAATGATTCAGGGTATGAAAGCGATTCATGTTCCATGATGAAATTGACCGAGTTGCCTCCTTTCCCACATCCAAAACACTTAAAAATTCCTTTGGCAGGAGAAACCGTAAATGAAGGTGTTTTTTCATTGTGGAATGGACACAGTCCGAGCTGATTCACTCCTCGTTTCCGAAGCGTGACAAACTCAGAAACAACATCTGAGATTTCAGCTGCATCCATTATCCGGTCAATAGTAGCGTGGTCGATCATAGTCACAAAAGTAGGAAAATTTCGCTCAGTTGCGTGCTAAAATTCGAAGTCAGAAAATTCATATTTGGAGTTGTTACCTGAAACTGAATTGTATAAGCTCAAAGATTGAATAAGAAAAAATATCAAGGTGATTTTAGGTTTATTTAAATTCAATTGCTAATTATTATCTTTAATCCAAAATCGAACACAATGAAGAAAAAGCTGGTGGTTTTATCGGGTGCCGGAATGAGTCAGGAAAGTGGACTGCGAACCTTTCGGGAAATGGGTGGACTTTGGGAAGAATATGACGTAATGGAAGTTGCAAGTCCACAAGCTTGGGAAAACAATCCTGAATTGGTGATGCGATTTTACAATGAAAGGCGTAAACAATTATTTGATTGCGAGCCGAATATTGGGCATGCTGGAATTGCTGAATTAGAAAATGAGTTTGATGTTGAGATTATCACTCAAAATGTTGATGATTTACATGAAAGAGCTGGAAGCAGTAACGTACTGCATTTGCATGGTGAGCTAAAAAAAGTTCGCAGCACGGTTCATTACGATTTAGTTTATGAATTGGATGGCTGGGAATTAAAATTTGGAGATTTATGTGAAAAGGGTCATCAGTTGCGTCCTCACATTGTTTGGTTTGGAGAAGAAGTTCCAGCAATGGCAGAGGCAGTTCCTATTGTTGAAAGTGCTGATATATTGGTGGTGGTCGGTACATCGCTAAATGTATATCCGGCAGCTGGTCTGATTCATTACGCAAAAGCAGATGTGCCCATTTTTGTTATAGATCCAAATCGTCCGGCAGTACATTTAAAGGAGGTTACGTTTATTGAAGAAAAGGCTGGTGCGGGAGTTGCCATTTTAAAAGATCAACTTAAAGCTTTGGTATGATTAAACGTTTACTTTTTATTTCATTTTTTCTTTTCTCCATCTCAGTTAGTGCTCAACGATTTCAAGGAGGTATTCTTGGTGGATTAAATGCTTCGCAGGTTGACGGTGATTTCACAAAAGGTTTTCACAAGCCAGGTGTTCTTCTTGGTGGTTATGTGCAAACAGATCTTTCACAAACAGTTTTTGCTGGAATGGAAATCAGGTATGCGCAAAAAGGTAGTCGTCGGAATCCGGACACTAAAACCGGCGATCAAAGCAAATACATTATGCGATTAGGTTACATGGATGTTCCTGTCTATATGGGTTTTAGAACCAGCGAAACTATTTCTTTTTTAGTTGGACTTTCGGCTGGTTATTTAATGCATAGTGGTGAATATGATAATTTTGGCAAGTTCCCAGAAGAAGATCAAGACCCATTTAATAATTTTGATTATCAGGCCTTTTTGGGCACGCGTTTTGAGATAACTGATCGGCTTGCATTGGATATTCGATTTGCTTATTCTTTCATGCCAATCAGAGATTTAGAAGGTGATATTAGTTGGTATTGGTGGGATGATCAGTATAACAATGTTCTGAGTACTACTATTTATTATCGACTGGGAAGATGACTTGGCTTAAGGAATTAATCTTGATGTATTTATTAATTCTTTATTTATCTATGAAAAGCGTGTATTGATCGAAAACAGACTGCTTGTAAGCAATCTTGATTATACATTCGCTTAGAAAATGAGAATTAAGTTTTTTGATTTTTTTGCAACCCTTTGGCATAACACTTGTCAATAGAAATGACTGTCAGAAAACAAACAGAAAAACAATTAAATAATGTTCAGAATTTTACTTATTGCAATTGCTTTAGCGACTTGCACTATTGGAATAGTTATGGCTGTTCCAGGTAGCGATAAGCTCCCGGATGGGAAATCAAACAGGCGAATAATCAGTGGACATATTAAAGATGCTGCCAACGGAGAAAGCTTAATTGGGGCAGCACTTTTTGTAAAAGAACTTGGGGTAGGAACTATTAGTAATAGTTATGGCTTTTACTCATTGTCGTTGAAGCCAGGAACTTATACGCTGATTTTCTCATTTATTGGATACAAAGATTATGAAATGAATATTGAGTTGGCTGAAAATAAGCTGCTTGATGTTGAGCTTTCTCTTAATACAGAAGAGTTGGCTGAGGTTGTTGTTACGGCAACAAAAAAAGATCAAAACATCACCCAGGTCGAAATGGGTATTGAAAAACTTCAAACCAAAACAATTAAATCAATTCCTGCACTAATGGGAGAGGTTGATTTAATTAAAGCCATTCAACTTTTGCCAGGTGTACAATCTACCAGCGAAGGTGGTTCCGGGTTTAGCGTTCGTGGTGGTAGCCCTGATCAGAACCTAATTTTATTGGATGAAGCTGCTGTTTACAATGCATCTCATTTAATGGGTTTCTTTTCTGTTTTTAATAATGATGCGATTAATGATCTCAAATTGTACAAGGGCGATGTTCCTGCGCAATACGGTGGTCGGCTTTCATCATTACTGGATGTAAGAATGAAGGATGGCAACTCTAAAAAGTTCTCGGGATCAGGAGGGATTGGAACAATATCAAGTCGCCTTACACTGGAAGGGCCAATTAAAAAAGATCAAACAACTTTTATCTTTTCAGGAAGAAGGACTTATTTGGATCTGTTTCTACCACTTGCAAAAAATGAAGATGTAAAAGATAGCCGTCTATATTTTTATGATGCTAACATGAAAATTACCCATCGTTTTAACGAAAACAATCGACTGTTTCTGAGTGGCTATTTTGGGAGAGATGTAATGAAGAGTCCTGATTTTGCAATGGGTTTTGGAAACAAAACATTTACGGCTCGGTGGAATCATATTTTCAACCAAAAGTTATTTATGAATTTAACGACCGTTTGGAGTCAGTATGATTATGAATTGGGAACTTCAGATGATGAACCTGAATCCTGGCTTTGGGAATCAGACCTGGAAGACATTGGACTGAAAGCTGATTTTAGCTATTACATTAGCCCTGAGCATTCTTTAAAGTTTGGTGTACAATCTTACTTGCATAAGTTTAATCCAGGATCAGCAAAAGGTATTGGAGATCAAACAGTTTTTGGAGAATATACTGTCGAAAAGAATCAGGCTTTAGAGCATGCAGCTTACATTTCACATCAACACAAAATTGGAGATAAACTGACTTTGAAATATGGTTTTCGGGCATCACTTTTTCAGAATATTGGTGAAGGCTTTGTTTACGACTTTGATGAAAATTATGAAGTGGTAGATTCTACCCGATATGGCTCTGGGGATGTTTATCAGAGTTACTGGGGGCTTGAACCAAGGTTTGGAGTCAATTATGTAATTAATAAAGATTTATCAGTCAAGTTTAATTATAATCGATCAAGGCAAAATATTCAACAAGCTTCTAATTCATCAGCAGGTAGTCCTTTGGATATTTGGTTTCCAGCAAGTCCAAATGTAAAACCACAGATTGCAGATCAATTTGCGTTGGGTGTTTTTAAAAACTATAAGAATGGAGTCTATCAGGCATCTGCCGAAGTTTATTACAAAGACATGCAAAACACCATTGATTTTAAAGATCATGCAGAGTTGTTGCTGAATAAACAATTAGAAGGTGAACTGCGGGTTGGTGATTCAAAAGCCTATGGGTTGGAGCTAATGCTGAAAAAGACAGAAGGTGATTTAACAGGTTGGGTAAGTTACACCTTGTCAAGATCTGAACGCACAATTCCGGGGATAAATGATGGAAAAACCTATGTGGCTCCTTACGATAAAACGCATGATATTAGTGCCGTTCTTAGCTATCAATTAAGTAAAAGGGTTTCACTTTCTGCAAACTGGATTTATTCAACAGGACAGCCGGTAACCTTGCCTGTTCAGCG
This sequence comes from uncultured Sunxiuqinia sp., assembly GCA_965372405.1. Classification (GTDB taxonomy): domain Bacteria; phylum Bacteroidota; class Bacteroidia; order Bacteroidales; family Prolixibacteraceae; genus Sunxiuqinia. The sequence continues at coordinate 11,127 of CBDVCE010000087.1, forward strand.
GTATGAAGTAAATGGTGCAATTATTCCTTATTATTCAGAACGAAATGGTTCACGCTATGAAGATTACCATCGTTTAGATTTATCATTAACGCTTCAGGCTAAGAAAAACAAAAGCCGAAACTGGAAAGGGGAGTGGGTGTTTTCTGTTTATAACGCATACAATCATAAAAATACGTGGGTGCTAAACTTTGTTCAGGATGATGTAAACCCAAATGTAACATATGCTGAAAAAACGTATTTGTTTCCATTGATTCCATCCATTAATTACAACTTCAAATTTTAATTATCATGAAAACCAGATATATTATCATATTGCTTTTAACCGCACTGGCATCCTGTACCGAAAAGGTTGAGATGGATTTGAAAGATGTGGGTGAAGCTACTTTAGTGGTTTTTTCAGAAATCACAAATGATGTTAAAGCTCACGAAGTTCATTTAACAACATCTGCACCTTATTTTCATAATCAGGAAATGCCGGCAGTTTCAAATGCAGTTGTGCATATCGACGATGGGATTGAAACAATTGAATTAACTGAAGATTCAAGCCGGGAAGGAATTTACCTAACTCCAAATGATTATTATGGTGTTGCGGGACGAACTTATAAACTTCAGATATCGAATGTGGATGCTGATGGAGATGGGAATTTTGAAGAATATGAAGCCGAAACAATTATGAAACCATCAGCTCCGGTTGAGTCTGTTGGTGTTCAATATAATTCCAGATGGGATGGATGGGAAGTTGCATTGTTTAGCTATGACCCAGGCGATAGGGATGATTGGTACCTATTTAAGGTGTATAAAAACGGGATACTTTTTACCGATACAATTACTGACTATTGGTTAACTGATGATAAATTTTTCAATGGAAATATAATTGATGGTCCAATGGTTCAATATTTTGATGAAGACGAAGGAGAGATTGTTTTCCCGGGGGATCGTATTACGCTAGAATTAGCTGGAATTACAGAAGAATACTACTATTTTATTACAAATGTACAACAGGAAGGAAATGAGAAAATTCCTTTGTTTAGTGGTCCTGCAGCCAATGTTAAAGGAAATATAAGCAATGGAGCACTTGGCTTTTTTAGTGTGATGGAAGTTAGCCGAGGGTCGACTATTTATGTTGGAGAAGCGGGAAATTAGAAAGTAAGAGGCAGGAGTTTTATATCCTGCCTCTTACTTTTTGGGTTTGCTATTTGTCAAGCATCTTGCCCACTTCTAATAAAATCTTTACCGATTCTTCAGGAACGTTGCCATTCCCATCCGGTCCAATATTAAGCAAAAGGTTTCCACCTTTACCATTAATGTCGTTTAATTTATCGAATACGGTCTGCGGATCTTTCCATTGATCATCATCTTTTTTGAAGCCCCAGGAATGATTCATTGTATAGCAAGCTTCCCATTCATGTTGAAGTTTATCACCTGGGTGTTCTTGTTCTGGTGTTCCAAAATCTTTCTTGAATATTTCTCGCTTAGCAACTCGGTTATTAATCAAGATTGAAGGTTTTAATTCACGTATATATTGATAAAGTTCCTTCCCCGATTCCATGTCCCACCAATACACCCAATCGCCATCAAACCAAAGCATTTCTGTATCGTATTTCTCAACCAGTTCTTTAATCTGGTTTTTCATATAAGTGATGTATTCCTGCTTTTTGTGCGATTTCATTCGAACATTTCCCCATTTCCCCCAGGTATTGTCACCATCAATATTGCGTTCTTGTGAAGGATGATGCCAATCGATGATGCTATAATAAGTACAAAATTTTAGTCCATGATTTTTACAGGCGGTGCTTAGTTCAGCAAGAATATCCCGTCCTGCAAATGGAGTGCTTGCGACATCAAAATTGGTAAACTCACTATCCCACAAGCAAAAACCTTCGTGATGTTTCGAGGTAATCACAATATACTTCATCCCTGCTGCCTTTGCAGTTTTTGCGATAAAGTCAGCATCAAAATCTTTGGGATTAAATGTTGAGCTTAGCATGGTATAAATCTGAGCAGGAATGTCTGCATTGGCTTGAATCCATTCAGCGTAATTCCCGGTTATCTTTCCTTCCCATTCACCACCGAGTTGACTGTAAAGACCGAAGTGAATAAACATACCGTATTTTGCATCCGAAAACCATTTCATTCGTTCCTGATATTGTTCCGCAGATTCTTCGAGGTAATTGATTTTTTCTTGTGCTGCAACGTTCATAATTATTAGCACACAAAATAGAATTGGAATGATTCTTTTCATTGATTAAAGTGTTTTAGTTCGTGTTCGGTTAAAATGAGCTTTAATGATTATTCTATTAAATTGTTCAATCATTACCAAAGTTACACTATAAAAAGCTGAATGGTGTACTGTACTGACCTGTGGCGTAATTTGTCTTTTTTAGTACCTTTGCAAAATATCAGATAATTCTGAAATTTATTTTTAAACCAAAGCCAACGTTTCTCATGAGTAATAAAACTCGGTTATATACTATATTAATCGGCGTATTTGTCTTGTTCAGCATTACCGTCGTTGTTTTTTATCCAAAACTCAAAGCTCCAACAGCCTTAAAGACAGGTTCATTTAAAACTGTAATTATCAGTAAGGGCTCAGTTGTTTTATCAATTAAAGCAACAGGTGTTGTTGAATCAGAAAATGAAGTTCTAATTTATAGTCCTGCACGGAGTATTATTAAAAAGGTTTTAAAGGAACCGGGAAGCTGGGTTGAAAAGGGGGAGCTAATCCTTCAACTCGATGAAGAAAATGTAAAAACCAATATTGAGAATATTGCCGACCAGTTGGAGATGAAAAGAAATACTTTGGAAAAGACACAGTTAAATGCTCAAAGTGCCCGCCTTGATTTGGACTACAACGAAGAAGTAAAAAAACTACGTATTACCTCGTTGAAATCGACCCTGGCCGACCAGTTGCAATTATTGGAAGTTGGTGGAATTTCTCCTGCAAGAGTTGAAAAGACAAAGCAGGAAATTACCTTGGCAGAAAAAGATTTACAAACGCTTACTGAAAAAAATACGATTCGATTAAAGCAATTGGCAGCCGATGAAAAAGGATTGATTCTTCAAATTAAAGTTCAGGAAAAAACCCTTGTTGAACAACAAGAGTTATTAATGAATTTAAGGATTAAAGCTCCTTCATCGGGAATTATTTTGGCAGTTGCAGGTAATAAAGGCGAAAGGGTTGAAGGAGATAAAATGTTGGTAAGAATGTCGGATCTCACATCTTTTAAAGTTATTGGGTCAATTGAAGAACAATTTGCTAAATATATAAAAACAGGAACCCGTGTTTTGGTGAATATTGACAATGAAAAACTTGAAGGACGTGTTGGAAATATTACTCCAATGGTTGAAAATAAAAAGGTACAGTTTAATGTTCACCTCAAAGAAAAAAGCCATCCGAAATTAATTGCCAACCAAAACGTTGCTGTTGATATTATAAATAGTAACCGAGAAGATGTACTTCGGATAAAAAAACTTCCTGATTTTGGGAAAGAAAAAAATCATCAGGTTTTTATAGTAAGGGGAACCGATGCAATAAGAATCGAAATTAACTTCGGAACCATTGGCAATGATTGGTGTGAAATTATCTCTGGAGTAAGCGAAGGTGATGAAGTAATTATTGAAAGTATTAATTCCTTTAGGGGACTTGATAAGATTGAAATTCAGAATTAAGTACAAATGAAACAATTTACATCTTATATTATCCTTTTACTTTTTTGCTTTTTAGGATTTATCGCTGAATAAATATATTTTAACTCTTAATGATGTGATTGATATGGCTGTAAACCAGTCTTCAGCTATTAAATATTCGCAAAACCACAATGTAAATTATTATTGGCGCTACCGAAATTTTAAAACCCGGTTTCGGCCACAGTTGAAATTGTCTGGCAATATTCCCAACTACCGCAATACAACCAGTCCGATTACTCAGCCTGATGGTAGCATTGAATTTAAAAAGGTGTCTAACCTTAACGCTTCAACAGTGCTTTCACTTAATCAATCAATCCCACAATTGGGAACTTATGTATGGGCTAGCACTTCCGCATCGGGAATCAAAAATCTAAATAATAAACAAACCAGCTTTTCGGGCAGTCCATTTACAATAGGTTTTCAACAGCCTTTGTTTTCGTATAACTGGATGAAATGGTACCGAAAGACTGAACCAATGATTTTTGATGAAGCTCAAAAACGCTTTGTGGAAGAAATTGAAGAAATTGCACTAAATTCTACCAGCTATTTTTTCCAATACCTTACCTTTCAAACCAATTATAATCTTGCTGAAAGTAATTTAAAAAACAGCCGGGATAACCTGAAAATTTCTGCTACAAAAAAAGAGCTTGGGCAAATTTCAGATAATGATTATGCAAGAATTCAACTGTCAGTTTTAAATGCTCAAAAAGCACTTAACCAGGCTCGTATGGATTTAAAAAATGCAGACTTCACTCTGAAATCCTATATTGGACTAGACCAAACGCTTGAAATTGAGTTAATCATTCCTCTAAATATATCTTTATTTGAAATTGATGCAGAACTTGCACTTGTAAAAGCCAAAGAGAACCGAAAGGAAACTACTTATTATAAACGCCGGCTAATTAATGCTGATCGGGAATTGGCTCGTGCAAAAAGCAACACTGGCTTAAGTGCAACGCTAACCGGTAGCTTTGGATTATCAAATAGTGCCGATAATCTTGCAGGGGTTTATGACGAACCAGAGAAAGATCAGATGTTACTAGTTTCTGTTAGCATTCCAATTCTTGACTGGGGAAATTCAGCATCAACAGTAAAACTGGCAGAGTCACAACGCGATCTTACAATTTATGATGTTAATAAAGATATAGAAGATTTTGATAGGGGAGTTATTATTCAGGTGGAGCAGTTTAGCCTTTTAAAAGATCAGTTAAAAACAGCGAATGAGGCTGACCGAGTGGCCGGGAATGGATACAAAATTGCACTTAAAAAGTTTCAGAATGGTGAGTTGAGTATTACCGATTTGAATATTGCGTTACAGGAACGAGAAACTGCAAAGCGCGATTATATTAGTTCAATTAGAAATTACTGGATAGCTTTTTACAGACTTAGGGAACTTACTCTTTTCGATTTTGAAAAGGGGCACAACATTACTTATGTCAACCCAATGCTGGGAAATGAATTGCAGAGGTATTCGTTGGATATATTAAATCAGAATTATTAAGATATAAAAAAGAGTTACCAGAAAGTAACTCTTTTTTTGTGGAGAATACCGGAGTCGAACCGGTGACCTCTTGACTGCCAGTCAAGCGCTCTAGCCAACTGAGCTAATCCCCCAAAATGTTTCAACAACTTGCTTTTTTATTTATGGATTAGCGAAGTTGTCTGTCCCGAAACTTCGGGAAGCTAATCCCTCATCATTTTGCGTGGCAAATATAATAATATTTTTAAAATCACTTGTTTAATTTCTTTTTGGTTTGGTTTTTGTGTTTTCTGTTTTAAGCCATTGAATTAATCATTCACTTTTAAACTTAAAGTCATGAAAACAAAAAAATCTGAAAAAGCCGATCTGGAAAGAAAACGGCCATTGTTTTTTACTATTTCTCTTGTAGTTTCATTGGGTTTGGTATTTGCAGCCTTTAGCTGGAAAACTCCGGTAGAAAAGGCGATGATCCTGGACGGACCTGAGTTTGATGTCCCCGATGATTTTGTAATGCCTCTAACGAAAGAAGAAAAGAAAGAAGAAGCACCACCAATTTTTACTGTTGATGTTATTGATTTAGTTGATGACCTAACTGAAATTGAGGATGAAAATCTGGACATCTTTAATTCTGAAGTAACAGATGAAGGAGTTGATGTCAATTCTCTTATTAATTTACAAGACAATACGAAGAATGAAGAAGAAGACTTGATTCATTCTTATGTTGATGAAATGCCCGAGTTTCCTGGAGGAATGAAAGCTTTACTTAGTTTTATTGGAAACTCGGTAAAGTATCCAGCTATAGCTCAGGAAACTGGAGTCAAGGGAAAAGTAATTATAAGCTTTGTAATTAATAAGGATGGGCATGTAAGTGACGCCAGTGTAATTCGAAGTATTGACACGGCCTTGGATAAAGAAGCATTACGTGTTGTAAATATGATGCCGGCATGGAGGCCTGGAAGGCAAGCTGGCAAGGCAGTACGTGTTAGTTATGTTGTCCCAATTAACTTTGTACTTCAATAACGATTGTCGATAGATGTTGTACAGCAATTAATTTCAAAATTGGGCTCTTGCATATAAAGATTATTTTTTATCTTTAAGCCCTCAAATAAAAAATTGGTTCTGGAAACAGAATAAACTTGATAAAACTGAATTATGGAATTAAAGAAATCACCAAAAGCTGATCTCGAGAGTAAAAGGAACATTTTTATTCAGCTTGGGTTAGTGATCTCTCTTGGAATTTGCTTGCTAGCTTTTGAATGGACTACGAAAGTAGAACAAGCCAGTTCTCTTGGAACAATGGCCGAAGCTGATGTTGAAGATGAGATCATTCCAATTACCCGTCAGGAAGAAGTTAAACCACCACCACCACCACCACCACCA
>CBDVCE010000088.1:0-16336 GCA_965372405.1 uncultured Sunxiuqinia sp.
TGATAAAAATCCATATTTAACAGTCGCGACTTAAACGCCTATACCTATTAATTAAATTGATTAAAGGGTGGCAGTGCCTAAACCAAAAGTAAGATAGAACTTATTCAGTTAACTAATTAATTTTGAATGTTAAATATTATGAAGTAGTATGAATTAAGTGTTGAACCTGCACTTTTTGTATATGAACGACCATTTTTTGCGTTATATTGTTAAGTATAAAATCATTAAATTAACCCATTTCTGTGCGAGATTCCTTTTTATCTCATCATTTCTTACCCCGGCTTGCTCTCACTTCATTCGTTTACCTGGGGTTATTGCTGTAATACCCTTTCAGGGCAACACGGAATGACGCTGAAAGTGTCGAAAAAAATAGCCCAGTGCAAAGTGCTGGGTGAATATAGATGTGTGAAAATCGTCCGGCAGAATTGGCTGGAACGAAGCGGTTAAGTATCACCGGACGAAAAGCCTGGTATTATAAAAGTGATCCAAAAAACAAGCTGCAATTCTCATCCAATTTTAATTAATTACATATCGTATACCCTGTAGTGCTTAAAAGGAATGCGATACAATCGTGACCCAGCTAGGGTTTTGCATCAGTTTGTTTTAAAAAGGAAGAAGCTCTTTTAGAAAAAGTACTCATTCAACGCATCCTTTTTACGCAAATCTGCATCATTTTATAATGGCAATTCTGCTACCAATTCTCGTTCAATTTTTTTAAATTGCATAGTACATACAATATTGATGATGGAAAAGCTTTTTTGGACCAAAGGAATCTTTAAAAATAAACTCACTATTACCCGAAATCAGGAGCAGATTGGGAATATTGAATGGAAGAATATGGTGAGCTCAGATGCTGTAGCCAATTTAAAAGGCCGGCGCTTTCTAATGCGTCGTGATTTTTTTCTCTCCAGACTTGAAATCTCTGACACCAATAATCAAGCTGTTCTCGGATCAATTCTGATTAACCTTTTCAACCCGAAAAGCAACATTATTATTAATGGCAAACGCTTTGAACTGGAAATTAAAAACTTCTGGCAATCACGCTGGGCCTGGAAATTTAACGGAGAAGAGATTGTTACTTTTCAAAGCAATGAACTACTTAGTAAAGACAAAGGCACCATCGAAATTTTTATTGCCAACTGCGAGGAAATGGAGATCCTTATTCTGCTGGGCTTGTTCGTCCGCAATCAGCTAATTCTTTTTATGTTATTACTGCTGATAATTATACTCATCGTTATTTTATAGGATAATCTGGGTTCAATTGAAAATTCAGGTGGAGTGAGAATATGATTGTGCGACACATCCATTCCCAATTCACATCCTACTTTTTTATTGTTTCAAATTCCAGATGGATTAGATTGAAACTCCGATTGATTAAAATCATTGTCGGCATAATGTTAATTTATTCCTATCCTGCCGGAGGCCTTCATCTTTTTCTTGAAAAAAAGACGAAGCAGAAAATTCAAGGCTGCTTTTTATCATCAACGTCTATCATAGCCGTCATTGCGAGGAGGTACAGCCTGTCCCGACTTTTCGGGAACGAAGCAATCTCATCTTATTTAAAAGATCGCTTCACTTTGTTCGCGATGACGAAAACAATTTTGCAAAATACAGTTCATTTTCAAGTCAGCGGCGGGCTTTTGCCAACTTTTTTGGCTGAAGAAAAAAGTTGGTCGCAGTAAAGCGAGAACTTATTCATTTGAAAACAAAAAAGGAAATGAAAGTTTACTTGATCCATTATCTGGAATATGAACAACAAACTGGAATAAAGAGACCTGATACTTCCCTTCTCCGGTCTCCATTTTCCTTCCACCTTCTAGATAACAGGTTCTTTCTCTGTAATAAAAAATGCTTCCAATTCCTGTAAAGTCGTATCGGTTTTAGCTACATCTTTTACCACTTTCCCCTTTTCAAGAATGACAACCCTTGAGCAAACATCGGCAATATTATCGAGCGTATGACTTGAAATTAAGAAAGTAGTTGACTGAGCAGAAGCCTGATCTTTTATAATTGTTCGAAGCTTAAATTGTGAACTTGGGTCGAGATTAGCAAATGGTTCATCCAAAATAACCAACTCTGGATTTCCCATCATGGCAGCAACAATACCCACTTTTTTCTGATTCCCTTTTGAAAGGTCACGAATAAACTTCTTTTTACCTCGAATTTCATCATTAAAGAAATCGTCAAAAGTACCCAGGAACTTGTCAATATCTGCTTTATTCATTTCCCGTAATTCACCAATAAATTCAAAATACTCATCTGGGGTAAGGTAGCCAATGGTAAAGCTTTCATCAATATAAGCTCCTGTAAATGCTTTCCAGTCTTCCGATGTTTGTACTTCAATTCCATTATTTATAACCACTCCCTTGCTTGCCGTAATTAAATCAAGAACAAGGTTGAACAGGGTTGTTTTTCCAGCGCCATTGTTTCCAACCAAACCAAACAACTGCCCTTTCTCAATCTTTAGTTCTGGAATATTCAATACGATTTCTTTATTGTAGGCTTTTATTAATTCTTTTATTTCAATCATGATCAGGAGTTTTTATAGTTTTTGATGAGTTGGTGCTTTCTTTTTAAATAGGCATCTGCGAAATAGTTAAACAAATAGGGTTGAGATAAGATTCCGACCAGTCCTAAACCTGCCAAAACAGCTAATGCCCCCATAGGTGGAAGGAACAGATTAAACAAAACATAGATAAGTACCGGAGTAAGCAACAATGGGAATGCAATTAACCATTGAGCAGCACCCATTCCCTGGTAGTTAAACATGGCATTACCTCCTAAATCGAGCTTTCTACTGCTTCGTAAACCAAATACAAATATCAGGTTCATATTCACGCCAAGATGGTAAATAAGCATTGCTGAATGATAGTAGATAACCTTTGTATCAATTAATGCATATGGCAAAGTACATAAGAAATAGATAAGGCACACAACCAGGTTTATAAAGTAGAATGACTGCAAGAACTGCTTCATTCTGAAATTCTGAACCATTAACATCGGGAAATAATTGCTATGCCAGGCAGGGAAAAACTGACCGTAAGAGATTGAGAACATGGATACCATTAGCAATCCTCCCAAAATAAAAATTGGACCCGGGATGCCACGTCCTCCTGATTCTTTATAAATAAGGAAACCATAAAACAAAAAAACAATAGTAATTAGAAACTGAGTGCGTGGGCGTTTATTTCTCCAAATCAAGCGCATCTCCAATGAGATAAACTTAGCATAGTCCCCAAATCGACTTAACCAGCTAAAATCACTAACCTTTGCATCCTTCTGCTTTTGAGCCACCAGATTGAGATACATTTTACTTCGGAGGTAATTGAAATTAAGGAAGTATAATCCGATTGGCAGAGCCAACAATATCAAAACCCAGGCTTGCTGCTGAATAATTAAATCGAAGAACGAACCAAAAGCTCCTGTCAAATCAAGCAGATTGAAATAGTCAATACCATATGCAGCAGCAAACAAACCGACAAACACATAGAAGCCATAATCGTTATTATTGGTCCACCACTTTATAAAAATGGATAGAAAATGATTGGTAAAAACCATTAGTACAACCCCGACCAACCAGCTCACTCCAACAATGCCGGGATGATGAGCAAATACTAATGTGAAACAAATTGGGATCACCAAAAAGTAAGGTAGAAAATTGAAGAAATGAAGTACTGAACGCATCAACAGATACTTTGTAATCCTACTCTTTTTAATGTTCAGAATAATAAAGGGCTTAAAACTAATGGTAGGCAAATTCTGCAACATCTGCCGCATCAGTAAATCAAACCCAAAGTAAATTAACAGGTAGCTATTGAGCTTGCTAACCGGATCAGCATCCGGAAATTCTTTTGCTAAAATGTTTGGAATAGCAAATCCTAAGAACAAGAAGTTGGCCGCCATATACAAGGCAAAAAAACCAAGCATAATTTGGGTTGAAAGGCTTTTCCCAAAATTGGGTGAACGGGTGAGCTCACGCCATGCAAAATAAAAAAGGCTTCGTTTCACGGTTTTTGTTTTAAAGGGATGATCATTTTATACACTTAACTAGTTAGTAGAAATTATGGTTAAATTATTACAAATTAAAGTTCGAAACTCATTCGCTAACAATTCCAGAATTTATTGTAATAGATCATTTGAAAGTAGAAACTTCTTCTCATTTCAATAAACAATACTTTCAATTGTTAAGAAATTTGTAATCAATAGCGAAAATATACTGGAAATATGATGCATGTCGTGTAAAATTGAAAGCAATCAACTAATTTTGGGCGCTTTAAGTAATGTGTAAAAGCAGTGCTTAATTGTTATCAACAATTAAAAAATAGATTTATGAAAGTTGCAGTTGTTGGGGCAAGCGGAGCAGTAGGACAAGAGTTCCTGCAGGTTTTGGCAGAAAGAAATTTCCCCCTTGACGAGTTAGTTTTATTTGGATCAGCAAGAAGTGCTGGTAGAGTTTATGATTTTAAAGGTGAGAAACTGACTGTAAAAGAGTTGAAGCACAATGATGATTTTAAGGACATTGACATTGCCCTTACATCTGCCGGTGGTTCTATTTCTAAGGAATATGCTGCAACAATTACCAAACACGGTGCAGTAATGATTGATAACTCAAGTGCTTTCCGTTACGATGACGATGTGCCATTAGTTGTTCCTGAAGTAAATCCGGAAGATTCAAAAAATCGTCCACGCAATATTATTGCCAATCCAAACTGCTCAACCATTCAGATGGTTGTTGCTTTGAAACCAATTGAAGACCTTTCTAAAATTACCAAAGTACAATGTGCTACCTATCAGGCAGCAAGTGGTGCGGGTGCTGAAGGAATGGCCGAATTGGATGAGCAAAGCAAGCAATTAGCAAATGGTGAAGAACCCACGGTTGACAAGTTTCAATATCAGCTGGCCATGAATGTAATCCCACACATTGATGTTTTCCTTGATAATGACTACACCAAGGAGGAAATGAAAATGAACTGGGAAACCAAAAAGATCATGCACACCGACTGTGAGGTTAGTGCAACCTGCGTACGTGTACCTGTTGCCCGTTCACATTCGGAAGCTATTTGGTTAGAGACTGAAGAAGAATTAAGCATTGAACAAGTACGAGAGGCGTTTGAGAATTTTGAAGGACTGACAGTTATTGACAAACCTCAAAACAAAGAATACCCAATGCCATTGTTTGTGGCTGGGAAAGATGATGTATACGTGGGACGTCTGCGCAAAGACATTACCAACCCAAAAGGATTGACTTTCTGGTGTGTTGGAGACCAAATTAAAAAAGGAGCTGCCTTAAATGCAGTTCAAATTGCTGAATGGCTAATCAAAGAGGGCGAAGTATAGCCCATTCCATAATATAATAAGAGAAGGCTATTCGTTATTTACGAATGGCCTTTCTTATTTGCTAGCACACCTTCATTTCTTATCTTCCATTGGATTCAAGTTGAAAGTCTGGTGGATTAAAAATATTTGCAGCTTTAATTAAGGGCTTAATTCATGAACCTACTATTGATTTTTTTGCCAATCTAACCTCTCAAATCGTCAATTCATTTGGGCAACATATTAACAGTAGTGTCTAAAGTGTAAAACTTTGATGTATTATTCTAATTCTTTTCATGAGACTGCATTATTGACTCAAAACCTTAGCGAATGCATACATTGTTACCTGCCAATTGGACGAAGTAATCAGATTACTGCAATAGCTTTCCATGTATATCAGGCATAAGCCCGTGCCCAGACGCTTATCTTTCAACCAACAATTTATGGGTTTCTCCCCCGGTTTTTACAATATACATACCTTGCAGTAACCGGCTAATATCAATTCTTTCAGTCCTGTTTGCAATAATCTTTTGCAGTGCTTTTTCTCCTGTTAAAGTATAAATAACAAGCTTCTCCCCCTGTGCTCCATCAACAGTGAAAGTATTTGCCGCAGGGTTTGGGTAAACATTCAATTTACTACTTATCTCTTCAATGTCATTGGCAATATCCCATTTGGCATATAATACAGTGTCAGCCTCGGTACCAATGGGTATTGTAGTAAGCTCAACTTCATCTGCATTATACCAACCTATAAAAGTATAATTTGATCGAGTTGCCGGGTTCAACGATGTTATCCCTTCATCTTTATGGTAATAAATAGGATTGTCAACTGAATTGACACCATCCTCTAACACATAGCTAATTGAATAAATCCCGGGTATGGAATAATTAGTTTTTAGGTTTGTTATTTTTTCTCCTCCACTATAAGCATTACTATATTTGTCAATCCAGCCGTAATTATTAAATTCGGGATGAACTGGTAAGTTAAATGAGGTAAAAGAGTTGCCAAGAAACGCACTTTCTCCAATAGATATTACACTATTAGGAATAGTAACTGATGCAAGGGAGTTGTAAGAAAACGCACTGTTTCCAATAGACGTCACACTATTAGGTATTGTAACAGAGCTAAGGGTGGTGCTAAAAAATGCCATATCTCCAATAGACGTTACACTATTAGGTATAGTAACTGAGGTAAGGGGATTCCATACAAACGCATCGTTTCCAATTGTCGTTACACTATTAGGTATAGTAACAGAGGAAAGAGAGTTGTCTTGAAATGCACCGTTTCCAATAGTCATTACACTATTAGGTATAGTAACAGAGGTAAGGGCGTTCACTGCAAACGCATAATTTCCAATAGACGCTACAGTGTTAGGGATAAAATCAACTATATCAGAAGCCCCCCCATATGATATTATAGTCGTTTTATCTTCGCTACCATCGTTATTTCGGGTATAAATGATACCATTGGATAACTGTCCATTTACTTCGCTAATAGCATTACCATTAAACGCACCACTTTCAATAGTTGTTACGCTATTTGGTATAGTAACAGTGCTTAGGGAGTTATTAGAAAATGCAAAATATCCAATAGTTGCCACACTATTAGGAATCGTAATAGAGCTTAGGGAGTTGTACGAAAATACTCTAAGTCCAATAGACGTCACACTATTTGGTATAGTCACAGTGCTTAAGGAGTTATTCATAAATGCCATATATCCAATAGACGTTACACTATTAGGTATGGTAACTGAGCTAAGGGAGTTATTCTTAAATGCCATATCTCCAATAGACGTTACACTATTAGGGATAATAACTGAGGTAAGGGAGTTCTCTGAAAATGCGCTTTTCCCAATCGTCGTTACACTATTTGGAATAGTAACAGAGGTAAAGTAGTTGTGAGAAAATGCGCTTTCTCCAATAGCCGTCACACTATTAGGTATATTAATAGAAGTAAACCAATTGAATTCAAATGCATATGTTCCAATCGTCGTTACACTGTTAGGTATATCAACAGAGGTAAGGCGATTGGATCCAAATACGCTTTCTCCAATAATCGTTATACTATTAGGAATACTAACAGAGGTAAGAGAGTTTTGACGAAATGCCCTTTTCCCAATTTTCGTTACACTATTAGGTATAGTAATAGAGGTAAGGCGTTTGGCTTCAAATGCACTTTCTCCAATAGTTGTTATTGCCACATCCTGCCCATCTACACTAAAACTGGTAGGTATTTCAATAGATTTTTCTGTCGTATTAATGTAGTCGATTATTGTACTCGTTGTGGCATCAAATGTTACATCATTAAGGGTAAGTGTATAAGTTTCTTGTGCATTAGCACTAAGCATGATAAAAAATAGCACAATGCTTGTGCAAATAGTTATTAAGTGTTTCATTATTATTATTTTGCTTAAGGGTTTTAGTTTACATTTATGACATAAATGTAAACTAAATGATGGTAGTACCAAAATATATTATTATAATCATAAGATCATTGCCACCTTGCACAAGATCATCGTTCTCTGGAACAAGATGATAATAATCTTCTGTTATAATAACGGGGGAAATAGGAAGCTGACTTTCCAGATATACAGGATCAGCTTGAAAGCCTAGCGGATAAAAAATATTTTCAGCATAATGTGAATTCAATTCTATCCTGCCGGAGTACTTCATCTTTTTTTTGAAAAAAAGACGAAGCAGAAAATACAAATGCTTTCACCAAAAGCTACAAAGTTCGTTAGCCCCCCATGACCGCCTTCATGAAAATGCGTAATTTTTTTTTGGGGAATGTAACATTTAGAAAGAAAAGCTGTTTGAGCCCGACAAAGGAGGGGGAGTTCTTTTCTTTTAGTGAAGTTCACCGAATTTTAGCAATTTTCAAGTCAGCGGTGGGCTTTTTGCCAACTTTTTTGGCTGAAGAAAAAAGTTGGTCGCAGCAAAGCGAGAACTTATTCATTTGCAAAAAAAGAAAGTTAGCAACCATATATCACACCAACTACTTTCAATCTGATCCTTCGCTAGTATCCGTATGTGATCCAATATTATTGTTTTGATAGGGTGAAACAATCTTTCTACCTCCATAATCAAAGCGATCAGTCATGATGGCCAGTATTTCATTGGCCGTTGATTCAATCGGTTTATTCGATACATTAAGCACCTTAAACTTACCTTTCTTAAACACAAAATGCGCGTGCCTAATTTCATTACGAACTGAATGTTCATCAATATAGGTTGGATGCTCCAGGTTGTTCAGACTTCTCAAACGCTTCATGCGGTGTGAAATTAAATGTGGGGCACTAATATTCAATCCAAAAACCCGATTCGGATCAACGCTAAAAAGCTCACTGGGGGGGGCAATTCCATCAACCAATGGCACATTGGCAACTTTCCATCCAAACATGGCCAGGTAAATACTGAGTGGTGTTTTGCCCGAGCGGGAAACCCCGGTTAAAATGATCTCTGCATTCTGCAAGCGTTCCGGGCTCATGCCATCATCGTGACTTAAGGTAAACTCAATGGCATCAATGCGATTAAAGTATTGTTGATTTATCTCACGAAACAAACCCGGAGACTGAAGCGATGAAATTCCAAGTTCACTATCCAGATACTTGGCTAAACCACCCATAAAATCAATATGCTGTACCTCATGCTTTTCTGCAAGTGCTATTAATTTCTCACGCAGTGCTGGAATAACCATGGTGTGCGTAATCAGTCCTCCATCTTTTTTAGCTTGAAGAACCGTTGACTCTATTTTTTCTTCATCCATAACATTAGGCACAATTACTACAGGCACATTGTTATTGGGATACTGAATCAACAATGATTGAACCATATTATTCCCCGCAAGCCCTTTCCCACCGGAAACTACATAAATTGGCTTGGGTCGTTTTTTAGTGTTCGCATTTTTCATATCACGAATTTAGTTTCATTAACAAAAAATACAAAGAAATGATCGTTCCTAAAATCATTTTCCATACTTAATGGCTTATATTTACCTCTCAACCAATTTTTAGCATTATGAGTTACCTTGCCAATACGAAGCGATATGATGAAATGACCTATAAGCGATGTGGACGTTCAGGAATTAAGCTCCCCGCAATTTCTTTAGGTCTATGGCATAATTTCGGGGATGTTGATGTTTTTGAAAATGGCCGCGCCATGTTACGCCATGCTTTCGATAAAGGAATTACTCATTTTGATCTGGCCAATAATTATGGTCCCCCATATGGCTCGGCAGAAGAAAACTTTGGGAAGCATTTAAAACAGGATTTTATGCCTTACCGGGATGAACTGATCATTTCGACCAAAGCAGGATATGATATGTGGCCTGGCCCTTATGGAGATTGGGGAAGCCGAAAGTATTTAACCGCAAGTTTGGATCAAAGCCTGAAGCGAATGGGACTGGACTATGTCGATATCTTTTATTCCCACCGACCCGACCCGGAGACACCACTTGAAGAAACCATGTCGGCATTAAACCATGCCATAAAGCAAGGGAAAGCTTTGTATGCAGGCATATCTAATTATCCGGCAGAACGGGCAAAAGAAGCTTCCAGGATTTTAAAAGAACTGGGAACTCCATGTCTCATTCATCAACCTAAATACTCGATGTTTGAGCGTTGGGTTGAAGATGAATTGCTTGATGTTTTGGAAGAAGAAGGAATTGGCTGCATCCCATTTTCACCACTGGCTCAGGGTTTACTAACCAACAAATATCTAAAAGGAATTCCAGAAGGATCACGGGCTGCCAAGTCCTGGGGATTTTTAAAAGAAGATCAGGTTACTCCTGCCATTGAAAAGGTGAAAAAGCTCAACAATCTGGCTTTAGAAAGAGGACAAAGTCTGGCACAAATGGCATTAGCCTGGGTAGTGAGAGACAAACGCATTACAACCGTGTTAATTGGTGCCAGCTCGGTTCAACAGTTAGACGATAACTTAGCCATGTTGAATAATCGTTCTTTTTCTGAAGTAGAATTAAATCAGATTGAGGAGATTTTAAAAGGATAATCCCTTTCTTTTAAAGCAAAACAACACACAATGGATTACAGTACACTCTCTATCTACCAACCAAAGATGGAATACCGCCGTTTTGGCAAAACCAATAAGAAAGTCAGTGTCATCACCCTTGGGGGAATGAGGTTTAAAAATGGCTGGGATGATCCGCGGGATGTAATTCCTCAAGACACATTTGAGCAATGTCGTGATACCGTTGAAAAAGCACTGTATCAGGGAATCAACCTCATTGAAACAGCTTATGGGTACAAAAAAAGTGAAACTGTTTATGGTCAGGTATTGAATGATGAATTGAAAGTAAAACGTAGTTCCTACTTTTTAATGACCAAAGGTAATCCTGCAACTGCTGATGAGATCCGTAGCCTAGTAAATGAGCAACTCAAAACCTTAAAAACCGATTATTTTGATTTTTATGCATGGCACGGTATAAATACAATGGAACTATGTGAAAAAGCCTGTGCAAAAGGAGGCCCGGTTGAAGAATTATTGAAAATGAAAGACGAGGGAATTATCAAGCATGTTGGTTTTAGCACCCATGCTCCTCTCGATGTTATTATTAAAGCCATTGAAACTGATTTATTCGACTTTGTCAACCTACACTATTACTACTTTTTCCAGCGTAATAAAGCAGCAATTGATCTGGCTCAAACTAAAGATATGGGTGTTTTTATTATATCACCTAACGATAAGGGAGGTCAATTATTTAATCCTCCACAAAAGCTAGTTGATATAACCGCACCTTTACATCCCATCCAATGGAATGCCCGATTTTGTCTGAGCAATCCAGCGATTCACACCCTAACTTTTGGCTTACCTGTAACATCTAAGTTCGAACAGTTGGATGGAATCTTTCCCACACCTACCCCGCTTGCAGCAAATGATACCCGAATAAAAATTGAGCTTGACGAACAACGCTTATCCGATCCTTATGCTGATTTTGACGGCTATGTTTTTCATGATGATCCATCCGGTCTGAATATTCCCGAAATACTGCGCTTTAGGATGCTCTGGAAATGCTATGATATGAAAAATTTTGGACTGTATCGATATAACATGTTTCAAGAAAAAGACCATTGGTTTCCGGGTAACTTCCCAACAAAAGAAAACCTAAAGCAAATTGATATAAGTAAGTGCCCTGAACATATTCCAATTGTTGATTTGATTGAGGAAACTCATAAGGAACTTTTCAAACCTAAAGTGAAAACGAAAACCAATTGATTATCTCAAAAATCGGTATTTGCTTCAGTAATATCCAACTCCTTAATCCAGATATTTCGGTATAAAACAGGATGTCCCTCTGCCTGAAGTTTAATGCCACCGGGACGGTCAGTAATACCAAAGCCATTATCGTTACCACCGTCAAGCCCAGAATTTTCGCCACCCCAAACTTTACTAATAGCTACATTCGTATGCACTTTTTGCCCATTAAAATAAACCGTAACAATTGGTTTCTCACTTAACTGACCATTGCTAAATCGGGCTGCACGAAACTTGATGTCGTAAGCATTCCATTTTCCAACCCCGTTATAGGCAAAATAGGGCGATTCGGTTTCATTAATTACTGCACCCAGTCCATGTCTGGTTGAGTCTCCATCCAACACCTGTATTTCATAGCGGTTTTGCAGATATACACCGCTATTCCCTTTTTCATGGGCAATCAAAAATTCAATATGAAGTCTAAAATCCCGGAATTTCTTCTTCGTAACTACATCTGCAGTTCCATATTTTCCACCATCAGCAGTAGGATCGCTACTATCCAAAGCAGAACCCTTTCCGGCCGGATCTTCAACAACTTCCCACTTAATGGGTAATTCTGATGAAAACCGGGGACCTTCCCAATAGATCCATTTATCATCTAGCATTTCACGAGATCCATCAAAAAGCACTTCTGCATCGTTTGGAGCCTTTACTCCTATTCCGGTAAGTTGTTTTTGACACGAGATAGCTATAGCCGAAAGAATAACAATTGCTAACAAAAAGTGAATTGTGCATTTCATTTTAATACGTTTCATTGGGTTAGTTGCAGCAAGTTATAAAAAGTTAAGTGAATACAATTGGCTTCCCACCGATATTAATCTCACCAGCTATTTACCAAACCAGTTCTGAATCCCAGATACTATCGAAAGACAGTTTTTTTCTTCTATCGATATCAGCACTAATGGCGTACATGTAGTTAACAGCAGACGAAAAATTTACACCAATCTAATAATTTCCATTGGGTCAGCACGACCTTTAAGTTCTATCAAACCCATGCTCTGTACCTTAATATCTTGTGTCTCCAGTTTTTCAAATACTTCACCTGAAATTAACACATCAGTAGCATACTTCTTGTTTAGTTGCTCAATTCGTGAAGCAAGAATTACCGTATTGCCTGTAATTGAATACTGCATGCGTTCGGCAGTTCCTACATTTCCGGTTACTATTGCTCCGGCATGAAGCCCTATCCCAACTCTCGTTTGTGGTATTTCATTTGAATCACACTTTTTATTCAGTAATTCTATGATCTCCAAAGAAGCATCAACTGCATGCTGACAATCATTCCCTGACGAAGCAGGAGCTCCAAAAGTGGCCATAAATCCATCACCCAAAAACTGGTTAATAATGCCATGGTGCTTACTGATTATATCAATCATAAATCCAAACACATCATTTTGGTATTTGATAATTTCAGAGGGCTCTTTGTTTTCAGCGAAAGGTGTAAAATCACGAATATCCAGAAACATGATGCAAGCAAACAGCTTTTTACTGCCCGATTTAAATGAATCAGACAAAAGCTCAAGGGCTACTTCTTTAGATACCTGTTGCCCAAATAAACTAATTGCCCTTTTCTTATTCTCGATTTCAAATTTATTTCGCTCCCGCAGTAATTTGTTTGTTGCCATCTTATGTCGGTAACCATAATAAGCAAAACTCGCCACCAATAAGGTAAGCAATGTAACCACTGTGAAGAACCACTGCATATTTTCCGATTTCTTTAATTTCAATTCCTGAATGGTTTTCTCATTGGTCAGTTGGTCAATTTCAGCTTCTTTCTTTTCCGTTTCATACAAAGTTCGCATTTCAGCAATTTGCTGACTGCTGTTCTCCGTGTAAATACTGTCTTTAATAGAAGTGTACTTTTGGTAGAAGTCCAGGGCTTTGGGATAATCATTTTGCGCCAGGTGAAATTCGTAATGATATTGGTAACATCCACTTTTTACCTGTAAGGAGTTCACTTCATCAATCTTAGCAAGTGCTTCAGCCATATATGGAGAAGCCTCATTAAACTGATTTCTTAAATAATATAATCTACCAATACCAAGGGTAGTTGAAACGGCACCCTGCAAGTCATCAATATTTTTGTAAATAGTCAGTGCCCTTTTCTTGTAATCAAGAGCTTTATAATATTCTTTTTTGAGAAGATATATATCGCCTATGTTGCTGAGCGATGAAGCAATTCCATACTGATTGTTACTTGCTTCTTTTAAATCAAGCGATTGAAATTGATATTCCAAAGCCTTATCATATTCTTCAAGTGCTGCATAAACCAAAGCAATGTTATTAATTGTGTAGGCCACACA
This sequence comes from uncultured Sunxiuqinia sp., assembly GCA_965372405.1. Taxonomy (GTDB): domain Bacteria; phylum Bacteroidota; class Bacteroidia; order Bacteroidales; family Prolixibacteraceae; genus Sunxiuqinia. The sequence goes on from CBDVCE010000088.1 coordinate 13,887, forward strand.
ATGCATATCCTCAATTTCACGACAAATTTCCAAACCCTTGAGGAAATAAGGCAGTCCAAGATCTTCACTTTCGCCTAAACGTGTTGCATAAATCAACCCAATATTTACTGAAGCATAGGCTATGCCTTTTTTATTTCCCACCTCCTCGCTCATTTTCATCGACTCAATAAAATTGTAGAGAGCCTCATCGTACTTACCAATTGTGCGAAGCATATTCCCAATATTGTTGTATATCTGAAGTATTCCAACCTTATCATCTATTGATTCATAAAAACCTAAGCAAAGATTAAAAGCCTCTTCAGCCTTACCGTATCGGTTGGTATTGGTGTAGTAGTTTCCTTTATACATTTCAGAAAGTGCCTGCCCTGAAACATATTCTATTTCAGCAGCCAACTGACCAGCTTTTAATGCATAAGAGAACGAGCTGTCGGGAATTTGATGCTCATAAACTTTTGAGATTTTATTTAAAAGATCAACCCGCTCAATTCCGTCAGATGCATTCAATTCAATCTTCAAACTATCCATATTGAACTGTGACATGCTTAAATATGGAGAACAAAGAAATAGCAAGGTAGAACTTAGGTTAAGTAGAAAGATTTTGAAGTGAGACATAGCTAATTTTCAAGTGGTTTTCCCACTAAGTTACTGATGATCTGTGTCTTTTACAAAATGATCATCTTAGGGGATAGTAACAAAATTAATTCTCCGCACTGGAATGGTCACTGATAATAAACCATTGTTCGTCAATTTTTTGAAGCACAAGCGTGAAACATCCATTTAGGTTTCCCACCTCACGAGACAGCTGGAACTTACCTATTAAAAAAGGGCCTCATAAAATATGAAGCCCTTAATCGTATATGGTTAAATCTTATTTTACCAAACCAGTTTTGAATCCCAGATATTATCAGGAGACAAGTTGTTATCTTCTATTGATTTGAAGTGCTTGTATGTTCCCACCTTCAATTCATAAGTTGCCTGCTCATCACAAACAATCATTCCTTTTTGGTGCATTTGCAAAGCACTAATGGTCCACATGTGATTAATACCTTCCTCAACAGCATGCTTTAAAGCGCGAGCTTTTCCAATGCCATTTACAATAATCAATACTTCTTTTGAATCCATTACCGTTGCAACACCAACCGTTAAAGCCAGTTTTGGTACTTTATTCACATCATTATCGAAGAAACGTGAGTTCGCCACAATCGTATCGTAGTTTAATTCTTTATCACGAGTACGTGAAGTCAGTGATGATCCCGGTTCATTAAAGGCAATGTGTCCGTCTGGACCAATACCACCAAGGAAAAGGTCGATACCACCAACCGCTTTAATTTTATCTTCATAAGCCTGGCACTCGGCTTTAATATCAGCAGCATTGCCATCCAGAATGTTTACGTTCTTTTCCTGTACATCCATGTAGTTAAAGAAATTCTCCCACATAAAAGTGTAATAGCTCTGTGGATGATCTTTTGGAATACCCACATACTCATCCATATTGAATGTGATTACATGTTTAAAAGAAAGTTTCCCAGCCTGATGAATCTTAATCAGCTCTTTATAAATACCCAGTGGAGAAGATCCGGTAGGCAAGCCCAGTACAAATGGTTTTTCTTCTGTTGGATTAGCTAATTGGATTTTTCGTGCAAGGTAGTTGGCAGACCATTGCGAAGCTAGTTGATAGTTGTCCTGAATAATTAGTCTCATGATTAATTGATTGTATTTCTTAAATCTAAGTGTTTTGTAATAATCAGTACAATGTTAGAAATTCTTTTTTAATTAGAAGGTTTTTGCTTTTCAAGTTCGATATGAATTTTTCGATTCAATAATATTGGATGTTGTTTTCCTTTTCAATTTATGTCTTTTTAAGCAATCCATGACCTCGTCAACCTGTCCGGCAGCTGCCGGATTGGAATCTTCGTCTATCAGGGAAAACGTATTTCAAATGCCCGAATTAAGCCAATTCATCTTAATGGGGCAACGCCCCAAACCCCAAATTCTTTTTTGTCTTGACACCAAAAAGAATTCAAAAAAGGTCAAGGCCTCCCATCCTTTTGAAAGAAAACTCTGGAAGGCCATATTCTAATTTAAAACAAAACCACACTATGATAACGTCATCCCGTCCGTCAGCCGCCGGATCAGGATCTCCTTCTAAATTGAAGCAGATTCTGAATCGCCCTGAGAATTCAGGGCAGAATAACTTTATCTGATATATCTGTTTTTTAAAATTAGGAACCACATTACCCCAGCGGGGTTAAATATCAATAGCCCTGGGTTTTAATCCGAAATTGAGAAGATAATAATTAATGATAGGCGCAATCACCAAGTTTAAAGTTGAGTTGCCCTATCTTGCGCCGCATAGATTGTCGTTAGAAACGACCAACAATGAATCCCTCGTTACAACCTTAAATCCGCATGTCTTCTAATAACAGTGTAATTTGCCTAAAAAGTCTCAA
>CBDVCE010000089.1:0-16001 GCA_965372405.1 uncultured Sunxiuqinia sp.
TCAACTGACTCTTTTTTGATACCTCGTGGGCTCTGCCCCGGGGTAGTTCATTTTTCACATTAAAGATTACAACCTTTGAGTTCGGATTAGAACCACTTTTAGATTGCTCTGTAGAGAAGAACTTATAATTAATTGGTGTAGATATTTTTATTAGCTCAAGTGTTTGTGTTAAGGTTTCATCTTTTATGATTGCTGTTAAGCTGAAGTCTCCTAGTTCTTTAGAGTCAAGTTGCATATCAACATTGTACCAGCGCGATAGCTTGCGTATTACATCTTTGAAGGGCATGTTCTCAAAGATCAATTTCCCATCTTTCCATGAAGAATAAAGTTCGGTATTTACATTCTTTACAGTTAGCTTATTAAGCTCCTTATCAACCCTTACATGTTGTTTTGGAGACATCTTTACTGTTTTGCCGCTTGTTTCTTCAGATAATTCTATTGATCCATTTACCAGAGTTGTTTCAATTAAATCATCATCCTTATAAGCGGAGATATTAAATTCAGTACCCAGAACTTTAATATCAACAGTTCCAGCCTCAACAATAAATGGTTTTTTCTTATCGTGGGCAACGTCAAAGTAGGCCTCACCCTCAATGATAACTTTTCTGGTTTTTCCATTAAAACTTGATGGATATACTAGCCTAGTATTCGAATTAAGCCAAATTTTTGTACCATCAGAAAGAGTATGCATGCTTCTAGTCCCAGGTGCAGTTACAATTTCGGACATTGCAAGAGAGGAATCATTATTTAAAAAGAATCCTTGATTGTTGACTAAAATATAAATGCAAAGAGGGATTATAATAATAGCAGCTGCTCTTGCCCAAACATTCCAAACTTTATTAATAAGTTTTGGCGATTTATTGTTTTGTTGCCAATTATTAAATTGTTGTTTAATAATGGAATCACTTATTGATTGTTGTTTAAATTTTAATTTTAGAATAATTGATTTTGCTTCATCGTAAGTTGGGTGATCTTTAGGGTTTGCTTTAATTGTTTCTTCCCAGATATTGCTCTCTACAGAACTTGCTTTCCCAAGCACCCAATCTTGAAATGAAGGATCCACCAGCAACTCATCTAAACGATGTTCATTTATGGAATTTTCCTTCATGCTTCATTTGCTTTTAAATGTGCTTATTATGCACTGTTTAATTTAAAAGAGAAGGATTCGTGTTTTTGTAACCTATGAATTTAATTTTTTTTGAAGAAAAGTTGGGAGTGGTGGTGTTTTTAGGAATTAGTGCTTGATTTTGGTACTACTTACGAATATTGGTAATAAGTAAGTATAGTCCAAATGCATTATTTGTTTTATCCTGAAGTTTCTTTCGTAAAGACTTCATTGCTTTATACATGAGGTTGCGAACAGATTGATAATTGAGACCTGTTATTTCTGCAATCTCATCATAATCCATTGATTGATAAAATCGCAAGTATATAATCTCTCTTTGCCTCTCAGATAATTGATTCATTATTTGCGACAAATGAATTGTTGTTTCTTTCTGGTGTTCATTATCAATTATAAAATCTTCAGGCGAGAATGAGATTAAACTGTTTTGATTATCTGTATTTTCAAGGTTTACTTCCTGGCGTGAAAAAACCAACTCTTTCATTATTATTCGATGAAGAGATTTGAGAAAATACATTTTGGGGTTGTTCAAATCAGAAAGATGTTCACGTGAATTCCAAATTCGTGTAAATAATTCCTGAATACTATCGTGCGTAAGATCTGAATTATTAGAGAGCCTTAATCCATATGAGTAAAGGTCATTATAGAACTGTTGGAATAGTTGACCGATTGCATCAGAATCACCATCTTTCATCTTCCTCCACAAATCCGCTTCTTTTTTATGTATTTCAATTTTCTTCAAAATGTACTGATGCTTGGTTGCACTTTAGGTTTTTTTGAAATTGTTGGTTGTTTTCTTCCTTATTCCTGATTTTGAAAAAAAGTTTTCTAATAAAATACAGATTCTAGAATCCTTTTTATACTTCGATAAAAGTACGCTAAATTTGGATTTCTCCAAAGAATGATGAATTTGAGATTACAAAAAAAGGGGATTTTAATCCCCTTTAAGTATTGTGATATGGAAATGTAATTTTAATTCTAAATTACGATCGACTTCTTATGAATGCCAGCTTTTTCAATGGTTTTTGTTGTTTGAGTGAAGCCAATCCCAGATATCCTAATATGGCGATTGCAGCAGTTATTACCCAAACTATATTTCCGCTTAATTCAAATACATTAAACATATCCAGAATAGGGAAAAGTGTGAATGTACCGACAATCGCTGTTGTTGGCGGATCAATATGCGTGTCGCCATGATACACCAATGTACAAGCGAAAAATTCACCAAAGAATGCTGCTAAAATTCCGAATCCTACACCCCAGCCAATATCTCCGGTTGTAGCTGTAATTACGGATGCAGATAGTGCAATGTGATGAGTAACTGGTACTTTGTAGCCAAATTGCATAAATATCAATAAGAAGGCAACAAAACCAAAGGTAATGCCAACACTTCCAGGTAATACATTTGCTAGCCACGCAGCAGGAACACCTATTGCAATACCAAGTAAAATTAGCTGCATTGGTTCTGATTGATAGGGAACCCATGAACCGGTTTCTGATGGTATCCAGCGGTTTTGTCCTGCTGCAGGTTTGCCAAATAAACCGGTATTGCCAAATACAAAACGAGCAATTACCATATTAAGCACTACTGCGAGTGCGATCGTATTTGTCCATACAATTTCACTATAGTTTGGGACTTGCATAATCATCCAAAGCAAAACATATCCAAGTGCACCAAATATACCTCCAACAAAAAGGACTTTAGGATTATTGAGCCCAACCAGTGCAGTAAGAATATCGCGTCCATTGCCAAGCTCTTTTTTCTTTGCAGCATAGGCTGCTGCCGCTGCTCCACCTGCAAAAGCAGTATGCGGTCCTATAAATGATCCCCAGGCCACGATATTTGTGAAAGTGGGATCTCCTGTAGCTAAGTTGATACTTGCCCCGATGAGAACTGCCAAACCGCACAATATCCAGACTGGTAGTGCTCCAATAGCCGCACCAAATATTCCTCCGGCGAAGGCCACTAATAATTCAAGAAAACTAAATTCCATAATATGTCGTTTTTAGTTATAGTTTTTTTTGTGATCAAAACTTGCTAAGCATATCGCCAGCTTCAGCAAGATCTTTGGATAACTTTTTAAATACGAGTAATAGATTTTTGTACAGATCAGAGACATTAGTATTTGGTTTTTCTATTGACTCATTTTCGTGCAGTTCATCAATAATGTTGAAGTCATTCCAAATACCTGTTCCAACTGCTGCTATTGCTGCAGCACCTAGAGCTGCAGCCTGTTGATCAATGTTCGTTTTAATTATATTACACTGATAAATGTCGGCATAGATTTGTCTCCAAAAATCACTTTTGCTTCCGCCTCCAACTACCAGAATCTCATTTTCCAGTGTTGTCAAGTTTCTAAGTTCATCCAGAGCAACTCGAAGTCCCATTGCTACTCCCTCCATTGTGGCACGGATTAAGTCGCTTTTATTGTGTTTTAAATCAATTCCAACAAATGCACCTCTAATGTTTGTGCTGGTGTCTATTAGAGTGCCACCTGCCAAACTAGGATTAAATATTAGTTTATTTGATCCTGCTGGAGATTTCTGAGCTAAAGCAGTCATTAATTCCCATGTATCACCTTTGGCATCATTTAAATCTGCACAAATATTATCCCTTAACCACCTGAAACTTGTCCCGGCAGAGAAAATTGAAGTAGCTGATGAGAACATTCCTGGTACTACATGAGTAAATACATATGGTCTGCTTTTTGGGTGTAGCAGTGGTTTTGATGAACTAACAGCGATCCATGATGAAGAGCCGAGAGAATTATAAGCTCTGCCTTCTTTAAAACAACGTGCACCAAGTGCCATGCATGAATTATCTACACCACCGGCAACTACTTTTACATTTTCATGAAGTCCTAATTCATTGGCAGCCTTGCTTGTTAAATTCCCAAGTACTTTTGTTGATGAAACTATTTCCGGGAAAATAGAAGCTGATAAACCACTTGCATCAATCAGTTTTTTCGAATAGCTCCATTCATTTAAATCATAGACTCCTGAACCTGATGCGTAGGAGTAATCTGTAACAGCAACCCCTGTCATTTTGTAATTGATGTAATCTTTTGTGCCCAGAACAGAGTCGATTTGGTCGAATAGCTCTGGTTCATTATTCTTCAGCCACATCAACTTAAAAACAGTATATAATTGTGGTGGAAAGCCATTTCCTGTGATCATGTACCATTCCTCTTCACTGACTTTATTGAAGAATGGAGCCATATCTTTTTCAGTAGGTCTAGAGTCGGACCAAATTGGAACTGACTGACGAAGCAATTCACCATTTTTGTTTAAGGGCACCAGGCCTAGACTATGACCAGAAATGCCAATAGCAGAAATTTGATTCTTTTCTGTTTTTGACTTTTCAAGTAATATTGAAGTTGATTGCACTACTGTATCCCACCATTCAGCTGGTTTTTGTTCATGCCATCCATGTTTTGGATAGTGAGTGTCACAGGAAATAAAAGAGTCAGCAATACAGTTTCCTTTTGCATCGTAAAGTGATGCTTTGCATCCTCCTGTTCCTAAGTCGTAGGCAATAATGTATTGGCGCATTTTTACCTTGTTTAGTAGTTTGATTCGCTGGGTTCTACCTGCAATCCTTCAAAAATTGATTTGGCTGTTCGTATACCAATTCCGAAGCGTGTTGTACCCACTTTATTCATGGCTAGAAGAGTTTCAATATCACGAACACCGCCAGCTGCTTTCACCTCACATGCATCGCCAACTTGTTCTTTCATAAGAGTTACGTTTTCCAGAGTTGCTCCGGTTGGTGCCCATCCAGTTCCTGTTTTTACAAATGAAGCCCCAGCTTTAACGCATATTTTACAGGCTTCAATCATTTCTTCATCGGTGAGATAATGACATTCGAAAATCACTTTTACAGGAATGTCTCCAGCGGCATCAACAACCGCTTTGATATCGTTAAGAACCAGCTTGTACTGCTTATTCTTTAGCCAGGCAATATTTAGTACCATGTCAAGCTCGTTAACGCCCATTTCTATTAGTTCATGGGCTTCTGCTACTTTGCCTTTTGTGGTTGCTCCTCCATCAGGAAATCCAACTACACCACCAACAAGTATTTGTGGATAATCTTTCAGTAAATCAACTAGAAGTGGGGTGTGGGCAGGAAGTGCAAACGTGCAGATACAGTTATATTTTATTGCAAATTCGGCTACCTCTTTTATTTCATCGATAGAACTGTTTGCTTGTACGCAACTTAGATCTATCATTCTTGCTATTTGGTTAATGTCCATGAGATTGAATTATTATTTTATTTAGTTTCCTTAAGATTGATCCATCCAAGTTTAGGATATGATCCAATCTTTTTTCGATATGCCTCCAGTAATGAATTCATTTTACGAGTAACCTGAGGATACTGATGATAAACATTTGTCGTTTGTGCGAAATCATTTTCCAGATCGTATAATTGTGCAGGCGGTGCATCTGCCTGAACCTTTCCGTTATTGATATCACTGTTTTTATAACCCGTAAATGGTAGAGCAGCTGCACCTCCCAAAAGATGCGATCCTACTTCTTTACCCTGAAAACCTCCTTCGTCCCTAGCTGGGATATAGACCCAATTCCCCATTCTAACCACTAAATGTTTTGGGCTATTGGGTGATATAATTAGGTTTTTACGTATCATCTCTTTAGGATTTCCAGTGAGAGAATTTAATTGATTTACACTATCATATTGTTTGGGGTTTTTTAGTTTGACTCCGGTAATTTTAGCAAAGGTTGACAAAAGATCTACTTGACTGATTAATTGATTAGATTGGCTATTTGCGGGGATTTTACCAGCCCATTTAGCAATAAAAGGTATTCTATGTCCACCTTCCCATGCTCCGAACTTAAAACCAAGTAACTCACCATTCAATTTATGACCTGCTCTCCATGCATCCTGTCCTCCATGATTTAGCATTCCGCCATTGTCACTTGTAAAAATGATTAATGTATTATCTGATTGCCCTAACTTATCTATCGTATTCAAAACTTCACCAACAATCCAGTCTAATTCATGAATGAAATCTCCATAGCGTCCGCATTGACTCGTACCTTTAAATTGTGGAGCAGGAGTAAATGGGTGGTGTATATTTGTTGTGGCCAGATACATAAAGAAAGGTTTGTTCCCGTCTTTTTTATGGGTTTTTTGTATCCACTCCACAGCTTTTTCTTTCAATCTCGTACCGATTTTCTCATCTTGATATAATAAATGGGCTTCTTTAGCTCCACCAATAGTCATATAGCCTCCTTTGGCAGGCCAATTTTGGGTGACTGATTTTTGCTTCTTAATAAATGGATCATTTGGATCATAGCCTATAGCGTGGTAGTTCTCGACATAAACGAAAGGAGGCCCACTATTTACAAGAGGAATCCCAAAATAGTAATCAAATCCTAATTCAAGCGGACCTGGTTTTAATGGTTTATTATAGTCTGTGGTTCCTTGTCCAAAACCAAGATGCCATTTACCTATACAGGCTGTAGAATAACCGGCTTCTTTTAATAAACTAGCTAGTGTTTGATAGCTTGTGTCAATTGACAATTCCTGGAAGGATCCTACCGGACCCCAAAAATTACGTCGCATGGGATATCTCCCGGTCATTAAACCATACCTGGACGGAGAACATACTGCAGAGGCGCTGTGTGCATCAGTAAATATTCTACCCTCACTGGCTAGTTTATCAATGTTTGGGGTTTGAACCTTAGTAGCTCCATAACATCCCAAATCACCATAACCTAGATCATCTGCATTAATTACAATAATATTGGGATGATTATCTTTAGCACAGGAATAATTAATTGTAATAAAAACTGCAATTACTATTTGTAGCAATCGAAAGATTATGCTTCGAGGTATTTTATTTTTCATATGCTTTTTTATTATAATGCCAAGGTTAAAACTTGCATCACATCTTCTTTGCTAACAATAGGATTGCAGGCAAGCATTCCATCGTTTCCAAAACTAACTTTTACTACTCCGTTGAGGATATTCTGCAAATCGGACTGGTTAATATTTACTTCTTTTAAAGACACAGGAACTTCAATTCGTTTAAGGAATTTCTCAAACCCAATAATCCCTTCATTAATTACTTCCTCTTTTGATTTCCCATCGATGTTAATTTGCATTACATTTTTTGCAAACCGGAAATATTGCGCCGGTTTTCTAGAGCTAAATGTTTTCATCCAGGCAGGTATCAAAATTGCAAGTGAAGCCCCATGAGGAACTTTGTGTAAAGAGGTGAGATTATGTGCTATCTGGTGGATTGGTGTCCATGCATCGCCTGGAGAAGCCCATCCGTTTATTGCACATGTTGCTGCCCATTGTAAGTGTGAGCGGGCTGAAATATCATTCGGATCTTTAAGAGCTTTGTCAATGTTATCAATAACTGTGCGCATGACGCCCTCTTGAAAATAGTGCTGTAGATCAGTGTCTTCCTCACCATTCAGGTAGATTTCCAAAACATGCGAAATCGTGTCTGCAGCCGCACAGGCAGTTTGATAGGCTGGAAGTGTTAAGGTTAATTCCGGGTCAATGATTGCTAATTTTGGATAAATGCATTGGCTCCAGATATATGATTTTTCCTGAAGTTTATCATTACTGATAACAGCACATTGATTCATTTCACTGCCGGTTGCCGGAAGTGTTGGGATCATAATTGTTGGCAATGCTTTTTCAGGAGCAACAGTATTTACGTCATCATGGCGACTGTAAACCATATTCCAAAGATCACCTTCATAGAAAATACCTGCAGCAATAGCTTTTGCAGCATCCATAACACTTCCACCACCAATGCCAATAATTAAATCAACATTCTCAGTTTTGCATAAGGCCGCACCTTTTTCTATTTGTGCTACTTCAGGATTTTCTTCAATCTCATTAAAAGTAAACACCTCAATACCTTCTTGATTTAATAAGTCTGTTGCTTTAATAATCAATGGGATTAAAAAACCAAGGTTTTTGTAAGAGACAATGCAAACTTTAGATCCGATTGATTTGGCCTCTTTCCCTAGACGGTTGATTTCTCCTGCACCAAAGATTACCCGAACGGGGTTATAGTATTCAAAGTTATTCATATTGTATAATGTTATTATTGTTAGTTTTTAAACTATTTATCTTCCAAAATTGAATTTGTTTGTGCGATTTATAAAGATGTTTCAAAGTTAGACTTATGCTTGTTTAGTATTACAAGACGAATGTTTCAGATTTAGAGATGAATGTTGCAAATACAGTGATGTCGATGTATTCAAGACAAGTTTTGGAGTGGCTTACTCTTTAAAAATAAAGTTTTTTTATAAGTTTGAAAACCGATACTTTTAGCAAAGGTCTATATTCATTTGTATTTTTGCCAAGCTGGTTTTATAGAGTAATGAAGATTATAAGCAACTATTTATTCAATCCGATTTTTCCCAGATTATTATTTCTGGTTATTAGCATTGCTTTGCTTCCAACGGTGATTAAAGCGCAATCGGGTGATCCAGTTTTTAAACAATATACAACGAGGGAAGGACTTTCACACAACACGGTTAACTGTATTGTTCAGGATTCGCTTGGCTTTATTTGGTTTGGTACCATGGATGGATTAAACCGATTTGATGGCTATAACTTTAAAGTCTACAAATCTTCTCCTGATAATAAAAACAGTTTATGCCATAATATGGTCAAATCCATTTGTCTGGACAAAAAAGGCGGAATGTGGATTGGAACTGCAAATGGACTTTCATATTTTAATATTGAAGAAGATCATTTTACAAGCTATAATAAAGGTGACAAATCAGGTCTTAGCTACAACAACATTGAGATGGTGTATTGTGACTCAAAAGAAAATGTTTGGGTTGCAACAATGGGGGGAGGATTAAATAAGTTTGACAAGCAATTGAAGGCTTTTGAGCTCTTTGAAGCTGATGATAGGGAAGGCAGTTTAAGTGATAATAATGTTCATTGGGTTTTCGAAGATAGCTCTGGTGATATTTGGATTGGAACAGAAGGAGGTGGGCTGAACCGGATGAATGCGGATGGGAAGACTTTTGAATACTTTCAGTTTGAACCTGAAGATGGAAATTATCAGGCTCTAAGTTGTGTTCGCTCCATTCAGGAAGATGATTTCGGACATATTTGGGTTGGTACATGGGGAGGCGGAGCTGGTGTTTTGGAAAAAGAATCGGGTAAGTTTCGTTATTTCAGACAGGATGCAGAAGGACAAATAGGCGTTAGCGATAGTCGTATTATTAGTATTCTTTCAACAAGTAATAAGCAAATGTTATTTGGGACAGAGGATGGTGGAATCAATAAATTCAACTTTGAAGATCAGACTTTTGAGCAACTAAAGATGGATCGTACTTCACCTTTTGGTCTCAAGAGTAATAATATCAAAGCAATATATGAAGATAGGACACAGACCATTTGGTTAGGTTCGTCTGGAGGCGGTGTTTTCTCCTTCCGACTTGGAGATCCTGCTTTTTCTTCCATATCAATTAACAGTCAAGCTGGAAAAATTGAGAATCGGGATGTATATGCGATTGCAACAGATGATAACTTTCTTTGGCTTGGAACAAATGGAGGAGGTCTTTATCAGGCAAAACTTAGATTTGAAAATGATAGAGATAGATTTGACGATATTCAGTTTAAACATATCGAATTAGAAAGTGATATTGTTCATGCACTGTGTTATGACAATTGGCAACGACTTTGGGTAGGAACTTTGGGTGGCGGTCTGCATATGATTGATGCAGGCAATTTCGCTGATGGGAATCCCGAGATTATCAATTTCAATATAAAAGATGATCAAGAATCTTCTGTTAGCTTCAACGATATCAGGACCTTGTATAATGATCGCTCTGGAAATATTTGGATTGGAACGGCAGGTGGTGGACTTGACAAGTTATCTTTTTCAAAAGAAGGAACATATTCATTTAATCATTTTAAGCATGAGTCAGCAGATAGTTCTTCATTGAGTAACAATGATATTCGGACAATTATTGAAGACCTTTCTGAAAACATTTGGGTGGGTACTTCTTATGGCTTAAATAAACTTTCTAATTTCAATGGAAAGCATCAGATAAAAACTTATTATTCTGATTCTGATTCAAAAGATCATATCTCTGGAAATTGGATTAATACTTTATTTATTGATGCTGATGGATTATTATGGGTAGGAACAGATGCCGGTTTAAATAGCATCAATCCTAAAACTGATAGCATTACAATATTTACAGAAGAAGATGGTCTTGTAAATAATGTGATAAAAGCAATTGAGGGCGATGGTGAAGGGAATGTATGGATTACAACGGTTAATGGCTTGTCAATGTATAATAAGTTAACTGGAAACTTCTATAATTTTAGAGAATCAGATGGATTATTAAGTAATGAATTCAATACTAATGCTGTTTACCGACAAGCAAATGGAAATATAATTATTGGAGGAACTAAAGGAGTCAATTTTTTTGCGCCGGAACAGGTTTTACGAAACAATCAGATCAATGCATTACTCCTAACTGACTTCAAAATATTTAATCAGTCGGTTAAAGTTGGCGAAGCAATAAATGGTCGTTTGATATTGGATAAAGATATTTCCCTTCAAGAAACTATTCATTTAAATTCAAATGAGAATAGCTTCTCATTTGAATTTGCTGCACTTGATTATTCAAATGCTGATAAAATTAGCTATCAGTATAAAATGGATGGTTTTAATAAAGATTGGCAAATAACCGATGCGACTCACCGCTTTGCCACTTATACCAACTTAGGCGGAGGTGATTACGAGTTTAAAGTGAGAGCTATTACTGGTATTCCGGGAGATATTATTCCTGAATGTTCTGTTGCAATTCAGATTGACTATCCCATATGGCTGCGCTGGTGGGCATTTGTCCTATACTTATTCACTGCTGGGGTGCTGTTTTTAATAATTCAGAATTATTATAGAAATAAGGCACGATTTCGGGAAGATTTGAAGATGGCGAATATTCAACGAGAGCAAGAGCAGGAGCTAATTAATTTGAAACAGCGTTTTTTTATGAATATATCTCATGAATTGAAAACACCACTTACGCTTATTCTTGGGCCACTTGACCGAATAAACCCTAATAATGAATTGTCTTCAGATCAACAATCCCTGTTTGTTTTAATGAAAAGAAATGCTTCCATCCTGTCCAGATTAATTAATCAATTAATGGATTTTAGCAAGCAGGAGCGAGGTGTTTTTAAATTAAATCCGGCTAATATTGAGATTGTTGATTTTGTTAAAGACTTGATGTCTGCATTTATTGAAATGGCGAGTCAACGCAATATTTTGTTTGAATTGAAGACAGTTGAGAATGAAGTCTATGGAGCTATTGACGTAGATAAGATGGAAAAGGTACTTTTTAATTTATTTTCCAATGCCTTTAAATACACTCCAGAAAATGGTCAGATTGAGGTCAGCCTAAAGCAGGATCGTATTAAAAACAACTTGGTTATTGAAGTATCTGATAATGGTCGTGGAATTGATAAAAAGCATCATAAACGTATATTTGATCGTTTTTATCAAATAGATTCTGATAGTTCAGAAACTGGAACAGGTATTGGCTTGTCTCTTGCCAAAGAGATGGTAAATCTTCATCAAGGTACAATTCATTTAGAGAGTGAGTTCGGAGAAGGAAGCCGTTTTGTTATTGAGATTCCGCTAATTTCAGTGGGTGCAGAAGATGAAATTTCAGTAGAAAAGAATTCTGTGACTGAATTCGCAGAAATGGATTCAAAAATAGATAAGGATAATCATCCTGTTCATGATGAATCAAAACCATTGGTGTTGGTTGTTGATGATAATGTTGATCTCTGTTCTTACCTGAAGATCGTTTTATTGGGCAAGTATAATGTTCAGCTTGCCTATAATGGTGAAGAAGGATTAAAACTCGCTTTGGATCTTATACCAGACCTTATTGTTTCCGATGTGATGATGCCTAAGATGGATGGTGTTTCGTTTTGTAATCAACTTAAGAAAAATCTGGTGGTTAGCCATGTTCCTGTTTTGCTACTTACTGCTAAAACAGGAAAAGAAAGTACATTAGAAGGGTTTGAGAGTGGTGCTGATGATTATGTGACAAAACCCTTTGATACCGATGTGTTACTGGCTCGTATTGTGTCATTAATTGATAATCGAAATCGAATTAAAAAACAGCTTCAGAATAAATCTGTAAGTCAGGTAAATGAGTTAAGAATTGCTCAAATTGATCGCACGTTTCTTGAAAAGATAGAAAAAATGGTTGTCGGGAATATGGCATCTTCTACATTCTCTGTTGAAGAACTTGGAAGAGAAATTGGTATGAGCCGTACAACCCTTTATAGAAAAATTAAGAGTTTGGTTGGAATGACAGCAATTGAATACATCCGATTGATCAGATTAAATCAAGCGATGAAGTTTTTCCAAAATGGAACTGAAGATATTTCATTGATTGCAGAGAAAGTTGGGTTTATGGATATTGAGTATTTTAAAAAGTGTTTCAAGAAGCAATTTGGTGAGTTTCCAAAGATTTCGTAATTGTACACTTTGTGAAACAATTTGAAAATATCTGTGATATTTTCAAATTACTCCATTGCTTTAGTAGGTATTGTAAAAATAAATTCACTGCCTTTACCAACTTTACTTTCAACCCAAATATTACCTTTGTGCTTTTCAATGAACTCTTTACAAAGTACAAGACCCAGGCCAGTTCCTTTTTCTCCATTTGTGCCTAATGATGAATACTTACTGTCTATTTTGAATATTTTATCGATGTTTTCTTCAGGAATTCCAACACCGTTATCTTTTATAGAAACTTCGCAAAAATCATTATTTATTTTCGCATCAATTGAAATGATCCCATTTTTGTGTGTGTATTTTATCGCGTTTGCTACTAAATTTCTGAAAATTGTTGAAAACATATTTTCATCAGCATAAATTGTTATTTCATTTTTGAAAAGAACGGTTATTTCAATTTCCTTTTTTGCTGAATCTCCTTTGTGGAATTCAAGGAGTTCATCTATTTGCTCATTTAGCTCAAGTTCTTTTGGGCTGTATATGATTGATTTTCTCTGAATTCTAGCCCAGGTTAATAGATTGTCCAAAAGACTGTCAGCTTGTTTTGATGAGTTGTAAATATTATTTAAGTGGTATCGTATTTTATCTGAGGACAGCTTTTGAAAATCAGAAATCAATAATTCGGAGAAACCAACAATAATATTGAAATGGTTGCCAAGATCATGACCAATTATAGAGAAGAATTTGTCTTTTGTATCATTCAGTTCTTTTAGCTCTTTATTTTGTGAAGTAATTAATCGGTTTTGTTCTTCTACCAAAAGCGTTCGTTCCTTAACCTTTTGTGCCAGATATTTTTTATCTTTTTTAAGTTTCTTCTCACGTACATTAATAAAAAGAACAATTGATAGAAGGATTAAGAGCAAGTAAATAATGTAGGCATACATGCTTCTCCACCAAGGTGGGAGAATAGTAATATTAATGCTTTCGGGTTCATTATTCCAGGCTCCGTCATTATTAGAGCCTTTAATCATAAAAGTGTAATCTCCAGGCTTTAGTGCAAAAAATGGCACGAATTTTCGATTTCCAATATTTACCCATTCATCAGAAATTCCAAGCATTTTATATGCATAATTGTTTTTTTGAGGATTGGTATATTCCAACGCCGCAAATTCTATGGTGAATGATTTTACTTGGTGATTTAGTACTACTTCTCTTGATTCTTCAAGATTAAAATACTCTTTTACTGAACCTTTTGTTTGATAAAATGAAGTAAAAACCAAATTAGGTATGTATTGATTCTTGTGTAAGGAATCAGGATAAAAAGAATTAAAACCATTCATACCTCCCATGAACAACTCGCCATCGTCGCATAAATGAGTTGCTCTTAAATTAAATTCAAGACTTTGTAGCCCATCTTCAAGAGTGAATGTGTGGAAGTTATTCTGTTTTTTATTGAATTTGCACAATCCTTTACCAGTTGCAAACCAGAGATCATTATTCTTGTCTTTTTCAATTCCAAATATGTTATTGTTCGGCAAACCATGTTCCTGAGAATAATAGGTGAAAGTGGAGTCCGTTTTATTGTACATATTTAAATAGGTACTCGTGCCAATCCATATCCTGCCTTCATTATCTTCACAAAGAGATATAACTAGATTGCCACTTAAACCTTTTTCTCCCTTTCTGAAGTGTTTAATTTTCTTCGTATCCGGATTGTAAACATCTAAGCCGCTAACTGTTGCTATCCATATTAAACCTTCTGAATCTTCGAGCAAGCAATAGACTAAATTGGCATTTAATTGGTGGTTGGTATCCAGTTCTGCTTTGAATACTTCAATAGTCGATTTCTCCGAGTTAACTTTATATAGTCCATTCTGAGTCCCAATCCAGTAGTTTGATAATTTGTCCTGGATAATCATATATATCCTTACATTATTGAAAATTTGCAATGCAGGATTTTTGAAATACTTATCCCAGGGAACAAATTTATTTGCTGGTTTATCATAGATGAGGATTCCATCTCGTGTTCCTAACCAAATAGTATTGTCTGAGTCTTTAAATATGGCATGAATGAAATCATTTGGAATTTTATGATTCCCGCTTTGTTGTGTCGAAAAATGTTCAACCTCTTTGGTGTCCAAGTCTATCAGATTTAATCCCTGTCCCCAGTTTCCTACCCACAAAGTCCCATCATCGTTTTTATAAATCGAGGCAATTACATTTCCTAAAAGATCGATGGTATTTGGGGAATTGCTATTTCTATAAAGCTTAAATTTCTTTTTCTTTAAATCGGTTTTGCTGATTCCACTTAGTGTCCCAACCCAAAGATTTTCAGACTGATCAATAATTAACGATTGTACAATGTTATGGGCAATTGTACTGTTTTGAGAAATGTAATTCTGAATTGGGTTTTCAGAGTCTGTAGAAAGTACATATAAACCATTGCCTTCTGTTCCAATAATCAGGTTTCCGTCTTTATCTTCAATTATTTTTCTAATGCAAGTGTTTCCAAAAGATTTCTTTTCTGTCGGACTTAGAGTAAATTCAAATTCTTCGAAACGATTAGAATCTGGATTGTAGTTGAACAAACCCGATGTAGTTCCAACCCACAACTTTCCATTTTTATCTTTGAAAAGAGCAGTCACATTCACATCATAAATCGAATTACCTTTTTTATTAACGAATTTAAAGTAGTTGAATATTTTGGTTTCAAGTGAAAATTGAGATAAGCCTTTTGTGGAACCAATCCATATTTTTCCTTCATCTTCCAATACAGGAATTTTCACATCCTTCACAGCTCCATCATATTCTAATTTGCTTCGGTAATGCTTAAAACTTTCTTTTTTAGGATTATAAAACGAAATAATAGGAGGTGTATTTATTAGAACTTCGCCATTGCTCAGAAAAGTATTGTCGTAACTGTATCGGGTTATGTCATAAGCAAAATCTGTCTGATAGTTTATCTGTTCAAATCTATTCTCCTTAAATATATATTTGTTTAAACCGCCTTTTGTACCAATCCATAAATTCCCATCATTATCTTCTGAAATGGCATAAATCCAATTGTTCGAGATTGAGTTTGAGTCTGTCGGATTAAAACTGTAAACATCAAAAGATTCACCATTAAATCGGTTTAGTCCATTTTGTGTACCTATCCATATATAAGCCCGTGAATCCTGAAATACGCAATTTATAACACTTTGTGATAAACCATCGTTTATTGAATAGTTGGAGAAATTATATTGTTGAGAATACCCCGAACAAATGAATATAAAACTGAAAACTAATAGACTTATGAATTTTTTCATCGAATAAAAAATATAAATTTTAAATGTGTGTGCCCAGCATGAGCATCACTCTGTGCACTTCCGGGAAGCTGTATAAAA
>CBDVCE010000090.1:0-15330 GCA_965372405.1 uncultured Sunxiuqinia sp.
CTATAGCAAATAAAAGTTTTAAGATAAATGGTTAAAAAAAAGCCCGGAGTTAGCACCGGGCTTTTTTAATTGAGAAAAATAAGAATATACGAGCAGACAAGAACGCACCCCCACAACACGCAAACACCTCTAGATCAGCAGATATATCCATAGGAAAGCATATTCGAATACCATTCCAAACATCATGGAGATACTCTCAAATAATTTCAATTTATACAAGGAAGTTTTATCGAAAAGAATGGATCATGATAACAGAGAAGATACATATTAACCCTATTGAATAATGCAAGGCATCCTCTTAATCAACAAGATAAGATTAAAATCCAGGCTTTCTTTTGGCTTTCTTTTTACGGTAAACCTGGTCGGCTAAAAGGAGCAAGAATAATCCAAAAATTACAAGAATAAAATAAATATCCTTACTAAAATACAGAGGATCTGGATTACCAACTACCACATAGCCAAGCCAATAATGAGGATGTGCTTTTAATGGATCTGCATTTTCAATATGCTCAAGTTTAGCTAGGCGCAAAGCTTCATTCTTTCCTTTCCCTTTTGAAAGCAGCCTGTAAAAGTCACTCATAATATTTGCACCCGACTCATCTTCAACTTCCCAGAGAGTCATTACAATAGAGGGGCAGCCCGCATATAGAAAGCCACGAGCAAGGCTCATAACGCCCTCTCCCTTCTGTAATTTTCCACTTCCGGTATTACATGCACTCAAAACAGCCATACGGGCTTTTAAATCCATTGTGTAAATCTCATTAGTATTTAGCCATCCATCCTCAGAATCGCCTGAATTTGGGCTTGAAAATGCTAATTTTGAAAACATCGGCAATGTATCATTGATTATGGTATGCATCGCCAGGTGCAAAATATCATATTCAGGAGCTAACTCTTTAAAAGTTTTCTCCTGAGCCAAGCTATCCATAAATTTATCAGTAGACACATGATCATGAATAGACTCAATCTCCTGATATACAGCAGGAATCGGAAACAGACCATTCCTTAAAGAATCTGCATACAAAATATCAGTACCAGTATATATTGGAGCAAAAGCTAACAAATCGTTTTTAGCTTCTTTCTCATTCTCAAAATAATCAAACAACAAAGTCGCTGAATATGTGTAACTTACGGGGTAACTCTTAACCAAATAAGGTAATTTCCTGAAATTCAATTTAGTTGTATCAGATTCAGCCGTAAGCAACGCATCAAAAGGAATATAAGAAAGCTTATCATCAGGAACGATAATAAGTCTTTTACCTTCAAGAATTTCCGTATCACCTCCTAATAATGTAGAATACAGACCATACGCAGATTTTACATACCCTTTATAATCTTCTAATCCAGTATACAAATAACTTGAACTGGATAAAAACTCGTAAAGATATTCGATATCCTTCACATAGTCCATTTCCAGTGAGTTCGAGACAAACTGAACCTCATCCTGAGTGATAAGAAACTTAAAAACTTTCCCTACACCCTTACTAACAGAAGGTTCTTCTATAAGATATTCAACTAAAGCTTCCTTATCCGATAAATTACTCTTAACATCCTCAATATCTACAACTTCATTTTCATACTTGAATGAATAGTAGCTTGGAAAAGAATCTTCAAAGTGATGAATTAACTGCTGATACTGCTCATTAAGCTGGAAGATTTTCGAATTATACAAAGCCAATCTTGCAGAATCAGGATCTCCTGCTTGCTTCTCTTCAAATACCATTTCCCGATAAGTTGAAATATTTAGCTTTAGATAATCTTCACGATTAAGCAAACTATCTGGAATACCACCGAACTCCTTTGCTTTTGAGTCTTTCACAGCAGCTAGAAAACTTGCAGATTTACTTTTCTCCACAAACTCAAAACCCTTTTCAGCGTACTGCTGCTCATCAGTTAAATGATAAAGTTTATAAGTAATATTTACAGCCTCAATAAATGTAGCATCCTGATTTTCAGCTAAAAAGAACCGACTATCTTCAGAAACATAACCTGTACGAATTTGGTGTACCAACTCTGTTGCTAATTCAATAGACTCCAATGCCGCCTGATAATACATTAAAGCATTATCCTTATCAAAAATTGACATATTCAAATCTGCAATTACCTCAAAACAAAGGGCTTTCTTCTTAATAATTTCAAGTAACTGAATTTGAGAAATTGCCTGCCCGTGTTCTGGGTTTGAATAAATATCAGAACTTTCAAAATCATCTGTTGCCGAAATTATAGCTTGCTGATAATATGCTAAGGCTTTTTGTAAATCTTCTTTTCGTTTAGTATTAAAATCCTGAATACCTGATGCTTCCGAGCCTCGCAAGAAGTAATAATCAGCATAATTAATCATTACATTACTGTATTCATTACTCTTCTTCGAGAAATACTTTTCAGTAATAGTTTCTGCTAAATGATTATAAGTTAAGGCATTTTCAAAGTCACCAATCTTCAACAGAAAACCTGCATAATTATTATACTCCATGCCTAACTCATAATGATCAATCCCCCTTAATTTCTTAAGTACTTCAATAGTTTTCAAAAAGAACTTATTAGCAGATTCAAAATCCTTTTTTTCTGAATATATTCCTGCTAGAAGACCGTAGTAATAGGATTTATCCTCATCATCAACTTTTGATATATTCTTCTTGCTAATAGAAATAGCTATATCAAATTCATTTAGAAAGAAATGCGCTTCAGCTATTGCAAACTCCACATTATCTATCAAACTTTTATACCTAATAGAATCAGTTTGTAAAACCCTCAATGCTGCTTTCTGAAATTCATGAAATTTCACATAATCACCTTGGAGTTTGTAAACATTTCCCAGATTAGTATACACAAAACCCAGTCTAGGATGGTTCTCAGACTGATAATGATTAATAACAATCTCTTCGGCTAAAAGATAATTTTCTATAGCCTTATCATATTCCCCTATATTCTTATATACGATGCCAACATTTACCAATCGAGAAAAAATTCTCAAATTAGTTACCCCATATATCCTTTTACTAATTACTAAAGATTCATTGAAGTAATTTATTGCACCTTCAAAATCACCCATTCTATATGAATCTCTTCCCTTCTGATTCTTCTCAACTGCCAGTAAACTATCCTTCCTAAAGCTAGACAAATCAGCCTCATTAGCACACAGTGAAATAAAATTCAAAAAAAATATAAAAAAAATAAAGCCCTTTATAAGTTTCATCTTCAGCATTTTACCAGTTCAACACAACTACTTATTAACTTTTTTTTCAACACTCATGGGTTACCTTTTTTCCATAATCGGGATAAAGAAGCGAACAAAGGATAATAAGGAATTTAAAAGTATTTAACCATTAAAACTTAAAAGTAATGAAAACTTTATTTGCTAACAACGAAAACAATATTTTTGATTCATTCGAAATTTTAACAAAAGAAGAATTAAGTGAAGTAAAAGGCGGTGGTCGTCGTGACATGGATTCATTCGTAGAAGACTTAGACTAACCATCATTAAAGTTATCAGAACTAATAAACGCACGATATTTGTTGACTAATCTCCTGTAGGATAGGAATTAAAAGTCCCCTGTAGTTTATCATTTTCAATCGTTCTTTGAGCAGAGTTCTTGTAAAAAAGTTCCTGCGGAGTCAAGAAAACAACAAGTGCAAAAGTTAAGATAATTATTAAAGAGTTTACTTAAGAGATTTTTTCGAGCCTTTATAAAGCTCATATTTTCTAAAGCTACACTGTAGCGAACCGTTAAAAAGCGGAATTTTAACAGCGGGTTTTAACCCAATAGATTTAAAACATGCGTTCGTAGAAATAATCCAGGCCTCAGAATCATCAAAATGATGCTTCAAACGTTCTCCAATCATTGAGTAAAGTGCCTGATCTCCGGACAAAAGACGTTCTCCATAAGGAGGATTAGAAAGCAAGAAAGAAACTTCAGGTTTTCTTTCAGCCAAACTAAAATCAGCAATTTCCAGCTGAACAATATTACCAACAAAAGCTTTTTCAGCATTCATATATGCTAAATCAATATTTCTACGGGAAATATCCGATCCATAAATTGAGAAGTTCACATCATTGTGATTTTTTCCATTTTTTATGCGTTCAAAAACTTCACTTCTGTAATCTTTCCACTTTTGAAAAGCATAATTCTTTCTTATTTCACCAGGTAAAACATTTTTCGCAATCATTGCAGCTTCAATAGCTATAGTACCCGACCCACACATTGGATCCCACAACGGTTTTTCACCTTTCCAACCTGAAAGTTTAATCATACCTGCAGCTAGCACCTCACTAATTGGAGCCTCATGAGTACCACACCGATATCCACGCTTATGTAATGATTCACCACTACTATCCAACGATATAATACATTGATTATTAGAGATATGCACATTAATCTGAATGTCAGGTCGATTAGAATCTACAGATGGTCGACTTCCAGAAACATGACGAAAACGATCTGCAATTGCATCTTTAACCTTCAAAGATGCATACATTGAATTTTGGAACATTTCACTAAAAACCTTACTCTGTACAGCAAAAGTTTGGCTAGAATCAAAAATCTCTTCCCATTTTATTTTTTCTGCCTGATGGTATAAATCATCAACCTTAAAGATTTTAAATTTCCGAATTGGAACCAGAATCTTTAATGCGGTCCGTAACGAATAATTTGCGCGATAAATCATTTCATCATTGCCAGAGAAATATACTGATCGGCGGGCAGACTGAACATCATCAGCTCCAAGTTGAATTAATTCTTCTGCTAAAACTTGTTCTAAACCTGCATATGTAGTTGCAACCAACTGTTTCTTTTTATTCATCCTGCAAAAATAGTCTTTTAGATTGAAGCAGGAAGATGGAAGTAATAAGTTTTTTGTATCAAAAGATAGAAGATGGAAGTGGGGTTCTGAAATATTCTATCGCAGAGCTAATTATTTTTGAAAATTGCTTTTGGGAAAAACCATCTTTCACCACAAATGTTTCTTAAGCCAGGTCACAATCATCTATATAAATGCTGAAAAATTACAATTAACAGAAGGCCACAACTATACGACACTGCTATCCATCACTTAATAAATCAAAACCCTCTAACAATTAGGAAAACTACGATAGATTTAGGTTCGTTTTATTTGCAAAACAAAATTGCACTAACAAAACTGGAAGTTTGAAACTTCCACACCCGTCCAATTCTATATCCCTCCACCATCAGTAAATGATGTTTCGCGAGCCTTAAATTGTACAATTTTTGAGTTAGGTGCCACATTATTGGTCACCCAAACATTACCTCCAATTACTGAATTCGTTCCAACACGAATTCTGCCCAAAATTGTTGCCTGAGCATAAATAATCACATTATCTTCAACAATTGGGTGACGTGGAACACCTTTTATTGGATTGCCATCTTCATCTAATGGAAAACTTTTTGCTCCGAGCGTTACTCCTTGATAAAGTTTTACATTATCACCGATAACACATGTTGACCCAACAACGACCCCAGTTCCATGATCAATCGTAAAACGTTCACCAATTTGAGCTTTTGGGTGAATATCAATTCCAGTCTCTGAATGAGCCATCTCTGAAATAATCCGTGGAATAAGTGGGACGCCAAGCGCAAGCAACTGATGTGCAATTCTATAGTTAGCAATTGCCCTAATCGCTGGATAGCAAAAAATAACCTCACTCCTACTATTTGCTGCAGGATCACCAATAAAAGCTGTCGCAACATCAGCAACTAACTTACGCCTAATTTCAGGTAAGTAGGCGATAAAATCAGCAGCCAGTCCCTGAGCAAATCTACCACGCTCCTCCATATCGATTTCGCTGGGTCGCTCACATGTAAAACACAAGCCTGCCAGAATTTGCTCGGAAAGCAACTCAAATAACTCATCAACATAAACACCCATGTAATGACTCATGGTATTTGGTCGAAGGCTCGTATTCCCAAAATAACCTGGAAAAAGAATTTCTCGAACCATATTGACAAACTTCCCAAGTTTCTCAATGGATGGCAATGGCTCACCTAAACGGTGTTCATGACAAACTAAGTCATAACTTTTAGGATCGGACAACTGATCAACAGATCGGTTTATTTTTGAAATTATTGTATTATCAGATTGCATTTTTTTCGTCGTTAAATAAAGTAGTACTTAAATATCTTTCACCAGTATCACATATAATGAAAACTACATGCTTCCCTTTGTTTTCAGGTCTTTTTGCAACTTCTAATGCTGCATATACATTTGCTCCAGAAGAAATACCACAAAAAATGCCTTCCGCTTTCGCTAACCTCCTGGCATATTGAAAAGCCAAATCATCTTCAACCTGAAAGATTTCGTCATAAATCTCAGTATTCAGAATTTTAGGAATAAAACCAGCTCCAATTCCCTGAATTCGATGTGATCCGGGTGGATTTCCAGATAAAATTGACGAATTTTTAGGCTCCACAACTACACTTTGTACAGATGATTTCTTTTCTTTCAAAATCTCCGAAACACCAGTAATCGTTCCTCCAGTTCCAGCGCCAGCAACAAAAATATCTACTAATCCATCTGTATCATTCCAAATCTCAAGGGCAGTAGTTTCACGGTGCATCTCAACGTTTGCCACATTCTCAAACTGCATAGGAATAAACGACTTAGGCAATTTAACAGCAAGCTCATGGCTTTTTGCAATTGCTTCCTTCATCCCTCCTTTAGCAGAAGTTAGCACCAATTCAGCACCATATGCTTTTAGTATTAATCGGCGTTCAACTGAAACACTCTCGGGCATCACAATTTTTAGCGAATACCCTTTAACAGCACAAACCATTGCCAACCCAATTCCTGTATTTCCACTTGTTGGTTCAATTATTACAGTTTCTGAATCAATTAACCCATCATTTTCAGCAGCCTGAATCATGGCAAGAGCCAGGCGATCTTTAACAGAACCTCCTGGATTTTGCGACTCTAGTTTTGCATAAACATTTGCAACACAACCATCAGTAATCTTATTAAGCTTTACTAAAGGCGTATTTGCAATTAATTGGGTAATGTCTGAAGCAATCTTCATCTGTTTGAATTTTGAAAGCACATTTCAACTTACACTTACGATTTAAACAAAATTCTTCTTTTTTTGATTGAAAAACAAACTATAAGGGCTCGCTGACTTAAAAGTTATAAAAGAGTTAAGAAAACAAGTGGGATATTGCAGAAAAAAAAAGAGGCCAGAGGATTTAAGTTTTAATGGTTTTCTGGAATTCATGAATGGCATCAATTGCATTTTGCAAACGGAGTTCACCTTCTCCGCCAATTTCAATAAATTTTGCATTCATATTTATCAACTCTTCTTTGTAAGTATTAAATAAGCGAATTCGCTCCTCACCTCCATTTTCTCGTAAGAGATCAGGCTTCCATTGGATATCAGGTTTGCACAGCAGATAAAAATCAATTTTATAATTTTCAATTTCCTGATCCAGCCAATCTGGATATTTATTATAAACCCACTGAAACCAAACTTTGGTAATTATCAACCAAGTATCAAAAAAATAAAACTTGCATGAATGATTTAAAGATTCCTGGAACTGCTGAACTTGACCTTTTGCAATTTCAACGACGTCCGAATAATCATAATTCGCTCCTTTTTTATCAAGATACAATCTTGCATATTCAGGAAAAAACTTCCCGTTAAAATGAGCTGCAAGCTGTGTTGAAAGCGTACTCTTTGCAGTAGATTCAGGCCCCGTAACTACTATTCGGTATGATTTATTCATGAAGTTTTTCCCAATCTTTTTTCCAACTAATATAGCCTAGAATAGCCATAATTGTATAAACAACAAATAAAATTGCAGTCATCCACAATCCTTTCCAAACATACAGTCCTGCAGAGAAAAAATCAACAAAAATCCAGATTATCCAATGCTCATAATATTTACGGGCAAGCATCCAGGTAGCCACAATACTAAAAGCAGTAGTGATTGAATCAGCCACCGGAACTGGAGAATCAGTGTAATTCTTCAAACCAAAAATAAAAAGTAGACTTAGCAATACACTTACTATCAGTAAAGGATAATAATAAGATCGGGGCATTTTGCTAACTTTTAGATCAGCATTTTTAGAAGGATTACCCTTCACCCAATGATACCATCCGTAAATACTAATAGCTACATAATATACCTGCAAAAGCATATCGGCATAAAACTTTGCCGATAAAAAAACATAAATATAAAGCGCAGAGGTAATTAAACCAACAGGCCATGTAAAAATACTTTGTCGAATGGAAAAGAAAATATATACCAAGCCCAGGAGTGATCCCAAAAGCTCAACATAATTTTCACCCAACCAAATTATTAATTCTTCGGGCATTTATTATTTTTCTACGAGAAGTTTGTCGTAAGCCAACTGATCTTTTAGAACCTGCAAAGCTTCTTTAATTGCATCTGAATTATCATTTACGATTTGATAATAATAGCTTTGCCCGAACAGATCTCGGGCAATCAGAGCACGAACCTGTCGAGTCATAATTGGCTTGGCGAATTCAATACTTTCATCATCTTTTTCAATTTCTTCTTTTTCTCCTGCTGCAATCATATCTTCAAAGAATGAATCAGGAACTTCAAATTTTTCACGGAAAGTTGAGAAGTCAGAATATTTTCTATCCAGTTTATCCCTGTTTTTATCCAGATAATCGAGAACAACAGTATAAACAACATTCTTTCTGACAAGCTGATTATAATATTTGTAATGAGAAGAGGTATCCATTGGAACAAAAATATCTGGCATAACACCACCTCCACCAAAAACTTTTCTTCCATTTGTCAGGGTTTCATACACCTGAGATTTATCTTGCTGAATACTATCTTCAGAGAAAAGTTCGCCAGTTTCAAAACGGGTTAAATAATCTTTGCGATATTCATCTACCCCATTCTCATAAGGTTTTTGAATACATCGTCCACTAGGTGTATAATAATGGGCAGTTGTTAGTCGAACCATCGAGCCATCACTCAACATAAATGGCTGCTGCACCAAACCTTTTCCAAACGAACGGCGTCCAATAACAATACCACGATCCCAATCCTGAACCGCACCAGAAACGATCTCACTTGCTGAAGCAGATCCTTCATCAATCAAAACAACCAATTTGCCTTCTTCAAATCTCCCCTTGGCAGTTGAACGATATTCTCTACGCTTATTATTTATGCCTTCAGTGTAAACAACCATCTTATAAGCACTTAAAAACTGATCGGCTAATTCAATTGCAGCTTTAAGGTAACCACCTCCATTCCCACGAAGATCAAGAATAAGGTTTTTAAATTCATTCGTCTTCAAGTCGGTTATTGCACTGAGAAACTCATCTGTTGTAGTTGCTGAGAAACGGTTCAATTTAATGTACCCGGTTTCATCATTAATCATGTAAGAAGCATCAAGACTATTAATTGGAATTTTATCACGAATGATCACAAAGTCAAGCATATTATTGCTTTTCTTTCTCTTAATTTTTAATTCAACTTTAGTGCCTTTATCTCCACGCAACATATCGAACACATCACTGTTTTGAAGTCCAATACCAGCAATTTCCTTCCCGTCAACTTCCATAATACGATCACCGGAACGCAAACCAACTTTTTCAGAAGGTCCACCTGGAATGGTCGTCAACACCATCAAAGTATCTTTAAAAATATTGAATGAAATGCCTATTCCTTCAAAGCTTCCCTTCAAAGGTTCGTTCATTTTTTCAACTTCATCTTTTGAAATGTAAACTGAATGCGGATCAAGATCACTTAATACTTCTACAATCGCTTTTTCGGTGAGTGATTCTACATTAGTTGTATCAACGTAATAACTGTCAATCAATCGAAGAAGGCGACCAAACTTCATGGTATTTGAAGTTACCCCTTGAGCTTGTGCGTTGTTCACTTGTCCAAAAATCGCAACAACAAGCCCTATAATTATACTTATTTTCTTTATTCTGCCCATTACTATTCTGTTTTCTGATTGAAACGATAAAGATAATATATTAAGCCCTTAGCCCAAAAACGATGCCATTCATCAATTAAAAGACAAACAACCATTTCAATAAACTTGTTTGAAAATAAAAACTGAGAAGATCCCAGAAACTTCAAAATGAAGCAAAACAAGAACTCCTACAGATCGATTTTACTGCTAATTAATACTTTTGGAATTCGCTCTGAGCTTTTTTAATAGCAATTCCCTCAATTTCAACTAACCAAGTTGGTCGACAAACTGGCCCAAAAACATAAACTTTTGGAGTATCTGGTAATTTTTCTTCTACAATCTTCTTCACAGAATCAATTTCCTCAGTGTTTCGAAGATAGACAATTGCAATTGCCAAATCAGACAACTCACATTCTGCTTCAGCAAGAAGAACATTAATATTTTCGATTGTACGAACAGTCTGAGCTTCCGGATCATCTAAATGAAGAACCTCTCCTTTATTATTTATACTGGCAGTACCGGAAATAATCACATGCTTGCGATCTCCATAAGTTACTGTAGTTCCACGTTCAAATGCTACACCATAATCATGCGTGGGACATAAGTGAGTTGGCGCATGCAAATACTCAATTTGTTTCTGATTAATTCCAGCAACTGAGTAAGTATCTAAAAGCACCAATTGATTTGGATCTTCATGACTACCTTGTATTCCTGTAGATGCTATAAAATGCGAATCGTGAGTTAATCCGTTTTGATCAAAAAAATCATTTCTGGCATTAACTAAATCTGCATATTCATTATCTACATCTTTTGAAAACAACCACGTTCGTATTGAATGTTCTTTTACATTCGAATCAAATTGTCCAAGTAAATGCTTATACTTTTCAAAAATCTCAGTAGTCTGACCCGCAACATCCATTGCAATATCAGCAACAAGGCCAGCAGTCCATACATGTGACAATCCATTTGATTGAAATACATTACCTAATTTGGTTTGTTCTACCGATTTCCCTCCATCAACCCAATAAACCCAAACGGCCAAACTTGCACCCATTAATGGTGCCTGACCAACCAAAGAAATATTGAATTCAAATGTTTCAGGAAAATTTTCCCGAAGTAGCTTTGCCTGAACAGTAACATCATTCAAAAAAACACGGGTAAAAAGGCGATTCTTATTAGAAAATCCATTTTCATCTTCGAATCGTTTTAATTCTTTATTTACGGTAATCCATGAACTAATTGTATCTTGATTACTGGATTCAACCAGCGCATGCATTTCTCTTGTTCCCTCTGCAGGTTCAAATAAAGTAAAATTTGATTTTGACAAGTCAGCTTCTTTATTCTTCAATACCATTTCCATCAACTTCTATAATTAAGCTTTCTTTAAAAAACAGGTTTTTAACACGAAAGTACTCTTCCCAACACGCACTTCAACTTCATCAGGACTTCCGGTTAATCGAATATTTTTTATTGGTTTTCCTCTTTTAAGAGTGGCAGAGGCTCCTTTTACTTTTAGATCTTTAGTTAGGTGGACAGAATCTCCATCTTGTAAAATATTTCCATTACTATCTTTAACGTCCATTTTTAGTCGGTTTTATTGGTGTAGGTTAAAAATTAAGTTGCAAAGATAAGATTTTCATTTGTTATAAAAATTAACAAATGTTACACATTCTCAATTAATATGAAATTGCCTGTTTCAGAATTTCGTCCTACTTTTGTCGGGTCTAATAAAGATTGAGAAATTGAATTACAGAAGGATAGATTAAGAAATGAAAAAGGTAGTAATTGGTTTATCGGGAGGTGTTGACTCCAGTGTTGCTGCATATCTGCTAAAAGAGCAAGGATATGATGTAACCGCATTATTCATGATTAACTGGCACGATCGCACAGGAACTCTCACAGGACAATGTACTTGGGAAGATGATGCAATGATAGCTGAGATGGTAGCCAAAAAGCT
The DNA here is from genome assembly GCA_965372405.1 of uncultured Sunxiuqinia sp. Taxonomy (GTDB): domain Bacteria; phylum Bacteroidota; class Bacteroidia; order Bacteroidales; family Prolixibacteraceae; genus Sunxiuqinia. Next base: position 11,867 of record CBDVCE010000090.1, read on the forward strand.
TGACATGCCTTTTCATATTGTTGATTTGAGCAAAGATTACAAAAAGCGTGTGGTCGATTATATGTTTGAAGAATATAGCAACGGACGGACACCAAACCCTGATATTCTGTGCAACCGCGAAATCAAGTTTGATATTTTTTTAGATGAATGCATGAAATTTGGTGCCGATTATGTTGCAACCGGACACTATTGTCGAAAAAATAGTTTTGAAAAAGATGGTAAGGAATTTCATCAGTTGCTAGCGGGAGTTGATAATAATAAAGATCAGAGTTATTTTCTTTGTCAGCTTAACCAACAACAATTGAGCAAATCGCTTTTTCCGATTGGACATTTAGAAAAACCAGATGTTCGACGAATTGCTGCTGAACAAGATTTACCAACTGCGACACGAAAAGATTCTCAGGGAATTTGTTTTGTTGGGAAAGTTGACCTTCCAACCTTCCTGCAGCAACAGCTTGAGCCAAAAACAGGAAATGTAATTGAAGTTCCTTCTAAATTTATAGCCAAGAAAAAGAATGTAGAAAAAACTCCTGAAAATTTCAGAAAGCTTTGTTTTGCATTCCCTTATAAACCATGGAATGGTGAAGTAATTGGCGAACATCGTGGTGCTCATTATTATACTGTTGGTCAACGAAAAGGCCTTAATATTGGCGGACATGAAGAACCTCTTTTTGTAATTGGGACTGATGTAAATCGCAATATTATATATGTAGGAGAAGGCACAGAGCATCCTGGATTATACCGTCCCGGATTGTTTATTTCGAACGAAGAAATACATTGGATTCGCGAAGACCTACAAATGAAAGTTGGAAAAACACGACAATATGATGTCCGTATTCGCTACCGTCAACCGCTCGAAAAAGCAACACTCTATCAGCAGGAAGATGGTATTTACATGCTGTTCGACGATGAGCAGCGAGGAATTACCGCTGGACAATTTGCTGCCTGGTATGATGGTGATGAGCTAATTGGTTCTGGAGTAATTGGCTAAATACTGATAACTAGATTATTTGCCAATCTGAATATTCATTAATTGTATTATCCACAAAACCAGCACCAAAAATAATAGGCTTAATTACGAAATTTCATCAACAAGTATTTTTAATATTCTCAAAAAAAAGTCCCCAAAATGCATGGATCATCTTTTAGCTTTGATGTAATATAAAATTGTAACTTTGGGCACGTTTAAAAAAATTGACTCATGATTAAATCAATGACAGGCTACGGAAAAGCCGAATTTGAAACAGGTAATAAAAAAATTACAATTGAGCTTAAATCGCTTAATAGTAAACAACTGGATATTAACTCCCGAATTCCGGCTTTGTATCGTGAAAAGGATATTGTAATCCGTAAAGAAATTTCGGAAAAGTTGGTACGTGGCAAATTTGACTTTTCATTATATATTGAAAACCTTGGCACTGGAACTAATTCAGCTATTAACGAAAATATTGTTACCCAATACTACAAACAACTAAGTAGTATCCAACAGAACCTGGGAGTACCTGTTACTGAAGATATCATGCAGTCGATTATGCGACTACCTGACACGGTAAAAACAGTTTATGAAGAGTTAAACGAAGAAGAATGGACTGTAATTTTCAGCAACTTTAAAAAGGTAGTTCTTGCTGTAGACCAGTTTCGTCTTCAGGAAGGTACAGCACTTGATAAAGACATACGCAACAATGTTTCAGAGATTGATAAGCTTTTAGAACAGGTAACACCATTTGAGAAACAACGTATTGAGAATGTAAGAGGGAAGATTACTGACAGTCTTAAAGAGTTTGATTTGAATGGCAATATGGACAAAAACCGATTTGAGCAAGAACTGATTTATTATATAGAGAAGCTTGATATCAATGAAGAAAAAGTTCGTTTAGCTAACCACTGTTCCTATTTTATGGAAACTCTTGAAAGCAACGATTCTGTAGGTAAAAAGCTTGGTTTTATTGCACAGGAAATTGGTCGAGAAATCAACACTCTAGGTAGCAAAGCCAATGAGAGCAACATTCAACGCATTGTAGTTCAAATGAAAGACTCCTTAGAACGCATCAAAGAACAAATGTTGAACGTACTTTAAAAGGTAAAAGTAACTTGTGAATAGTGATCTGTTTTTTGTTTTCAAATGAGATATCAATTTGAAACTTAAAACTTGAAACTTGAAAACTATGCCAAAAGGTAAACTCATTATATTCTCAGCTCCCTCCGGAGCAGGTAAAACAACCATTGTTAAACACTTGGTCAAGCAAGATTTTGGGCTTGAATTTTCGATATCTGCAACTAGCAGGGCACCACGTCATACGGAAACCCATGGCAAAGATTACTACTTTCTCACACGCGAAGAGTTTCAACAAAAAATTGAAAACGATGATTTTCTGGAATGGGAAGAAGTATACGCAGGAACTCACTACGGCACTTTAAAAGAAGAAGTAGAACGCATTCGAAATAAAGGCAAACACGTAGTTTTTGATGTTGATGTTGTTGGCGGAGTAAATATCAAAAAATATTATGGAGACGAAGCCTTATCGGTATTTGTAAAACCACCATCACTTGAAGAATTACGAAATCGATTGATTCATAGATCAACAGATTCGCTCGAAGTAATTGAAAAACGCATGGCCAAGGCTGAATATGAATTGTCTTTTGAACCACAATTTGATGTAGTTCTAACAAGCACCGAAGTTCCGGTTACATGTGCAAAAGCCGATAAAATTGTTACTGATTTTTTAAATAGCTAGTTGATCATGAAAGTCGGACTATATTTTGGCACATATAATCCAATACATATTGGACATCTGGCAATTGCCAACTACATGGTTGAATATGCTGGACTTGATCAATTATGGTTTGTGGTGAGCCCACAAAGTCCATTCAAAGTCAAGAAGAATTTATTGGATGATTATCAGCGTCTTGAAATGGTGAATCGAGCTATTGAAGGAGAGGATCGTTTTCGTTCTTCGAATATTGAATTCCGGCTCCCCCGCCCTTCTTATACCATTGACACTTTGACCTATTTAAAAGAAGAGTACCCTTCCAATAATTTTCATCTAATAATGGGATCCGATAATTTGGTGCATCTTCATAAATGGAAAAATGCAGAGCTCATTCTAAAAGATTATCAAGTTATTGTTTACCCGCGCCCCGGATTCAAAAAAGAAGATTTTATAACTCAATCGAATATCAAACTTGTTGATGCTCCTTTAATGGAAGTTTCTTCATCATTTATCCGAAATGCCATTTCTGAAGGAAAAGACATACGTCATTTTATTCCTTTAAAGACCTATGAATACCTTGATGAAATGAATTTCTACAGGTAAGAGAAGCATTCGTAATTAAAATTCTCTTCACACCCCAATCTTACATTTTCTTAAACTCATTCTAAATTAGAAAGTCATTGAAAACACATTGAGTTATTTAAGACCGTTGCAAGGTAAAAACATTACGAAACTACGATAATAATACGCTAT
>CBDVCE010000091.1:0-14886 GCA_965372405.1 uncultured Sunxiuqinia sp.
TCATCCTGATTCTATTCATTTTACACTATTTGTGTCAACCGGTGTGTCAACCAGAACCTTACGTTTCATATTGCCAGACATACTTTTGCAACTACTCAGACATATGCAACGTTTGTTGAAAAAAAATGGGGTTCACAAAAACGTTATTAGCACCCACACCTACTTTGCTCAGGTGTGGGTAAATTACAGACTACTAGTGCTTGTGCCCGTGATGAGAGTCCTGTTTTTCTTCAGTTCTATCATACTTGCAACAACCTGGAAGTTTGTTGTAAACTTCATTGTTTGCCTTGTGCATTTTGGTGTCGTGACCAACTTTTGCAACTGCCAAATGTACCTTATGGACATTGGTTTTGGCATCGTCAAAAGTAACTACCAACTGTTTTGATTTCTTGTCCCAGTCTGCTTTTGAAACGCCATTTATTGACAATGCCGCTTTTTCGATACGTTTTTCGCACATACCGCAATTTCCTTTTACTTCAAACTTCTCAGTTTTATTACTTGCAAAAACCATGAATGTTCCAAATACGAACATTACTACTAAACTCAATACTTTTGTTTTCATCTTATTAAATTTTAAAATTGATATACTATTTTATTAAATGAATTATTGTTGTTGTCCGCTAAAATGGTAATACCCATCTTCCATTTTTATGGCATAGTTAAATGAATGATTTCTCATGTCAAATCCTCCAAAATGATCCTCTCCCTCTTGGTGTTCATCCTCTAAGTGATGTCTCCATTCTGATTGATTACTATTTCTATCACCCATCATATGTCCTTGGCCTAACATATGTCCATACATTTCTTCAAATGCGTTTCCATTTAGACATACCAAAATACTGTCCTGATGTTCATAAAAGTTGAGCATAAAAGTTGTGTCAATTTCGGTGCCATAGCAATGTACCTGAATCTCATCTTCTCCAACTTTTGTTACAACGGCTATTCCATCATCGTCACCAGCGGAAATACTTTTAAGGGTATTGTCGAATTTTAATGTCCCAACATAGGTTCCATAAATTGAAGATTCAATAATCTGTTCTTCTTTATCACAAGAAATAAATACGATAAGCCCTATTACGATTATTAAGAATGATTTTATTGTTTTCATCTTGTTAAATTGTAAATGATTAATTTTTATTCTTCTCGATATAAACAGCATTCCGCCAATTCTTTGTACACATCATTGAGTGCTTTGTATTTTTCGGTATCGTGACCAACTTTAGCAACTGCTTTTTGAATTTCATCAGAATTAGTTTTTGTTGCGTCAAAATTCAGATGCAACAATTGGGAATCACTTTCCCAGTTTGCCCTTTCGATACCTGAAACAGAAAGTGCTGCTGTTTCAATGCGGTCTTTACACATATCGCATAAACCACCCACTTTTACCATTATATGTTCTATATCTGGTTTTGACTCACTCGAATAATCAAAACGTTCGAAAAGGCAACAGCCGGGTAATTCCGTGTACACCTCATCCGGAGCTTTTACCTTCTCTGTGTCATGACCAGCTTTTGCAATTACTTTGTGTATCATATCTAAAGAAACTCTTTTGTCATAGTTCAGATGAAGTTCTTTTGTTTCTGCATCCCAATTTGCAGAACTAACTCCAGAAACTGATTTTGCAGCTGTCTCAATCCGGTCTTTACACATTTCGCAATTTCCACCCACTTTAAATGAGGTGTGTTCGCCATGCTCAGCGGACTTTATGCTTTCGCTGCCATGATTGTGACCTGTTGAAACAACACCACCATCAGGATTCATCATGCTTTGTAATCCTTGTAATTGAGCCGCTGCATCAATTTTAAAGACCCCGTTAACTGCGATTTCTTCACCTTCATTTAACCCACTAGCAACTACATAAAAATTACCAGCTTCTGGCCCTAAAACAATTTCACGATACCGGAATGATGGATTCTCACGTTCGGGTACTTTTACATAAACCACTGCTCGTTTTCCGGTCCAAAGCAAAGCTGTTTTTGGTATGAGAATTTGATTTTCAGAACCTGCTATCTTTGAATTAAGGATTCCTGAAACAAACATTTCCGGTTTTATCTCATGTTTTGTATTGTTCAGTTCCACTCTTACTTTGGCAACTCTCGTTTTTGAATCAATAAACGGATCGATAAAAGAAACTTTTCCTGAATATGTTTTACCAGGCAAGGATTGGATGGTAAATTCAACACCATCCTTCAACTTAATCCATGGAAGGTCACTTTCGTAAGCATCAAACAATACCCAAACACGTGTAAGATCAACTACTTTAAAAAGGGCAGTACCTTCCTTAATGTAATCGCCCAGAGCGACATGTCGCATTGTTACTGTACCTGAAATTGGAGATAGCACATCAAAATAAAGTTTAGGCTGACCATGTTTTTCAATATCGATAATCTGCTTGTCCGTTAAGTCCCATAACTTCAGTTTCCCTTTAGCCGCAATGTACAAAGCCGGACGAGATTCCTTAAATGTGGCTGCCTCTAAAAGCTCACGCTGTGCAGTTACCAAATCAGGAGAATAAATGGTTGCGAGTTTTTCGCCTTTACGAACTTTTTGACCTCTGAAATTCACAAATAGTTCTTCTATCCTCCCTCCAAACCTTGCTGTTAATTCAGAGATTCTTCTTTCATCTTCCTGAATTTTACCTTGTAAATGAATTGATTTCTCCGGTGTTCCTACGTCCACCATCATGGTTTGAATAGCCGCTAGTTTTGCAGCCGATTCTGTCATGGCAATTTCATTTGGGTCAACATCATCGCCACCAGATTGCATAGTTGACAGTAGGATTAAATCCATTGCACAAATTGGGCATTGCCCGGGTTTGTCTCGTTTAATTTGTGGGTGCATTGAGCATGTCCAGGTTGTAGGGTCTTTCGACTCATGGTCATGACCTTCATGCCCCTCCGTTATTTGTGCTTGCTGTGTGGCTTCTCCACCAGAATGAAAAAATAACCACCCAATAAAAATACCTACAACTAAAACCCCAACAAATAATTTGAGGTTGTCTTTTATTATTTGAAATATATGTTTCATGATTTTAAGATTAGAATCAAGACACAAGAATCAAGATGTAAGAAAAGAATCGTTGGATTCAATTTCCTGACTATCAAAATATCTTGTCTCAATAGTTTCATTTTATTTTTTTAAATAATCCTTAATAAATAATCATTTCTCTATTTCCCCATTAAATATGTAATGAATGAAATAGCAGCTTGCTTATCTGTTTTTGCTTTCTCTAATTCTAAATTGTATTTCAGAAGTTGGCGTTCCATTCTCAGCAATTCTTCAAAATTCTTATTGCTAGTTGCATATTCGATTTCTATAATATTTAAAGACATCTCGGCAAGTTCAGTTTGACTTCGGAATAAAGTGATTCTTCTTTTCGCATCGACATAGTTTTTATAACTCATTTCAAAAAGCGACTCCAATACATTGATTTTGTCTTCCTTTTCAAATTGTTTGGATGCATGCAAATGAGTAGCTTCCTTAACCATTGCCTTGTATTTATTTCGGTATAATGGAATAGATATTCCTATTTTTGGAAATACAAAAGCATCTTTACCTGCTAGATTGTTTTCTCCTTTACCGATGTTGATGTAATCGAAGCCGATTGAAAAATCAGGTTTGCCGTTAAGTTCAGCCACTTTCATTTTTAAGGATGTCAATTCTCTTTCTAATTCAAGTTTTAAAAGCTGATGATTTTGATTTCGAATGCTATCCATAATTGCAGATTTGTTTAAGTCAAAATCTGTTTCCCAAAGGTTTTTAGGAATTTCAACCTGAAATTCATTCGAAGAATTAATCAAATTTTGAAATTGAACGGTTAGAACGAAAAGATTATCCTTTAATAATGCCAGTTGATTCTCAAGATCACCCATTTCCATTTCAATACGATACTCATCAACCGCTGATGCCTTGCCGGATTCTACTTTCACCAGAGCCATTCGTTGAAAAGAGTTCAGTATCTCAATATTATCAATGGTTATCTTAATTGATTTATCGTTGAAGTACAGATTGTAGTAAGTACTTCGAATCTCATTGAATAGTTTTGATTTACTTTCCTTAAAAAGTTCGTATTTAGCTTTGGCAGCTTGTATTGCGACATCTTCATTGGCTTTTAATACTCCAAACCACGGAAACATTTGTGTTGCCGAAATCTTAAATTGCTGTGGACCGAACCTCGTTTCAACGGGTTGTACAAAATAGCCAAATGCCACTTGCGGGTCAGGTAAAGACTTGGCCTGTGGAGCTTTTTCCAGTGCAGCCATATATTCATTAAAACTTGCCTTCAATCCCGGATTATTTTCGGCAGCAATAGCCAGGTATTGGTTCAGTTGCTCCTGAGCTGTTGCAATAAATGATATTGCAACAAATAGGATTGCTATTATATGTTTAATTGCTTTCATTTATTGCAGTTTTAGAAGATTTCAATTCACGTTTAACAAGTTTTTCCTGCCACATGCTGTAAAGAACAGGCACAACAAACATGGTTAATACTTCAATGGTCATTCCCCCAAAAAGAGGTATTGCCATTGGAACCATAATATCAGAACCTTTTCCGGTTGAAGTTAATACGGGCAGTAGTGCAATAATGGTTGTAGCTGTGGTCATCATTGCCGGGCGTACCCTTTTTGAGCCAGCTTCTAAAACCATTGCCCTGACATCAGCAACATTATTAAGTTTAGTTTTTTGCTGAAGTTGTTTCAAATAGGTGCTGATTAAAACACCGTCGTCGGTAGCCACTCCAAACAAGGCAATAAAACCAACCCACACCGCAACGCTCATATTAATTGGAATGACCTGAAAGAGCGTTCGCATATTCATTCCTGCAACATCAAAATTGAGGAACCAGGGTTGCCCATACAACCAAATCATGATAAAACCTCCCGAAAGTGCGACTATAATTCCTGTAAATATTAGCGAAGTTGAGGTAACTGATTTAAACTGGAAATACAGAATCAAAAAGATGATTAGCAATGAAACCGGAATGACAATGGATAGGCGTTTTGTTGCCCTGATTTGATTCTCGTAATTTCCGGTAAACTTGTAATTTACACCTGCCGGAACCTTAAACTCTCCACTTTGAATTTTTTCATTTAAATAGTCCTGAGCATTTTCAACGACATCAACTTCGGCATAACCACCCTTTTTATCGAATATCACGTAGCCAACCAAAAATGTATTTTCACTTTTAATCATTTGAGGACCCCGTGTGTAGGTAAATTCAACCAGTTCTCCCAAGGGAATCTGACTTCCTGCCGGAGTTGGTATAAGTATTTTTTTGAGGTCTTCAGGATTATCCCGGTACTCTCTGGCATAACGTACGCGGATTGGGAAACGCTCTCTGCCTTCAACGGTATTTCCCAATGGCATTCCACCAATCGCACTTCCTATTATCATTTGAAGGTTCTTAACCGACAATCCATAGCGTGCAATTGCGTCTCTGTTTATATGTAATTCAAGATATGGCTTTCCAACTACCCGATCTGCAAACACAGACATGGGTTCTACTCCCTCTACATGTTTTAAGTGATTTTCAATTTCAAACCCGACCTTTTCAATGGTTTCTAAATCTGGACCATAAACTTTTATTCCCATTGGAGCCCGCATTCCTGTTTGAAGCATGACCAAACGGGTTTGAATGGGTTGAAGTTTTGGTGCTGAAGTCAAACCCGGTATGGTGGCTTGTTTAATTATCTCATCCCAAATATCATTTGGAGTTTCAATTTCATCGCGCCATTGCCTGAAATAGTCACCATTTTTATCTTCTGTTAAATTTTTCTTTTCAATTAAACGAAAGTCATCCTTTTTCGGATTATAGATTGAATTGTCTTTTAAAATGAATGCACCGTCTTTGTCCGTTTTAAAACGCATGCGGTGTCCGTATTCATTTAGAATATATTCCGATTTGTAATTGATTACATTCTCATACATGGATACCGGAGCAGGATCGAGTGCCGAATTTACACGTCCCCATTTTCCAACTACATTTTCCACTTCGGGAATAGAGTTTACCTTTTTATCCAATATCCGAATCACTTCCAAATTCTCCTCAATTCCTGAATGAGGCATGGTGGTGGGCATTAATAAAAATGAACCTTCATCCAATGCAGGCATAAATTCTTTACCAAAACCGGGCATCGAATTGGAAGCCGAAACATACGAATTTGATTCTTTAACAACTTTGGGCATGAATCCAAATATTTTATCAAATCCCTGCCACACAATCATTCCAAATAGAATGACAGCAATTGGAATGCTCAAAAACAACCATTTGTGTTTTAAGCACCACTTTAAAATCTGTGAGTAGAAATGTACCACCGAAGATAAAACTCCAAGTACTACAGCAATAATTATAATTACAAAAAATAAATTGCTGAATAGGCTGTTCTGTGCTCCAAGCGGAAGCCATGCTTTGGTTAAAAAATAAACCACAACAACCAGTACAATTATAACGTTCACAAGATTTACTACATACTTTGGTTTATTTCTCCAATAGTTTTCAAAGAGTCCAAAAACCCCAAAAGCAGTTAAAGCCAGTGCAATGTAGTTTCCTGAGCCAATTGATAGAACAAGACCTGCGACGATTAGAAAAATATTCCAGCCTGTCTTTATTTTCTTTTTATCGAAACGTATGGAAAACACAAAGTTAGCAAGCATAGGGATAATCATTAATCCGATCATCAATGCTGAAATCATAGCAAAGGTTTTTGTAAATGCCAATGGCTTGAATAATTTTCCTTCGGCAGCTTCCATCGCGAATACAGGTAAGAAACTTACAATTGTGGTTGTTAAAGCCGTAATTACCGCGCCTGCTACCTCAATAGTTCCTTCGTAAATTACATTTAGAAGTTGCTTTCCCCTTGCTCCAAGATTTTCAGGAAGTTCTAAGTGCCGGATTATATTTTCAGAAAATACCACTCCAACATCCACCATAACACCAATGGCAATTGCAATACCTGAAAGTGCTACAATGTTGGCGTCAACACCAAATTTTCGCATTGCAATAAAAGTCATTAACACTCCAATTGGCAGGATACTGGAAATTAGAAACGAAGCCCGAAGATTCAGCACTAACATAATTACAACTAAAATGCTAATAAGAATTTCAAGAGTTAAGGCTTCTTCCAATGTTCCAAGCGTTTCTTTAATTAATCCGCTGCGGTCGTAAAAAGGGACAACGGTAACTTTCGAAACCGTTCCATCGGCTAAAGTTTTAGATGGAAGTCCGGGTGAAACTTCTGCAATTTTGGATTTAATATTGTCTATTGCATGCATTGGGTTTGTACCATAACGAGCAACCACAACACCTCCAACAGCCTCAGAGCCACCTTTATCTAAACCACCGCGGCGCGTAGCAGGTCCAAAATGTATTTTAGCAACATCCTTTAAACGAATTGGGATATTCTCACGAACAGTAACAACACTTTTTTCAAGGTCTTCCAGGTTTTTAATGTACCCAATCGCTCGAATCAAATATTCAGCACGGTTAAACTCTATGGTTCTTGCACCAATATCAAGGTTACTGCTTTTTACAGCTGAAATAATTTGTGCAACATTTACTCCATGAGCTTTCATGGCATTGGGGTCAATGTCTATTTGATATTCCTTTACAAAACCACCGATTGATGCAACTTCGGCAACACCTTCTGCAGCTGTCAATGCGTATTTCAGGTAGAAATCCTGAATGGTTCTTAGTTCGTGTGGATCCCATCCTCCTGCAGGATTATCATTTTCGTCTCTCCCTTCCAGAGTGTACCAATAAATTTGTCCCAGGGCAGTTGCATCAGGGCCCAATGTCGGGGTCACTTCATCGGGTAAAGTGCCAGATGGTAATGAATTTAACTTCTCAAGTATTCGTGTTCTGCTCCAGTAGAAATCCACATCATCATTAAATATTACGTAGATTGACGAAACCCCAAATATGGAATTGCTCCGAATAGTTTTTACTCCTGGAATACCCAAAAGCGAAGTTGTAAGTGGATAGGAAATCTGGTCTTCTATATCTTGAGGAGATCTTCCTGCCCACTCTGTGTAAACAATTTGTTGGTTTTCTCCGATGTCCGGAATTGCATCAACCGGAACGGGGTCTTTAGGTAAAAATCCTGTTTCCCACCCAAATGGTGATGTAATAACACCCCATGTTATAAAGGTTGTGAGTAAAAGAAAGGTTACCAATTTGTTTTCGAGAAAAAACCGGATAAATTTATTTAACATACCCTTATTTTTATGAATTATTAAAATCAAATCTAATTTGCTTGAGATTTAGAATCCCAACATCAAGGTGCACCAATACCAGAGCACTCACTAATCTTAGAAAAGATTAGATGATATTTAATAAATCATAAAAGGTACGATTGCTTCATAGCTAAAACAAGCTGAATTTTGGGAGGAGGCGGAGAATCACTAACATAGAATTTTTCTGATTTTTCAATCTCGAAAATTTCGAAATTACTGATAAGAACCGCAAAATCTAACAATTCGAACTCGGTAGACTCAGGTATTTCAGAAGCCGAAACGATTGAATAATCTTCATCCAATTGAAGATATTCGTTTTCATTGTGGCAGCAATTATCAGAATCACAGCAAGAATTTGCGTCGACAAATAAGCTGGTCGAAACCAATTCTCCGCTACAATAATGCTTAGAGATAGTCAAGCCCATTGTTACTGATAGCAACAAAACTGAAAGGATAATATGGCTTACTTTTTTCAACATTCTAGGTTTTTCCCTTTTACAAAGAAACGATATTTTTTAGAAATAGTTTTATATAATTCTGGATTAGAGTTATATTATTTTGGTGTATCCGTTTAGTGACAAGCTTTTCCATGCTTTTCGAGTTTGTAGTAATTATAAGGCAAAGGCATCAAAAATCCAGCTACCATTGCAGGTAATATAGCCAGCCAATACGAAACAGTGTTAAATGCAGCTTTCCCGCCTGTGATCATAAAATCTGTTGCATTCATAGCTATCTCCATTCCAACCATTGAGATAAATGACATAGACAGTGCAGTTTCAAAAGCCAAAGTCCAATTGAATTTTTCACGGCTTTTTAAAATAACCGTTTCAAGTATAACCGATGTGGTTAACCCTGCAATTATTGCCAACACCATTTGAAGAGCCAGTGAAGTTTCAGGATAATAAGCCTGCAAAAATATTAACATCCCAAAGTCTCCAATTGAACAGCCTATAAGACAATTAAAAGTATTGAATGTTGCCCGTTTCCAACTTTTCCTATTATTCCAGAAATTATTCTCACCATTTTTAAGCTTAGGAATTTGAATCGAGAGTTCTTTAATATATAGTTCTGCCGAATAACCTGCTTTTGAAAATAATTCAATTACATTTTTTACATCGATATTCTCAGAAGTAATTGTGACTAATTTTTCAGAATGTTCAGGATTAAAACTGAATTCATTAATGGAGAGTTTTTCTTCTAAAAGAGGCTTAATCTTGCTAACGCATTTATCGCAATGCAAATCGGTTTTAAAAATAATTGTTTCCATAACTTTTTCTATAAATATTATGGTACAAATATCGGGGGTCAGTAGTCCACGGCTATTACACAATTTTTGAAAAGAGTTATAAGGTTTTTAGATTTCAAACCTGATCTAATGGTTTTCTTTTATTATCCTTTATCTTTTTGAAGTGGGATGGCGATAAGCCGGTTATCTTTTTAAACTGATTTGATAAGTGCTGTACGCTGCTGTACCCTAGCATATAAGAAATTTCATTCAATGATAGTTCGTTATATACAAGCAACTCCTTAACTTTTTCAATTTTTTGTAATATCAGGAATTTCTCTATTGTAGTACCTTCAACGGCTGAAAATAGATTACTTAGATAAGAATAATCCATCCCTATTTCCCTTGCAATAAAATCAGATGTATTAATCGGTTCAGTATTTTCTTTATTGTGGTGAACCAGCTCAATTACAATGGTTTTTATGGCTTCAATAATCCTGCTCTTTTTATCATCGATTAATTCAAAACCATTTTCGAGTAATACTTGTTTTATTGCACCAAGTTCTACTTCATTTGGGATAGTAGTGAGTTCTACTTTTCCAAGTTCAATATCTTTAATTTGAAAACCAAGTTCATAAATCTCGTCACTCACCACTTTTACACAGCGGTTGCAGACCATGTTTTTGATATGTAGAGAAAATGTCATTTGGTAAAATTACAAAATCCATAGGTTATCCTTATCAATCAAAGAATCCTCATTAGCTGTTAAATGAAGCTGGTACTAAAAATTATTATATTTAAACTAAGTTATAAAGCATTCTATAAATGAGCAGATTAATAAGCTTATTCGTTCTTTTTATCTGTAGATATTAATATATTTATAGCCAAATCGCACACCAGAATATAAATTAACTTTATTGAGCTTACAAATTTGAAGGATGGAATTAGAAAATGAAACTTGAGCGACAATGAGACCAGTTATTCGGCTTTGGCCAATCCTAGTACTAGTATATATATTAACCTTGACAACACCAACTTACGGTGTAGTTTCCAGCGAATTACAAACAGACAGTTTGCGTAAAGTATTAATTGGTAAAAAAGGATCTGACAAAATTTCCATTCAACTAGACCTCGCACTGCATATCTTTGAAAATGAGAAAAGCGAAGCACTTAGTTTGGCAGAATCAGCTCTGGAAACCGCACAAAAGATCAACAACAAGTTCTTGGAGATGCGCTCATATTATACTCTGGGGAAAATTTATCTTGCATTCAACAACATTGAGCTTTCCCAGTCATACTTCGATACAGCTTTAGCCATCTCAAATGCAATTGATGACAATTGGTATAAAGGAGAGATTCTATTCCGAAAGGGTATTAACCAACACAATAAAGGTGACAATTTAAAAGCACTTGAGTCTTTTAAAGACGCTCTACAGGCATCCCGTTTATCGAATAATTACAAAACTATGGGATCCTCTTACTCCATGATGGGTAGTACTTTTAGGGTAAATGGGTTATACGATAGGGCAATTGAGTACATTATCAAATCAAAGCTGAATTATGAAAAAGCAGATTTCAGAGAGGGATCTGCCTGGGCTACCTATTTATTGGGGCGAATTTATGCAGACTTAAGACTTCCTCAAAAAGCAAGAGAGTATTTTCAGGAAGCTTTAAAAACATACAAAGTTCTGGCTTCAATTGATGGAAATGAGAATGGAGTAGCTATTTGTCATGAACAAATAGGGCTGTTAGATTTGGAATCAGGCAATTCCGAAGAGGCACGAAAGCACATTGAATATGTATTGGAAATTCATTCTGAAAGCAAATCAAAATTAGGGATTTCAAACGCCTATAAACACTTAGGTAAAATTGAATACTCTATTGGAAATTATATTCAAGCCGAAAACTATTTAAATGATGCACTAATAATAAAAAAAGAAAATAGTGATTTACTCAGCCTACCAAGTATCTATGAGTACATAGGACTATGTCAGATTGGAAGAGGTCGCATTGAAGAAGGATTAAATATTATACAGCAAGGTTTGAAACTGGCTCTGTCAAACAACCAGAAAAAAATTCAATTAGATATATATTCAAAATTGACAGAAGCTTATTTAAATTTAAAAGATTTTGAAAAAGCTATCTCTTATCAAAAAAAGCAAATTGAAATTCAAAACGCAATTCTGCAAGGATCTGCCAGCATAAAAATGGAGCAATTGCAAACCATTTATGAGATCGATGAAAAAAATAGCCAAATAGCTGACCTTGAAAAACAGAATGAAATCAATTCCTTAAGAATCAAACAACACCGGATTTACAGAATTAGCATGGTAATTGGAATTCTGCTAATATCTTTCATCTTAGGAGCTATCTATTTATTCTACAACAGGATACGCATTAAGAATCGTGAATTAAAGGAAGCAAATGCAACTAAAGACAAACTATTTACAGTTATTGCACATGATTTAAGAGGACCAATTAGCTCCCTATTCGGAATAAGTGGATTTCAGATAAAAGCTATTGAAAACAAAGATTATTCGAAGATTGAAAAATTTGCATTATTAATTCATCAAAGCTTAAGCGATTCAGTTAACCTTTTAAACAATCTTCTTGATTGGTCACAATCACAATTACAAAGAATTGAACTAAATCTAATGCAATTAAATTTGCTTGATTCGCTAAATGAGACAAAAGAACTTATGGCAGTTCAGTTAGAAAAAAAGAATATTCATTTAGAAATAAATGTTGATAGAGATTATCAAATTTTTGCTGACGAAGCTATGTTACAGACTATATTGCGAAATCTTATTTCCAATTCAATAAAATTCTCTCATAAGAATAATAAAGTTGAAGTTAATTCGATTATCAAAGACAAATTTATTGAAGTATCAATCAGAGATCATGGAATTGGGATGAAACCAGAAGTTTCAAACAATCTTTTTTCATTAGAATCGAATAAAAGTAGTTTGGGTACTTCGGGAGAAAGAGGAACAGGATTAGGATTAATACTTTGCAAAGAGTTTATTGAAAAACAAGGAGGAAGAATTTGGGTTGAAAGCGAAGAGAACAAGGGATCATCATTCTATATTGCTTTACCAATGAAATAGGAACTCATTGGATTTATCACAAATAAAATCTTGTCGTTTCAGCAAAAAAGGCATTAACCCAGAAACGGATAAATGCCTTCTCATTTTAAATTTAATATTTTCAAAAATCTACTTCAAATAACTTTCAGCCTTATTTAGTGTAGTTCCTTCTGTATTTGAATGGGCAAAGTTAAATCCTTTATGCAAACTATAACCAGCAGTTTCGCCAGCTTTGTTTACAGCAATATATCCAATCTGAACCTGGCTTAAGTCTGAGTTAGTTCTAACTGTTCTCATTACAGCTTCTTTGCAAGCTTCCATAGGTGACATTCCACTACGCATTAGCTCAACTACCAAAAAACTTCCCAATGTACGCATTACGTATTCACCATGACCAGTTGCTGCTGCTCCACCAACTTCATTATCGCAATATAGACCAGCTCCAATTATGGGCGAATCCCCTACCCTTCCATGCATTTTAAACGCCATACCCGAAGTTGTACAAGCTCCACTCAAGTTCCCTTGCTTATCAACTGCCAACATCGAGATAGTATCATGATTTTCAATATTCACAACAGGTTTATATTCCGATTTCACCAGCCACTTTTTCCATGCAGCGGTAGATTTTTCAGTCATTAATTCTTCTTTCTTAAAACCTTCATCCAATGCAAACTTTAGCGCCCCAGCTCCCGACAACATTACATGAGGTGTATTCTCCATTACCTTACGTGCTACTGAAATTGGATGCTTAATATGCTGTAAAAAACTAACAGAACCAGCATTACCTTTTTCATTCATTATGCATGCATCAAGCGTAATATGCCCATCTCTATCTGGAAAACTTCCATAACCAACCGTCATTACATTCGGATCGGCTTCAGGAACACGCACCCCTGCTTCAACAGCATCCAACGATGTACCTCCTGTTAATAGTACTTTCATTGCCTCCTTATTTGCCGGTATTCCATGATCCCAGGTTGAAATGGCAACAGGAAGATTTTCTGAACTGAAGGATGCTTGAATATTATTTGCAAGTGTAACACCTGCCGTTGCGGCTATTGATCGATTAATAAATTGTCGTCGGCTTACCATGTTTCAAAGTTTTTATAATTTTGTACGAAAGTTAATTCATAAAAATGATAAAAGAAGCTTGTGTTGAAAGTTTTTCAGAGGCTCTGGAAGCTGAAAAGCGTGGTGCAAACCGAATTGAACTATGTGAGAATTTGACAGTTGGAGGGACAACCCCTTCCTATGGAACAATTGAGATGTGCTTAAAGAAACAAGCCATTCCAGTTTTTCCAATGATCAGACCCCGGGGTGGAAATTTTGTTTATTCTGATGATGAAATTGAAATAATGAAAACCGATATTAAGCTCTTTAAGGAATTGGGAGTAAAAGGAGTGGTTTTTGGAATTCTTACTTCGGATAACAAAGTGAATATTGATCAGACAAAAGAGTTAGTAGAATTAGCTCACCCAATGCAGGTGACATTTCATAAAGCTTTTGACGATGCTCCAAATACACAAGATGCACTTGAAGATATTATTGCCTGTGGAGCTCATCGGATTCTTACATCGGGAACAAAAAACACTGCAACAGAAGGCACTGAAACTTTAAATAAAATTATTAAACAAGCCAATGGCAGGATAATAATTGTTGCTGCCGGAAAAGTGACATCTGAAAATTTTGAAGAGCTCAGTGAAAAAATAAATACAAATGAGTTCCACGGAAAAAAGATCGTTTAAGCTATTATAAATCAATTATTTTCTTTCAGTTTAACACCCAATTAAATCTTCAAGGCAAAAAGAATCATTAAGAAACTGTTTAAGTTTCTTAATGATTCTTTTTGCAAACAATAACTTGACAGTTATACCTCTCATTTCCATAACATCATGAATACATCCCTGATTGGGGTCATCCAATAATCTACAAACTTCATGGAGCTGTGCAAATATTATTAATCGAACTCAGGTTTTTATAATACCAGGCTTTTCGTCCGATGATACTTAACCGCTTCGTTCCAGCCAATTCTGCCGGACGATTTTCACACATCTAATATTAACCCAGCGCTTTGCACTGGGCTATTTTCTTCGACGCTTTCAGCGTCATTCCTTGTTGCCCTGAAGGGGCATTACAGCAATAACCCCGGGTAAACGAATGAAGTGAGAGCAACCCGGGGTAAGGAATGATGAGATAAAAAGGCGCAACAGGAATATTGATTGAAATTGTGACAATACATGCCTGCCTGCAGGCGCCGCACATTCCAAATTAATTCTTTACTAATCTCTATAATGAACTACCCCGGGGCAGAGCCCACGAGGTATCAAAAAAGAGTCAGTTGAC
>CBDVCE010000092.1:0-13976 GCA_965372405.1 uncultured Sunxiuqinia sp.
CAAACTTTCCTCTATACCCCGAGGCAGAGCCTCGAGGAATTCTCTTGATTAAATCGCGGTTTAACATTGTAAGTATTTCAGGGATAGTTGCACCGTTAACTTTTCTAATTCCGATTTCTTTGGTGCGTTGTTGAGCCTTTAAATGAGCCATGGTAAATAGTCCGAGGCAGGCTATAAAAATTGCCAATAGACTAAATGTTAGTAAAAGCGAATTGGCTTTACGTTCTTTCCCGTAATAAAGATCATTTACCTCCTCTATAAAATGAAAATCGATAGGAGTTTCTGGATAGAAACTATTCCAAATTGGCCTTATCCGGGCAATCACCTCTTTTTTATTGCTGTTTTCGGTAAGTTTAACAGCTAAGTTATTAAAGCTACCATAACCTTCAAACGGGATAGAAGTAATTAGCAGAGGTTCAATCTGATGATGAAGCGAATTAATAGTAAAATCGTTTACAACACCTTTTATCGTTAATGTATTTCTACCACGTTTAATTTTTTTTCCGATCGGATTCTCCCACCCCAATTTATTTACTAAACTTTGGTTAACAACAATTGTGTTTTTATCAGAAGTATTTCCTTTAAAAAATGTTCCTTTTTCCAATGTTATGCCCAAAGCATTAAGGTAATCTTTGTCAGCATCAATTACATGAATCATCATCCAATCATCCATTCCTTCTGGCATATAACCGTTCGATGAAACCCAATTTCCATCGTAAGGAAGATTGGTGGCTGCACTCACATTTGTTACAAAAGTCTGGTTCAGCAATTCGTTTTTAAAGGCTGTTAATTTTTTATCGTCACCATTCCCTATTTTTAGGTTGACAATGTTTTCATTATTGAATCCCAGCTTATAATTATCGATATAATTAAACTGTTTATAAAAAGTAAGAACCACTGCAATTAACACTATTGATACAGCAAACTGAAAACTGATTATTCCTCCTGCACCACGTTTCTTCGTTGTATTCTTTTTGTTTTTAAGGATATTGGTAATTGGCATTTGCCGTGAAAACTTTCGAGCAGGAAAGTAACCAGAAATAAAAATGGTACTAGCCAGTAGCAGCAATCCTACAACTATAACATCGGAGATATTTAGGGTTGAAAGCTCAATTCTTTTGTCAAGTAACTTCACAAACAAAGGCTGAGCGATATAAAAAAGTGCTATGCCCAAGCCAAAAGCAAGTGCCGATGTTACTGCTATTTCACTATAAACCTGTCCGAAAATCTGTTTCCCACGGACACCATGTACCTTTCTAATTCCAAAGTTTAGCGCCCGTTTATCTAATAGTGCTACCGATAGATTTATAAAATTGAAAATTCCAATCAATAAAATTAGCAATCCAATAACTCCTGTAATCCACAATTTAAAAGGCGCAATAGATCCTCCGATAGATATATCGGGTGAAAGATGAATTGCTTTTAAGGGTTGCAGATATGGATTCTCGGTGAACTTATCATTCTGGCGGGGGGCATTTACATTTTTATTAACATAGTCAACTATTTTTTGCTGAAGTTCATCGGCATTTGTGGTTTCCGAAATTTTCAAAAAAGTATGAAATTGAATACCACCATTCCATCCCTTAAAAATGCTTTTATCATCCAAAATTTGCTGGGTTGGAAGTATGAGGTTAAAAGCAAAATCGGTGTTCGTTGGTAAATTTTGTAATACACCGCTTATGGTTTTTGGTTTATTTTCAACCAGCAGGGTTTTCCCTATGGGATTTTCGTTACCAAAAAGTTTGTGCGCTAATTGTTCGGTTAAAACAACACCATTGCCAGTTAAACACGAGATAGCATTTCCCTGAATTAAGTTGAACGAGAAAATATCAAAAAAATCAGGCTCGGCAAACATTGTCTTCTCCGTAAAAAACGATTGCTCCTTTTTAATTGTAGAAGGCATAAAAAAGACACGGCTCATTTTCTCAATCTTCGGAAATGTTTGCTTGAATTCAGCTCCTGCAGGTGCATAAAAAGAACTGGAATGATAATCCTGGTTTGGAGTTTTTGAAATATTGGCAACACAAAAAATCCGTTCAGCTTCTTCATGAAAATTGTCAGTTCCAAGTTCAATCTTTATCCAGAAGGTGATTGTTATTACTGCAGCTAATGACAGCGTTAATCCCAAAATATTTATTAGAAAATAGCTTTTATTACGAGCTATATTTCTAAGTGTAGTTTTGATGCTATACCAAATCATAACTTTATTATTTGAATTATTCACACATGAATATTCTCTATTACTTTACCCCTTATCCTTAACTTTTACAACAACACCTCCCCAAATTCCTTCTTCATCTCTTCAGTTATAACCTGCCCATCAAACAGATTGATTACCCGGTGTGCAAATTCAGAATCATGCATTGAGTGAGTCACCATTACGATGGTTGTTCCTTCTCGGTTTAGTTCGGTAAGTAGGTTCATTACCTCTAAACCGTTTTTAGAGTCAAGATTACCGGTTGGCTCATCTGCCAATATCAGTTTTGGGTTGGCAACTACTGCGCGGGCAATTGCTACACGTTGTTGTTGTCCGCCTGAAAGCTGTTGTGGAAAGTGCTTTTTACGATGACTTATTTTCATCCGTTCAAGTACCTTTTCTACCATCTCTTTACGCTCACTAGACTTTAGTTTCAAGTAAATAAGCGGAAGCTCCACATTCTCGTACACGTTTAACTCATCAATCAGGTTAAAACTTTGGAATACAAAGCCGATATTTCCTTTTCGTAGTTGCGTGCGGTAGCGCTCTTTTAGGTGCCCAACTTCCTGCCCATCAAAAAAGTACTCACCTCCACTTGGATTGTCTAGCAAGCCAACAATGTTTAGCAGGGTAGATTTCCCACAACCCGATGGCCCCATAATGGCAACAAATTCACCTTTTTGAATATGAAGGTTTACCTGATTCAATGCACTTGTTTCAATCTCTTCAGTGCGAAATACTTTGGTTAGACTTTCTGTTTTAATCATAGCTTCTGCGCTTTGTGCAAAGTGCAAGGAGCATAGAGCAAGTTGAACGACAATTTAGCGGTTTTCACTTTGCTCTATGCTCTTTGCTCTATGCCTTATTAAGTATTGATTTTCTAAAATTTGTTATTTTTCTACTTAGCATATCTAATTCAGATAGTATCTGTTCTAATTGTTCTTTTTTTATAATTTTTCTATTGAAAAGCACAAATACAATGTTTGCTGTTTCGAAGGTAGATCGTCGAGCTATATTGAGAAAATTTGCAAAGTCTTTTGACGAAAAAGAGCCAGAGCCTTCTGCAATATTATTTGATATACTTAATGAAGCCCCTCTTAGTTGCTCTGCTAATCGAAAACTTTTTGACTCTATAAGAACCTCCGCCAAATCAAATAACTGATCATTCAATTGGATTGCTTCTTTCCAAATTTCTAAATCCATAAATCTAAAATGTGCCATCTTTGTGATTTTGAGTTTTTAATCAATATACAATTTATGAATTTCATATTACTCTTTACACTAAGCTCTCTGCCCTCTGCTATTTAAAAATAATCTTATCATTATCCCCAAACAGGTCGTAGCTTGAAGTGATTACTTTTTCACCTGCTTTTAGACCTTCAAGTACTTCATAATATTGAGGATTTTGTTTTCCAATTCGGATGCTTCGCTTTTCTGCTTCAGTTTCGTTTTCATTTAACACATACACCCATTGTCCACCTGTACTTTGGAAAAAGCCACCTCTCGGGATCAGTACTGCATCTTCAGATTCACCAAGCTCAAGTCGAATATGGTAGGTTTGTCCCGTACGAATATTTCCAGGTTTATCACCTTTGAAAACCATGTCGATTTCAAATTGTCCTTCACGGACCTCAGGATATACCTTTTTGAGATTTAGTTTATAATCAGTTCCACTTCTATCAAATGCTGCCGGAAGATTGCGCCTCACACGATCAATATAATGTTCATCAATTTTTGCATTGATTTTAAAATCAGTTAAAATATGTACCAGCCCAAGACGCTGTCCTCTTGAAATGGATTGTCCAATTTCAGCATCTAACAAACCCAATTGCCCAACTACAGGGGCTTTTACATTCAGGTTTTCCAGTCTTTTGCGTGCCATTTCCAAGTTCAACCTCATGTTCTCCAGGCTTTCGTCCATACGAAGTTTTTGATTTGTTCTGAAAATAGAATCCTGAATTAATTTTTGATAAGTCAAGTCCTGTTCTTTTACTGATAATTCATAATCTTCCTGTGCCTGAAGGAAATTTTCTTTTGCAATTAGCTCCTCATTGAAAAGCCTTTCGTATTGCTTGAATTTTCTCTTTGCCTGAATCACTCTCATATCCATTTGAAGCTTCTGCCTTTTATTCTGAATTTGTTGCTGCTCAATGCTTATTTGCGTATTTCGCAACTCATTAGCATGGTAAGCCAATTGTGATTCGCTATTCATAATGGTAGTATTCAAATCATTATTCCGAAGCTTTAGAATAACATCTCCCTTGGCAAGCATTTCACCCTCTTCAATATAAATTTCTTCAACTTTACCACCCTCTTCCACATCCAGGTATATTGTTGAAATGGGTTCAACTTGCCCGATGATTGTGATGTAATCATTAAACCGGCCATCATCTACTGAGCTGATTGTCAGCTTATCCTTTTCTGCACGATACGTAGATTGTGATTCTGTAAAAATGATTTTATATAGCAAGAACAGAATAACCAAAGCACCCATTCCCCAAAAAACATGCTTTAGTTTCAAACCTTTCTTCTTCTCAATTACCTTGTCCATTGACATATTCGTAGTTTTAAAAATTTCTATTTAATTGACTTCCCAAAATCTTACCCCAGTGTAAAAGTCAAGCATTTTACTTTTGACTTTCCATTGTGTTTTCGACCTTAGAAGTTGACTTTTTGATGCTGCCAAACGATTTTTAACAGTCAACATCTCAATGACGTCAATAATTCCTTCGTTATACTTTCGTTCAGCAACATTGTATGCAAAATCATCTGCATCAACCTGTTTTTGTGTTTGATGAAATTCGCGAAACAAAGCCTTCAACTCACGTGTGTTATTCATGAGTTCGTAGTAAATTGTTTTCTTATAATCTTCAAGTTTTATTTCCGCTCTTTGCTTCTCAATTTTAGCTTTACTTAAATTTGACCGAGTCTGATTCTTTGAAAAAATAGGGATTGAAATACTGGTTCCAACATATTGACTCATGTTTTTATCCAGCTGTTCTTTAAATGGGATAGTTTTCCCATTTGCATCTCTATTCGTTTCGTAGTAACCTGCATTTAATGATGCATTTAAATAAATCGATGGGTAAAATCGTCCCCTAGCTAAAGCAACATTTCTTTCTTCGGCTTTCAGATCTGCTAAGGCCATTTTTACATACGGCGAGAAATCAACAAATGAATAGAAAAGAGAGTCTGTTCCAACGGGAAGGTTTTTAACAAGAACAGACTCCTCTTTATCTACATTCAAACTAACTAAACTACCAACAGGCAAATTCATTTGTTGATTAAGATTAAGCTTAACCTGTTCCAATAAATTTTCGGACTGGATAAGATTAAGCTGCTCTTTCTCATAAATGGCCTGCATTTCTGCTAAATCGGCCTTGGCTTTGAGGCCTGTTTCTATTTGTATTTCTGTTTTCTTTAAATTAATGCCTGACAAGCTCAATTGTTCTTTTGCAATCTCAACAAGTCCCTGATAATAGATCACATCGTAATAAGCCAACATCACATTAAATGCAAGATTGTCTTCATAATTGATTTTCTGCCATCTCGCTGCTTCATGCTGAAATTTTGTAAAAGAAATCCTATTCATGTTAATGAAGCCGTTAAACAAATTTATGCTCGAATTCAGACTATTCGAATTACTTAAGGTTTCAGTATTTGTAGTAAAAATTTCCCCATTGGCATCAATATCAACCTGACGTCCAAAATTAAGTCCAACTCTTGATGAAGCTGAAATTGAAGGGAGCAAATTCATCTTTGACTGGTTGAAACTAATCTTAGCAGATTGCTCCGAAAGTTCCAGTGTTTTGTTGTTCAAATTATTAATTAATGCGCAATCAATGCATTTAATCAAACTCCAATTTTCCTGAGATGCTGCTGTGAGAAACAGGAAAAATGTTATAAATATTAAAATTGTGATCCTTTTTAAAATCATTCTTATTTCTTTTGCAAGATCACTATACCAATCCGATGCCAAACTTGTAATAAGCTCATAATGTTAATTTTAAAATCAACACCATATCGATTCGTGTAAAATATATTGACAATGATCTGTAAATATTTTTTACAGTTTCTTGCATTCATTTCTCTTGTAACATACCTTTGAAATAAAAATGCCAAAAGGGAACATCCTCATAGTTGACGATAATAAAAGTGTTTTAAGCGCTTTAGAAATCCTGCTATCTCCCGAATTTGATAAGGTAAGCTGTCTTTCAAATCCAAACCTGATACTCAATGAACTTTCCAAATTTTCTTATCAGTTGGTTTTACTTGATATGAATTTTAAAGCCGGAGTGAATACTGGTAATGAAGGAATTTTCTGGCTTCAACAAATCAAAGAAAAATACAAGGATTTATCTGTTGTTCTGATTACCGCCTACGGGGATGTTGAGCTTGCCGTAAAAGCATTAAAAGCAGGTGCAACTGACTTTATTTTAAAACCTTGGGAAAATACAAAACTCCTTGCCACAATCCGTTCTGCTATTCAATTAAGCATGTCTCGCGAAGAAGTAAAACATCTTAAACAGAAAGAAAAAGAACTGAAAAAAGTAATCAACCGGGATGAGAAATATATTATTGGTTCTTCGCATGAATTGATGCAGGTTTTAAAGATTGTTCGAAAAGTTGCCAGAACAGATACCAATATTTTGATTACTGGCGAAAATGGTACGGGTAAAGAATTAATTGCGAGAGAAATTCATAGGTTATCCTCCCGGCATGATGAGATGCTGGTGAATGTTGATATGGGTGCTGTTTCTGAATCGCTTTTTGAAAGTGAGCTATTTGGACACGTAAAAGGTGCTTTTACTGATGCCAAAGAAAATCGATCAGGAAAGTTTGAACTGGCAAATAAGGGCACCTTGTTTTTAGATGAAATTGGCAACCTCTCATTTCATCTGCAGGCAAAGCTACTCTCTGCATTGCAGAATCGTGAAATCACAAGAATTGGATCAAATAATCAAATTCCTGTTGATATCCGCTTGGTTAGTGCAAGCAATAAAAACCTAAATGAACTGGTTGAAAAAGGCTTATTCAGGGAAGACTTGCTCTACCGAATTAACACCATACAAATAGAAGTTCCTCCACTCCGCTCCAGAGGAGATGACATTTTGGTATTGGCCGAATTTTTTCTGAAGAAATACGCATACAAATACGACAAACCCTCTATAAAACTGAACAACTCGGCTCAACAAAAATTGCTAAAATATCAATGGCCAGGAAACATACGGGAACTTGAACATAGCATAGAAAAAGCAGTCATCCTTAGTGAAAACAATGTATTGAAGGCAGATGATTTCTTTCTGAAACCAGTCAGCAATTCAAAACTAGATACTGAATCTTTGAAGTTGGAAGAAATGGAAAAAAATCTAATTTCACTCGCTCTTGCTAAAAATCCAGGCAACGTTTCTGCAGCAGCAGAAAAGCTTGGAATTACACGTCAGACACTTTATAACAAGATTAAGAAATTTGGTATTTAATGAAACGGTATTTTCAGCTCCATATCATTTCAAGGATTCTATTAATCATCCTGTTTAGCTTTGGGATTGGGTGGTCAATTTTTTCAGAACAATCTTTCGTTTACGCTTCCATACTCGCTCTATTTCTACTAGCAATTGTTATTAGCTTAGTTCAATATCAGAATAAGGTTAACGAGAAAATTACTTATTTCTTTGAGGCGGTTAAAAATGAAGATTTTAGTCAAGCCTTTCCTGAGAAAAAAGGAGATGTCATTATTCGTGAATTAAATAGGAATCTGAATCAGGTAAATAAACAGATTCAACTAATAAAAATTAAAAGCCACCAGCAGGAACAATATTTTCAAGCCTTAATTGAACATGTTGGAACCGGTATTTTAACTTATGACGATAAAGGGTTTGTTTTACATGCTAACAGCTCTGTAAAGAAACTGCTTAACTTAGGTCAACTCACTCACTTAAAGCAGTTGCAAAAAGTTGACAGCCAATTATTCCACACCATTTCAAACATGCCTCCTCACTCCCAAAAACTGATAACTTATAATGGCAAACAAGGAAATATAAATCTTTCTATTAAAGCGAGTTCTTTTAAAAATAATGATAAAAACCTTGCATTACTTTCGGTGCAAGATATCAATCAGGAATTGGATGAAAAAGAACTTGATTCATGGTTAAAGTTAATTCGTGTATTGACTCACGAGATTATGAATTCAATTGCTCCAATCACATCACTTTCTGAAAGTTTGTCTGGCTATTTTCAAAAAGATGGAGAATCCATTTCACCATCTGAACTTTCTGAAAAAACCATCTCTACAACCATCCGTGGATTGGAGATTATCCGACAACAAGGGAAAGGGCTAATCAGTTTTGTTGATTCATACAGAAAATTGACCAGATTGCCGAAACCTGAGAAAGAAGAAATATCTGTCATAGAACTCTTAGAAAGTATTGTCACTCTCAACAAGCCAGAACTTGAGGATCAAGAAGTTTCCATAACTATTTCCAATATTAATCCTGACCTAAGCATTTTAGCTGATGAAAAAATGATTGCGCAAGTATTAATCAATCTGATTAAAAACGCTAAAGAATCACTTGCAGATACTAAAAATGGGCTGATAGAACTGCTAGCAGGAATTGATAAACAAGGGCGAATAGAAGTTTGTGTTAAAGATAATGGCCCTGGTATTCCTGCTGAATTATTGACTGAAATATTTGTACCATTTTTTACAACCCGTGAAAAAGGTTCTGGTATTGGCCTTAGTTTATCAAGGCAAATTATGAGACTTCATGCCGGTAGTTTAACTGTTATTTCAGAACCCGAAAAGCAAACAACTTTTTGCTTAAAGTTTTAATAATTATCAGGTTTTAATTTTAATGAGAAAGTAAAATTTGAGCCTACTCCAGGTTCTGATTCAACTTCAATTGATCCTTGATGCATATCAACAATTTTTTTACAGTGAGCAAGACCTATGCCACTCCCTTCATAATCACTTTTTTCATTTAGCTGCTGAAATATGGTAAAGATCTTTTTTTGATCTTTTTCTTTTATCCCAATGCCATTGTCTTTAATTGAAAATTGCCAGGCATGATTAACGATTTTTGCAGAAAGGAAAATATCAGGAGGTACTTCTTGTTTTTGAAATTTAATGGCATTCCCTATTAAATTTTGAAATAACAAACGAAGTTCGAGTTCATATCCCCAAACCTTGGGCAATCCATCAAAATGAACAGTTGCTTTACTTTTAATTATTGAAGCCCGAAGATCATCCAGCACTGATTCAACCAATCGGGTTGAGTCTATTTCCTTTACTTCAGCATTTTTTCCAAGCTTGCAATACTCAAGTAACCCATTAATCAAACTCTTCATTCTTGTTGCCGAATCAGTTATGTACTCATAAACAATATCTGGTTCAAGATCCAGTTCATATTTATCACTATTCACCAACAAATCAGTCCAGCTTATAATTGTATTTAATGGTTCCTGTAAATCATGCGAAGCGATGTATGTAAATTGCTCAAGTTCCGTATTCTTCATCTCTAATTCTTTGGCATTCTTTTGCCTAAGTAGCTCGGCTTTCTTGCGCTCCGTAATATCAATTATTGCTGCCAAAACATGCATTCCATCTTTGGTCTTAATCGGGTTTAGCCCAATCTCAACCGGAAACTCCTGTCCGTCTTTTTTAATCGCAAATAAATCACGTCCATTTCCCATTTGGCGCGTTTTCGGATTTTTTAAATACATATGAAGAAAGCTGGGATGATGATCTTTAAAACGATTTGGAACTAATATTTCAAGGGATTGATCATGCAATTCTTCCTTTTTGTATTGAAATAATCGTTCAGTAAAAGCATTCGCGTAAACAATTTTCCCTTGAGAATCAACAAGAATTAATGAATTTGGTGAAGCCTCAACCATCAACTGAAAGGTTATATCATTTGGAAATCTATGATCCATAAAGGACAAAATCAAGTTGATTATTACTGATTAAGACAAAAAAAGCTTCAATTGAGTTCAAATTAGTCCACAATTTCTGTCAATACAAAGAAAAAGGGCGAGAATTACTTCTCACCCATTTCAAATTATAATGCTGCTTAATTATTTATACTTTCTACCTAACTATTTTAGGGTAAGGCATTGCTATTGCTAATACCAAATAAATAAGAGGTAAAGGAGGAAACACAAATGTCATCACCACAAATGCGAGTCTCACTACTAGAGGATCTAATTCTGGGTTGATATAATCAGACAATCCGCCGCAAACACCAGCAATTATCCTATCGTATGATTTTGTTAATCGTTTTACCATGACTTAATTGTTTAATCGTTTGAAAAGCTTAAGCCGATTTCTTTAATTCCATCGGCATCATCCACATCAAAATCTCCAAAGAAGGAAATCAGAAAGTGCATCTTAGAAGGGGAATCGTTCTTTATAAAAACGTGGAACTCTGTTACTTTTTTCTTATTACCAAGCTTCCAAATGATAGCATCATTATCATCGCCTTCAAGTTTTAATCTATCGTAAGCTGATGGCAATAATCCAGATGCTCTATTTATAAATGAAGTTCCCGATAAATTCCCTTTTTGAGGATTATAGGATAAAAATTTAATCTCATGCAAATCGCCACTAACCGTTTTATTCTCATCATCCAAATCAATATTAAATGCATCTTTCATGTTTTTATTGAATGAAAAATAAGTGAATCCATCTTTGGTGCGAAAAGCATCAAAAAGTTTATCCGACTTGCTCTGCCCAAAAAGTCCGAGCGCAGCTGCCATCAGGCAAATAATCAATAAAGTTACTAATGGTCTTTTCTTCATGACATTTTTGTTTTTGTCCAAAGAGTTGGCTGACCGTAGTCAGCCAAACTGTGATTATAATGGACTAATTTTAAACTAATTGCTGCACTTATTTGCTCTCTTCCAGTTCAAGTCCGAGATCGGTCATTTTCCAATATTTATCTATCATATCACCGTCAAATGTATTCGATACGTTTTCAATATCATAGATAATCTTTCTTAAGTCTTCATCAAGATAAACTCGCTTTCCTTCAGGTACTTTTACAGTAATATCAACTTCCTGATCCAACCATCTGTTACCATCGTCTAGAGTAAAGTATGGATCGAAATATATAACTGAATCCTTTTGGTTGAAATTATATACTATTTCTTCTACGTTTTCTTTTGCAGCTTCCTGGCTTCTCCCCCGAGATCGTTTACGAATCATGATTACAAAATCATTCGAGCTGCTTCTTTCAACATCCAGCCTTGGATGACCAAGCATTAATAGTTCTCCATCTTCGGAAATAACACTCACCCTGTCTAAATCAACTTCATATCCGTGACTATTTTTATAATAGTCTTGTCCCAATTCAAGATACAAGGTTTGGCAATCCTCACAAGCCACAACCTGACTTTGATTTACACTGCTGCGTTTGCTATAATCTTTAATTTGCCCAACTGAAACAATAACGACAACAATTAAAGATACCAGCCAAACTCCAAATGCTCCCAGAAAGATCAATTTGTTATTTGTTTGATACCTAAATATCAGTTTGGTTCCAATAAAAAGAATAGTAAGTAATGGAATGCCAACTAAAAATGCAGAGGCAACCATTAAAACGGAAAGAGATCCAGGGCTTAAAAAGAAGTTTGCAAATCCAGGCATATGAATATCTGGAACAAACCAAGGTACAAATGAAGCAGATTCAAAAATTGAATGTCCGATTACCATTGAAGTAAGGAAACCAACTAAACCTGTGAATCCAATTAAAATCATTAAGGCCCCAACAAGTATTACGACAACTTTTAAAACTACTTTAAGAACGCTAAATGCTACATCCCCAAATCGTGACACTTGGTCTTTACTTTTACTGTAAGAATCAGAATCCTTAAATTTCTTGTAGTTATCTTTTACTTCGTCAACTTCTTCACGAATTGATTTTTCAATATTGGATACGGTAGCTTCTCTTCCACGCATCTCTAATCGTTGAGCTGTTGTTCGAGCCTTTGGAACTGCAATCCATAATAATAGATAGACGGGTATAATCATTCCACCAGTTATCCAAATAAGAATGAAGAAAATGATCCGCAATACAACTGGCTCAATGCTAAAATATGCACCCATACCTCCGCAAACACCTCCGAGTACCCTTGAGTCTGGATCACGGTACATACGACGTTTTACTTTCCCTGTAGTTGTAGTTGTGGTGGTGGTCGTTTTCTCTTCAGGTGTATCTTGCTCTTCCTCCTCTTCGCCTTCCATAAAATCTTCAGGTTTCCCCATGCGCTCCATAACCTCGTCAACCCAGATTTCTATAACTACATCTTTCTCTTCGGATTGCATTCTCTCATTAAATAGTTCTGCAATTCGAGCTTCAATGTCTTGAAGAATCTCTCTGCCTTCAGCATTTGCACCAAAATGGGTACTTAGCATTTGCAGATAATTTTGCAGTTTTTCATAAGCATCTGCATCGATGTGAAAAACGCTGCCACTTATATTAATTGTGAATGTCTTTTTCATTGCTATCAGTTTTTGTGCTTGTGTGCTTTTGTTTTTCAATTATTACTTACGACTTTGATGTCTTAATCGTTCCAACTGCGCTAACCAATTCATCCCAGGAATTCCCCAACTCTTCTACAAAATTTTTTCCAACTTCGGTTAACTCATAGTACTTACGCGGTGGTCCCTGTGTAGATTCTTCCCATTGGTAACCTAATAATCCTGCATTTTTTAATCTAGTTAACAGTGGATATAAGGTACCTTCAACGACAATCAGTTTTGAGTTTTTTAACTCATCAATGATGTTGCTAGCGTAAAGAGGTTTCCCTTCCAGTACTAATAATATACAGTACTCCAAAACCCCTTTTCGCATTTGTGCTTTTGTATTCTCGATTTTCATAGTATTCCCGTTTAAGCGACTGTTTCTATTTTCCCTCTCTAATGGCGCAATTATTTATAGCGACCAATATTCATCATCAACCATCCACTCTTCAATTTCCAGACTCTTATCCATCCCATTGGCACTGTAATTATTAAAGTGTTTATCACTTTTCATCCAGTTTTCCAATTCAAGATCTGGTTCGCTTTCAGGTTGCATAGCTTCGTTAAAAGCTCCAAAGTATGCATCATTTGTCATCCAGTTTTCCAATTCAAGTGCATCATCAGTTGCTTGTTCAACAAAGAAATATGCTATTTCTGTATTTACTGGCAACTCGTTATTTGAATCACTTGCGTCAGCTGTTAATTCAGCTTCAGATTCCTGAACCATCAACATGGCCATTTCGCCAAAGCTGTTGTTGGTCAATACATGTTTCCAAAATCCTTGAGCACTAACTGTGAAGCTTATCAAAACAAAGCTAATAATTACAGCTGCACTTCTCAACAATACTTTTTGAATTTGATTGTTTCTGTTTGTTTGTTTGTTGTTTTGTGTTTTCATGGTTTGAGCCTCCTGCTTGTTTTTGTTTCTAGTTTCTTGTTTTCTGTTGCTTAATTGTTTTCTAATTGCTTTGAGATCTTATTCTGTTTTCTGTTTCTGTCTTTAAGACGATTGTTTTTTTGTTTCGTTACACTTATATAGAACTTTCTTTAAACTATTTCTATTCTTTACCTTGAAATATGCTATACAAATATATATACAAAAGATGGTTCTATGCAACACATAGTAGTATATTTTTTTAAACTAATTTTTGCATATTGTCTTATCATTCTGTATTACTGCTATTTACGGGCAATAAAAAAATAAAATAACTGGTATAGGCGCTTAGGTCGCGATTAACTAATTTTGCCGTATGGCAAAAC
>CBDVCE010000093.1:0-13572 GCA_965372405.1 uncultured Sunxiuqinia sp.
TCAATTAAGTGGAGGAAGTTATATTTAAATGCGGATGTATTGCAACGGTCTTTATTTGTATATTTGCATATCAAGTAACTCCGAGTTCTTCTGGCTAAGTAAATTATTATACGCCTGATGAACCGACGGGTTGAAATGGAAACGTTTTAGCCTCCCGATTCCGTCAATTGACGGATGACTTTGGAAAGGAGATTAGTCAGACTATTCTGTTAGTTAGAATATATTGCTGCAATTCCCCTTTCCTTAATTTGGACTGGGGATTTTTTATGAAAAATGTTTGGAAAAATATGTTGCTAGTTGCTGGTTCCGGGCAAAATGTCGGGAAAACCACTTTTATTTGTGAATTGTTAAAAGCAAATGAGACACTGCAACCTATTGCGGTAAAAATTTCACCTCATTTTCACAAACCCACTTCTGAATTAAAGCTAATTTCAGAAACCGAGAGCTACCAGCTTTTTGAAGAAAAAAACAGAAATTCGACTAAAGATAGTTCGCTCTATTTACAACACGGAGCCAAACGATCCTTCTACATACAAGTTAATGACGAACACCTTGCTGATGCATATTTGGCTCTACTTCCATTTTTAGAAGCTGATAAACCAATCTTAATTGAATCAGCCGCTTTGCATCATCATATCCAGTCAGGTCTTTTTCTATTCATTTTTAATGAAGAAAACACACACAAACCTTCAACCCAAGCCAACCTTAAGGTGGCTGATTTTGTTGTTCGATCCAATGGATTCTCTTTTAGTCATTCTCCATCAATTTTCAAATTTGAGCAATCATGGGAAATCAAGCAATAATTAATCTGACAGAAGCTATTGATATTGCATTTAGCAAAATCAAAACAAAAAATTCGGAATCGATCAATTTTAAAAGTGCACTTGGTCGCATACTCGCACAAGATGTTTTTTCAGACATGGATATGCCACCCTTTAATAAATCGGCAATGGATGGTTATGCTTGCAAAAGAGAAGATTTAGCAAGAGAATTGGATGTACTGGAAATTATCCCTGCTGGAAAATCACCAAAACATAAAATTGAAGCTGGTCAATGTTCAAAAATTATGACTGGAGCGCAGGTCCCAGAAGGGGCTGACACCGTTTTCATGGTAGAATACAGTGATGATTCAACAGCCGGTAAAGTACGTTTTACTGGAACTAAAACAAGTAGTAATATTTGTATAATCGGTGAAGACATACAAAAAGGAAACTTGGTATTAAAAACCGGAACGCTGATTAAGCCACAACACATTGCCATGCTTGCTGCAGTAGCTTGTATTTTCCCTGAAGTTTATCAAAAACCAAAAGTTGGTATTATCTCTACTGGCTCTGAGTTAATTGAACCCGGAACAACTGTTAAACCATCACAAATAAGAAACTCGAATGGTCACCAATTGGCATCACAGGTTGAACAATGCAATTGCATTTGTAATTATTATGGCATTGTAAAAGATGATCGTGAAGTTACTTTCAAGACCATTGAGAAAGCATGTGTAGAAAATGATGTTACCATTATTTCCGGAGGTGTTTCTGTTGGTGATTTTGACTATGTCCCACTTGTAATTAAAGAACTTGACTTTGACATACTTTTCAGCAAACTATCTGTAAAGCCCGGCAAACACACCACCTTTGCAACTAAAGGAAATAAATACATTATCGGGCTTCCTGGAAATCCAGTTTCTTCATTCATTCAATTTGAATTATTTGCAAAACCATTTCTATACAAGTTAATGGGACATCACTTTGAAATTCCAAGTCTTCCATTGTCATTGTCATCAGACTTTAAAAGAAGAAAAACAGATCGGGAAGAATTCATTCCAATAACTATCAATAAAAACAATGAAGCTGAAACTATTAAATACAATGGTTCGGCACATATTCACGCATACCATGAAGCTTTTGGTGTAATGAATATTCCACAAGGCATTGATTTCATTAAGAGAGGAGAGATAGTAAATGTACGACCGCTTTAAAAGAAATATCAACTACTTACGTATTTCAGTTACAGATCGTTGTAATCTGAGGTGCACCTATTGTATGCCCGAAGATGGTATCAAACTAATGGAACATGATGATATTTTAAGTTTTGAGGAAATTGAAGAATTCACACGACTTGCTGTTAAAAATGGCATTACAAAAATTAGGCTGACCGGTGGCGAACCATTGGTTCGAAAAGGAATTGAAAATTTGGTTGAAATACTTTCAAATATTGATGGCGTTGAAGATTTATCCATGACCACAAATGGTATATTACTGGATCAATTTGCCAACAAATTGAAAGCTGCAGGTTTAAATCGAGTCAATATCAGCATGGATACGGTCAACCCAGACCGTTATTGTGAAATTACCAGAAATGGTGACTTACAAAGAGTAATATCAGGAATTAAAGCAGCTCAAAAAGCTGGACTAAGTCCTATAAAAGTAAATGCGGTTCTTCTGGGAGAACCTGATGAAGAGATACTTCAATTAAAAGATTTTTGCAATAAACATGGCTTGAAGCTTCGGTTTATTCATCAAATGAATTTGCAAACCGGAGAGTTCTCCAAAGTAGAAGGTGGCGATGGCGGAAACTGCGCCAAATGCAACAGGGTCAGACTTCTGGCAAATGGTGACATAAAGCCATGCTTGTTTAGTGACCTTGCTTATAATACGAGAAAACTAGGAGATGAAAAGGCTCTAGAAATGGCAATTGGTAAAAAACCTAAGTCTGGAAGTTATAATCAGTCTGGTGAATTTTACAACATCGGTGGATGAAAATAAGACTAGATTTTCAAAATATTAGAATTGATAATTATGAATAAGAAACTGACACATATTGATGAATCCGGACGAGCAAACATGGTGGATGTTGGAAATAAAACTCTACAGGTTCGCACTACTACTGCAGAAGGTTTCATTCGGCTGAATGCTGAAACAATAAAACTCATTCAGGAAAATGAAATTAAAAAAGGAGATGTTTTAACCGTTGCTGAGATTGCCGGAATTCAAGCGGCAAAACGAACCAGCGATTTGATTCCTCTTTGCCATCAACTACAACTCACGAAAGTTGACGTGACTTGCAGACTTGAAGAAGTTGGTGTTTATGCTAACTGCACAGCACGCTGCATTGGCCAAACCGGGGTGGAAATGGAAGCCTTAACTGGTGTTCAGGTAGCCCTACTTACTGTTTATGACATGTGCAAAGCCACGGATAAAACCATGATTATTGAGAACGTAAAGTTGATTAACAAAACCAAAGAAGACCTTTAAAACCTTTGAAATGAGTGAATCCATTAAAATATTGGCTGTTAATATATCTGAGAAAAAGGGCACTGTAAAAAAGCCTGTCGACAAAATTGAGTTAACTGAAATTGGAGTAGTCAACGATGCTCATTCGGGCAATTGGCACAGGCAGGTTAGTTTACTCGCCAAGGAAAGCATTGACAAATTTGCCAAAGAAGCGGGGCGTGAAATCAAGTTTGGAGAGTTTGCAGAAAACATTACTACTGAAGGATTATTACTTCACCAAACCAAACCACTCGATCGTCTTTTGAATGGGAACGTGGAGCTGGAAGTCACACAGATTGGGAAAAAATGCCACGGTGATAATTGTAGTATTTTTCGGGAAATTGGTAATTGTGTTATGCCTAAGGAAGGAATTTTCGCCCGTGTAATTAATCATGGATCACTTCAGGCCGGAGACAAATTAAGCTACCATCCCCGCATTATAAAAGTATTAATCATTACTTTAAGCGATCGAGCCAGCCGTGGCGAATATGCTGATAAAAGTGGTCCGCAAATCAGGAATCTCAGTACTAAATTCTTTTCTGAAATAAAGCGTCAGGTTGAATTTGAACAAGTTTTGATTGCTGATGATGCCCAACACCTAAAAGCATTGGTTGAAAAAGCAGTGGAAGAACAAACAGATATTATATTTACAACTGGTGGAACCGGAATTGGCAGCAGGGATATTACTCCAGATGTAGTCAAACCTATACTCGATAAGGAAATTCCGGGCATCATGGAATTGATCCGAATGAAATATGGCATGGATAAACCTGCAGCCTTGCTAAGCAGAGGAATTGCCGGCCTAAAAAGTCAGACACTAATTTATACTTTGCCGGGGAGTGTAAAAGCTGTTACCGAGTATTGCAAGGAGATTCTTCCAACCATTGAGCATTCACTATATATGATTTATGGGATTGATAGTCATTAGCAAATTAGTTTCTGACTATTCTAATCTAGATGTAATAAGCAAAAAAAAGCCCGAATGAAATATCCGGGCTTCCCATTTTAATATCTAAATACATTATACTTTAGGCATTGTCCAGGGAGCTCTATAATTAGCTTTTGCCATATGATTTGCCTCAACATCATTAATAAACTGCTGCTGCTCACCATCCCAATCAAGCTTTCGTCCAAGACGATATGCAATATTTCCTAAATGGGCAAAGCGAGCAATATGCGCTCCAGTTTCAATATCACAATTAGGTTTTAGATTCGGGTCTTTAATACAATCCAGAAAGTTTCTGACATGAATATCAAGACCACTGCCAGCAGCAAGCTGCAATGGCACCCCTTCATATCCTTCACGCTTACTTGTACTTTTAGTTTCCGGAATAACCTCCCAGCCTTTACGATCAATTACAAGTGTTCCATATTCTCCCATAAAAGCTACTCCATGCCCACGGCTATTATAGTTTGCACCATAAACACCAATTGTATGATCCCATGTTAAACCAAAGTTTCCAAAGTCATAAACAGTAGTAGCGGTATCAGGAGTTTGCATTGCATCTTCCGGAAAGGCATACTTTCCACCAACAGCCATAATTGATTTTGGAACATACTCATTCATTCCGTAAAGAGCATAATCTAGCATATGTACACCCCAATCGGTCATTAAACCTCCAGCATAATCCCAAAACCAACGGAAGGTAAAATGAAAACGATTCTTATTATAAGGTCGTTTTGGTGCAGGCCCCAACCACATATCATAATCAACACCTTCTGGTGCTTCTGTATCTGGAATTACCGGGATAGATCTTTTCCAGCCCACATTAGACCATGCCTTAACAGATCGTACTCTTCCAAGATTACCTTCATGTATATAATCAACTGCATCTCTCCAATGAGAATGACTACGCTGCCACTGCCCAACTTGCACTACATTTCCGTATCGTTTTTGAGCTGCAACCATTACATTACACTCTTCAATTGAATTACCAATCGGCTTTTCTACATATACATGCTTACCTGCTTCTGATGCATAAACCATCTGCAAACAATGCCAATGATCAGGTGTCCCAACAATTACAGCATCAATATCTTTGTTATCAAGCAAGTCCCTAAAATCAGAATACAGAATAGGCTTCTTTCCTTGTATCTTTTCAACCTCCACAGCCCTGGGCTCAAGTACACGCTTATCTATATCGCATAATGCAACACATTCCACATCCTTATTCAATAAAAATGACTTAAGATCACTAAAGCCCATTCCGCGACATCCAATCAATCCAACATTAATTTTTTCATTTGGAGATGCACAACCCGCGTTCATAATTGTGGGCATAGCTATAGCTCCTGCGGCCACCACAGAAGAATGTTTAATAAAATCCCTTCTATTAGATTCCATGAATAATCCTTTAGTTTATTAATAGTTTTAGTTGGTATGGTAGTGCAAATATAATTCAATTATTTAGTGAAGCGAACAAAATTGCGTAATCGTTTGCGCTGTTTTTATTGAATGACCAGTCAGTCATTGTTAACATTTACTTAACACTTTATAGTTGGCTAATAAATAATAAGCTTTTACTTTTGACCAACCGTTCAGTCATAAAAACTAAAAGCATGCCTCGAACTGAAAAACAATTTGAACAAATCAGAAAAGAGAAGAAAGAATTAATTCTGCAAACAGCCTTGGAGTTGTTTGCAGAATATGGTTTTCACGCCACCTCCATTAATCAGATCGCAAAAAAGGCAGGTATATCAAAAGGTCTTACTTATAACTATTTCGAAAGCAAGAATGATATTCTTGAACAGATAATCGACAATGGCTTTCATGAGATACATGACTTTGTCGATCCAAACAATGATGACATTCTAACAGAAGAAGAATTTACCTTATTTATTGAGCAATGCTTTGACGTTGTAAAAAGCAACTTGCGACATTGGAAGCTTTTCATGACACTAATGCTACAACCTGTTGTTTCTGACAACTTCATACCCAGGTACATGGAAGCTGGAGAAGCGATGTTTAAGATGATGTACGAATTTCTGGTTAGCAAGGGAAGTAAAGATCCTGATGGAGATCTCCTAATTATTAGCTCCATGATTGAGGGTGCATTTTTATATGCAATTGTAGCACCAGAATTATTCCCAATTGATAACCTAAAAGATAAGATTACGGATGGAATCTTCCGCATTATAAATTCAAGTAACAATAAAGTCTCATAGCCATGAAAAAATTAATTATTGTACTACTCATTTTGCTAGCTGGTAATTTTTCATTTGCACAGGATGTTATGAAAATTGTAAAAGAAGCAGATGAAAAAATACGTGGAACATCAAGCATAGGAACCTATACGATGACGATAGAGCGTCCAAGTTGGTCTCGTTCAATTACCATGAAATCGTGGACACTCGGTACCGAATACTCCATAATCTACATCACTTCGCCAGCTAAAGAGAAAGGTCAAGTCTTCCTAAAACGCAAAAACGAGATGTGGAACTGGGTTCCAAGCATCGACCGCATGATTAAAATACCTCCCAGCATGATGATGCAATCGTGGATGGGTTCTGATTTTACAAACGATGATCTGGTTAAAGAATCTTCATTGGTAAAAGACTATTCACACAGATTACTTGGCGAAGATAAAATTGATGGTTACGACTGCTACAAAATAGAATTAATCCCACATGAAGAAGCTCCTGTAGTTTGGGGTAAAATTTTTATGTGGATAAGCAAAGAGGAACTCCTCTGGTTAAAAGCTGAGTTTTATGATGAGGATGATTTTCTGGTGAATACTGAAATTCTCACAGACATAAAAAAAATGGATGACCGGGTAATCCCGACACGAATGGAAATGATTCCTGCTGATAAGGAAGGGCATAAAACAGTTATGATCTTTAAAGACATTGACTTTGAAGCTCCACTAAAAGAATCATTCTTCTCTATTCAAAATATGAAACGAATAAGATAAAAGTGAAGGACTGAAAGATTGATAGTAATGGCAACAGCCAGAAAAAACTCAAATTCAATAAATCAGTAATTCAGTATTTCAATTATTCAGTAATTCAATCAAAATATGAAAGCAAACTTAAAACTGGCTTGGCGAAATTTATGGCGTAATAGACGGCGCACACTAATTACCGTCGGATCTATATTCTTCGGGGTGCTTCTTTCAGCTTACATGTCTTCCATGCAGGAAGGCTCCTATGAAAAGATGGTTGATATGGTTGTGAAGTATTACTCGGGCTTTATGCAGATCCACCATGAAGACTATTGGGAAAACAAAAGCATAAACAACACCTTTGAGCTAAATCCTGAACTTGAAAAACAAGTACTCTCCCACAAAGAAGTGGATTACGTTATTCCACGTCTTGAATCGTTTGCCCTTGCATCATCTGAAAACCTAACCAAAGGGGTTTTGGTTTTGGGCATAGCACCAGAAAAAGAACATAAATTGATGTCTTTGGCCGATCGGATAGTTGACGGTAAGTATCTTGAAAAAGGAGACAACGGAATTATTGTTGGAGAAGGTCTAGCCAACTATTTAAAGTTAGGAGTAAATGACACGCTGGTGATGATTAGTCAGGGCTATCACGGAATTAGTGCTGCGGGGAAATACCCTATCCGCGGACTGGTAAAACATGCATCGCCTGAACTTAATAAGATGATTGTGTTTATGGATCTTCCAAACTGTCAGGAATTCTTTTCAGCAGAAAACA
This sequence comes from uncultured Sunxiuqinia sp., assembly GCA_965372405.1. Lineage (GTDB taxonomy): Bacteria > Bacteroidota > Bacteroidia > Bacteroidales > Prolixibacteraceae > Sunxiuqinia. The sequence continues at coordinate 7,929 of CBDVCE010000093.1, forward strand.
GGCTGAGTTCGATGGTTGTAAATGTTAAGGAGTTAGACGATCTGCATAAAAGCTTGCGAAAGATCAGATCAAGCTTACCTGAGCCCTATTCAATTATGAGCTGGGAAGAAATGTCACCTGAAATGGTTCAGCAAATTGAAAGTGATCGTGCTGGTGGATTTATCATGAAAATGATTGTTTATATCATCATTAGCTTCGGAATTCTGGGAACAGTAATGATGATGATTGCTGAACGTTCCCGCGAATTTGGGGTAATAATTGCTATTGGAATGCAACGTAAAAAACTGGCAATAATACTCTTCTTCGAAACCATTTTTATCGGATTAATTGGAGCTATTTCGGGATTGGTAGTTAGCATTCCAATCTTGATATTCCAGTATCGAAATCCAATTCCTCTTACTGGACAAACTGCTCAAGTAATGGAAGCTTATGGATTTGAACCTTATATGTTCTTCTCGTTAGATCCGGCTGTGTTCTGGCATCAGGCATTAACAGTCTTCATCTTTACCGTTATTATATCAGTTTATCCGATTATTGCGGCCAACAAACTGAATTTAATTAAAGCTTTACGATCTTAAAAAACACATCATGATAGTATCAGTAGCTTGGCGAAATATTTGGCGAAACCCATTACGATCATGGGTAATTATTACAGCGATTACAATTGGAATGTTTGCTGGAGTTTTTAGTGCCTTTTTCATGAAAGGATGGATGAACCAGCGACTTGAAGCGGGTGTGGAAACAGAAGTTTCTCACATTACTGCCAACCACCCGGAATATCGGGAAAACTACGAAATCAGTAAATACATTCCCAACGGAGATAAAATTGCGGCGGAACTCGAAAAAGAAGAATTCGTTAATGGTGTTAGTCCCCGAATATCCATTCAGTCTATGGTTTCATCTGCCGAGACTGGAACAGGAGTTAAAATCATGGGTATTCATCCTGAAAAAGAAAAAACGGTTACAAACCTATATAGCAAAGTAAAAGAAGGAAAATACTTTGAAGGAATTAAACGAAATCCAATACTCATTGGTGAAAAGCTAGCTAAAAAACTGAAAGTTAAACTTCGGTCAAAAGTGGTTATAACGCTTCAAGATGCAAATGGAAATATTACAGGAGGCGCATATCGGGTTTGTGGAATTTTTGATACCAGTAACGGTATGTTTGAAGAAGGCAATGTATTTGTAAGGTATTCTGATTTGCAGCGATTAACATCTCTTCCAGATGGTGCAACACATGAAATTATTGTTCATCTAGAAAGTCAGGATGAGCTATTTGAAATGACGACCAAACTAGAGAAGCACTATAAAAATCTGGAAGTAAAGAATTGGAAACAGCTGGTTCCTGAATTGGGCTTACTAACTGAAATGGGTGATATGTACACCTACATGCTAGTGATCATCATCCTGCTATCGTTAGGTTTTGGAATAGTAAATACGATGTTGATGGTTGTTCTGGAACGAATAAAAGAAATTGGAATGTTGATGGCAATTGGCATGAGTAAGCTTCGGGTTTTTATGATGTTAATGCTTGAAACAATTCTACTGACATTAACAGGAGCAATGATTGGTATTGGACTGGGATTTTTAACAGCCTTAGCATTAAAAAAGAATGGGATCAACCTTTCGAGATATGCAGAAGGGCTTGAAGACTTCGGGTATGATTCGATTATTTATCCAGTTATTGAAACAGAAATTGTTTCTGTAATTATAGTCCTGGTGATTTTTACAGGCATTCTTGCATCTATCTACCCAGCTCGAAAAGCATTAAAATATAATCCGGCTGAAGCAATACGAACAGAATAAAAAATGGTTTAATTGATATATTGTTTAATGGTTAATTAAATATTATGAACTACCTATCATTGGAAAATATCGAAGCATACAATATCTCATTTGGATTAAGCAATCAAGTTTGGTCGATTATTTCAAGCTGGTCTCATTTGGCACAAAAAACAATTGGTGTTCAATTTATAAATGCAGCAGATAGCATATCAGCTAATATTGCAGAAGGTTTTGGCCGATATCACAAAAAGGACAAGATCAAATTCTATTATTACTCCAGAGGCTCTGTTTTAGAATGCTATGACTGGCTAGAAAAATCAATAAACGGTTTAATTAAATACACCAATCTCAAACTAAAAGAATAACATCAAGCCATATAACAATAAAACCATTTATCAATCTTACAATCATGAATATCATCGAAATAAAAAATCTTATAAAAACATACCGCGATTCCGAAATTGAAGTACATGCTGTAAACGGTGTTAATTTATCCATTGCTAAAGGTGAGTTTGCTGCAATTGTTGGACCATCCGGTTCGGGAAAAACAACCTTACTGAATATGCTTGGAGGACTAGATGATCCAACCAGTGGAAGTATTCTTATTGACCAAACAGAATTGATTAATTTGAGTTCTTCGGAGTTAATTGATTTCAGAATGAAAAACATTGGATTTGTATTTCAATCCTACAATCTGATTCCGGTTTTAACTGCCAAAGAGAATGTTGAATTTATTATGCAACTGCAGGGAAAACCGAAAAAAGACAGAGAAGAAAGAACGTTTCAGTTACTTGAAGCTGTTGGTTTAAAAGGTCGGGAGAACAGTCGACCCGGGAAGTTATCGGGCGGACAACAACAACGGGTAGCCGTTGCTCGTGCCCTGGCTTCAAAACCAAAGTTTGTATTGGCCGACGAACCTACTGCGAACCTCGATTCCAAGTCAACTGAGAATTTGCTTGACATTATGGAAGAACTCAATAAGAAAGAAAATATCACGTTTATTTTTAGCACGCACGATCAACGTGTGGTAAATAAAGCACGCAGGGTAATTACTCTGGAAGATGGAAAAATAATTAGTGATATTAGAAAGGACTAAAACCATGTGGATCAGGTTTTTCATACTAACAATAATGACATTTGCATGGTTGCCCGGAAAGATTTTCGGACAGGTGAATGATGTCTGGAACGAAAAAATTATTGACACTGCTGACGGCTCATCTTATTTAAATGAACTGGAAGAAGCAATTGTATACGAGCTGAACCTGGTTCGAACCAATCCATCTCGATATGCAGAGGTTTACCTGAAACCACTGCTGAATGTTTTTGAAGGAAAACTCTACAATTATCCGGGACAGCTTCCTATCAATTCCCACGAAGGAGTAAAAGCAGTAGAAGAATGCATTCGCGTTTTGCAACAAGCAGAACCCGTAAGTATGCTCTACCCAAATGCAGGTTTGTCAAAGGCGGCTAAAGAATTGGTTGATTTTCAAACCAAAAACGGGAAAGTTGGACACCTTGGCAAAAACCGATCTACTCCTGTTAATCGAATTGAAAAACATGGAGAGTGGGAAGTACGGATTGCTGAAAACATTTCCTATGGCAACCACGATGCACGGCAAATTATTATTGCCTTGCTGGTTGATGATGGCGTCCCAACCCGTGGGCATCGGGAAAATATTTTAAACAACGATTTTAAATTGGTGGGCATTAATACCGGACAGCATCCCGGCTATGGAACCATGTGTGTGATGGACTATGCCGGAGGATTTAAATCCAACTAATCATGCGTAAATCAATCTTCATCTTACTTATATTTCTTTCATTACATAGTTTTGCACAAGAGCGGGACTGGACGCTGAATGGCTACGTGAAAGAACTGTTTATGTACTATCATCCTGAGCAGCAAATACCGGGGATGGACATTGATAACTTTGCAACCAACACCATTCATAACCGACTAAATTTCAAGTGGTATACAAACGACCAGCTAACCGTTGTTTTTGAAATGCGTAACCGTATTATTTCGGGTAGCCTGGTGAAAGATTTTGACAACTACCAATCGATTATTGATGTGGATAACGGCTTTTTTGATTTATCGGCAGTGCCATTAGATGGAAAAGGTTGGTTTCTGCACTCCATGATAGACCGGGCATATATTGACTGGACTTCGGGTAAATGGCAGATTCGTGCCGGACGCCAGCGGGTTAACTGGGGAATCAATACGGTGTGGAATCCAAACGATGTGTTTAACTCCTTTTCTTACTTTGATTTTGATTATGAGGAACGCCCTGGTTCTGATGCTTTAAGAGTTCAATATTACATGGGAATGACCTCATCCGCTGAAATCGTTTATAAATTGGGAGAAAACGAAAATGAAATGGCTTTGGCTGGCTTAGTTCGCTTTTCGCAATGGAATTACGATTTTCAATTTATTGGCGGATGGGTAGGCCCCGACTTGGTAATTGGTGGTGGCTGGGCAGGAGATATTCGTGGCGGCGGCTTCCGCGGAGAGATTACACATTTCATTCCGCGCGAGGAAAATTCTGACTCTAAAGAAGCAACTGTAGCTTCAATCTCCGGTGATTATACATTCCCCAATTCAATATACTTAACAGCAAGTGTACTCTATAACAGCCACGGCAAAAGTGGAAAAGCAGGTGGACTCGATCCTTTCTTCAACGATAATCTTTCAGCCAAATTTCTATCATTTGCCAAATACTCTCTTTTCGGACAAGTCTCCTACCCCATTACTCCACTATTTAGCGGTAGCTTTTCAGGAATTATTAATCCTAGTGATGGCTCATTCTATTTTGGCCCTGCATTAACTTACTCCCTGCAAGAAAACCTGGAACTTATGCTTACCGGACAGTTATTCTTTGGTGATGAAGGATCAGAGTTTGGCGATATCGGCCAACTGGTATTTGGCAGACTTAAATGGAGCTTTTAGTCGTAATCATTAAGAAGCTGTGGCTGCCTGTGAACTTTCAATAAAGACTTTATCGACTAAAGTCAATCTATTCTTCCCTGAGCTTAAGCTTAGGGCAAAACAGCCAGACAAACTTGGGTTTTAACCCTTAATGAAAAACTTATTGGATTACTTATTCAACAAAAATTCTGATCCAATAGCTGCCGGATCGGGATCTTTGTCAGTTAATCGCAAATTGAAGCAGATCCCGAAACAAATTCGGGATGACCTCGCTCCTATACTATCAACATTTTTCACCCGTAAAACAATCTCTCACTCAATCCATTACAATTTTTACAATTTGATGATTGAACAAAAGTCCATTCGCGCAGTTTATGTAATTGAATGTAACCTATAAAATCATCCGTATGGCAAATTTATCAACCACCTACATGGGTATCGAGCTTAAAAACCCAATTATACTTGGCGCCAGCAATCTGGTTAACAAACCCGAAGTCATTAGTCAATTGGAAGAAGCAGGAATTGGAGCTATCGTTTACAAATCACTTTTTGAAGAGCAAATTCAACTGGAAAGTATTCAGTTTGATGAAGAGCTTCATGAATATGAAAACCGGAGTGCGGAAATGACACGCTTGTTTCCAAACATTCAGCATGCCGGGCCCAAAGAGCATTTATTTAATGTTAAAACCCTGAAAGCAAAATCTTCGGTGCCGGTAATTGGTAGCCTCAACGCAATTTATGAAACCACCTGGGTAGAATATGCCAAAGAGCTGGAGCAAACCGGAGTAGACGCGCTGGAAATTAACCTATATGCAACACCCGGCTATTTTGAATTGGAAGGCACTACCATTGAGAACAAACAGATTCAGGCGGTTAAAAGTAATGAACTACCCCGGGGCAGAGCCCACGAGGTATCAAAAAAGAGTCAGTTGA
>CBDVCE010000094.1:0-13444 GCA_965372405.1 uncultured Sunxiuqinia sp.
TTGAGACTTTTTAGGCAAATTACACTGTTATTAGAAGACATGCGGATTTAAGGTTCCGAACGAGGGGTTAAAATTTCAGAGTTTGTAACTCACTCCTATTATTTAGTTTAGATATCAAGCAGTCCAAGCTTGCTTAAATAAATTCAGCCCAAGTTAAAAAGATGATCTTCTGTTTGTCATTGAGGAAATCGAATCAGAATGACTAGTAATACAATTTGATTGATTAGTGCGTCACAGACGCGGAACAATTGACCCCTCGTTCGGAAACGAGGGATAGTGGGTTGGCAAATCATTTCACTCGGTTGGCAAGGCATTTGACAATGTCATCTTTTTTTCAAAGAGGGATATGAAGACCATATCCCTCTTTTTTATGTCCATTACCTTGGATATACACATCATTACTTAGGATATATCTATCATATCCCAAGATACCATAGATATATCCTAAGTAATAGGCTTTCCAAACAGGGATATGGTGCTTCGGGAAAGGGATATAGGGTTTCTATCCTTGGATATGACCCTTCGGGAAAGGGATATGAGAACCGTATCCATGGATATAGACTCTATATCTTAAGATATAAGGCCTATATCCCTACTTTTTGCATCCATCACAAGCTTATTGTACTTCACATATTCGCCTATTCGTAAGGGTTTCCTTGATTTTACAGTAATTATAAATACCATGTGGGTTCATCTTCTATTTTTCCTAAGCAATGAGCTTAGTAAGGCTATTTTGTGCTTTTGTTCGTAAATAAAATGTATTTTTGTATTAATGAGTCAGACTAAGATAAATAGAGTTTTAGAAACGTTAGAGTTTGATATAAATTCTAACCAGTCATCTCTATTTTTCACATCAAAACAATACGATTTAAATGAATTGTTTTTTGAAGAGCGGTTAGTTATTGATGTTGCAAAAAAACTCAAAGCCTCTGCTGTCTTCTTTAGAAGGTTTGCCGATAATCAATCATCTAAACCACAACTTTTCTTATTTGACAATACTAGGAATAGATTTTCTCCCGAAGAACTAGCTGAGTTGCATAGAAAAATATGGAGTAGCGGTATTGTGCCTTTATATTATGTGTTTGACAATACGAATATTAATATATTTGATGCTCGAAAACATGTCAAATACAACAAAAGTTCTAAAACAATCAGTATAGATCCTTTTGATTGTCTTCCAATAATTGCCGATTCGTATGAACAACATCAAAAATATTCAGCAAAGCTATTTACTAATGGCACATTCTGGGAACAAAAAGAATTTGAGAATTATTTTTTAAGTAAGGGAAGTTCAGAAAACAAATTAATTGAAGGTCTAAAATGTATTAGAACACACTTTATTGATGAAAGCGGTCTTAATTCAAAATTAGCCCATCAATTGCTTGTTCTTTCAATTCTAGTAAAATATTTAGAAGAACGAAAAGATGAACATGGGAATCATGTTTTCCCGAATGACTATTTCAATAAATATCAAGAATCTTCATCATTTTGTGATGTACTAAGAAATGGGAAGGTTGTCGAATTATTTAATGACTTAAGTGTTCATTTTAATGGTAAAATATTTCAACTAAATTATGATGACAAGCAAGCTTTATCAAGTGCAAATTTATATCAGTTAGCAAGCTATCTTGACGGTAACTTAGATAATGGTCAATTAGTTTTATGGCCATTATATTCTTTTGAATATCTTCCTGTTGAATTGATTAGTCGAATATATGAAGAGTTTGTAGACCAACGTAATGATGCGGTATACACACCAATTCATCTTGCACGTTTAATGGTCGATGAATGCATGCCCATTTCAGAACCAAAACCAGATTTTAAAGTAATTGACGTAAGTTGTGGCTCGGGAGTTTTTCTTGTTGCCGTATTTAAACGACTTGTTCAGTGGTGGCAAAAAGAGCGTTTCGATAAAACAGGCAAACTCGAATACCCAACGGTAGATGATTTAAAAACGATATTAAGAAGCTCTGTACATGGAGTTGATATTGAAGAGGCATCCGTTAGGCTTTCTGTATTTAGTTTGAGTATTGCTTTGTGCGATATGCTTACACCTGCTGAAATATGGTTGGATTTGCGTTTTGATGATTTAAGAGAAAAAAATATTTACCAAGGAAATTTCTTTGAATATCTAAATAAAACTAAAAAAGGAGAATTTGATTTAGTAATAGGTAATCCTCCATTTGAGGATAAAAAGAAAGATTTCGGAAAGCTTATTGCCAAATTTAATATTAATAGTGAATACCATATTCCACGAAACCAGATTGCAATGCTGTTTTTACAACAGGCAATGCAACTACTAAAACCTAATGGTCTTCTTTCTTTTGTAATGCCATCTGGTCCTTTGCTATATAACGACACATTAAAATATAGAAAAGAATTCTTCTCTCGATATAAGGTTCCTCAGATTATTGATTTATCTGAACTACGAGATGCATCTGTTCTTTTTGAAAAAACAATTGCTACAGCTGTCATATTTGCATACAATACAGTTCCGGAAAGGAATCATGTTATAACCCACATTGGAGTAAAAAGAACCAAAACTATAAAAGAAAGGTTATTTTTTGAAATAGATCATTATGATATGCACCCTGTTTCTCAGGACATTGCAGAAACAGAACTTGCTGTTTGGAAATCTAACTTGATTGGCGGAAATCAATTGTATTATTTGATAAATAGATTTATAAAATTAAGAACATTAGGAGCATTTATTGATGATAAAAAAAGTAATTCAAATTGGGATATTGGTCTAGGCTATCAAGTTGCTCAGAAAACAGATAGTGCTCCACATCTTACTGGCAAGTTAATGGTTGAAACAACTGATTTCAAGGAAGAAGCCATCATAAAAACAGGAATTGAAACTGAAACAAAATTTCAATGGTCAAGAGAACCTCATAAAAATATTTTTTTAGCTCCACATCTCCTAATTAAAAGGAGTATGGGAAAAACACAATTTATATCTCATTGTATTGATTACGACTTAATATTTAAGGAACGAATAATTGGAATTCATGCTCCAAAGGGTCAAGAACATATTTTGGAAAAAATTGATCAGACTTTAAATTCTAATTATCCGTTTTATAGGCTATTTATATTGGCCATTAGTGCAGAAGCCGGAATTTCACGTTCAGGAGGATATACTATGTATTTAAAAGACATTTTAAATCTACCATACCCCGAAAGTGAAAAAGATCTAAAGCTTTCAGATAGTGAAGAAATAATAAAAGACGATGTTCTTAATTACAAGCTAGAAGAATTAACAAAAGGAGAAAAAGCGAAAATCAATATCCAGTCAGTTACTGAGTCTGATCTAGAACAATTTGGGGAAGTATTCTGTAATAGCTTAAATCCGATATATCAAAAAAGAGATAAATTTTTTAAAGCACTAGCTCCAATTCATACACTATCATATACTTGTTTCCCATTTGTATATGGTGATGATAATTTTAATCCTCAAATATCAACCAAAATACAAGATGGTGATCTTTCTGAATTGATGGAAAATCAACAAGAATCGGTTCATTATAGAAGAGTATTACGATTGTATCAGAAAGACATCGTTTTTCTGGTAAAACCAAATACACTTAAATATTGGTTAAAATCAATTGCTCTTAGAGATGCAAGTGATGTAATGAATGACTTCATAAATAGTGGTTATTAATGGTAGGTAATCAATCACATAACCATTCAGTACAAATAAGCGATTTCTCTTTTGAAAAAAATCAAACCGTTAATCGAATACTCATATTTATAAAGAACACTTTACCTGAGTTTGAGACTTTATTTACAACTACTAATTCTATTTTCCGTTTAGAAGATGATATCTCAAAAGAACTGCTTCGGTTTTTCAATGATAAGTCCAGATCTGAAAATCTATTATTCCAATTTAACGAGAAAAAAGGAGTTGATTTTACTGTCTTTTTAGCCCATCCTTTTAGAATGGGAGTTTCTTCAATATTTATGGTTGAAGCCAAAAGACTTTCTAAATCTCACTATGATTATGTGTCGGGTAGAACTGGCGGCATTGAAAGAATAAAAAGAGAACAGGATGAGTTTGGAACGCATTTGAATAATGGTGCAATTATAGCTTATGTTCAAGATCATGATGCAGAATACTGGGAAGATCGTATCAATACTTGGATTAATGATTTGATTTCTAAAGACACAGATATTGAATGGAATGAGCAAGATACTTTAGTTGTTGATAATGAATTATCAGATTATACTTCAATTCATAAAAGAGTTTCTAAAGACAAGATTACCTTATTTCATTATTGGATAGTCTTAAATTGACTTGCTTCCTTTTATAGTATGGAGAGTAATATAATAAAACCGCACTCTAATAAATAGTACTATGAGCGGTCAGCAAGACCGAGCGATGAGTAAGGTTAGCAAAAAAAGCTAATAAAATATGAAAAAATACATTGCGAAATACTCAATATTATTGATTGTATTAATAGGATTTCAAAGCTTACTGAAAATGATTGTCATAACTCAATTGCAAATAATTCTATTGAAAATGGGTGTTGAATTTAACGAATCAAATTACATAGTAAATACTGTCCTTATTAATCTTCCATATCTAATGAATATTATTTTAGCTCTGGTGATTTTAATGGACTTGAGGAAAAATAAAATTAAAGGAATTCCAATAGTATTATTGACAGTAATGTCATATTTCGCAGGAGTGATATTTTTTCTATTCTTAATCAACAATAAAATCAGTAGCAATGACAAATAATCAATTTAGAACCTTAATTAATAAATATGCCATCCTGATTTTCATAGGATACTCGTTGACCTTTCTAATGTCAATAGTAATTAAACGTTTGATTCCTAGCGCGAATACAGGCAACCTTGACATTATTGGATTTCTTTCTTCATCGACTTGGATGATTCAATTGATAATAAATATTATTGCTGCGATTTTAATTTCAAAGGACTTGAAAAAACTGGAGATTAAATACAACTTGATAGTAATTATGACAGTATTGTTATCATTGATTGGAATTACTATGTTTTTTATCACAATAAATAGAGAGATGAAAAATGCCAGCACCTAGTCGAGTAAGCTAGGGGAATCAATTAGAGCAAGAAATTTAGCAGCAAGACTGGGGAAATCGCTTAAAGTGACCACCCCCAATTTTCCAAAACGAAAAGAGCTTTTCCTGGTGTTATTTTGAATCAAGAATACTTGAAATTTATTAGGATGTTCGGTCGTGTTATTATATTTTACTGGACACAAAGTTAAGAGTGTTTTAAATTGTTTTACTTTACTGAGAGAGTCAACATGAAAAAACCTGAACCAAGACGAGTATTCACAAAAGTGACATTATTATGAGGAATAATGGGATATTGGACAAATTTGTCACAAAAGAATTCACCAATATTGATCAAAAAGTACGTGATGCCCAGGTTCAACTGCTTTATAAGCAAACCAAGACTGGCCTGACCGGTGTTCTTTTCGTTGCACTTACTGCTTGTGTTGCATTTTGGCCGGTTGTTCCTCAATGGAAACTTTCCTTGTGGGCAGGAATTACAGTTCTCCTCACTCTCGCAAGAGGCTTCACTATATTTGCATTTCAAAGAAGAGCACCATTAACATCCGACATCAATCGATGGGCGACTATCCACTTCATCGGTACTATTCTTTCCGGCTTACTGTGGGCCATCCCGTCTATTTTCTTATGGCCGGTCGAATATTCTTTACATCTGTTAGTATGGCCGGTATGTATTTTACCTCTGAGCGCTGCAGCAGTGGTAACCTACTATACATGGACACCATCTTATGTTTCATTTCTCATCCTCACTTCACTGCCGATATCAATACGGTTCTTCGTTGAAGGGGGCTTTCTCTTCAATGTCATGGGATTTCTTGCTTTGTTCTTCATTGGGGTCTTGTTGCGTGCCGGAAAAGTGATGCATGCTGCCGGTGTGCGTTCGATTGAATTAGGTATTCGTAATGAAGCACTTAATAAGGACTTGAAAGTAGGAATAACAACAAGGGAGCAACTTAATGAACAACTTCAACAGGAAATAGCCGAACGAAAGTTGGCAGAAAATGAAATCAGAAAACTCTCCAAGGTATTTCTGGATGGAACAAATCCAAGCTTTATAGAAGATTTGAATGGCAATATCCTGGAAGTGAACGATGAGGCTGTGAATGTATATGGCTTTTCAAGAGAGGAATTAGTTGACAAATCTATTATGCTACTGGTGCCCGATGGAGACCATGAGAAAATGGATGAGTTGATTAAACTTTGTATAGAAGGTAAATTGGTTCGTGATGTTGAGTGCTTGCGAAAGAAAAAGGATGGCAACGAAATCCCTGTTCTTATGACTCTATCATTGTTAACTGATGAAGAAAACAAGCCTTTTGGCATAGCTTCTATTGCTTCAAATCTAACCGAACAAAAAAATATTGAGAAGGAACTAATAAAATCTAAAGCTGCGGCTGAAAGTGCCAATGCAACTAAGGATAAGTTCCTTAAAATTATTTCACATGACCTTAGAAGTCCATTTAATAGCATAATTGGTTTTTCAAACTTATTGAATACGGAATATGATTCATTTGATGATTTGAAAAGGAAAGATTGTATTCAAAAAATGAATACGTCTTCTCTTTATGCATATAACTTACTCGAAAACCTTTTAACTTGGGCTAGAACTCAAACTGATGACATTAGAATAAATAAAGAGAAATTAAATTTGAAAAAATTGGTAGCGACAAGTATTTCTACATATTTGTTAAATGCCAATTCTAAAAATATTAGTATAATCAATAACGTTCACCCTGAATTAATTATATCAATTGATGAAAATACAGCTTTAACATTCATTAGAAATATAGTAAGCAACGCTATAAAATTTACGAATAAAGGAGGGCATATTACAATTGATTCACACGCTAATGAAGATAGCATCAGTATCCATATTACCGATACCGGTGTGGGCATGCCTCCTGAGGTTATTGATAATTTATTCCAAATAGACAAGGATATATCAACCGAAGGAACCAATAATGAAAAGGGCACAGGATTGGGACTCATTCTTTGTAAAGAATTTATTGAAAGAAATGGAGGTTCAATTATCGTAAAGAGCGAAGTGAATAAGGGCAGTGAGTTTATTATATCATTGCCACTAGAGAGTGATTAAAATTTTCAAAAAAGAGGAACTCAAAAGCACACAGTCGTGTAAGCTAAGGAAATAAACCTCTAACTTCTCACAGAACCGTATCCCGACACTCGGGACATACGGCTCTTATTATGCAGTCAATTTTTTAGCTTAGCTGATAAGCTAAAACCCAGTAATAAAATAAATTTGGATACGACTTTATACACCCCACTCAACCAACGAATAGTTTTTACTTTGCTGTGTTTGATTAATCAGACAAGCCTACAAATTACTTTATTAGCTTCTCGCCTTTTGACACTTTAATCCTTCAAAATTTACTTACTTATCAGTACCCAAAGCTCTACTTCTTCTGAAGAACGCCAGTGCCGATCTCGCTTTGTTTTTTCAGAAGAAGATTTCACAGATTTCTTCAAATATTTCTCCAATTGAAATCTCCCGCCCTGGGCTAGTTCCTTCTCGATTGGATGTTCTTTTGTCACATTTGTTATTTGAGCTAAATTCGAGAAAATGAGCACAAGCTTTCCCTCCGGTAAAAGCCGATGTTTTGCTTCTGCAAAGAATTCCGGGAATAGGTTTTCATCGTAGTAAATAGCTTCATCAATTCTATCCAGATCATGAGATTTCGGCAACCAGGGAGGGTTAAAAACAATCAGTTCAGTCTGTTTTTTCCACTTGCCAAAAAGATGCCCAAAATCCAACTCTATCTTTCGAGACAATTTTGTATCTCCCATAAACTCTGCTAATCCAACAACCGCATTGGGATTTGTATCTGTCCCAAAAACCTTTTGAAAACCATGTTTTATCATTTGCAAAGAAAGTACACCACACCCAATCCCAACATCTATAGCTGATTTTTTAGGTCCGTTATAACGTTTCAGCCAATTGTCAAAAAGTTCCAAATGCTCGAAACGTGTAGGAAAGTAAGTAGCGTAATATGGATGTATTTTATTTCGCAATACAGGAAGAGAAATCCCCTTTAAGTACCACTGCCAAGAACTATTTAGTCCTTGTACTTGAGGAAAGGATAACAAAAAATCACTAGTTTCAGGATAAAGCTTTTCTAACCAGCCAATCTCAGGAGATTTATTTACTACCAATTTATGATCTACAATTTCTATTAGAATAAGATTTGACAGCTTATGATATTCTGACCGATACTCTCGTTGTTCCTGAAAAGACTTATTCGGAAAATTTCTATTCAAATGAGTCTGTAACTCCTTTAGAAGCAGCAATCCATTATTATAAAATTCTGTTATTAATATTGGGTTACCAGCCTCTAATGCTTCAATCGTAAGTTGAACATCCGTCCCACGTTTAAACGACTCTATTTTTTTCCCAGACTCAATAGGTTCTGGCTTGTTTACCTCTATATCCGTAATCATCGATTGGTTTTTATTTCGGAGCAAAGGTAGAAATTCTTACTGCCGATTCCTGCGACTTATTTGCTTGATAAAAATAACGAAATCATTTATGCATCAGTAAATCCTAATTGGATGGAAAGTGCAGAAATGAAAGAGTATCTTGAAATGCTGAAATAAACCTTGGATACGACTTACACACCCATATTGCATAGAGGGTTTGGTGGTGGCAACTAACTTAATCCTCAAAAGTTTTAGCAGAATCAGCCACCAAACGGTTAATTTCCTTAAGTTCATTCTTGGTCAGATTTCGATACTTCCCGATGGGAACATCTAATTGCACATTCATTATTCGAATGCGTTTTAGTTTTACAACCCGATAGTCGAGGTATTCACACATTCGGCGGATTTGTCGGTTTAATCCCTGTGTTAAAATGATTCGGAATTCGAATGTATTGATTTGCTCAACCACACATTTGCGTGTTACAGTATCCAGAATGGGAATACCATCTCCCATCTTACTCATAAAATCTTTGGTGATTGGGTTATTCACCCGAACCAGGTATTCTTTCTCATGATTATTACGTGCACGGAGAATCTTATTTACAATATCGCCATCATTGGTCAGAAAGATTAAACCTTCACTTGGTTTATCTAAACGACCGATTGGGAAAATTCGTGATGGATAATTGATGTAATCTATAATGTTATCTTTCTCAACGCCAGTGTCAGTAGTACAAACAATTCCGGCTGGTTTATTAAACGCAATATAAACTGGTTTGTCTCTAGATTCAGAAATAAGGTTTCCATCTACCCGAACTTCATCTTCAGCTGAGATTTTAGTTCCCATTTCAGGAACTTTTCCATTGATAGTAACCCTCCCCTGTTCTATCATTTTATCAGCTGCACGCCTGGAGCAAAAGCCAGCTTCACTTAAAAACTTATTAATCCTTACCTGTTCCATAATCTTAGCACTTTGTTTCTCAACAATGTTATTCTTTGCAAACCTATAAAAATAATTCAAGGGTCACTACAACAAAAAGTTGTTGTCAAGATACTCTTGAAATTTTGGTTTGTATTGTTCGCTTACAGGGATGTATATCTTTTCATCAAAAATAATCCGATTTCGCTCAACGGTGGTTATTTTATCTAAATTGACAATATATGATCTGTGCACCCGCATGAAATTTACAGAAGAAAGATTTTCTTCCATTTTCTTTAGACTCATCAGACTCATTATCGGTTTCTGATTGGTCAGGTGAATACGTACATATTCGCGCATGCCTTCAATGTACTTTATCTCTGAAAGATTAATTCGAATAATTTTATGCTCCGATTTTATAAATAGAAACTTGTCGTCACTGTCAACACGAGTAGTTTCATTCTTTTGCAGATCAAACCATTCTTTGGCTTTATTTGCCGCTTTTAAAAAATCACTATATCCAATTGGTTTCAAAATATAATCCAGTGCATCAACCCGAAAACCCTCCAGAGCATATTCACTGTATGCCGTTGTGAAAATTACCTTTGGTGGATTCTTTAGCGATTTCACAAAGTCCATACCACTCAGATCTGGCATGTTAATATCGACAAACATCAAATCGGTTTCCTCAGTTTGTAAAAAGTCCATCGTCTGTATTGCACTTTCAAATTGTCCAACAAGCTCCAGAAAAGGAGTTTTCCGAATGTATTCCACAATCTGTTTTAAAGCGAGTGGTTCATCATCTATGGCAATGCATTTAATCATATAGGTATGGATAAGTTTATCACAAAAACATCACTCTGATCAAATATCTCCAGTTTATAATTTTCCTGATACAATAAATTCAGTCTTTTTTTAATATTATCCAGTCCAATGCCTGAAGCCCGACTTGAAATACCGCCACTAAAATTACTGTTTTGCATTTCAAATTTCATGTTTGTATCAGTAAATGAAAGTGACACATTAATAAATGATTCGGCATTATAGCTTACCCCATGTTTAAACGCGTTCTCTATAAATGAAGTAAATAATAAAGGGGGAATTATTTGATCTGGCAGAACATCAGGCAACTCCAACTTCACCTTCACTTTATCTGTAAACCGAAGTTTCATGAGTTCAATGTAGTTTTTAATAAACTCTACTTCCTTTTTTATTGAAATCTTCTCCTCTTCTGAATCATACAACAAATGACGCATTAATTTGGACAAGCGGATAATGGATTCCTTAGCCTCATCTTTATCAAAATCAATTAAGGCATGAATATTATTTAAGGTATTCATGAGAAAATGCGGACTCACCTGATTTCGTAAAAATGCCAGTTCGCTCTTCACCTTTTCTTTTTCAAGGATTTCTTTTTCTTGCTCTGATTTTGTCCACTTAAAAACAGTTCGCAAGCCCGTATCAAAACCCAATATCAGTATTGCAATGAGAATTGAATTTAAATTGGGAGGCAACCCTCCGGGTATTTGTTCTGGTGGAAGAGGTCTGCCATCTCGTGGTGGCCTCCTGTCTGGTCGAAAGCCTTCAGCTCGTTCATCTGGAGGAGGAGGTTTGCGTTGAAACTCTCCATGATTGGGTCTCTCCGGCCGGGGAGGTGGTTCTCGCAAAACAGAGATTGCTGCTACGAAAACAACCAACACACAAACAGCAGAAATGAAGTACCATAATTTTTGTTTTCTGAAGAAAAACAAGGGTACAAGAATAAAATGATTAAAGAGCGTCAAAATCAGAAATGGAACTAATCTTTGCCAGTTCTTGAATATTTGATCCCAGCGGATATTATCCAAATCATCCTGGAAAATAATTGAACTTGAGAAAATAATTAGCCAAACAAACGCAAGTATTGCTAATTCGGCAACCCAAAGTGATTTTTGCTCTTTATCAATTTGCATAAATGCAAATATAGAACTTTTACCAGTGAGTTTATTCAAGATAGTTTTCAACCACATTTGTCCTATTTTGCACATGCGACTTTAATTGAGAAACAGCTGCATCAAAATCTGAATCACTATTAAGAAATGAATACTTAGATTCTTCAGCATAAGCAGATTCTTTAAGCAAATCATAATAATCCGAGTAAAGCTGGATAATATCATTGGGAACAAAAAACTCGGTTACAAATTGGTTCAGATACTCATCATACTTTTGTTTGTACTCTGGGATATCAATTAAATAACGAATTAATGGCCAATTGTCATTAACCTCATTAAGTGTAATACTAAGCGCTCCACCCTGCTTACCATCCTGCAATGCTTCGTTATTATCCCATGGAATCCAACATATTAAGTTATTTGCAGGATTATTATATAAATAATAGTTGTGGGTCATTCTCCCATAAGTATCCCAGTTTTGCATTGCAATATTAGCAGCAAGCCATTTAAGAAATACATCAACATCCAACACTTCATTCAAATTGGCTTTCCATTGCTCTGTATTTGATGTTCTATCTGAACTATTAAGCACAGTATACAATGCTTTCACATCCGAATAATCCTCCATCTCTTCGTTGTTCTTCTTCTCCATTTCAGATTCCCTGAATGATCCATTAGCAAACGAGGCTGCATCGCCATCTGGTTTGTATAAATTACCAGAGTCATCACCAAATTGGCTTTCAATAACAGTATCATCAACTTCTTCAACCAATGTATAAACACCGAAATATTGAGACCCTGATCCATAATCGACATAGACTTCACAAAATGACGTTTGTGGAGATGCTAAACCAAAGTCCATAAATAAATCTGAAGCTACTTTTTCACGCATCATTGATTTATCGTCATAATTATTTTTGAGGTTGATTTGTTTGAATCCATAAAACCGCTGGTTCTCAATTGCAGGGAAATCCTCTTCAAACTGATCAAAATCTAATTTAAAAGAAAGCTTACTTTTCCCCATACTGTATGTTGATCGAAGACTTGAATTTCCCTTATAACGAATGCCCACTTTATACCATTCCTTATCGTTAAAATAAAATGAGCCAGACACCCATACTGGGTCAAAACTCCCCATTCCTCCTGGCCCTCCTGGCTGACCACCTTGACCACCTGTGCTTGACCCAATATTTTGAGCTAAGTCATTTTGCATTGTTTGCCAGTTCTCAGAACTAATTTTCAGATCAAAACGTATAACTTCATTTTGCTTAAAAACAATACCATAGTTCGGATCTACAATCTCGCTGTGAGTTTGTTCTGTCCAGTCTGGCGTTTCAATTTCTGTAATTCCATCTTGTTCCTGATCCAGTTGATCTTCAATTATACTTTCATCATCTCTGCAAGAGATTGATAATATTAAGACCGCAATAAATAGGCATATGATATTTTTATTCATTTTAAACTCCTCCTAAAATTTAATTTTATATCCTAAATATAGAATGTGTTTGTTTTGATAATCATTCATGTAATAATCTAACTTATAGCCAAAGCCAATTGAGTTCTTCTTATTCAGCTTATAGCTTGCTCCAAGAGTATAGCGCATTTTATATAAATCACTATCCGAAAGTTCCTGAAAAGCTTCAGCAGCAATAACCGGAGTTAGTTTACTTTTTTTGATGTCATAATTGAGTTCAGCTTTATACCTTAGGAAATTGCCATCTGAAATGTCTTCAGAATAATTGGTGTATTTAAGTCGAAATGAAGGTTTCCATCGATTAAACTTTTTACCCCATTTTGCATCCAAATCAAAGCGATTCAAATATTCAGTCGGGTTATTTGCTCTTGGATTTATGATATACCTGTAGCTTGCTCCGAGCTCTAAATTTTTAACCGGTTCATAAATACCTTTTAATTCAAACAGATACTTGCTAATGCTAAAGTTCTCATCAAATCTTAATTCAGGTGTAAATTGAAGTTTCAACTTTTTTGAAAGCTTTAGACTTGTTTTGAACTCGGTACGTGTTTGAAAACTGTTTTCAATATCTTAAGACCGTTGCAATACATCCGCATTTAAATATAACTTCCTCCACTTAATTGAA
>CBDVCE010000095.1:0-13002 GCA_965372405.1 uncultured Sunxiuqinia sp.
AATATGATAAAAATCCATATTTAACAGTCGCGACTTAAACGCCTATACCTATAAACTAAATTACACAATTTGCTGTATTGAAATTGATGGAGAAAAACTATTACTAGATCCTACAGAGGAGAAACTTCCACTTGGAATGCTTCCTGAACGGGCTATAAACAATATTGGGAGAGTAATCTATTCTAAAGAAAAAACCGATTGGGTAGAATTAGGAGCAAAGAAAAAGAGTATTGAACGAGTTTTTCATGATTTGAAACTTAACATTGATAACTCTATTACTGGGAAAAGAATGGCGTCTTTTATTGATTATGGTGCATACGAGAAAAGAAAAGAGCTAGAAAGCTATAATAGTGACGATGATTATTTGGAAAATTTCGAAACTGAATTTAATGGGCTTACCATAACTGGTTTTGAGATGAAAAACAAAGATGATATCTATAGTAAATTAATTGAATCATGGGATATCAAGCTAAAAAAGCATGTAGAAAAGATTGATGATCTTTTAATGATTAACCTAAATTTTATAGATCAGGTAAAAGAAAATCAATTTAAGTTAGATCAAAGAACATACCCGGTGAACTACCCTTACTGCTTTTCAAAATCAAATACAGTTCGAATAGAACTCCCGGAAGGATACCTCGTAAATGAGATTCCTAAGCCCGTTCGTTTTGCTTTGCCAAACAAAGGAGGAAGCTTCTTTATAAGCTACAGCAAGCAAGGAAATATTATAGTAATGAATTGTAAAATGGAGATTAATAAAGAAGTATTCTTGCCCAACGAGTATCCCTACCTGAAAGAGTTTTTTGCACAAATAATTAAAAAACAGGCAGAGCCAATAATCTTAAAAAAGATATAAAGCCCCTAAGAACACACTATTAATTTCAACCCTATAATGGTATTGAGAAATATGAAAACATCAGTAATATTAACGATAATGCTATTCCTTTTAGTCGCACAATCCTATGCAAAAAAGGAGATTAAGTATGCAGTAAGTGAGATTCCTGCGGAACTTAAATCAAACGCGAAAGCTGTTATTAGATATGAAGAGCATGAGTTTATACTTGAATCGGACAATTCAGCAAAAGAGAAAATCAAATTTGCAATCACTATTCTTAACGAAAACGGTTATCCCTTCTCGCGCTTTGTCGAATACTACAATAAGTTCATTAAAATTCAAAATATCAATGCAACTGTTTATTCAGCATCAGGTGAGAAACTTCATCGAATAAAACACGATGACATAATGGATGTTAGTGCCACTTCAAGCGGCTCTATTTATGATGACAATCGGGTGAAAACATTCGATCCCAAAACCAAAGATTACCCATTCACTATTGAATATTCATTTGAAAGGGAATATAAAGGAATTTTTTCTTTCCCTACCTGGCATCTGTTTAAAGATTATCATGTAGCTGTTGAAAAAGCAGTTTTCCGGATTAAAACAGATGATCCCCAAAAAATCCGGATCAATCAGCGCAATTTGGATAAAGAGGCTGTTAAAACTACTGAAGATGACTATTCAGTAGTTTCATGGGAGTTTAATAATTACACAGCTCGAAAGAAGGAACCTTTTTGCCAGCATATTATAGAATACACTCCGGTTATTCAGCTTGCTCCGGTTAATATCAATATTAAAGGAAATAAAGGGAAGTGTGACTCGTGGAAGTCATATGGGAGTTTTATCGCTGAACTTAATAAAGGGAAAAATGACCTGCCAGATGAGACAAAACAGAAAGTTACAGAACTAACTAAAAATGCGTCATCTGATTATGAAAAGATAAAGTTGATTTATGAGTACATGCAGAATAAAACACGCTACGTAAGCATTCAGGTTGGCATGGGAGGCTGGCAGCCTTTTGAAGCAGAACTTGTTGATCGTTTAGGATATGGCGACTGCAAAGCTTTAAGCAATTATATGATGTCTCTACTGGATGGAGTAGGAATTAATTCATTTTACACACTCGTAAAAGCAGGTGGAAGCGCATTGAAGTTAAATAAAGATTTCCCCTCAAATCAATTCAATCATGCTATTCTTTGTGTACCTCTGAAACAAGATACACTATGGCTCGAATGTACCAGTCAACAGATTCCATGCGGATACCTCAGTGACTTTACAGACGACCGTGATGTCCTTTTAATAAAGGAAGAGGGAGGTGAAATTGCACATACAAAGGCCTACCAAATTCATGACAATGTTCAATGCAGATCAGTTAAAGTTCAATTGGATGAAATGGGTCATGCCATTGCCAATGTTCAAACTAAATATTCAGGCATTCAGTACAACAACATATCTCCGGTTCTCCGAATGGATAAAACAGACCAGAAAAAGTATGTTCTAAGTCAGATCGATATTCCAAATTTTGACCTGATTAGCTTTGAACATGAGGATATAAAAATGCAGGTGCCATATATCAATGAAAATCTAAGTTTGAACCTTAACAATTATGCGAGCACAATAGGAAGTCGATTAATTTTACCTCTAAACTTGATGAATAAACAAAAGTACACTTCTGCACGCTTGCGTAAAAGAGAGTCTAATGTACTTGTACGAAGACCTTTCAAGGACATTGACACAATTAGCTACACGCTACCTAATGGCTTCAGCATTAATAAAGCTCCAGATCCAATTACAATAAACTCAACTTTTGGATTCTATAAGGCTTCGGCATCTATTGAAGGAAATACCATCATTTACTCTCGGGAATTTATTATTAATAAAGGTGAGTATCCTGCAGAAACTTATAATGATTTTAAAGAATTCTTTGAAAAAGTAAATGAAGCAGACCAGATGAAGTGCTTACTAACAAAACAATAACTCAGCTCTTGAACCATTAAAATATATTCACTTCCTGAATCAATCTTTAAATGATTGGTGCATTGACTGGTTTTTGTAAATTTGAATGCTTAATTCTTATTCAATGAAACTAGTCTTTGCAACAAATAATCAGCACAAATTAAACGAACTGAGAAAAATGCTCAACAATTCGATTGAGTTATTGAGTTTAGAGGATATAAATTGTTTTGAAGATATTCCAGAAACTAATCCTACCCTTGAAGGCAATGCTTCTCAAAAGGCATTTTACGTTTATAATAAGTACGGACATAATTGCTTTGCTGACGATACCGGCTTGGAAATTGAAGCTCTAAATGGTGAACCTGGTGTTTATTCAGCACGCTATGCTGGAGAAGAAAGAAGTGCGGAAGCTAACATGCTCAAGGTTCTAACAAATTTGGAGGAAATAAAAAACCGTAAAGCTCGTTTTAGAACTGTAATTTCCCTGATTATTGATGGTGAAGAAGAGCAAATGGAAGGAATCGTTGATGGACAAATTCTTCATGAGAAAAAAGGCAATGAGGGATTTGGTTATGACCCAATCTTTCAGCCCGATAACTTCGTAGAATCATTTGCAGAAATGGATTTGGCAGAAAAAAATAAAATAAGCCACCGGGGTAGGGCAGTACAAAAATTAGTCACATTCTTGAATCGTTAAAATCAACCCATGAAGACAATTTTTACTTTCTTAATAATAGTCGGAAGCAGTATTTTGGCTAACGGACAATGGATTGATTATCTGTCATATTCTTCAGCCAATAAAGTTATTGAGGCTGAATCCAAAATTTATTGCGCAACCACAGGTGGATTGTTTACCTACAACAAAACCGACAATAGCGTAGAAAAACTTTCTGGAATAAATGGATTGTCTGATGTTGGTATCCAGACAATTGGGTATGGAGAAGAATCCGGTGTAATCTTGATCGCCTACGAAAATAGTAATGTAGATCTAATCATTGGAAATGAAGTTTTTAATTTGTCAGATATCAAGCGAAAACAAATTAGTGGGGATAAGAAGATTTATAATATCTTATTTATTGATAAAACTGCATACCTGTCTTGTGGCTTTGGAATTGTTGCTTTAAATCTTGACAAGAAAGAAGTAAAAGATACCTATTACATTGGCGATAATGGATCTTCTGTATTAGTGTTGGATATGACTTCTGATGGGCAGTTTTTATATGCCGCAACTGAGGAGGGTTTATTTAAAGCTGATATTAATTCACCTAATTTACAGGATTTTACAAATTGGAGCCACATTGATAATATTCAAAATCCAACTGGCATTTTTGATCAACTTGAGTATTTCAATGGTAGTATCATTGCAAATTACTCGGGGGGTGATTCAAGCTCTGACAAGCTGTATCGTTTGGAAGGAGATAGTTGGTCTGCTTACTTACCTGTTGTCACCAATATTGACGATATTCAGGTTAAAGGATCAACACTTGTTTTGGCAAGAATGGGGCAGGTTGATCTTTATGATCTGGATGGTAGGAGGTTGGAGAAAATTGACAGCTATTCGTTTTCAGAATACAATGTCTCAGGCATTCATGCTTCAAGTGCAACTCTTGATTCTGAAGGAGTTCTTTGGATTGCTGATTCTGAAATTGGCTTAGTGAAAAAATCTTCACAAGCTTATGAGCTTTCAATTCCATCTGGTCCTGCAGACAATGAAATCTTTTGTCTCCTGGGAAATGGCGATGATCTTTGGGTTTCAAGTGGTGGGAGAAATGCAATATGGAACAACTTATTTTACAGTCCTCAGTTTCAGCTTTTAAGAGAAGGAGAATGGACTGTGTTTAATAAGAATACTTATAGTGAGCTTGCTAGCATTCATGATATTGTTTGCATGGCTGTTGACCCAAATGATCCAGATCACGTTTTTGCCGGTTCATGGGGAGGTGGAATTGTTGAATTTAACGACAAGCAATTTGTAGATCGTTACAATCAGTTTAATAGTTCATTGCAGACAGCTTTGCCTGGAAATCCTGATCCTAATTTTGTTCGTATTGGAGGAATGGCTTTTGACTCACAAGGTAATTTGTGGGCAACTAATGCTTTAGTCGACAAGCCTTTATCAGTTTTTAAAACTGATGGTAACTGGGAGTCTTTTGATTTTACTGGTATTCCTACCAATTATGATTTGGGACAAATAGTAATTACTGAAAATGATGATCAATGGATTGTACTTCCGAGAGGGCATGATTTATTCGTTAGAAAAGGGGATGGTTCTGTTTCAAAGAAGCTTCTCTCAACCGCTTGGTTTAATAGCACTCAAGGTGATATTTTTACTCGCCTAAACGATATTTATTCTATTGCTATTGATAGAGAAGGAGAAATCTGGATTGGTACCTCAAAAGGGGTTGCAGTATATAGATCACCTGAAAAGATATGGGAAACAAATCCTTTTTATTCTGAACAACCAGGTCTGGATCTGAATGATAATATTTACCATCCATTATTAGAAACTGAAACAGTAACGGCCATTGCAATTAATGGTGCAAATAGAAAATGGTTTGGCACTAAAAATTCAGGTGTTTTCCTTATTTCCAAAAATGGAGATAGAGAGATTGAACATTTTACAGAATCCAACAGCCCATTACTTTCGAATGAGATTACAAGTATTTCAATTAAGCCTGATGGAGAAGTATTTTTTGGAACTAGTAAAGGATTAATTTCTTTTCAGGGAGCTGCAGCTGAGCCCAAAGATGACTATTCTGATGTTTATGCATATCCTAATCCTGTTCGTGAAGATTATGATGGTGATATCATGATTAGTGGATTGATTGAAGATACTGATGTGAAGATTACCGATATCAGTGGAAATCTTGTTTATGAAACAAAGTCACTGGGAGGACAGGCCGTTTGGAACGGAAGAAACCTCTTGGGAAACAGGGTGAGTACAGGTGTTTATATGGTACTTGGAAATGACAAACTTGGGGAGCAAACCTTTGTTACAAAAATTCTGTTCATTCACTAAAACATTATCGAGGCGTGCTAGAAAAGACCCGTGGCATTTTTTTGCATCATATTAATTACTCTGAATCCAGTATTATTGCTAGAATTTATACTGAGAAATTTGGTCGGCAGTCCTACATTGTAAATGGCTCAAGAGGTAAAAAGTCGGGATTGAAGATAAATCTTTTTCAACCCATGTTTCTACTGGATCTTGAAGTTTATAACAAGCCAGGACGTGAGTTACAACGTTTAAAAGAAGCAAGGATCACTGTCCCATTTGAGCAAATCCCATATGATATTAGGAAAAGCTCACAGGCAATATTTTTAGCTGAAGTAATGATGCGCTGCCTTAAAGAAGAAGAATCGAATCCTGATTTATTCAATTTTATTTTTCATGCTGCATGCTTATTGGACGTCAAAGAAGAGGGAATTTCAAATTTTCATTTGGTTTTTCTTCATAAACTAACTCGTTTCTTGGGAGTGTATCCGCAGTATACAGGCAATAAATTGCATAAATATTTTGATCTTCTTTCGTCATCATTTAAACAAAACGAGCCTGTCCATCAGCAATTTATGAATGTTGACATTGCCAATTGTTTTAGAAAACTTTTTTTAATTGATATTAGTGAAACAGAGAAAATTATATTATCAGGAGAGCAGCGAACTGTTTTGCTGACTAAATTGTTGGAGTATTACAAGATTCACATGGATTTAAAAGAAGAAATCAAATCATTGGCTGTTTTGAAAGAAGTTATGGGCTAGGTTTCTTTCTATGGAATTACGTACTTTTGTATAAGGGAATGCCCTTCAAATAAATATTTGCTGGCATATTGCGAAACATGATACAATCTAAATTACCAAATACTAACCAGAGCATATTCACCACAATTCATCATTTGATTGAGGAAACTGGTGCTATAGATGTTGCTATTGGCAAATCTGACTTCTGTTGTCCGGATGAATTAGCAGAATTGGCTGCTAAATATCTTAAAAATGGATACAATAATTTTGCACCTCTCGAGGGAGTTCTAAAGCTCCGGGAAGTCGTTTCGGAACAGGTTTATAATAACTATGGACGCAGTTATAATCCTGACACAGAGATTACCATTACTGCCGGGACTATTCAGGCTATACATTCTGTAATTAGTGCTATTGTAAAAGAGGAAGATGAAGTGATCATCTTTGAGCCAGCCTTTGAGTCTTATGCACCTTCAATAACATTGAATGGAGGT
The DNA here is from genome assembly GCA_965372405.1 of uncultured Sunxiuqinia sp. Taxonomy (GTDB): domain Bacteria; phylum Bacteroidota; class Bacteroidia; order Bacteroidales; family Prolixibacteraceae; genus Sunxiuqinia. The sequence continues at coordinate 7,024 of CBDVCE010000095.1, forward strand.
AAACCTGTGTACGTTAGACTAAAAGAGCCTACATTTCGAGTGGATTGGGAAGAGCTTCGAAAGATGATCAATTCAAAAACAAAAATGATTGTGATCAATTCTCCTCATAATCCAACAGGTTCCGTTTTTTCTGAAGAGGATATGATTCAGCTCCAAAAACTTACAAATGGTACAAACATTATTATATTAGGTGATGAGCTTTTTGAATCGATTGTTTTTGACAGTCAGGTTCATCAAAGTCTTTCCAGATTTGAGAAACTTGCTGATCGTAGTTTTATTGTATCTTCATTTGGCACGCCATTTAATATTAATGGCTGGGGAATAGCCTATTGCCTTGCACCCGCACATTTAATGGTAGAGTACCGGAAGATGCAGCAGTTTCAGCTTTATAATGTAAATACACCTTTACAACATGCTCTTGCTGATTATCTTCCAAATCAGCAATCATTTTCAGAAATCTCAGAGTTTTATCAGGGGAAACGAAACTACTTTTCGCGCCTTCTTGATGACAGCTTGTACGAATTAGTTCCAGCTAGTGGCGGATATTTTCAGTTACTAGATTATTCCAGAGTGAGTGATGAGTCGGACAAGGTTTTTGTTGATCGTTTAGCTCGTGATTTTGGGATAGCAACAGTTCCAGTCTCAGCCTTTTATCACGAAAAGAATAAATCGAAGTATATTCGGGTTTGCTTCGCTAAGGAAAATAGCAAATTGGAGCAAGCCGCTGAACGGTTGCTCCATGTTCCATCTATGATATTGGGAGAATTATAATTCCCTAATTACTTTTTAATCAGCAACCAGGTATCTGCGTATTGAGGGTAATCGTTACGGATTTGATAAACTCGTTTGCGAGATTCCATCTCATCGGTAAATGTATTAACACAAACTCTGTAGTAACCTGTTTCACTATGCAAAACAATAGGGTTAAATCCTTGTGGGGTAAGTTCCTGCTTGTACCTGTTTGCATTTTCGTTGCTACTGAAGCTTCCAATAATTACAAAATAAGTACTGCTTTCATGTTTAACTTTATCTTCTTGCTTGTCAAAAGTGAAAGTTTCAGATTGAATGCGAACTGGCTTTTCACTTTTCTTGGGTTGCTCATACATTTTATCTGAAGTTGGATTTTTCCTCACTTTCCCAGGTTCTGTACCAGGAACAGAAAAAACCTTAGTGGCTGGTTCAGCTTGTTGTGTTAATTCAGAATCATCACTTTTCTTAAGGTTTTCAATAACCTTACAACCAGACAAAAACATGGAAATTATCAATCCGGCAAAAATTATCTTTTTCATATTTCTATTTATTAATCGTTTTCAATTCTCAAAAATACAAAAAAGAGAAGCTGAATAGTGGTTAATTACTGATTGGTTATTAACGGACTGTTGTTAAAATCTAGAAATGCAGTGCTTTTCGAATGTGATTTTGGCCTGATTTACTCTTGTAAAATTTACTACGCCAGATTGCTTTCTTTTTGGTCTCAAAATTCTCGTGGTAAAGCATTACCCATGGAGTCATATCCTTAGTAACTTCAATTAGTCCTTTATTATGGGCAATTTCTGCCTTTTCCAAGTCTTCAGTAAAACCGTAATAAAAACGGTGATTTTCTTTATTGTAAATAACGTAAGAGTAAAATTTCATGGTGTAAAAATAGAGAAAAACACTGATTATACAGAGGTTTTTGTAAACACGATTTGTTTGTGTCTTGATTTTCAGGAGTAGTAATTAAAAATCTACCTAGAGATTTTCTTATTTTTCAATGAAGTTTCTTATTTTTAACAAAAATATTTAAGCGGTGATTGATTTTGGCTTAAAGAAATCAATTGGGGACATAATTCTTTAAATCTTACTTTATGAAAAATATTGTTGTTCTAGTATTAGCAGTTATTTGTTTCTCTTTTTGTCCATCAGCAGATAAAGCAGCTAAGGAAGAGATAAACACTCGCAGTGGTTTTTACATCACAGTTCAGGATAATACCACAAGATCTTTTCATAAATATATTGTTGAAACTAAAGATTCTGTGAATGCAATATTTACATCTTACTTTAAGTCTGAGCTGGAACTTGGTGAAGTAAATCGTCCAATCTCAATATTCAATGGGGAACACGATTTTTATGTTGCCAGGGTTAATGTATTTGAAAAACCAAATGGGAAAAAGAGCTTTAAAAACCTAAAATATCCACCTATTAAAGTTAAGCCTGCAGCTAACAAACGTAAAAAACGAGCTCCGGTATATATGGAATTCTAAAAATACTTACACTTCTATAAATTGCGAGTGCTGATTCATGAGTCAGCACTTTTTTTGTGATTACACTTGCTGATAGTGTGGAGCCAGATGTATAATTAACAGTTGGCATCGGGTTTAATGCCACAATTTATTTATCACCTCCGTTTTTTTCCTTTCTTATCACAGAAGATTATCTTCATCTTGTTCCAGAGAACGATCATCTTCCATCCGATAGCCATCATCGGGTACAAGATGAAGACGATCTTATTGGTTAGCAACGTGATCTTATATAAGATGGTCTTGATCTTCCATAAGAGAACGATGATCTTATGAAAGACGGTCTCCATCTTGTGGGGTAGCAAGGCTGTCGGGTGTCCGATTGTGATCATCTTCCATCCGATAGCCATAATCTTATGAGGTAGCAAGGCAATCTTCCGGGGTAGTATCATGATCTTGAAAGATGGACACCATCTGGGCTATTTAATCTACTGCAGCTTTTTGAATCTGGCATGCCTAGTAACATACAGCTACTCTAAGAAAAGATTCCAGCCTATTGCGATTTGTGTAAATATACTTTAATTTAGATAGTCTAAAACGAACTATTGATCAGTCTTTCATAATGTTCGGATCACACAAAACGATAGATCCTTTCTCTCTTTTTATACACCAGTATGTAAAAACTGAAGAGACTTATGGATGATTGATTTTGGGTCAATGCTTGAAGGTTTGTACACAATCAAATAAGGGGACTAATACAACCAATATAGAAAATGTAACACAACTAGTTTGTGTTATTCAAGGCCATAGCCAACTTGATTGAATAAAAACTTTATTCCAAAAAAACCCATTATGAAAAAGATTACGCTTCTAAACCTATTCCTTTTTATATCTATTATTTTATTTGCTCAAAGTGGAGAACTCCTGTTTTTTGATGATTTTGAACAAGATGAAGTTAACCCAGGTACAGAATTCAAGAATTGGACATCAGAAAACATAAGTGGCAATAGTGTATGGCACATTATACCAAGCAGCGAAAGAAACAAAAGCCAATGTTTGCGTTTTGAAACGGACAAAGAGACAAATGATAACTGGATAATAAGCAAACAAATTACAGGTGATAACATTCAATCCATCACTCTTACTTTTAGGCATCATTACTATGGAAATAAAATTAAACCAAAACTAAAATATACGAATCAATATAATGGTAATGCACAACAGTCAAATTGGACTGAGCTTGAATATCAATTGGCAGAGCAAGAAAATAAATGGTCAGGATCTGGAGATGTTATAATCAATGATCCCGGAGATAAGCTCTATTTTGCTTTCCATATTCAATCAAATGCAGATAGTTCAATCTTCTTTTTAATCGATAATTTTAATATTGACGCAACTACCTCGCGCTACGAAGAAATAGCTAGCTCCGACCACTTTGAATTTTACAGCAGCATAGAAAGCAACGAAGATTTTACAAGTATTCTAAGCAATTTAGAAACCCAACTTTCCAAACTAACAACATTCTGGAATTTACCAGGTGGTTATCCGGTTTTTGGAAGTAATTCAACCACTCAAATTTATTATTGTGATAAGGAGGAAATTCCGGAGCACATATACGATGGTGCATATGATTGGCGTTGTGGTTTTTATGATTGGCCCCGAAACAGAATATACCTTTCGCCCTTAAATTCAGAAGTGAAACTAGATTACTACAAAAATTTCAATAATCTGGCTCTTCAAACATTTAGTGCATACACCTGTAAAAAAAGAATCCAGCGGAGTAATATTTTAGATACAGATGATTTACCCGATTATTTAAGAGAAGGTTTTGGACTATATGAAATTGGATATCGACCAAACCGTGATTCAATCATTTCTTATTTGGCAACCCATCCGGGACAATTAAATGAGGAAACACTTGTGGATATTTCCGGCATTACAAATACTTCAGTGAAAGATATGGTTGTTTCAATTGTTGAAGCTCAAATCCTTTTCGGAGGTTTTTTTGAAATCAAACCTGATGAATATTACATGAGAACTTTCTGGGATAAATACTTAACCCATTTCTACGACACAACCGATGTTGTACAAATTAAAAACTACGCATCAGATGAATACTTTGATATTTATTGCTCATCGAGGGATACAATGTATATAGACAGCTTATTTATGTGGTTAAATAATACCAGAGAATTTTATGTCGATTCTTTTCAAACACCGTGTGCAAATAGATACCCTTTAGTCATTATTTATGATCAACCAACTGCAACCGACTTAACGGGTCAAGATCGCGAATCGGGTTTTGGAGGTTCTGGAGCTTTAAATATTTCTCCAAATGAATGGGGAGTCGAAGACTATGACTGGCTGCTGGCTCATGAATATGGACATGTCTATAACAGTGCCATGTCCAATTTTTTCCCAACAGGTTTCTTTCAAGAGGGTATGGCAAATTTTTCCGGGTATAATGTAACGGGAGCAGATTGGTCCGGCAGTAGACCAAATATTGAGCATGTTTTATATTATTATTCGCAGAAATATAACAGAGAACCTACTTTAGATGAATTTATAACTGATCCGCATAGAAGTGAACCCGATTTTGGTGGAATAGATCCCTATTTTTTCGGTTTTGAATTTATTCGCTACCTCCATCAAAAAAATAGTTTACCAATTATTCGAGATTTTTTTGTGAGTAATTTGGACTTTACTGTGTTTAGTGAAAGCAAATCGGAAATAGAAAAAGGGTATATTAATTATTTGAAAAGTCTGATATTTCTGGCACCTCCTGAAAGCATACAGTCCATTCCTTTTGAAGAAAGTTTTGATGACTTTATAAATGGCTGGACTAAACCAAACTTTTCAAATCAAGACAATTGGCAAATTGATGATGGTGGGATAAATGGAAGTAAATGTGCAAGGTTTTACACGAATAGTGATAAAAATGAGCCAATTGAATCGTGGTTAATCACTCCGGCATTTAGTGCTACAGATTTTGGGAAAGTTGTTTTTTCATTCGATTACAGTTTTTATGGAGGAGAGAACATTGACTTGGAAATGTTTTATACAAGCAATTTTGATGGTGATGTTGAAGAGTCGGATTGGAGTTCATTAGGAAAGGTAGCATCTGTTGACGATCACGTATGGGGAAATTCGACTGAAATAACGATTACGAATCCGTCAGACACTCTTTTTATTGGAATACGTTACAAGGCATCAGGATTACAACATCAGCAGGCTAATATCGATAATTTTAAAGTAAAAGACCGACTTACAAGTTCGAAAATCAATACGATGCCTGAAAATAATTTCAAAGTCTACCCTAACCCGGGAAACAAGGAATCTATTGTTACATTTATAAATGCAACTTCAGGTAGGATAAACCTATCTCTTTTCGATATGCATGGTAGAAAGATCAGCACAATTCTTGACAAAAAACTACAACAAGGAAAGCACACAATACCGATTTGGAAGTACATGCCAGGCAATGGAATTTACTTTTGTCGTCTGTCAACTGATAATGGGATTTCAACTATAAAACTTGTAATCAACAAACAATAGCTCAAAGAGGACTTTAAAGGTGAAATCAAGAAAATAATCCCAAGTATCGTTTACAAAAAATGACCCTCCAGAGAATTGTCGAAATGGGACCAAAATAAAAACAAAAAACCTTACAAAGTACTGCTCTGTAAGGTTTTTAAATTTAATGATGTGACCCTACCGGGGGAAGTATCGAACTTATTGTTTGAGGATTATGAGGCTGTGC
>CBDVCE010000096.1:0-11792 GCA_965372405.1 uncultured Sunxiuqinia sp.
ATATTCAGTGGTATACAAATTTAAGTTTGGATTCTTTTAATATTCCGATTTTCCATTTCTTCAGTAATAATTTGTTTTGTTTCCTCTTTTATGCGATGGTAATTATCTTCTATCTGTTCTTTCATTTGGTTGTTGCCATTTTTATCAGTGAAATTTGTTATTACTGGTATCTCCTGATATGCTTTGGTTTCTTTTGCCACTTTTTCGTTATCAACCACAATCTCTGCATGAAAGATTTTTTGCTCGATCCGCTCATCAAAATTGTCAGAGACTGCACCTACAAAAGTCCCTTGTGTGAGATTGCTGATTTTTGATGCCGGTATTAAAGTGTCCATTTGAGTATTTATGGAAGTGGACTTATCCTGACGGTTTATGGTCATAGATTGTCTTTTTTGCAATACTTTCCCAAAGCGATCAGATAGTGTTTTAGCTGTTTCGCCTACTACCTGACCACTAAAAATATTACCAACCGTGTTCATGACCACTTTGGCTTCCTTATCACCATAATCGCGGTTTAGCTGCGAAAAATCCTGAAATCCCAAACATACAGCTACTTTATTACTACGTGCGGTCGCAATCAGGTTATCCAAGCCACGAAAGTAAATGGTTGGAAGCTCATCGATAATCACTGAACTTTTCAATTGCCCTTTTTTATTGATCAGTTTTACAATCCGGGAATTGTAAAGCCCCAGAGCAGCTGAATAGATATTCTGGCGATCAGGATTATTACCTACACAAAGTATTTTAGGTTCGTCTGGATTATTTATATCCAAGGTGAAATCGTTGCCTGACATCACCCAATAAAGTTGTGGTGAAATCATCCTTGAAAGCGGAATTTTAGCACTTGCAATTTGTCCCTGCAACTGGTCTTGTGCCCCACCCTCCCAGGCATCCATAAATGGTGATAGGTAGTTTTCCAATTCAGGATAGGAAGTTAAGATGGTAAAAATATCAGCATACTTTTTATTTAAAAACTCAATAGCATGAGGGAAAGTGCAATACCTACCATTTTTATAAATTTTCAGGTACCAGATGATGGCAGCCAAAAGAATAATTGGCGATTCTACAAAAAAGTCTCCCTGCTTTTGAATCCAAGTTTTGTTTAGATTCAACATGATGGTATAAGCCGACTCGTAAGCATCTGCAATGTCGGTCATAAACTCCTGGGCAATGGGATTACAGCGGTGGCTTCGTTCAGGGTTATCAAAATTTATAACGTAGAATTTAGGAGGGACTTCGTATTTGTCGATGTTTTTTAAAAGAGTATTGTAGGCAATCACGCTCAAATCATCGAACTTAAAATCATAGATGTACATGCTAAAACCTTTTCTTATTTGCTGCTTGATATAACTGTTTACAATCGCGTAGGATTTACCACTTCCCGGAGTTCCCAAAACTATACTTGCACGGAATGGGTTAACCACATTAACCCAGCCTTCATAGACTTTACCTTTATATTGAAACTTACTTGGCATATTTATGGAATATTCATTTTCCATCAAGCTCGTTTCCTGCATAAAACTTTCGTTTTCGCTATTAAAGACATCCTCCATCAGGTTGTTTTTTAGCAAACGACTCATCCATAATCCTGCCTTTAAAAGAAAGATGTACCCGAGCGAAAAAATAAAAATGTATAAAGCTGTTCTACTTATTAACGGAAGGGACAATTTCAAAATCCATCCGTTGAAAAAGAAAAAGATAACTCCGAAAATAAGAAACACATTAATTCTGGTCCAGGTAATCTTTTCTTCTTTGACTCCTCTTGTTCCCAAACAAGAGAGTCCGATAAATAAAAGACAAATCAGTTTTGTCCAAAGTGGATTTGAAAATAGCCCAGTTGTTTTTTGAAAATTCAAAAGGATTTTATCTATCACGCTCACATTTATATCAGAAGCTTGAAGCACTTCATAACAGAACCAATAAATATGGATTATGGCTATAAGGATACTAACAGCCCGCAATAATTCAATAATCTTTGCAAGGCTTCTTACATCATCTTCGTTTTGCATGATACTATAATTTTCGTTTACGATTCTTCTTTCTTTTCATTTTTCTAATAAATGCTTCCTCTTCATAGTTCTCTCCCCGACTATCAATCCCTAATAGTCCTGTCAGATTTTCAATTGAGGTAGTGGAATCATTTTGATTTGAAGCTTGTTCTTGTTCAGTAGAGCTTGTTTCTCCGATAGTCTGTTCAGGATTGTTAAATTTCTCATGGAATACATTAGCCGAGAAATCTTTACCCAAGCGAGAGCCGTTAAAAACAAATTTCTGCTTGTGGTCGATAAAAGTTACTCCATAAATACGACCCGAGTCATTTTTCCGAAACAGAACCGAGATCTCGTTTTTAAAAAGTTGCTCTTCAAAAGCTTTCTGGCTTATACAGTCTTGAAAAGCTTTTGTAATTATTGCTTTTGGGCGTTCTTTTAATGTTCTGTTTTTGATGAACTCTTTGGATTTCTCCATTCTTTGCTGAATGGCTTCATTTCCTGTGGATTTTCCAATTTTTGATGAGTTAACAGGTGCTCCGCAAACCTCACCTTTTTCATCCAGTACAGCATAAACAATTCCAGTATAGGGCTTGTCCTGAAATTCTCCCTTTACTTCAGAAACATGTACATTGTAAATTGAGAGCAAAGCTTTGTATTCATTAAATGATTGAAAATGCCATGATCGGGATATTGGGCGAACTACATTGGCAATTTGCTGCTTGATGTTTCCAGTCTTAAAATCTACTTTCTTAAGCGTGTATTCATCTGCTTTTTGTTTTTCATTGGCAGGAACTAACCCATACTTCTTTTCCAACTCACGACAAATCCGCATAGATAAACGGTGTTGGAAATTATCCCGGATCATTTTCCCGGTTTCATCCACTTTTACCGATACAATATGGATATGGTGGCGGTCAATATCCTCATGCTTGTAAACAATGAAAGGCTGATTTTCGTAACCCAGTTTCTGCATGTAGTCCAGTGCGATTTCAGAAAACTGCTTATCGCTTAGTTTGTCTTTGGGGTCTGGGTTTAAGGAAATATGAATAATTGGATTTTCGCATCTTTTATTGGCTAGCAAATAGGGTTCAAATGAGTTAGAGCAAATTCCAATACTGAAGCTTCCATTTGGTGGTTCAATCATATTATTGGTCAATATAACTTTCGCATCACCTTCATTTATCTTCTTTTGATTATAAGCTAATGCACTGTAAAGCGAACTTCCTGAACTTATTTTTGCAACCATATATTTAATATTTTCCCATTCGACAAAATATGCGAGCTTCTTTTGTACTCACTTATCCAAATATTTCTGTTCAAATTCTTGTGTCAAATCCATTATTTGTTTGTTGATTGCAACCAGTTCGAAGGTTGCTTTTTCCAGTTTATACAAGAATGCCAGAGCCTTTTTATCGGTAAATGTGTTTTTTATGGCTTTGGTTACCTGATTATAATTCACTCCTATTGCACGGAATTGAGAATAGAGTGAGGTTAGGCGCATGTAATAATCCATCGTTCCTTTATCAATTTTCACCACTTTAACCGGTTTTTCAAATAGGCTTGCCGTTATAAAATGTGCCATTACATCCATTCCCGATGCTTCAAAAAGGGAAAGGAACCGGGCATTATCCACATCATTTAAACTGATTGCGTATCGGTGTTTGCAGGGGTCTTTTTTGGGTTTCCTCCCGCCCTTGTGTTTTTGTCTGTTTCCTGTTGTCATTTTATTCAATTTGTATGGCATTAAACTTTATCCTGATTCTTACTTAAAAATTCCCGACTTCGGAGGGTGATTTTCCCCAACGGGGCAAGTGGTTTTGAGGCACGCAAAACGTTTTGAGTTACTCAAAACACAACTTGCCGTGTGCCTTTGCACACCCTTGTTAGCGTTGGTAAAATGTAATGCTTGTGTTACCATATTTTAATATTCATTATTCCTTCTATTATTCTTCAGGGGTCAAAGTTACAGGTAGGTTTTGAATAGTAATTAAGTTGAAATAAGCCAAAAGCAGACAGTTAAAGCCAAGTGGCTCCAAGCAGTCCAGAAACATAAGAATCAAGCAGTTTTATCTTTTCATTTGTAGGATAATATCATGATAGGATGACAGGTTGATACCATGGTGCAGTGATAAAATGATGGGAGTTCGAGATGATTCTATGATGGGAGCGCAGGACTACGGGAGTATAGGATTACATCATGATGGGATAGTATCATGACACAACAAATTGGAAGGCCAGAAAATGGGAATCTGGAAACTATAAAACGAACAAATTGAAATGAAACAATCTGATAAAAACAAGTTTAAAACTGACCGGATTTACCGGAGCAGAATATTAAACAATTCTATTAATTAAAATTTACGATGATGAAAAAGGAAACATTATTTATTGCATTCAGCACCCAAAAAGGAGGTGTTGGAAAAACAGCACTCACAGTGTTAATGGCAAGTTATCTGCACTATGTAAAAGGCCTTGAAATTGCAGTTATAGATTGTGATTTCCCCCAGCACAGTATTCATGTAATGCGCGAGCGTGATTTGAAAATAGTTATGCAGGATGATTACTACAAACAGATGGCATATAACCAATTCACACGGCTTCAACGAAAAGCCTACGCCGTAGTAGAAAGTTCACTTGAACAGACCATTGCCAATGCACAAGACCTGATTGAGGAATTAGTAGTTCAACCGGACATTATCTTTTTCGACCTTCCGGGAACATTAAATAGTAAAGGTGTTATAAAAACCCTTGCACACATGGATTATATTTTTTCACCTATAAGTGCCGATCGTGTTGTTCTTGAAAGTACATTAAAATTTGCCTCGGTAATTAATGACAACCTGATAAGTGTTGGCCGAAGCAATATTAAAGGATTGTACCTGATTTGGAACATGGTGGACGGTAGGGAGAAAAATGAACTCTATGAAGTGTATGAAACGATAATTGGTGAATTGGGATTACAGGTTCTAAAGACTTTTATTCCGGATACGAAACGGTTTCGGAGAGAACTTACCGCTGGCCATAAACCTCTTTTTCGTTCTACTCTTTTCCCGGCAAACAAGAACTTACTAAAAAATAGCAATTTAGATTTAATGGCCGATGAAATATGTCAAATCATTAAACTATAAGCAGAATGGCAAAGCGTAATATAAATACCAACGAGATAAATGAAGAATCCATCCTTGCTTCAATTATAGAAGAAAGAAAGGGAAAATCGGAGACCAAACCTGTGAAGGACAGTTCCTCCGGCAATGGATCACGAAAACAAGAAGAGAAACAAAAACGACATAGTAGTCAACCTGATTATGAAACACTATTTATAAAGGAATCTGGTGTAACCACTCGTCAGGCCAGGCATGTATATATCCGTACCGATTATCACGACCTAATTTCAAAAATCACACATGTAATTGCCAATAAAGAGATTTCTATATTCAGCTATATCGATAATGTACTTGCTCAACATTTTGATGAATTCCAGGAGGAAATATCCAAAATCTACAAAGAGAAAAACAAAGACATTTTTTAATCGAAAACAAACCACCATGATTGAATTAATAACTGTTGTTGCCTTAATTATTCTTATCCGTTTTTTGATAAATCCTCGTGAGAAAAGCTCTGCTGTTGAAAAAGGAAACAATGCAGGGAAGCAGCATCCCGGAAGTATTGTTGGCAAAAGTCGATTTGTTTTGGGTTCGGAAAAGGAAAAGCAAGCTGAAATAACAGAACAGGATTCTGATTATTCAGGTAAATTGGATATTGAAGTATCCCTGGATTATGTGGCAGAAGACACAGATTTATTGGAAGAACACAAGGAACTGGAAGAACTGGAAAGACATGGGCTGCAAAGCGGTTATTCGTCGAATATTACTTTTGATGAAATGATGGAAGTGGTAAACGAGCTTGAAAACGAAAATCCCCACAACAACACCAAAACAGGTAAACTTCTTTACGAAAATGAAAATACGGATTGGGTGGAACAACTTTCAACCTCTACTGACAAAAGCGCAAAGCGAATTGCCGGTTTGATTGATTTGCATTTGGGGAGGTTGGCACAAGCAAATTCAAATTTGAAACTAGATGATGGGTTTAGTGGGTTTGATATTAGGGAGTATATTTGATGGAAATTAAAAAATTATTTGAATATGGTATATTTTTGTACTTTTACAACAAAGCAATTTTAGTATGAATCAGGCATTGTTAACACGATTATTCAAATCAATTGAAGGAGAACGAGATACACCTTTATTGAAGGTTGCCTATAGTATTATTGAGGAAGAGAAAAGGAAGGGACACTCTAAACTTGCTGAAAAATTAGATGCTATATTAAAACGCAGATTAGTTCAGGAGACACAACAATCTTCATTCAAAGTTGCAAAAGAAAAGAATTATAGCATTCCTGTTGATAGAAGGTACAGACTTCCATTGGCTACAAATATCGAACATGAATTTCTAAGACATGAAATGGTATTAACACCAGATGTTGAGACCAAAATAACTAGAATCGAAAAAGAATATCTTGCCCGTGAAAGATTGGCTCATCATGGATTAAAACCTCGAAAGAAGATTCTTTTACATGGTTCATCAGGTTGTGGCAAATCAATGGCGGCTGAACGCATCGCTTGGGATTTAGGATTACCATTTTACAAGGTTCGGTTCGATTCAATTATTTCATCTTATTTGGGGGAATCTGCTTCCAATTTGCAAAAACTTTTTGATAGTATTAATGAATTTCCGTGTGTATTGTTATTGGATGAATTTGATATCATAGGAAAACAACGTAGTACTTCATCAAATGACGTTGGAGAAATTCATCGCATTGTAAATATCTTACTTGGATTATTGGAAGAATATGATGGAGAAGGCATTTTAATCGCTACTACCAACTTAGAAGGAAGTTTAGACAATGCCCTGTTTCGAAGGTTCGATGACTTTATAGAGCTTTCTAAACCGGGAAAGAACGAGATTGCACTTCTTCTTAAAACAACATTTTCAGCACTTAAGCTTAATAAAAACATAAATCTAAAGAATTATTCAAAAGAGATGCTTGGAATGTCTTATGCTATTATTGTAAAAATAGCCAATGATGCTGCAAAAAAAGCAATAATTAATTCGAATCACGAAATTTCCATTGAAGACTTGGATAGTGCTTTAGAAGAAAACAGAGCTATTAACAAGTAACTCTATGGAGAAATTCCCTCATTTACAATTTCAACAAAAAATTACAGGAAGTCCTCGATTTCATGGTGGAGGTGGCGAGAATCCAAGAACTCATCATAACAAACAAAACAGGCAAGACCACAGCGAATACCTTGAGAATAGGACAACAAAAATAAAATTGGATTGGGAAAGTTCTGTTAAGCTAAGAGAAGGACAAGGATTGGCTAAAATAGAAGAATCAACTGCACCGGTTTTCCTTCAAATAAATCCAGATATTATTAATGCTCAATTCGACTTAGAATCTTTTGGTATTGAGATAATTTCAGAGGAAGCTGATGGTTTCATTATTGGGGCATCACAGGATAACTTAAGTACACTTGAAGAAAAAATAGCGGGTTTTATTAATTCCGAACATAACACTGGTAAAATTGCTGATTTCTGGCAAATTATTGAAGGCGATAGAGAAGAGTGGAAGCCAAAGCATATACTTTCCGAATATTTATTTTCTCGTTGGGGTGAAATTGAAGATGATGAGCTTTATCATGTTGAAATATCCATTGCATTTGCTAAATCAATAGGCAAAGAACCTGACCCAGAAATACGTGGATACGAGAAAAGAAAACAGAAATATGATGCAAATCTTCTTGTCAGAGATAATTTATTAATGGAAAGACAAGACCATTTTGAAGAATTTATTTCTCATTATGGAAATATTATTAGTTCAATAGTTGAGTTAGAAGATAGTTTTGCCTGTGAGGTTGAGATGTGTGGATTGGGCTTAAAAGATTTGGTGGTTAACTACCAATATGTTTTTGAGGTTTCTGAGATTGAAGAAATATCTGGCATTAATGGGGCAGAAAACGATTTGGGTGATTTTGAGTTAGAAATAATTCCTCCAGATGAAAATTCTATTGAAGTTGGGGTTATTGATAGTGGTATTATGGAAGACCATAAATTTATTGCACCTGCAATAAAAAAGGATAATTCAAAATCATATATCAACGATTCATCGACTGCCGATCATGTTCGTGGTGGTGGGCATGGAACCAAAGTTGCCGGTGCAATACTTTATCCCAATGGTATATCAGGAATTGAATCACCGTATAAGTTACCTTGTTTTATTCGGAATCTGAGAATTTTAAATCAAGATAATGTATTGCAAAATTTGTATCCAGCGGGCTTAATAAAACAGATTGTTGATGAAAACAAGGATTGTAAAATCTTTAACTTATCAGTAAGTTCGAGTGTACCGTGCAGGACAAAACACATGTCCACATGGGCAGCAATTATTGATAGATTAGCTTTTGAGAATGATATCCTGTTTTTAATTTCTGTCGGTAATATCAGTTTTCCGGTTATTCAAAATTTAATTTCAAAGGGGATAAATTACCCAAGCTATCTTGTGGAAAGATTCTGTAAGTTGGCAAATCCTTCACAAAGTTGTTTTTCCTTAACAGTTGGTTCCATCAATCATTCTGCTTTTGAGGATGAGTATTGGCTTTCTTTGGGTGGGGAAAATGATATATCTGCATTTTCAAGAATTGGTACTGGTATTTGGGATACAATCAAACCTGATGTTGTTGAATATGGAGGTGGAGTTATTATGTCAAAAAATGGGATACCACAAATAAGAGAACATGAAGCTACTTCTCCAGAATTAATTCGTTCTACATTGCATGGGGGAAGCGCAACTGGGAAGGATAGTGTTGGGACTTCATTCTCAACGCCTAAAATTGCTCATCTCGCTGCTATTTTGAAACAGTTGTATCCAGATGAAAATATTAATTTAATAAGAGCATTAATAGCACAAGGTGCGAGGTTACCAGATGACTTTTTCTTAAATCCAACTAAAATAAGTGTACAATGCTTTGGATATGGCTTACCCTTGCTGGATAGGGTTACTAAAAATACAGACCATAGGATTACTTTTTATAATACAGGAGAAATAAAAGCGGAAGAAGGACATATTTATTCATTAAAAATACCAGAAGAATTAAGGAGTCCTGGTGATGAGTATGACATTGTATTAGAAGTATCATTAGCCTATTCAGCACAAGTAAGGAGAACAAGACAAAAAACAAAATCCTATTTGTCAACTTGGTTAGACTGGACTACTTCAAAAATTGGAGAATCCTTTGATGATTTTAAAAATTATGCACTCAAAGAACCGTTAGAGGAAGAACCAAACTATGATAAAGAGCATAGAAATGGTTTAGATGGCTTCGATTGGAAAATCAAGAGTCGAAGAGCTGGAGCAGTTCAAGATATTAACCGCAATAATAGCACATTACAAAAAGATTGGACAGTATTGAAATCATTCGAACTGCCAGAAGAAATCAGTTTTGCAGTAAGGGGACACAAAGGATGGGATAAAAACAAAATGGAGGTGCCTTTTGCATTAACTGTTTCTATTGAAATTTTGGGAGCTGATATTCCTATTTATGAATCTATTAGAATAGAGAATGAAATAGAAATAGAGGTTTAACGGTACTTCTAATTAATTGAAGTACTAAGAAACTGTTTAAGTTTTGTTTTTGAGATAGATTTTTAATGGATTAAGTTCTCAGGCAAGACAAAATTGACGCGAATAGCACCGCTATTTAAGGAGATTTTAACGAAGCATGAGGGCTTAAGGCGCAAAAAGATACCAAAGGATAAAATTTAAACAGTTTCTAAGAGGAAATGGATATTTGGTTTCAATATAAAGTTCATGCGAACAAATATTGGTTTAATCCCACAAGGAGTCAAATCCCTATTGAGATAGAAACCTAATCTCAACCCGATATAAGTCTTTTCTATTTAAATTCATTAGATAATAGTATTACCATCAAATCATTTGGTGACGAAGACAAACACTCCTGTATAGTACTTTAAAATCCTCTCCACCACCGCCAAACCCAGCCACTTACTTCCACTTTCACCCCTTTTAATCTTTCAATGATTTTAGCCTTTACATTTGGTTAAAGCGCAGGAAAATCCTGTGCTTCTATCAATCAAATTGTAAGGGAAATGAAAGAAAGAGAGTACGGCTAAACTTAACTTATCCTTCCTGTGAAGCTTTGCGTCACAACCACAAAAATCCATTACAATTTCGAGTAAAAATGCTGTGCGGATTATCCAATGGCATGGCACAAAACATATCGTTATGCAAAAAATAAAATCATTAAAAACTTCATTCACACTATTCTTTTCATTATTCGCTACAGCATTGTTTGCACAAGGTGATGGTGCTGCCGGAATAGCCGAAGCAACCAGTATGGTAACCAGCTATTTCGACCCGGCGACCAATCTTATTTATGCCATCGGTGCCGTTGTTGGCCTCATTGGTGGCGTTAAAGTATATAGTAAATTTTCAAGTGGTGACCCTGATACCGGAAAAACCGCTGCTTCTTGGTTTGGTGCCTGTATTTTCCTGATTGTTTCCGCTACAATTCTACGCTCATTCTTTTTGTAAGAATCATGGCAACATATTCAATCAATAAAGGGGTTAACAAACCTGCTGAATTCAAGGGGCTGCAAAGTCAGTACCTGTTCATTTTTGCAGGCGGACTATTGGGGGCTTTTGTGCTGTTTATTGTTTTACATCTGGCGGGTGTAAACCAGTGGGTATGCATCTTCCTGGGCATTATCCTCGCTTTGCTTGTTGTCTGGGTGACACTGACGCTAAGCAAAAAGTACGGTCAGTTTGGCTTGATGAAGTTACAGGCAACTAAAAACTTTCCACGAAGGATTATCAACCGCCGGAGCATACCAAAGCTGTTCTCTAAAAAAAGGAAGGGGCTGGTATGAGAAATACATTAAAATCTGCTACCCTTGAAAGTAAATTCCCTTTGCTTTGCGTTGAACAGGGTTGCATCCTCAGCAAAGATGCAGATATTACAATTGCATTTCAGGTGTCGCTGCCGGAACTGTTTACGCTTACTTCGGAAGAATATGAAACCATACACTCAGTTTGGAACAAAGCGGTTAAGGTTTTGCCCGATTATTCTATTGTCCACAAACAGGATTGGTACATTCAGGAGAGCTACAAATCTGAAAATCAAAATCAAGATTTAAGTTTTTTGAGTTCATCCTTTGAACGGCATTTTAATGAACGTCCATACCTGAACCATTCTTGCTATCTCCTTCTTACAAAAACAACCAAAGAGAGAAGTAGGCAGCGTAGTAACTTTAATTCGTTAGCCCGTGGTTTTATTCTTCCCAAAGAAGTAAAAGATAAAGAGGCAGTTATCAGGTTTGTGGAGTCGGTGAACCAGTTCGAGCAAATTATTAACGACAGTGAGTTTGTTCAACTTAGCCGTTTATCCACTGATGAGATTGTCGGGACAGATAGAAATCCAGGAATCGTGGAAAAATATTTCTCACTCTCCCAGGAGCAAAGCACCAGTTTGCAAGATATCACCCTTAATCCGGGGGAAATGAAAATCGGGGACAACACTATGTTTCTTCATACTCTTTCCGATTTGGACGACCTCCCTTCAAAAGTGGCTACCGAAAGTAGATATGAAAAGCTCTCGACTGACAAAAGCAGCTGTTTGCTTTCGTATGCCTCACCGGTTGGTTTGTTGTTGTCGTGTAACCACATTTACAACCAATACGTGCGACACGAAGTCGTGTAAGTAATTGTTTAACAATTGAATG
>CBDVCE010000097.1:0-11760 GCA_965372405.1 uncultured Sunxiuqinia sp.
CAAACTTTCCTCTATACCCCGAGGCAGAGCCTCGAGGAATTCTCTTGATTAAAATAAATGCGACGAAAAATATTTTCATACTATTGACTTTTTAGATTCATGAATCACATCTTTTCTTTTGTGCTCAACTACTACTGGTTTTTGAGAAAGGGCAATGCCACAATATAGTGTGACGATTAGGAAGCAAAGTGGGTGTTTTATTGTCATTTCAAGGTGATTTAACAAAGGACTTATTAGTTATTTTATTGATCAGGTTCACGATTCCCTTCTATTTGAACTGTTGCAAAATTTGCAACAGTTGCTTCTCTTGCTAGCTCATTTTCTTTGAAAACATTATAAATGTGCCTGGAAATTACAGATTTATCCCGCCCAAACAGATTGGTCATTTGATTTAAGTTTAACCAAACTGTCTCATTCTCCAGTTGAACACTGATTTCAGTATTTCCGTCTTCAACCTGATATATTTCAATTGCTGATTTATTCATAAGGGTGTTTTCATTTTTATAGTTGTAGCTCACTAAAGCAAAAGGAATGTCATAATTCTGAAGTAGGTTCAGTTAATTATTTGGAAGTAGATCCATTATATCAAACTTTGAGTTGAAATTATATTTTGGTAAAATAATTTTCCCATTCTCATGAAACAAACATAAATATATAGCACAATCAAGAGGATTATTATTCGGTTTTGCAGCTTCAAAACCATTTAATTCAGAGATAAATTTCTTAATGCTATGTGAGGCCAATTTGTTATTAGAGTGTACAATTATATTTTCAGTATCATTCTTACAATTAACTTTAAACTGAACGAAGGTCCAATAATCAGGTAGACTTTCTTTTTTATTTATCTCAGTTAAAAAACTAACCAATTCAGTTGCAAATGATTCATTTAAATTGAATGTATTCTTATACTTTAACGATCTTGAGACTATATGATTCTTTCCTCTAGAACTAGGAACAGCCATAAATTTAAAAACTTCAACTTTTTCATGTAAATCATATCCTAGAAGAGAAATCTTTTGAGAATCAAAAGGATCAAGCCCATAAGATTCGCTTTTAATATATTTCCCATTTTCAAAATAATCTATCCCTCCCCCACTTGATAACTCTTTCCATCTCCAAGAGCCATCCATCTTACCGTTTTTAATATTTCCTGATATTCTACATTCAGATGTCTGCTTATATACGTAGTTAATTCGCCCTGTATACTTTCCATTGCCATCAACAAAGACGCCCTTTCCATTGCTTTTATAAAACTCTTTCAAATACGGCTCATTATTATTGAAATTTATGATCTTTTCAACATTTCCATTTTCATAATAGAAAGTCCAAACACTATCTTTTAAAGAGTTTTTAAAAAACCCATCATATCTCAGATTTCCATCTGGATTAAAACATCTTACCTCTCCACTTAAATGACCTTTCGAATAAAAGCATTCATACGCTCTACCATTGTCAATAAAAGTATCGACTACTTTCCCTGTATATTCAAAGTCTTGCTCATCAATACAAACAGTCCTGTGGAAATATGCATTTGATTTTACCGTAATATCTGCTACGTTATCAAGATAAAACATAATGGTATCACCTCTCAACTTAAAAAAAATATCTTCATCATTTCTCTGGGAAAATGATGAAATTGTATTTAAGATCAACACTAATACTATTGCTTTTTTCATTTTGATATTGTTATTAATTTGCATTCACTTCTCTTAATCGATGCTTGAGGATGTCTTGATTCAACGTCTCAGTAATGTGATATTATTTATGCATACCAGTAATGAAGCCGTGATAAATTGTATTGTACAATTCGTCTTTATTACTATTTACTAATTAAACCATCCGTTCACTTTATCTTTCCGAATTTAGTGATTCTTATGTTTGTTATCTCACATCCAAAAGATGAGTTATTAACAGTAATGTATTTTTGATACTCCCCGCTTTTGGCTTTGCCTGAGCCGGCTCTCTCTGTGGGAAGGTCATCCAGTCCGGCAGCTGCCGGATCAGGATCTGTTTCTAACTTCACCTTTCCATGATAGAGAAAGATCCTGAATCGAGTTCAGGATGACGTGCATAAGATGGGATGGGATAACATGAATCAAGTTTGGAATGACATGCGTGAAATGGAACGAGATGAATAACACGATTTGAGTTGCGATGACAAACCTGTTGGAAGACCAAATTCTTCCCACCGTGTCAATACTATTTCCTGCTGCATCCATTCTCATTGAGTCTAAGTCAAGCTGTTATTCTTCCGCATCTAATTATTAATCGTTGATGTCGTGCTGCATTTCTGCGGCATATAATCCATTTCCCATACTCTGTCGCTGCTGATCGTCCGCAGCTTATAAATGAGAAATGATGTCACGCTGCATTGACAAGGGGTCTAATATCGTTTCCATATTGTCAAGACCAAACTAAATGGCAGCAAAATAAGATTTGCTATCTATCATAAATTAGTTGTAACTTATGCATATCAATTAATTATTTATCATTAATTCACCCTATTATGGATTATTCGAAAAATATCAATTATGAAGTTTTAAATCTCGTTAACAAAATTGTTGAACAACGAGGATTAAAACATGACGAGCTGGGCAGGCGCATTGGTTTAACATATAGCGGAACCCACAAAACATTAATAAGTAAAAAGCTTACCGTGAATCGGCTTAAAGATTTAACTCTTGCACTGGAGTATAATTTCTTTGCAAGCCTTGCACAACAACTTAATCTGCCAGAACCCGATACCAGAACGAAGAAGGAAAAAGAGCTTGAAAAGCGTATTCAGGAACTGGAAATTGAAAACCGAATCTTGATGAAAATACTGAGGAATGAAAAATAATTAAAACTTCTCC
The DNA here is from genome assembly GCA_965372405.1 of uncultured Sunxiuqinia sp. Classification (GTDB taxonomy): domain Bacteria; phylum Bacteroidota; class Bacteroidia; order Bacteroidales; family Prolixibacteraceae; genus Sunxiuqinia. The sequence goes on from CBDVCE010000097.1 coordinate 2,853, forward strand.
CTTTTGCAGGTGGGGAAATTCATTGCTTGGTGGTATGTCTTATTGCAAATGGCCCGAGTGCTGTTGTGCGTGCTTAAGAATGTGGATGGGATTGGTCGCCTGACCGGTCCTGTCCATTAATCATAAAGGGAATGCAAAAGGGGCATCTATTCCGTGATATAAACTCTAAATTCTCTTTTATAAACAATGGTACATGCGCCGCGAACAGCCACCCTTTTCAAATTACGAATTGATTGCGCCTAAAATTCCATCACACAATCCATCCCCGGGTTAAAACCCGGGGCAAATGATATCTAACCCCTTCGGGGTATTTAATTACAATTTTATTGAATGCACAAATGGTTTAGCCAGAAAATTTGGGCCGAGCCGGCGACGGCGAGAGTGATTTTCCATAGGCGTTATACGCCATGGTCAAAATCATGATCACTAATCTTGGGGATAAACCTTCAATAGCTCACCAACAAACTTATTAATGTGGGTTTTCAGTTCTTCGGGATACTCAACTTGTGCATGACAGCCAGTTTGCAAAATCCAGCTAGCAAAGCCATGCAATTCGTTATTTGAAAACTGCACACGAACTTGATCACCCTGAATTTCTTCACTTAGATAACCATACCAATATTTTGATTCATCAAGATGCTTAATTCGCTTTTGAGGAATGAGAAGTGAGATGTTTGCCTCAGAACCAACAACAGCCGTTTTTGCCATGTATTCCTTGATAGAAAGGTGACTCTTACCCCGAAAACTTTCATTAGATACCTGTAACTCGGTAATACGGTCGAGCCTAAAATCGCGATAATCCTGACGTAGCTGACACCAGGCAAACATATGCCAACGCGAACTGTAATTGCATAGTCCAATGGGCTCAACCATCCGCCATGTCCCCACTTCATCGTGTTTTTTCTCGTACTGAATTTTTAAAACCTGCTTATTAACCAGTGACTGCTGAATTTCTTTCAGATAGAGCTGGCTGAAGCGATCACCCATGGAATTGAAGTTGTAAACAGCAATACGATCGTGCAGCTTTTCGAGATAATCTTTTTCGCTTGGCTTTAATATTGCTTTCACTTTATAAAGTGCCGAGCAAAAGTCGGCCTTCGTTTTGTCATCGCTCATCTTCTCAATCAGCTTTTCGCCGAACAGTAGTGCTGTTGCTTCATCGTTTGTAAACATGACTGGTGGAAGTTGATAGTTTTCCTGTAAAAAATATCCAATCCCGGCTTCAGCTCCAATGGGGACACCTGCACCTTCTAAGGCCCGAATATCGCGATACACCGTGCGCAGACTAATGTTAAAACGATCAGCAATTTCGTGAGCTCTAACAACTCGCCTGCTTTGCAATTGAATAAGAATGGCATTAAGCCTGTCAGTACGGTTCATTTTCGTGAATAGACAATTACTAACGCAATGTACAGAAATATTTAAAGTCGTTTATCTAAATTTGTTTCAATAACCCCTCTGTCCAGCAAGAGCCGGACATCTCCCCTAGGCTAGGGGAGAAATTTAAAAAAGGAATCTACTTTCGAATGACCATCCGGTTTTGATCAATCATTAACCCGATATAAGCTCCCCGTCCGTGCTCTTTGATATATTCAATCGAAGTCTTTCGGTCTGATCTGAAAACTACTTCAAATATGGATGAAATAACATTGCTGAATTTTTTGCAGTCGCGCGGATTACTGGTGGTGCAGTCAGCACAGGTGTCGTAACCATTTTCAATGCAGCAAGTACGGATTTTACACCAGCTTGCCTTTTCGTTTGTTTCACATCCGCCACATTTGCCTGCTTTATACTTTTTGCAATTGCCACAATACAAGCCACACTTGGCAACCAGCTGAAGATTGGATTGGGATAAGGTATTCATGATTTGGTTTTTTAAAGGTCGTTAATTCTATGCGAATTTCTGGGTAATTTGATTTTGTCCAAAAAGTCTCTTAGTCGTCATTGCGATCCGGCAACTGCCGGAGAAGCAATCTCTTTCCATTTATAATCTAAAGATTGCTTCGTCCGTTTCCGTTGCTCTCCAACTCCTCGCAATGACGTGCATAGTTTACTTTTTAGAGGACAGCCTCTTAATCATTGAAAATTTTCAATCAGATATTACTAATTCAACACGATCTGGATTTCAGTGACATTTTTCTCTTCGTTCTCAAGATCGTAAGCATGATATACCTCCCGACTTTCTCCATTAGGAATAATTCCTTTGCGGCTCATCTCTCCAAATAACCGGCTATAGGTATTTGCCAGATTTTTCCAGCTTCCTTTGTGAATTTCTGAAATACAATTGATTTCCGGCAAAACTTCAAAGCGAAACTTTCCGGCATCACCTTTGGCTTCTTTTACTGGCAGGCAAATGTCGAGTTTAAATTCAGTATCCGGTTTGCCATCAACACCAACATATTGCCAAATTTGAGGACCAGCAATTTCAAGTCCTAACTCCTGGGCTTTGGCTACAATTTCGTAAGGAACTTGTCCCGGATCGGTCATAATTGTTGCTAATGTTGTTGTCATTGAATACATCAATACATTGATCTCTTTAATGTTCTTTTTCTCCATGGCATTTGAGGATTGATTTGTAAATAAAAAAATAACAAGAATAAAAATTCGAACTAAGGTCATTAAATAACTCATCTTGTTTTAAGTTTAAAATTGTTTCTTCCTCAAAGAAAAGTAGGGTTAGTGACAACAGTATGTCAGTAGGGTTTAAAAAAATGAAGTTAGATTGTAAAATGTAATCATTTACGTCATTGCGAGGAATCCCGTAATTTCGGGAGACGAAGCAATCTAATTCTTTAATTGTAAGATTGCTTCACTTCCTTCGCAATGACGAATAAGGGGTGCATCGAATGTTTTCGTGGTAACTTATCCTTCTCCTTTTTCCTTAAAAAATAATTCAAGGGCAAGCATGTAATTGTTTAAAAAATAGATGATCATATTGGGCTCATCATTAACAGTGTAATGCCAGTTTAATCCTTGTGGCGCATTCGCTTTCAAGTTATTAAGGAATGCTTCGTTATACAGATTCTCGGATTGACTTCCGAATAGGTAATAATCGATTTGCTTGTCTTGCAATTTATCAAAGGCATTTTTAGAATAGGCCTTGTCTGCTATCAGACTAAAATCGGGAACATCAGAAATATAGCCATCAAATAAATCCGGAGATTCCAGCATCAGGTAACTGCTAATTAAACCCGATCCGGGGCCTTGTCCCCAAACAATAGTTTTTGAGATGTTATAGTTTGACTTCAAATAAGGAAACAATTCATCCTGAATAAAAAGGCTTAGCTTATCCATTTTTCCTTCCAGATCACCTTTGTCAAAGTCGGTATATTTATACTGTGGAAAACCAACGACAATGCAAGGTGGAATACTATGATCATAGGCCATTAATTCGGCACAAGCTGAAAAGGATTTAAAGGTTGAATTGGCATCCAGCAATACAATCACCGGAAATTCTCTTTCGGATTTATAACAAAATGGGTGATGAATAAAGAGCTTTACCTGGTCTTCCAAATGCTGAGATTCAATCATGGCAGTAAAACCAACTTTTGTATGTAAGGTGTCACGGCTGCTTTGACCAACAGATACTTTTATTCCCAGAATTAGGAATAGAATTAATACTCCAATCTTTTTCATGGAAGTCTGTTTATGAAAATTTGTAAAATTGATTACTCGCTATCAGCCTCAGCATTCTTCTTTTGCTTGCTCACCAGAATAATGATAAACAAACGAGCAAGGAGGAATACGAATATTCCAAAGAGTGGATTGAGCAGTGCCATTTTTATGCCATGAGCGATCATACTTGGAGCAAACTCGCCACTAGCCTCAACACTGTCGAAAGCATCAATAAGACCAAATGTACGTCCCAAATATCCCCAGGCAAAAGCAAACCAGCCAATGTGCATCAAAAGCTGTTTGGTCTTATCAAAACATTCCTTTTTCATAATGCCCCTGACAAAAAGAGCAATAACCACAATAAATAGAATTAAAAGTGGGTAAGTAAGGAAAGGTCCTCCATCGTTTAAAAATCCAAATAGTCTTGTCATAATTTTCGGTTTTTGATTTGTACTATTCCAAAAGTAGACAGGATTTTACCTCCTCTTTTTTATTTGCGACGAATGGACAATTTCCGTAGTCGTTCAACAAATTTATAGTTTCAAATTGATTTTCGCACACCTTGATGCAACAACAGCAATTAAACCGGTATTTCATCGCAAATAAAAAGACAGTTGACAGATTTTCCGTATTATTGTTACTATGGGAATTCTCCAGCGAATAAAAACCAAAGACGTCTTACTGCACATCCTGTTTTGGGTAGCTGTTTGGTTTTTCTTTGTTTACTTTTTCAGCTACAATTCCGATGATTCGGCATATGTTACCTGGTTTTCAAGCTCCCTTATTATTCCAACAATGGTTGTTGCTTACATCATGGTCTATTTTCTAATTCCCAAATACCTACTCACAAAAAAATACCTTCTTTTTGCACTGTATAGCTTTTACACGTTTGTGTTTTCTTCCTACCTCATTATGCTGGCCATTTATGCATGCTTAATCATTCTACTTCGGTTTAACATGAACAACATGCCACCAATGAGCAAAAACTATGTATTCATCCTCATACTTGTTTATCTGGTTGTTGGAGTCATTAGTTTTATCAGCATATTGAATCACAGTTTTAAAACCGCATCACAAAACAAGGAGCTGCAGAACAAAATCCTTAACACACAATTGCAGTTAAAAGAACAGGAACTTCACTACTTAAAAATGCAGATTCATCCTCACTTCCTGTTCAACACACTAAATACGATTTATGGATTTGCCATTAAGCAATCGAAACAAACTCCTGAAATAATACTAAAACTATCGAATCTACTCGACTACATTTTGTACCAGGTAAACAAACCCAAAGTGAGTTTAAAAGAAGAGGTATTGCACATTAAAGAATACATCGATTTGGAGAAGATTCGTTTTAAGGATACACTTAGGGTTACTTTTTCATCAAGCGAAATTGGTGAAACAATAGAGATTGCCCCAATGTTAATGATTCCATTTGTTGAAAACGCCTTTAAGCATGGCAGCTTAAGAGATGGTTTCCTATCTGTTGAAATCAAGATAGAAGTCAACGAAGACCGACTGGATTTTGCGATTCGAAACACTTCAGCAGAGCAGAATAATACCAATGGGAATAGTGGTATTGGACTGGAGAATATTAAAAAGAGATTGGAGCTTCATTACCAGAATAACTATCAACTTGATATCGCAAACCAGAAAGGGTGGTATTCGGTTAACTTGTCTATTATCAACTTAAATCTGATTAACGATGCCTGAAATAATCCAATGTATAATCGTTGATGATGAACCCATTGCCAGAGAGATTCTTGAGAGTCATCTTTCTAAGATAAGTGCTGTGAAAGTGATTGCCAGTTGCAAGAGTGCCATTGATGCTTTTAATGTGATTAATACCGAACAGGTAGATTTGATTTTTCTTGACATTAACATGCCTGAAATTTCGGGTCTTTCTTTTGCCAAATCGATTAATAAAAATATCAAGATTATTTTCACTACAGCATACAGGGAATACGCTGTTGACGGGTTTGACTTACAAGCCGTCGACTACCTGCTAAAGCCAATTTCTTCGGAGCGCTTGCTGCAATCCATCAATAAATATATGGATGAGAATGCCCCTTTAAAACATGTTGAGCCGATCGAAATTATTCCTGAAAAAAGTGAGTCCTTCTTTGTACGTTCCGAGCGGAAAATGATTAAGATTTGCTACTCGGAAATTCAGTTTATTGAAAGCCTAAGCGACTATGTAAAAATTCATTTAACAGATAAAACAGTGGTCACCCGCGATACGATAATAAACATTGAAACTAAACTTCCTCAAAAGGATTTTATCCGCACGCACCGTTCATTTATTGTTTCCATTTCGCATATCGATTCCTTCACCAATGAGTATGTGGAAATCCTAAAGAAGCAAATCCCAATTAGCCGCAGCTATAAAAAGGAAGTGCTGCTGAAGCTGGAAAGTATTTAACTATCAATATCATCTTAGGTAACTCGTAGCTACCTGTTTTTTGCTTCCTCAATTTGAAGACTAAATTCAGGAATATACCAAAGGTCTTTCTTCAGGTCAATACCTCCATTCATGCGTTCCTGAACTATACGATCAACAACAAAAACACCTGTCTTTGCCATATTTTCGAAGTTGTCAATTCCATTATTGGGGAATCCTCCACGGGTACGATGAATATTAAACTGATCAGCAAATTTCCGACCGAATGCCTTTTCTACTCCTTCCCTACCAAGCATAAAACCTAACAGCCCACCCCAAGTAGCTGTTGGATTATCCGAATCCCAACCAGCCAATGCTCCAATTTTTATAGTCTCTTTGATATCTCCCTCACCATAAAATAAACTTACAAGACTGGCTCCAAAATTAATCCCTGCAGCAAAACAACCGTTACAGTTTTCATCACGTGTTGACCAGTCATAGCCATCCTCCTGATTAACCTGGTATTTTACATGAAGTGCATCTCTGGCTTCCTCCCATGACACACCGCCCTCATACTGACTTCTTACATAGTCGTACATTTTAGCTGAATAAGAATCTTCCGGCAGCCTTTGTCTTGCTTGTTCAGCCATCCAAAACAGTTGTTCTTTCATGGACAAACTTTCATCAGCTGAAGACGCCAGTGAATACATGATCACATAGAACTCTGAAATCCACTCGGCGTTATATCTTGCCGTTGTTCGTATCGGCAGGTGGGCGATATCCAGGGCAATATCAGGACGGGCTGGAGCAAAAAAGCCAAAAATCTCTGTAGTCAATTGTGCATCAATCATCTCATAATTTGGGTTATTATCAGGATAACTCGTTTCCGGGGGCAGCAACCCATCCCTCATCAAATCATGAGCTGTTTGATTGGATACCCAAAGAAAGTTCTCTTTAGTCACTCCATCTTGCTGTGTAAAAGGTGTGTTTTCGTCAGAGTAGATATGAGTTAACCAGCCATCTTTAATCTGTTGAGCCGTTAGTTTGGTGGTTTTGTTCTTATGCATCAGATGTTGGTAGATATATTCGATATCAGTGTCATCATCTGCTCCCCAAATACCACCTTCATCTTCAAAAATATACGTAATCTTTTGTGATGTATTTTGAGGCAGAAAACCACCCCAAATATTGGGCTGGTCAGACCCTCCCCAATCTTCCCGCGTATAGAAACCTGCTCCTTTACCGTCCTTACCGTCTCCTCCAATCTTGTCCATCTCGGTAACCAATCCGGTCCAGTTGGCAATGCATTCACCCAGCCAAAAACCTTGCAGTTTATTTAAATAGTCTGATCTGGAAATAATTCTATCTGATAGATTTGGGGTGTATTCTTTATACACTAGGTCAGGATCAACTAGCTTGTTAGATGAAAGATTATTATTGCATGACAAGAGAAAAATCAGAACAATTATAATTGATAAAAACCGATAAATCTGATGTGCTAACTTCCTTTTTTTCATGACAGTATAAGTTGGTTTTGCTTGTACAAGTTAGGGAATCTATATTAATTCTGCCTTTGGCTATAACATGCCCTTCATAAGTTTATCAAAGCGGCTATCCATGCAAATACTAATGTCGGTGGTGACAAATTTCCCATTGTAGAACAAACTAAATATTGTTGCTGGAGTTGGAGCATTTTGAGCCTGTTCCATCGTTTCTAACTTAATAATCTTTAAAGGAATTGATCTTTTTTCAGCAGTCTCTTTCAATGAAGTTTGTACATGATATTCTGAAAACGGACAACGGTTAGTAAAATAGGCTACCAAGCCTTCTTTATCTTCGCACTCACCACTCAATACACTTTCTTTAAATGATGGATCTGGAGCTTCTGCTTTAATCTTCTTCACCAAAAGACTAAATCCGTTTGGCAAACTTTCACAAAGCTCAAAACCTTGACGCAGCAGCCACTTGGTGTCACTCATAAAATGAAACTTCTTCGTTCCAACAACAGTAACCAAACCATTCCGTCCTCGAGCTTTCGCATCATCCAATGCCTTTTGCAAAAGTTGTTTGCCATAGCCATGCCCTTTGTATTTCCCCGAAACCCAAAAACAATTCAGCAACAAATAATTATCGGCATTAATTGGTACCCAGCCTTTTTCAGCCGGTCCATATTCAAGAAAAACCTTTGCCCGTGCATCAATCCGCTGAAAAACATAGCCATTATCAAATTCCTTACGGAGCCAGTCCTTCTTCAACTCATAACTCTCTTTGCACTTCTTGTCTGAAATTGCACAGCAAATATGTTCTTCTGAAATATTATTTTGATCGAGTTTTATTATGGGTTCCATATTAGAGAATTTGCGTAAGGTTTTAAGAACTCCAAATTAACAAAATAAGTCGATGCAACCTCAGACTTGTAACAAGCTCTATCTGACTAGGATTCAACTCTTCCAGAGATCGTAGCAAACATATGGTACAATTCTTGATATTTTGATTACGAAAGCCTGATATTAAGTCATGAAACTACGATACAAAATATCATCCATTTTTACTATTATGTTGATAGCTGGATTCTGCTTTCAATCTAAAGCTTTCATATTCCGTTCACGAATCGACTCAATCAAAATTGAATATGACCAAACACAGTTGGTCCTTCCGGGCGAAAGCTTCAACATAACGGTTACTGCATATCGTAAGAATGGGAAAGTTCGTAAAACGAAAGGTATTCTGGGAAGCACAGTTGGCTGGTGGAGATTTAACATCGAAGTTCAGGGAGGTGAAAACAGAGGAGGAAGAATTAAAGTAAATGAGCAACTCTTGCCTTCAAAAGGAAAATACATCGGTGTAAAAGTCATACCAAAAAAATCGAGTAGCCCGTCCCACCAGCAAACGCTGATAGGATGAGGCTCTCAC
>CBDVCE010000098.1:0-11705 GCA_965372405.1 uncultured Sunxiuqinia sp.
GTCAACTGACTCTTTTTTGATACCTCGTGGGCTCTGCCCCGGGGTAGTTCATTGCCGAAAATAAATCAATAGATATTGTCTTATTTTTTGAAGACGAAGAATTAAAAATTAGTGTAAAAGATTACGGAGTTGGAATTAATGAAGAGGAACAAATTCGAGTATTTGATCGTTTTTATCAGACTGAAAATAATGTGAAATATGGTGCTGGTATAGGACTTTCACTTGTAAAAGAATTTGCTGAATTATTGAATGGTAAAATAGGATTGGAAAGCACAAAGGGTATAGGAAGTACCTTTATTCTTACTTTACCCGTTGGTATTCCGGAGTTGCAATCAGAACACATTTCAGCTAAGAATATTGATAAAAAACCAGTACTGGTTATTGTTGACGATCAGGCAGAAATTAGGTTATTCATCAAGGAAATATTTGATGAAACCTTCTTTTGTGTTGAAGCTGCAGACGGTAATGAAGGATGGAGTCAAATTATTAACCAGAAACCTGAATTGATTATTTCGGATGTCATGATGCCAAACTGCAATGGTTTTGAATTGTGTTCAAAAGTTAGAGGCAATATTGAAACCAGTCATATTCCTTTTATACTGCTAACTGCAAAAACCGGTGATGAAGCAGAATTAAATGCACTGGAATGCAGTGCTGATACTTTTGTGTCAAAACCATTTAATGAAAAATTATTAAGACTCAGGGTTGATAAATTAGTCGAACAACGAAAAAAACTTCGTGAAAAGTATTTTGTATTACCCGAGCAGAAATCAGCTGGTCTTGCTCTTAATCCGGTTGATAAAGAATTTATAGACAAACTTGAAAAAACAATCACGAAAGAAATTGATAATACTGAATTTGGAGTTGAAATTCTGGCTCAATCTGTCGCATTAAGTACCTCGGGAGTATATCGTAAGATTAAATCACTAACCGGACTCAGCCCCGTTGAGTTTATAAGAACTTTTCGCTTAAAAAAAGCCGCCATTTTATTAAAAGAAACAAGCAGGTCTGTTGCTGAAATTGCTGACCAAACTGGTTTCGGCACTCAAAAATATTTTTCAAGATGTTTTAAAGAGCAATTTGGAATATCTCCTTTAAATTATCGAAAACGATAATATCCTCCTTTGATTCCTATTTCAATTGTTATCTCTAAAAAGGAATAATTGCATAATCACGATACTTTCCTGCACGATTTGTACCCATACAGAGTATTACATGTAGACTAGATTTGCTTATTCATTACTCATAATCAATTAGCTAAAACATTTAATCTACGAACCATGAAGATTTATCTTATTACCCTTTTAACCTTATTCTCAATAAGTTTGGCAGCACAAAAAAAGTGCTGTACAAGAGAAAGACCTTTTAATGATTTCTATTGTTGTGATGACCTAAATATGGTTGCTTTTCCAATGGGTGGAATTGGAGCTGGAATGATTTGCATGGATGGAACGGGTTCGATTTCTCATGTCTCTATAAATAACAAACCTGATGTATTTAATACGCCATACGCTTATGCCGCAATTATGGTTGAAGGTGTTGAGAATGGTGCAAAAGTACTTCAAACACAAGTCCCATACTCTCGAATATTTGGAATGCCGGGCAATGGAAGAGGTTCAGCTGAATTTACGTATGGATTGCCACGTTTTAAAGGTGGTGAATTTCTACCACGCTTTCCTTTTGCAACATTAAGTCTGGAAGATGATGATATTCCTCTCGAAGTTAGTATTACAGGCTGGAGTCCATTTATTCCGGGAGATGAAGATAATTCAAGCTTGCCTGTGGCTTATATGGAGTATCATTTCAAAAATAATTCAAATCAAGCATTTGAATCTGTTTTTTCATGGAACTCAAAGAATTTTCTAAAAGGAAACGGAATCAAATCTATTGCTTCAGCAAAAAATGGATTTACTTGTGTGCTAAAAGGAAAAGAAGGTGAATCTCACAATAATGCATGGCTCACCGCAACAGTGGATGATAACAATGCTGTTGTCGATCATTGCTGGTTTAGAGGTGGCTGGTGGGATTCAAATACCATTGCCTGGAAGAATATTAAAGATGGTAATTTGGTGAACAATGCCGCAGTTGAAAAAGATGCACCCGGTGCTTCCATTTTTGTTCCATTTAAGCTTCAGGCAGGAGAAGAAAAAACCATACGTCTGCAATTGTGTTGGTACGTTCCAAATACAAAAATGAATTATGGACAAGCTCCTAAATTGGAAGCTCAAGCAGATACGACTAAAGAATGTTGTACAGGAGGTAAATGTGAACCTGAGAATCCATATTACCAGCCTTGGTATGCTGGCCGTTTTAAAAGCATTCAGGAAGTATCAAAGTATTTGTATTTGCATAGTTATGAGCTTAAAAAGAAAAGTGAATTGTTTCGCGATGCATTTTATGCTTCAAGTCTTCCTCCTGAAGTTGTAGAAGCAGTTGCTGCCAACTTAACCATTTTAAAATCACCAACTGTCTTGCGTCAGACAAATGGTAAACTGTGGGCATGGGAAGGATGTAATGATGACAGTGGTTGCTGTGCAGGAAGTTGTACGCATGTTTGGAACTACGCACAGGCAATTCCTCATTTGTTTCCGGCTCTTGAAAGGTCACTCAGGGAAACTGAATTTAAGGTTAGCCAGAACAAAGAAGGACATCAGACATTTCGTGCGGGTTTACCTATCAAACCTGTAGGGCACGGTTTTCATGCTGCTTCCGATGGTCAGTTGGGTGGAATTATGAAAGTGTACAGAGAATGGCGAATTAGTGGTGATAATGAATGGATTAAAAAGCTATATCCGTTGGTGAAACAAAGCCTTGATTATTGCATTCATGTTTGGGATCCAAAACACAAAGGAATTCTGGAAGAGCCACATCATAATACTTACGATATTGAATTTTGGGGGCCAGATGGAATGTGTACAAGCTTTTATCTGGGAGCACTAACAGCTATGGTTGAAATGAGCAAAGAACTCAGTGAGCCTTATGACAACTATGAAAAGCTGATAAAAAAAGGCAGCAAATTTATGGAGAAGGAATTATTCGACGGCGAATATTATATTCATAAAATTCAATGGGAAGGACTGGAAGCAAAAGACCCGATAGAATTATCGAAAAGCTCATGGACTTCTGATTATTCTGATGAAGCAAAAGAATTATTGCAAAAGGAAGGTCCAAAATACCAATACGGTACTGGATGTCTGTCTGATGGAATATTAGGAATGTGGATGGCTGATGTTTGCGGTTTACCTGAAGTCTTAAATAATGAACAAGTAACAAGCCATTTAAATTCAATCCACAAGTATAATCTTAAAACTGATTTACGTAATCATCCAAATCCACAGCGTCCAAGTTATGCTTGCGGAAAAGAAGGTGGTTTATTGCTTTGTACATGGCCAAAAGGTGGCGAACTTTCGCTACCATTTGTTTACAGCAACGAAGTTTGGACAGGTATTGAATATCAGGTTGCCAGCCATTTAATGTTTAAAGGCGAAGTTGAAAAAGGTCTTGAAATAGTTCGGGAAGTTCGTAGAAGATATGATGGGAAAAAGCGGAATCCATTCAATGAATACGAGTGCGGACACTGGTATGCACGTGCCATGGCAAGCTATGGACTAATTCAGGGATTAACAGGAGTTAGATACGATGCAGTTACAAAAACTCTTTTTATTGACTCTAAAGTTGGAGATAGTTTTACCTCATTCCTTTCTACCGAAATGGGTTTTGGAAATGTAGGATTAAAAGATGGTAAGCCATTTATTGATGTGAAATATGGAAATATTGAAGTGAATGAATTTGTAGTAAATAAATAATATTAGTCTGAATTAAAGAAGGAACAACTCCAGAAGGAGATCATTTCAGTTTCATATTGAAATAAAAATAAGTGAGCTTTTTGGAAGGTGTGCAGGTCAATTTTCATGATTTGAACACCTTCTTTTTTTGTCTTCTTTAGGTCAAGTAAGTCTGAAATCAGTCCGAGTAACTTTTTTTCACTTCCGAGTAAAACGTAAACCCTGACGAGTAGCATTTCATTGCATACGAGTAAGTGAATAAGTCGGGCGAGTAAGTGTTTTTGTAAAACCGAGTAGGGGCAGAACCCAATCGTGTAGGTTTATTATTCAACCGAGTAAGCCAGCACCCCGTCCGAGTCGCATATTTTTGCAAGCGAGTAGCTTTTTATTGACTTCGAGTAAGGAATTTATCAGTACGAGTAAAACAGAAAGCATCCGGCGGTTTGCCGGATGCTTCTTTTATGCTACTCGAACCTATTTTCTTCTTACTCGTGTCGTATCATTCTTGCCCTGCTTTGGAATGAATTTCACTCGGCTTGGTTTTCCTGCTATTTTTATGTCGCCAGAAAGAACTGGTATACCCTTTATACCTGGTCTTGTCCTTCCAAAAAACAAACTTACCGACAGCACGAATCTCATCTGCTAGCTCTTTCATGTATAAATAAGCTTTGTCCCGAATCACTTTCGATTCGTTTTGCTCTGCCTTATCTCCATTGGCTTCGGCAAGTAATGAAGCCATACTATCCGAAGTATTTCCAGACGTATCCAGTTCAGCTAAATCAAAACTAACAGCAGTTAATGGCTCAGGATTTTCTTTCCCAAGAACGGACAAATCATTTAAATCCTGAATCATATCAGCATGACCATTTCCATCAGCAATAGCTGCTACTCGTTTTAATAATGCTTCATCTTTTCGATAAGCAAAGCGCATGGTGTGTAAAATCCTGTCTCGTTGTTCATAGGCCAGGGGCGATTGCGCACTCCATTCTTTTTGAGCTTCCTTTTGTGAGCGGAAATCCTTATTCCAGATTGATTCTGCTTCACGACAAGCACCAATACGGACAGGAAACTCATCCAGCATCTCTTGAGAAATGCCAGCAGTTGCTAGTTTTGCCGCATCAGCAAGACCCCATTTGTGCAAGTTCTCATTTTCCTGCAACGCCACGTCTACGGGAAGGTTTGGTTGTTCTACATTCTCATCTGGAATAGCTTTAATTGCTTCCAGTTTGGCATTGAAATCATCAATGTTTGCCATAATTTGTTAATTTTAAAAATTATTACTCGCCCATATGGGCATTATTTAATACTAGCCGGCAGGTTCTTAGAAAACCTGTCGGTTTTTTAATTAATTCTTCAATAATAGAATCTCCCCTTTCTCTTTCGCAACTCTTAAAATCTCATGCTTTAGGGTGGTATTAATATTTTCCCAATTTCGATACTTTTCTGCACGATTTGATGACCTGTTTAAGCATTTTATAGAGCTAAATTTGTATAACGAATTAATAAATATTGAAAATAATGAAACAAATAATTACCACTCTTTTACTTTTTATAGCTGTTAATACTGCTTATTCAATAAAGTCTGATAATCTAAAATACATCGGCATGCCTGTTGGTGGTATTGGCGCCGGACAAGTTTATCTTGGTGGAGACGGACAGCTTTGGTACTGGGATATTTTTAATATGCAACGCATCAATCCTGGTGGCCCGGGAGATAAGTTTTACATTAATCCGATGGTTCAGGATAAACGTTTTGATCAGGGATTTGCAATTCGAATGAAAAACAAGATCACTCCTTTTGCAAAACCATTGCGAACAGGAGGTTTTACAGATATTACATTTCACGGTCAGTATCCAATCGGTCATGTAAATTATAAGGAAGACGAGTTTCCTTTAGAAGTAAGCTTACAAGCATTTACGCCTTTTATTCCAACGAACAGCAAGGAGTCTGGTTTTCCGGCAATTGTAATGGAATATACCATTAAGAACAATGGAGATGAAGCAGTAGAAGCCGAGTTGTTTGGTTGGCTGCAAAATACAGCTAATTTATTTTCAGGGGTTAAAAGCAATGGAAAACATGTAAATAAGATTATTGAGAAAAATGGAAACCTTCAGCTTGTATGTTCTTCTGAGGGTGATGAACTGGAGGATTTACCCGATTTTGGAAACATGACATTAACTCTTATCGATGCCGAAAATAGTTGGGCAACACCTTCTACCTATACAGATATTGACTACAACCTGCCTGAAGTTGGAGCATCCAACGAATCAGAAGTAAAAAAAGATTTAGGTGATAAATTAACTGGAGCAATTGGTAAAACCTTGCAACTGAAGCCTAATGAAGAGAAAACAGTGAGCTTTCTAATCTCCTGGTATTATCCAAATTTGCATCGAAAAGAAAGTGGATTTCATAACTTGAAGAATCGTGAAAATCTACGCTATAATTACAGTAGTAGATTCAGTTCTTCTAATGATGTTGCAAACTATATTTCAAATAATAGAGCTCAACTTTTCACAGCAACTAAAGACTGGGTGAAAACATGGTATGATTCTAGTCTTCCAGTCTGGTTTCTCGACAGAACCTTTGTAAATACAGGTACAATGGCAACAACGTCTTGCTATTTATTGGATGATTTAACCGATAATCCTGAAAATGAAGGTCGTTTTTATACCATGGAAGGCGTATATCTGGGACATGGAACTTGTACGCATGTGTTTCATTACGAGCAGGCGTTGGGTCGTGTTTTCCCAGGAATAGCACGCCAGTTACGTGAGCAAATCGATTATGGTTTATCATTCAATGATAATGGAATTATTGGTTATCGAGGTGAATTTTCTCATCAGGGACATCAGGATGGCCGTGGATATGCTGTTGATGGTCATGCAGGAACTATTCTTCGTACGTACCGGGAACACACCATGTCTCCAGATAATTCATTCCTGAATAACAATTGGCCAAAAATAAAAAAGAGCGTTGAGTATATGATTGCTCACGACAAAGAAAAGAATGGTAAGGCTGATGGTGTTTTGGAAGGTATTCAGTACAATACGCTGGATCGAATGTGGTATGGGAAGAATGCATGGATTAGCGGTTTATACAATGCAGCATTAAGAGCTGGAGAAGCAATGGCTACCGATGTTGGTGATAAATCATTTGCAAATGCGTGTAAAAAAATTGCTGAAAAAGGATATGCAAACATGAGTAAAGAACTTTTCAATGGTGAGTTTTTTATTAATATTCTTGATCCTGAAAATCCTGAAAATCCAAACTCAAACAAAGGATGTCATATTGATCAGGTTTTAGGTCAATCATGGGCAATTCAGACAGGTTTACCACGTGTGTTGCCAAAAAAACAAACCTATAGTGCTCTGGCTTCAATTTATAAGTATAATTTTCAAAAAGATGTTGGTTCATATCTGGATACATCGGAAATACAAAATGTACGATTTTATGCACTGCCTGGTGAGGCTGGTACCATGATGTGTACTTTCCCGAATGGAGGAGCCGACAAAGCACCTGGCAAAATAAAAAGTGAATGGGAAAAATTGGTAGTCGGTTATTTTAGCGAATGTATGACAGGTTTTACCTATCAGGCAGCAGGGCACATGATTGCTGAAGGATTAGTTGATGAGGGGATGGAAATGATAAAAGCCATTCACGATCGTTACAATCCATCAAAAAGAAATCCATACAATGAGGTTGAATATGGAAACCATTATACTAGGGCAATGTCTAGTTACGGTGCATTTGTTGCAGCTTCCGGATTTGAATATAATGGTCCAAGAGGAATAATTGGTTTTGATCCGAAAATCAATCCGGAAGATTTTAAATCGGCTTTTATTGCTGCTGAAGGATGGGGCACTTATTCACAGAAAACAAGCAATGAGGAACAGAGTTGTATGATCCATGTTAACTACGGTAGCTTGAATCTAACTACGATTAATCTTGTTTCAAAACTTAAGGATGAAGCAGAAAATATTTCAGCCAAACTAAATGGGGAAATCATAAAGATCAAATCAAAAAAAGAGAATAGAAATATTCGAGTTGATCTGAGTGGAATTGTCTTAGGTCAAAAGGATAGATTGGAAATTGTTCTTTCTAAATAATTTCATGAATAATCATCCTGATTCTGCTCTAATGAATTTGATTGTGAGCTATTTAAATCTACAGTCGTAATCGATAATATATGAAAACATTAACCAGCATTATTGTAGTACTCTTTTTTACTCTTTTATCGTGTAATACCAAAGAGGCAAATAATACAACTATTGATAGTGAAAAGCCTCAAAAACCAACAATCACAGGCGAGTGGCAACACATCTTTAATCCAAACGATACCCGTTCGGAAGAAGACACAACTTGGTATACTAACGACCATTGTTTTGCCAAAGGTTCCAATGGGAAATGGCATGCCTACGGAATTATAGGGCATAAACCAATCAATCCGTGGACAGGAGAAACTAAGTTGTTTCACATCTCTGCAGGAAAATTTAATCAGGGAAAATGGGAAGACCACGATTATGCATTGAAAACAAAATCAGGAGTTGAGCGGGTACTTTGGGCACCTCATGTTTTTGCTGAAAACGGCAATTGGCACATGTTTTATAATATTGGCAACCGTCAGGAAAATGCTCCAAATTACGCTAGCTGGGGACAACTTTGCCGAGCTGACTCAAAAGACATGTTCAACTGGGAAAGACATGCGTTGAACCCAATTTTTAGTGATCCTGGTCATGCACGCGATTCATATATTCTGAAAGAAGATAATCTCTATTATTTCTACTATACAAGAACTTTCGATGAGGTAGATTTGAGATCATGTGTTGCTGTACGTACCAGCCCGGATTTGAAACATTGGAGTGGACCAAAAATTGTGCATACGCAAGAATTGAAATGTGACTGGGGTGGAGATGCCGAAAGTCCATTTGTGGTAAAAAAGGATGGGCTGTTTTACCTGTTTATTTGTAGGGCGATGACCGAATACAACCAAACGCATGTGTATTGGTCGAAGACTCCTGATTATTTTCCAATAGAGAATTTTGTTTGTGAGTTACCAACACATGCTTCAGAAGTGATTAAGGTTTCAAAGGATGAATGGTATTTGTCGGATACTGGTTGGGATAAGAAAGGATTGTTTATAGCTAAAATGGAATGGAAATAAGGATTTTTAAAATGAAACATTCTAACAGGAAATTACTCTCCGTTTTTTTATTGAGTATCGTATGGTTGTCCGGACATACTCAGGTCGCCCGGAATCTTGAGACCTCAGTCTTTAAAACACAAGTTCAAAGTGATAAGGATGAGTTGTTAAAAGAATACTACAAACTTTCTACTAAGCCAGGTTTAATGGAAAGAGGAAGTCCAACCATCTATAAAACTGAAAGTTTGGGAGCGATTCAATTTCCAGTTGGAGGAATTGGAACCGGTTGCATCCAGTACGATGGCAAGGCTGTCCCTCGCTTTTGGCAGATCTTTAATAACATGACTCACGATCGAATCCCAAACAGTTTCTTTGCAGTTCATGTTAGGAACGGTAAAAATCAAATGGTTCGTGCACTTCAAACAGAAGATGTTAATGGTTTTCAGGGAATGGCAGAACTCAGGGCAACTTCAAAGTTCCCATCTATCAACTATCATTTTAAAGATGAGATTCCCGTATTCATACAAATGGAAGTTTCTAATCCGTTTATTCCAACTGATTTAAAAAACTCCGGAATTCCAGTGGTGTTTTATCGTTTTGTACTTCATAATCCAACAGATGAAGCTATGGAGATAAGTTTGTTGGCATCGCAGCAAAATGCAGTTGGCTTTTCGGGAATCCCCAAAATAACAGAAGGCGATTCGTTTGCAGAGCGCTTTCAAAAAAGTCTGGAACGAAAAGCGATTGTCGGAAATTCGTCTAAATACTACGGTGGAAATAAAAACTCGATTGTTACAAATGGCAATGCGAAGGTATTGTTGATGGATGCCAGTTTTGATAAAACTAACGAACATTTTGGGCAGATGGCATTAATTTCACTCAATCAAGATATAGATATTCAGGGGGCAGCAAGCTGGAATGAAGGCGGAGACTTTGTTTCACTCTTCAATAAGTCTGGTGATATTCTAACAAAAAACAAAACTCCTGAAAGTAAAAATGGGACTACCTGGACAGGTGCATTAAATGCCAAGCTGGTTTTAGAGCCGGGTGAACGCAAGGAAGTTAAGTTTGCTTTGGCCTGGTATTTTCCAAATGGATTAAATGGTGGGCACTTGGATAACTGGGATGCTTGGGGAAAAGGAGATTGGGAAGGAGTTGGAAATAATTATGCCAATCATTGGAGTGATATTTCTGAATTATCACAATACATCATTGATAATCATCAGTGGCTAACAAGAACGACGGAACAGTTTAAGGAAAGTTTCTATAATACAAATTTACCATATTGGCTGGTTGAACGAATTGGAAATCAATTATCAATTCTTAAAAGTCGAACGATTTTTCATGACAAGCGCGGTTATGTTGGTTTATGGGAAGGTTGTGGCTCCGGAGATGGTTCTTGTGCCGGTAACTGCAACCATGTGTGGCATTATGCTCAGGCTCATGCTCGTTTATTTCCTGAAATGGGACGTGTTCTAAAAGAACAATCCTTTAATTCGATAAAAGAGGATGGGCAAATTCCATACAGGCAACCTGCTGGTTCTCCTTCATTTGACGGACAATGCGGCGATATTATTGGTGCTTACCGGGAATATTTGCTATCAGCTGATGAGGATTGGCTAAAGGAAATGTACCCAAACATTAAAAAAGCGATGAACTATTTGGTGAATAAACACGATGTTGATGGTGACGGTTGGTTGTCTGATTTACCAAAGCATACAACCTATGATGCCAGTATGAGTGGCAACCCTTCATTTTTGTCTTCCTTATATTTAACGGCATTGAAATCCAGTGCTGGTATGGCGTTGATTGCAGGAGATACTGAATATGCAAAAATATGGAGTGCTATTGCCAGCAGTTCTGCAAAACTTCAAAACGAAAGACTCTGGAATGGAGAATACTATATCCAACTTAAGGGAGAAAAACACGCCACTGACTATGAGAATGGTTGCTTGTCTGATCAGCTACTGGGGCAGTGGTGGGCTAATCAGCTCGGATTTGGAAGTATGTACCCTGATTATCGGATTCATTCTGCTACAAAAGCAATTTTGAAATACAATTTTAAAAGTAAACTGGAAAATCATATTCAGCTGGCACGAAAGTTTGCAAAACCGGAAGAAGCTGGAATGGTTGGTACTACCTGGCCTAATAATGACAGAACTTCTTATGCTTCGGGATATTCAGATGAGGTTTGGACAACTTACGAATATACCATTGGTTCAATGCTAATAAAATATGGTGAATTACGTGATGCTATGACCTTGTTGCATTCTGGTTATAACAGATACAATGGGATATTGAAAACGGGGTATAAAACGGACAATGGTTGGGGTAACTTTGGTTTCAGCGGTAATCCTTTTGGAGATGATGAGTGTGGTCAGTTTTACGGTCGGGCATTGTCAGTATGGTCAGTACTTTTGGCTTCGCAAGGTTTTGAATACAATGGACCGAAAGCTATTGTTGGTTTTAATCCAAAATGGAAACCGGATGACCATTGTTCTTTCTTTTCAACTGCTTCGGGATGGGGCGTTTTTTCACAAAAACGAACATTAGGACAACAAGTCAATACACTTCAGATTGAATTTGGCAAACTACGAATTAATCAATTCAAAATCTATCTAAAAATTGGAGAGAGTATCTCTTTTGTTTCTGTAAACGGAAAAGAAACAAAAGACTATCAATATTTAGCTGAAACTGGTTTGTTGGTCGTTGAACTTGGTAACCAAACTTTAATCAAGAGAATTCCTCGAGGCTCTGCCTCGGGGTATAGAGGAAAGTT
>CBDVCE010000099.1:0-11313 GCA_965372405.1 uncultured Sunxiuqinia sp.
AAAATCGAAAGTTCGATATTCAAAAACTATACGTTATCGCAGAGACGCATACACTCTAGACTAGATTCTTTTTATTTCATTCGTGGATTACAAATCTGCCTGAGTTGGGTTTTACCCATGAGTATTAAAAAAAAATGTAGATTGTCCTCTATATTGAACTTGAGTTTTGACAAAGTTTGTAAATGTATCAGTATTCCCTTCATGACATACGTCAGGTTTATATGGATATGATCTAATTTCGGCATTTGGTAGAATCTTTTTCATTTCAGCATTTATTGTCTTATCCCCATTATTGATTGTCAAAATATTTACATTTTTATCTGATAAATGTTTTTCAAGAAGCCTTGCGAAATTAGCCTCTGTCCCTTTCCATCCAATTATTAGAATCTCATCTACTTCTCTAAGATTTTCTTCTAAATAATTCAAGTGCTTTTCAGGTAATACAAATTCATCTTTATCTTTTAATGGTATGAGTAATTGGGGAATTCCATAACTCTGTTTTTCAAAAACACTATTCTTTATCTGAATTCTATCCATTAACTCACTCTCTATTAGAGCATTTGAAACATTTTTTCCATATAGATTATCAACAAATTTAGCTGGGTCTGTGCCCGTGAAACTTCTAACTGAATTTGGTCCGATAACTTGATTTAAATCTTTAAACCAGTTACAGGAACCATGTGGTTTTATATATTTTATATTACTTTTTAAATAATCATCAATTTCGTTAAATCCAATGTTTAATGTTTTTTCTAATGCAAAATCTAACAACAAATCATAATTAAACGAAATAAATAAAATATCTTCATCTATTACTTTGGTATACTTATATGCTAAATTTGAAATCACCTCGTAGTTACTATTTCCAATACTCCTATAATTGTTGCTAATTTCAATAAATAGTTTCTGTAAAAAGAACTGCGTATTTAGTATTTTAGAAAAAGTCAAATTATCACTATTTTCTTTAGCAAAGTCCCAAAGGTTTTGAAAATACTCCTCAAGATCATTGTGAAGCATAATTTCACTCTTTAAACTTTCTGCTCCTTTGAAATCTTTAATAATATCAATAAAATTTCTTCTATCTGAGAATATTTCATTAGCTAGAGGTGCTTTCCATTTATTGTAAATTGAATTCTCATCATGAAATGAATGCATACTATCAAATGAAGCTCCTGCACCAAATATTATCAATTTCATACAGCATAAATGTTAAAAATGAATATTACTTGCTGGAAAGTTGACAATTGACTATTACTTTTCAGCAGTCCTAAATTAATCATTTTATATGATAAGCGGGTTATTGATTTAAGAATATGCTCAGAAAAAGGAAATTAAACCTTAGTAGAAAAAATCGGTTTCCACATAACGACCTTATTACCTTATTGTATTTTAATAAGAGAATAAGGTTTGGGTTATATAATATCAATGAACTACTAAGGTTCAAAAGGGAATACGGTTCTTGTCGAAACTAAAAAGCTGCAATTATTTCCCCGTCAGGGGATCAAGCTCAATAGCAATAAGCGATCCACCCAAACTCAATTTCTCCGTTAGGAGATGAAGATGATTGCTCCTCTTCTTATTAATCTCCTACGGAGAATGATTCCATTTGAAATCTCTGTTCTATTGAAATGAATTCTCTACGTGAAATTAAACCTTAGTAGAAAAAATCGGTTTCCACATAACAACCTTATTACCTTATTGTATTTTAATAAGCGAATAAGGTTTGGGTTATATAATATCAACGAACTACTAAGGTTCAAAAGGGAATACGGTTCTTGTCGAAACTAAAAAGCTGCAATCTTTTCCCCGTCAGGGGATCAAGCTCAATAGCAATAAGCCATCCCCCCCAAGCCCAATTTCTCCGTTAGGAGATAAAGATGACAAACCTCTCTTTATTAATCTCCTACGGAGAATGAAACCATTTGAAATCTCTGTTCTATTGAAATAGATTCCATATGGGAAAATTAAACCTTAGTAGAAAAAATCGGATTCCATATTACAACCTTATTACCTTATTATATTTTAATAAGCGAATAAGGTTTGGGTTATATAATATCAACAAGCTACTAAGGTATAGAAGAGAACATGGTTCCTGTTCGCAACAAAAAGCTACAATTATTTCCCCGTCAGGGGATCAAGCTCAATAGCAATAAGCGATCCACCCAAACTCAATTTCTCCGTTAGGAGATGAAGATGATTGCTCCTCTTCTTATTAATCTCCTACGGAGAATGATTCCATTTGAAATCTCTGTTCTATTGAAATGAATTCCCTACGAGAAATTAAACCTCCGTAAATTATTAAGTCATTCTGTCCAGAAAATATTACACTTAAGGGCTAAAGCCCCCGTTAATAGTAGCTTTCATAGCCCCCGGCTTAAGCCGGGGATAATATAACCAAAAGGGTATTTACCAATGACAAAGCACTAATTAAACTGTTATACTTAGTGTCAACAAAGATTACGAGGAAATGGGAACGACCTGTTGCTAACTGGAAACAAGCTTATATGCAACTATCAATTATTTTTGAAGAACGAATTAAAGGTTAGTGACACAGTTTATTGAATAGACCCGAATATTCATCGGAGGCTTGGCTGAGTTCATCCGACACATCATAGAGTGCTTCGGACGAGTTACTGACATGTTCCGGCGGGCTTTCATCATCATAAGTTGAAGTCGGGAGTGCTTCCGACAACCTCGTGAGATCATTGCACGAGCTGCTGAGTTCTCCGCACGCATCAGCGTGTTCATTTCGCGAACTGTCTTGTTCATTTCCTTAATCGTTGTGATCATTTCTTCAAGTCCTGAGTAGTTCGCATCACCTTCGGAGTTGTTTTCTTCAATGCGATCATCATTTCTTCAATCACGGACATGTTTTCTCCACTCGTTGAGTTCTTCGAACAAATGAGCGAGTGGTTTGCACGAGTTCCTGAGTAGTTTTCATAAAAACCAGAACAGTCTTCAATATTCAATTATGACTTAGTTCTTAATGAAGAAAGCCCAAATCAATAAAGATTCGGGCTTCTTTTTCTTAAATATCTTAAAGTTTATTTCTTTACAAATTCAGCAGTATTAAGAAACTCGTAGCTTTTTGCAACACTTACAAGGGGTTCAAAGTTATAACGTTCAACTTCAACAATATAATCTTTCATACCAGCCAATTCTGCATTATCAAAAGCAGGTTTGAAATCAATCGTTCCACTGGCTCCCAATTCTTCAACATCTTTTACATGATACAGCTCAAAACGTCCAGGATACTTATTGAAATAATCAACAGCATCTTTCCCGCCATCCTGAATCCAGTACAAATCTAATTCGAACATTACTTTATCAGGATCTGTGTTTTGAATTAGGTAATCGTAGAAGATATTTCCGTCCAATTCTGTTTCAAACTCTTTGGCGTGGTTATGATATCCAAAACGAATGCCCGCTTTATTACACATTTCACCAACCACATTGTAGTAGTCACAGTACATTTTCAATGTATCCAGGCTACGATATGATTCTCCACCCATTGATGGTTTTACAAGGTATTTAACTCCAGCCTCTTTGTGTGCTGCAATACAAGTATCCCACCACTCCATGGCTTGATCCCATTCGCCTTCTTTTGGCAAGTTCATCCCAGTATGTGATCCTTTCATTGCCATCCCATTTTTCTCTAGCAATGCTTTAAAGTCTGTAGGTTCCATTCCGTAGAATTTCCCATCACTATATCCGGCAGCTTCAACAAAGCTATAACCAATCTCACCTAATTTGACAATTGTTGCGGTAGGATCAGCTTTCATATCGGTTCTGACTGACCACAATTGGATACCTATTTCTTTTTTAGGTTGTGTACAAGAAGAAATTCCCATAATCATAAATAAAGCTACAACAGCTATTAAAAAGTTTTTAAGTCTCATTTTATTTGTTTTAGATTTCAAGTTGATTTATTCGATAACAAATATAATAAAATCATCTTTATGGAATAGTTGAAAACTGATTCAAGAACAATACTTAATCACTCCAGATCATTTACAATTATTAACAGAAATACATGCTATTCCTATTAAACTCTACACTTTTAATTACGTCTTAGTAATTATCACCATTACCAACTAAAGAAAATGCGCTTTTTAAAAACTCTCTATTTATTGCTGTGTGTTAGCACAGTTTTTGCTCAGGCTCCGGAATATCATAAAAACGACGACCCTGCATCACCAAAAGATGGAAATATTACAGGCAAGGTAATTGATTCAGAATCAGGTCAGGTAATGGAATATGCCAATATCTCCATATATAAATCAAGTGATTCAACCCTTATATCTGGAGCAATTACAACTTCAAGTGGAAATTTTAATCTCAAAAAGATTCGTTACGGTATCTATTTTATAGATGCTGATTTTATTGGGTTCACTAAAATGCGAATCAATAATATTAGATTGGCTCCAGGCAAAAAAACAATTGATCTCGGAACAATTAAACTTCAGCCTTCAAACCAGGAAATAGGAACTGTGAATGTTGTTGCCGACCGTGCCCGGGTTGAGTACAAAGTCGACAAAAAAGTAATTAATGTAAGTCAGGACATTAACGCAGCGGGAGGGACAGCCGCTGATGTACTTGAAAATACGCCATCTGTTCAGGTAGATATTGAAGGAAATGTCAGTTTACGTGGCTCTTCAAGTTTCACAGTTCTTATTGATGGGAGACCGAGCGTTCTGGCAGGTAATGATGCCTTACGACAAATTCCTGCATCAGCCATTGAAAACATTGAAATTATTACGAACCCTAGTGTAAAATACGATCCGGATGGCATGGCTGGAATTATCAATCTGGTCATGAAAAAAAATATTTTATCCGGTTTTAATGGGGTGGTCAATGCAATGATTGGCTCAAGCGATAAACAAAAGCTGGATGTTACGATTAATCACAAAAATAAAAAGAGAAACTTTTCGCTACAACTATCCAACTCGGATTATACCTATCATGGAGAAATGGTATCGAACCGTGAGACCCACCTGAATGATACAACACAATTTTTAGAGATGAGTGGTGAACGCAACTACAAGAGATCTTCACCTTCAATTAAAAGTGGTGTCAATTTATATCTTTCTGAAAACATGACTCTTGGAGTAGCTGCCAGTATTGGCAAATACACATCAGAGCGCTTTGGTAAAGGTTTTGCAAAGAATTCTACAGAGCCTGAAAGCAACATTAAATACACCATTAATGATGATTTTTCTAAACGAGCATCAGATTTTTATAGTGGGAACATTAACTTTCTTCAAAATTTTGGTGGAGACAAAGACCATAAATTAGAAGGAGTTTTCTACTATTCTCATGAAGAAACGGATGATACAGAAGTTGAGAATGAATTATTCGCAACCCCCAATTTTGAACCAACCGGGGTTTACGAATTAAGAATTCGTACCACAGAAATAGAAAATGAAGATGAATATCGTTTAAAACTGGATTATTCCAGACCTATTGGGATTGATGGCAAATTAGAAGCTGGTTATCAGGCTCGGATTGACAGGGAAACTGAAGATTATACCTTTGAAGATTTTGACTTAACTACTCAGGAATGGATTAACAATACAGATTTTAGTAGCGTCATTGATTTTAAAAGGGATATTCATTCTATTTATTCAACTTACTCAAACAAAGCTGGAGCCATGCAATATATGCTTGGACTTCGTGGTGAATTTACTAATCGATTAATTAATCATACTAAATCTAACAGTCCTTTTGAAATAAACCGTTTTGATCTTTTTCCATCAGGACATGTTTCTTATAGTCTCCCAAACAAAGATCAGCTAATGACGAGTTACAGTCGAAGAATTGAACGACCACGTGGACGTGACCTGGACCCTATTCCAAATTATATGAACCAATATACCATCCGAATTGGAAATCCAGAGTTGGAGCCGGAGTATACTGATTCCTATGAAATAAACTACATGAAGCGTCTGGGAAGATCATTTATATCTATTGAAAGTTTCTACAGGGTTACCGACAATTTAATTACACGCATAAACGAACTGGGCAATGATGGTATTTTATATATGAGTTCGGACAACCTGAATAAAAGTTACTCGCTGGGAGGTGAACTTATGGGTAACCTAAATCTGACCGATTGGTTCTTACTTAATAGTAGTTTTTCTGTTTACAACTACAAACTAAAAGGGAGTATACTTGATGAATCCGTTGATAAAGAAAGTACGAATTATTATGGACGATTTAACACGACTTTCAAGTTCAGTACGGAAAGTAGATTGCAACTCACCGGAATGTACCGGGGGCCATCAGTATCTGCACAAGGAGATTATGAAGGCATGTTTTATTCGAACATTTCATATCGTCAAGATTTCTTTAGAAAGAAACTAACAGCAACTTTAAGTATGCAAGATATCTTCGGATCAGGAAAACGAGAAGGAACCTCATATGGTTCTGATTTTAAATCCTATTTCAAATTTAAACGAGAACCAAGAGTTGTGATGTTTACTGTAAGTTATAAGATCAACAATTTCAAAATGGAAAAAACAGATCGAAGTGGAGGAATGATGGAAATGAATATGGATGGAGGGGAATTTTAAATCTCAGAATCCCGCCTAATCAAAAAAGGGAGCAAAAATGCTCCCTCCTTGATATTCTAACTTCTAATCTAACTTACTTTGTTATGGCGTATTTTACAAAGTAGCTTCTCCTGGAACCCAATCACAAGGAGTTAATTCCCCTGTTTGAAGAGCATCCAGAATTCGAATAGTTTCTTGTACGTTGCGTCCTACATTCAATCCATTAATAGAAACATGCTGAATCGTTCCCTCAGGATCAATGATGTAAGTTGCACGGTAAGCGATTTTATTTTCTGTTTCCAAAATTCCTAACTCGTCAGATAGCGATTTTGAAGTATCAGCCAACATAGGGAATTTCAATCCTTTCAATCCAGCATGATCATTTCTCCATGCCAAGTGTACAAATTGAGAATCAATTGATGCACCGATCAATTTAGCTCCACGCTTTTCAAATTCTTCATAGTTCGTATTGAATGAAGTAATTTCAGTTGGGCATACAAATGTAAAATCCAGTGGCCACCAGAAAAACACAGTCCATTTCCCTTTAATATCTTCGTTTGTTAGTGTTTGAAATTCTTTTCCTGGCACTAACGAAACAACAGCTTCTTTTTTAAACTCTGGGAATTTTTGTCCGATTGTTAACATGATTATTTATTTTTTATTTAGATTTCTTATAGATTACACGACAAATATACGGCAGGTGACAACACCAGTCAAATTGATTTTTTTTATTCTAAATAGACAAAACCTATTTCAACCATGTGTGAATCTTTTGAGTAGAATGGTTAAAGCAACATTTAAAATTTGTTAAAAGCTCTAAATACATCAAATACGTAGGTTTTAAATCATGCTTTGGCTTGTTCAGAAAAAGAGATAATCCTATCTTTAAGGGATTTTAAACAACTCAATCGTGATTTTTTCACAACCTGAATCAATTTAGTAATTATAAACTATGAAAAGTTCAAAAGAATCAAAACAAGTTTCCAGAAGATCTTTTTTGGGAACATCTGCTGCAGCTGCAGCTGGAATTACCATTCTTCCTAGCAATGTTATTGCTGGGATGGGGCACAAAGCTCCTAGTGACAAACTAAATATTGTCGGCATTGGTGTTGGTGGTATGGGGTTTGGTAACCTGAAACAACTTCAATCAGAAAACATTATTGGTCTTTGTGATGTAGATTGGAAATATGCAAAAAGATGTTTCGATCATTTCCCTAAAGCTAAAAAGTTCAAAGACTGGAGAGAAATGTACGATGTGCAAGGTAAAGATATTGATGGTGTTGTTATTGCTACTGCAGACCACACTCACGCAATTACTGCTGCTCATGCAATTGCAATGGGCAAACACGTTTATGTGCAAAAGCCATTGACTCACTCAGTTTACGAATCTCGTTTGCTTACTAATCTTGCAGCAAAACACCAGGTAGCTACTTCAATGGGTAACCAGGGATCTTCTGGTGAAGGTGTTAACCTTACTACAGAATGGATTGCTAATGGTGAAATTGGTGAGATTAAAAAAGTTGAAGCTTTTACTGACCGTCCAATCTGGCCTCAAGGTTTAAATACTCCTGAGAACGGCCAATGGGTTCCTGAAACATTGGATTGGGATTTATTTGTTGGACCTGCTCAAATGCGTCCATATAACGAAATTTATCATCCATGGAACTGGCGTGGCTGGTGGGATTATGGTACAGGTGCTCTTGGTGATATGGCTTGCCACATCCTGCACCCAGTATTTGTAGGTCTTGAATTAGGTTATCCAACTCATGCACAAGGTAACTCAACTTTATTGTTGCAAGACTGTGCGCCTACAGCACAATCTGTTAAGCTTACTTTCCCTGAAAGAAAAGCCAAGAAAAAAATGAAAGTTAAATTGCCAGAGGTAGACATTCATTGGTATGATGGTGGTATAAAGCCATTACTTCCAGAAGGATGGCCAGCTGGTAAAAATCCAAATAACTCAGGTGGTGGTGTATTGTTCCATGGTGAAAAAGACACACTTGTTTGCGGTTGTTATGGAAGAGATCCTTGGTTATTATCAGGTCGCATTCCTAATAATGTACCTAAATTCCGTCGTCGTGTAGAAACAAGCCACGAAATGGATTGGGTACGTGCATGTAAAGAAACTGCTGAAAACCGTGTTCCTACTGCTTCAGACTTTAGTGAAGCTGGACCATTCAACGAAATGGTAGTAATGGGTGTATTGGCTGTTCGCTTACAATCATTGAACAAAGTTCTTGAATGGGATGGTGATAATATGCAATTCACGAACCTTAATGATGACGAAAAAATCAAAACTGTTATTAAAGACGGTTTCAAGATTCATGATGGTCACCCAACATTTAAGAAAACATGGACTGATCCTATTCCTGCAAAAGAATTTGCAAAAGAATTGATTAGCCATTCTTATCGTAAGCCTTGGAGCTTACCTGATATGCCAGCTTAAATTGCTAATTATTGAGAGTAAAACTCTTAAGCAAGATACCGAACGGGGTAAGATTTTTCTTATCCCGTTTTTTCATGTATAAATAGAATTAAAATGAAAATCATCTATTTTTGTTTTGATAAAAAATAATCGTTTAAACAAGTGTGCTATGTTGAAAATAAATGAATATTTCGAAGGCAAAGTAAAATCAATTGCACTAGATAATAATGAAGGAAATGCGACAGTTGGAATTATGGAAGAAGGCGAATACGAATTCGGAACTTCATCCATTGAATTAATGACTGTTACAAGTGGTGTATTGGAAGTATTACTCTCGGGAGAAACAGAATGGAAATCATTTAGTAAAGGAGAAACTTTCAGAGTTGAAAAAGATGTTAAGTTCAATGTAAAAGCAATTGGACAAGTTGCTTATTATTGTCTATACGTTTAAGATTGTGAAGATTTAATAGCATCTTTTATTATCTGTTTTTCTTTGCTAAATTGCCTCAATCAGTCCTTCAAAAGAAAATATTATGAAACCTGAAAGTACTTTGCACAGCAGAAGACGTTTTATTCGGTCAACAATTGGCTCCGTAGTTGGAATCAGTATCCTACCATCACATGTAATTGCAGGGCTTGGGCATAAAGCACCAAGTGATAAACTCAACATTGCAGGAATTGGTGTTGGAGGTAAGGGTTATAAAAACCTGAAACAAATGGAAACTGAAAACATTGTTGCTCTTTGTGATGTGGATTGGAAATATGCAAATCGTAACTCATTCAGGGAATGGCCTATTGCTCCTAAATACAAAGATTTCAGAGAAATGTTTGAGAAGCAAAATGACATTGATGCTGTTATGATTGCAACTCCTGATCATACCCATGCACTACCTGCTTTAATGGCTATGAGAAAAGGGATTCATGTATATCTGCAAAAACCATTAACTCATACCGTATATGAATCTAGAGTTTTAACTGAAACAGCCAGAAAATATGGAGTCGCCACACAAATGGGAAACCAAGGCAATAGTGGAGAAGGAATTCGACAAATTTGTGAATGGATATGGGCTGGAAAGATAGGTGAGATTACTAAAGTTGAAGCCTGGACAAATCGACCAATCTGGCCACAAGGTTTGGAACGTCCAAAGAAAGAAATGCGGATTCCTAAAACATTGGATTGGGATTTATTCATTGGTCCTGCATCTATGCGTCCATATAATGAAATCTACCATCCATGGAATTGGCGCGGCTGGTGGGATTTTGGGACTGGAGCTTTAGGAGATATGGCCTGTCATATACTCGATCCGGTTTTTAAAGCATTAAAATTGAAATACCCCAAAACAGTACAAGGGACTTCTACTCCCGTTAATAATCAGTCTGCTCCAAATGCAGAAATGGTTATTTATGAATTTCCTGCCAGAGATAATCTTCCTAAAGTTGCTATGCCTCCTGTTAAAGTAAGCTGGTACGATGGAGGATTGATGCCCCCAAGACCTGATGAATTAAAAGATGGTCAGATAATGGGTGATAAAAGTGGAGGTTGCATCTTTCATGGTACAAAAGGAAAGTTGATGTGTGGGACTTATGGGAAAAACCCAACACTACTTCCAACTTCAGAGATGTCACATTTTGAAGCTCCACAAAAAACAATACGACGCGTCACTAGCGGAATTAAAGGGCATGAGCAAGATTGGATTCGTGCTTGTAAGGAAAGCCCGGAGAATCGTCTTGAAGCTTCTTCCAATTTTGATTATGCTGGTCCACTCAACGAGATGGTCGTAATGGGAGTATTAGGTGTAAGACTTCAAAGTTTAAAACGAAAGCTAATTTGGGATGGTCCCAACATGCAATTTTCAAATATTGGAAGACAGGATGAGATTCGAGTTCTAATGAAAGATGAATTTGAAATCATAAATGGTGATCCTCGTTTCAATAAAGATTATGCAACTTTACCGGCTAAGCAGATGGCAGAGCAGTGGATCAGGCATGATTATCGTTCTGGCTGGGAGCAAATATAAAAATTGATAAAGATCTTTACTCTTGTTATCAACTAAGCATGATATTGTTTGTTTTATCACATGTCACAATTATTAGAATGACATGGACACTCTTTTACAACAAATCAATTCATGCAAGGTATGTGAACCATTCCTTCATCTAGGCTGAAGACCTACAATTACAGCAAATAGAAAAAGTAAAATTATAATTATTGGCTAAGCTCCAGGTCTTGCTGTACACAAAACGGGAATTCCCTGGGATGATAAAAGTGGTGACACTTTAAGAAGTAAGCGTCTCCACAATAAGGTTGTTAAAAAAAGCCCGTCAAATTTTGATTGA
>CBDVCE010000100.1:0-11243 GCA_965372405.1 uncultured Sunxiuqinia sp.
AAAAATCGAAAGTTCGATATTCAAAAACTATACGTTATCGCAGAGACGCATACACTTCAATAAGTAGTGCATATTGATCCCCATATAAACGCAAATAGAGCCATAAAAAGCATTATTAAAATCGAATTAAAAAATAAGGTTACAACACTTGAGATGAAAATATCTCTTGTTGTAACCTTGTTTTATTTTAAAATCCTCAAATTATGGGAGGTTTTTCAGTGCCCTCATAATTCCTACAGCCTTTTTGAATTGTTCGAATTGATTATTTATGCCAGAACAGTTTATTATCTATCGTGTTTGTTCTACCATTTAGAGCAGCATTAAAGTTTATCTCATTAAAGTTCTTCTCTTCTTCAGGATAAGGTAATCTATAAAAATTGTTCTCGTGACTAGCTGATGATCTATCGTGTGGTGTTGCTTCAGTTCTTCTGTAAAGGTTGAATGCCACCGCTGGTGCACGGAATAAGGCAATCCACTCCTGAGCATAAATTTGATCTAAAGCTTCAGCTTCATTTGCTTTATATGCAACTTTGGGAAGAGCCAAATAATTATCAATGTCATTTGCACCCAATACTGGTTTAAAGAAATACCACTTACTTCCTTTTAGTTCAACTAAATTATACCAATAATTGATTGATGACTTGACCCCTGCTTCATATTCTGCTTTTGCAGTTTCTGCATTTTTACTAACACCGATGCCTCTGTTATACACTTCTGATTTCATGAAATTTACCTCGGCAACACTTATCAAAATAGCTGGGAACGTTTCAGTATCCCTCGCAAAATATATGTTTACGGGAGAAAATTGACAACCTTCAGTTTTATTTCCCCATTCTTCCATTGTTGATGAATCATCTCTGCCAGAGGGGAATGGACTAGTATTGTATGGACCCCTTCCTTGAGACAAGACAGGATCAAGCTGTTTTTGCGGTTTCCACTCTCCATCGTTATTGGTTTCGAACATTACCTTGCAGCGAGGGTCAATAATTCCAGATCCATCTGTATTGTCATTCTCTGACATCCAATTCCACATGGTAGTTCCCATGCACAAAGGACTATCTGGACCTAAACCCCTACTAGTAGTTGTTCCAGGTAATTCCAAAGGCCAAAAACCAATATCTTCATCTCCAGAAATTAATGGATATTTTGATGCATCACCTAATATATTACTAATATGACTTACTGCTTGAGCATTGTCAGCATCAGAAATCTGTATAGCATAACGTAAGCGGATGGAATTGGCAAATTTTTTCCACATTTCATAATCTCCATGAAAAAGGACATCGCCACCTCCTAAACTCATCTGGTCATCAGCTGAAGAAAAACTTTCAGCCGCAGTTTTCAACATATCCATACAAGTCTTGTATATATCGGCGTGTTTGTCGTATCCTACGCGGTAGAAATCAGAGCCACCTGCTCCTTTACCAGCTTTGGAAAACGGCATGTCACCATAATAATCTGCAGTTGTTAATGTATGATAAGCAAAGAGGATATTTAGGCAGTTACGTATATTATCTACTTTTAATGTAGCATTGTCCAATTCATTTTCGATCCAACGAACATTTTTCAGTGGTTTATAATATTTTCCCCACGATTGATCAGATAAATTGGCTAATACATAACGAGGGGCAGGGTTGCCAAGCTGCTGCGTTATATAATAGTAGTATCCGTTATGAAAGCCATCTATCACTTGGCCTGACTGTTTTACAGCTTCAATATATTTGTTGAAAACAGTGGGAATTGATGCTTCCGTGGGATTAAAAGGATCCCGGTTCATTTCTTCAAAACCATCGGTGCAACTTTGAGTAAAACCGATTGTGAATAGTATAAACAATAGTGAATATATTTTATTATTTTTCATATTTCTTGTTTTAATAGTTAGACAGAATTAGAATCCTACGTTGAGACTAAAACTAAATGACCGCATACCTGGTAAAGCACCGAACATAAGTCCTTGTGCATTACCGGCAGTAAGGCTTGTCGCTTCCGGGTTAATTTTATCAGGTAACGATGTATGTATGTAAAATAAATCGCGACCAGTAAACGAAAGTCTGGCATTTTGGAATACCTTCGATTTCTTAACAAATTCTTTAGGCACATTGTAGCTTAATGTTATCTCTCGCATTTTAACCCAATCGTTTTTCAGAATTGAGGGTGTAGAAAGGTTATATGCTCCCCATGAACCCAAACGGCCATACTTCCAGATATAATGAACAACATGATTATTTGCAGTTCCGTCTTCCAGGTCTCCATCCATTTTTATTCCATGATTGGCTTGTGTTCCATCAGGATAGGTGAATGGTAAACCGCCGCCGTTGCGTTCCAATAATGTTGATGGGCTTAAGCCTGATGATAATGCGGTTGCATGGTCACCACTCCAAATATCGGCTCCTAAACTAAAGTCAACCAAAGCATATAAGCTAAAATTCTTCCAGCGAATTGTGTTGTTTATACCGCCAATAAGGTCAGGAGTTGAATTTCCCATTTTTACACGATCGGGGGTTGTTTTATAAAGTGTACCTACTACATTGCCGTCATTATCTGTTCTGGTTTCAACGATTCTGTTGCCTTTATCATTTAATTCATAATCCCAACCATAAATATTGCCATATTTTTCACCGACATCAACCTGAATAACAGGACCATTGCCACCAAAGAATTGACCAATAATAAGGGTTTTGTTCACACCGTCCAAAGAAAGTAGCGTATTTTGGTTGTGCGACCCATTAACTCCTAAAGTCCAGTTAAAATCTTTTTTGCGGACAACCTCGTAACTTGCAACAACCTCAAAACCTTTGTTTTCCATTTCACCAGAGTTAAACTCTACATTGGAATAACCTGAAGAGAGCGGAATAGGTGCACTCATAATCTGATTGTCAGAAACAACATGGTAATATGTTACATCAAATTTCAAACGACTATCAAACAGTCTTAAATCAATACCTCCCTCGTAAGACCTTGAAGTTTGAGGTTTTAAATCCGTTGGAGGAAGAATGTCATTTATACCATGAGCAGGAAAACCTCCGAATGATGAAGATGTGAAAGTGGGTAATAGTTTATAGGGATCTGCATCGTTTGCGGCAGCAGCATAAGCAAGTCGTAATTTTCCAAAAGTTAACCAATCCTTATCTTCTATCAATTCACTAAACACAAAACTTAATGAAGATGATGGGTAAAAGTATGAGTTACTATTTGAAGGCAAAGTTGAAGACCAGTCATTACGCCCTGTTAATTGTAGGTATAAATAATTAGAGTAACTTAAATCTAAGAACCCATACATCGAATTAATTTCTTTCTGCAATTTTTCCTCTGTTGGGATTTGTTGACTATTTATTTCGCCACTTTGTGTTGATAAATCATAATTTGCTAAAGAATAAATCCATGGATCTTTGAATCTGGATTTGCCGTTTTTCCAAGTTTGCCCTTTCATGTAATATCGTTCCCTTGTCCATTGGGTTCCACCAACAGAAACACTGGCATTTAAGTTGTCAAGCAAATTGTCTTTTTTTGCTGTTGCTAAGAAGTCGAAGTTTGTTACCGATTCTTTTGCCAAACTATGCAGGTACCAACCTTGTAGGCCTGCAATATCTTTTGGTTTGTGTCTTTCTTCAATTTCCTGACTAACAAAATCAAGTCCGGCTCTACCCATAAAACTCAACCAGTCTGTTGGGCTATAAACCAGTTTAATTGCACCTAGCATTTGATTACGCTGCTGTGACCTGTTTTGTTCATATACATTCCAAAAAACACTGTAAGCATTAA
The DNA here is from genome assembly GCA_965372405.1 of uncultured Sunxiuqinia sp. Lineage (GTDB taxonomy): Bacteria > Bacteroidota > Bacteroidia > Bacteroidales > Prolixibacteraceae > Sunxiuqinia. The sequence continues at coordinate 3,763 of CBDVCE010000100.1, forward strand.
CTCCGTATGGATTATGAGTTCCATTACCAAAACTGTTGAATGTACCATCTTCCCGTTTGTAATTTTGATGATCTAATTCCGGGCGATAATCAACAGGATAATTGTAAACAAATTTAGAAAAGAAATCATTGGTCGTCTGCACATTCATACCGTTTAGTCGATTGTAATCGCTGTAGCTTACACTTACTTCCGCTTTTAATACATCCGAAATATTCAGGTTTGAACCAATTGTAAAGTTTGTCTTTTTGTAGTTACTATTATCAATTACAGCATCATTGCTAACATGCCCAATACCTACACGTACAGATCCAAAATCACCTGCATTAGAGAAGGAAATATTGTGTGAATCTTGAATTCCATTTCGATAGTAGTACTGCTGATTATCAGGTTGAGGGGAGTGGGGTCTCATTTCTCCATCCCACCATTTAATCATTTTACCATCCATCTTTCTTCCCCATGAAGTTGAATATCCATGCCAAGTAAATGCCTTAGCATCATAAGTCCATAATCCATGTGGCATTTGACCGTAAATAGCTTCATAACGATCGCCATTCCATTTCTGTCGCGGATATAGGGTGTTTCCCTGGTCATCTTTATCGTATAAAAGATCATTATCTGCAGTGTACATTGGCATGGCCAGACCACCAAATCCGTACTCATTTTGTTGCTCTCTGAAATAGTAAGGATCTGTTATTTTGTTTGTATATGAATAACTAATCCCAATTCCTTCCTTTTTAGTACCTTTCTTCGTGGTAATAAGAATTACTCCATTTGCCCCCCTTGCTCCATAAAGTGCAGCAGCAGCAGGTCCTTTTAAAACGTTCATATCTTCAATGTCGTCAGGATTAAGAAAGTTAATTCCTGTTCCAAAATCAGTAACCCCTGAAGTAGATTCTGTTACACCTTTACCGCCGGCAAGTGGAATGGTAGGATTATTCTCCAACGGAATTCCATCAAGAATAATTAATGGCTGGTTATTCCCAGAAATATTGTTATTTCCACGAATAACAATACGTGAAGTACCTCCGTCAAGTTGGTTCGCATTGGTAATGCTTACCCCTGCAAGTTTTCCTGAAAGGGAACTTACAACGTTAGGAGTATTCGACATAACAATATCCTCTCCGGAAACTGCTTGAGTCATATAACCCATTGATCTGGGTTGGCGCTTTACACCAAGTGCAGCGACAACGAGTACTTCTTCAATTCCCGCAATATCAGTACTTAAGATAACCTTGTAGTCAGTAAGGTCTGTGATTTTTATTTCCTGAGTTTGCATCCCAATAAAAGAAACAACCATTGTTTGGGCGTTAACAGGAATCGTAAGTGTAAAGTTACCTTCAAAATTACTTATAGTACCTGTTGTAGTTCCTTTTACAACAATTGATGCGCCTGGGATGGCAGAACCATCCCCATCAACAACAGAACCTTTTATTGTTTTGGTTTCAGGTTGTTGTACTGAAAGCATAGGCTGACGTGGATCAAGCTCAGTGTTTTCCTTGTAGATTAAGATTTGTCGGTCATCAATCTCCCAGGAAAGCTTGCTGTCTTCAAAAAGCTGAGTAAGTATACTTTCGATACTTTCATCTTTTACTTTAACCTTTACTTTTCTGTTCAGATCAATATTTTGATCCTGAAAGAAAATCATGAATTCACTGTTTGATTCAATTTCATGAAAGACATTCTCGATGGTCACATTTTTCAGTGACATCGAAAATTTAGTAGCTTGAGAATAGCTGTTCGCGTTTGCAGTAATAACAAATGCAATAAGTAAAAAAATAGTTATCCGCATTGTTAGAAACAAAGTTTTAAACACACCCAAATAAGGGAGCGTTTCTTTTGACATTTTTTTCATAAATTTGCAATGTTTAGATTAAACGTGTCATTTTTGATATGTTTAGCATTAAAGGCGAACATGGAGTCAACATGTGTCGCCTTTTTTATTTATTTCATAAGCAATTATTGTTTTATTATAATCTTGTCGTTTTCGTAAAAATATCTTAATGAAGAAGTCTTCGTAATCCGTTTAAGGATAACATCAAAATCTTCTGTTAGATCTAATTTCCCCGTAAAAGTCACAAAATTTGCATTGGCCTGTACTTCTATCTCTTTATTGTAATATCTACTAACTTGAAGCAAAACTTCACGGGCAATTTTATTTTTGAAAATTAAATATCCTTCAGCCCAAGATGTGTAAGCGGCTACATCTACTTCTTTAACTTTAAAAAAGTCTTCATTTGAAAAGTACTTACCCATTTGTCCGGGCTTTAATATGGTTGGTTTATCCCAAATATTTTTCTTCGAAAGCGAAACTTTCCCAGAAACTAGTACGGTCTCTTCATAATTCTCATCAGCATATGCTTTTACATTAAAAGAAGTCCCCAAAACTTTAACTGATGAATTCTTTGTATGAACGATAAAAGGCATCTCCTCGTTATGAGTTACTTTGAAAAGAGCTTCACCTACAAGGAAGACTTCTCGTTTTGAACTATCAAATTTTCGTGGAAAAACAAGTTGAGAACCACTATTAATGCATACCCGGCTCTTATCATTCAGTGTCAAAAAGATTCTTTTTCCATATGGAACAACAATCTTTTCCATGATCGATTTATTCCCTTTCTCGGATTGAATGATATGCAAAGTTGAATCATTGTTCATTAAAATCCCTGAGTCTTTGCTAAAATCCAAGTCTACTTGATCCTGATCAAAAAGAATTGGATTTTCATTATTGGAAAAGAGTTGACTATAGGAATCTGTATTTTCTTCGAAGGCAAGGAAATTATCTTCTTGGGACTTTTCATTATAGATAATGCCACCCCCTATTAAAATTAAAATGAATATAATAGCAGCTGCAGCATTTAAATACGTTTTGAGCCCGTGTCTCTTTTTTTTGCTAACCCGTTTCCATACAGAATGAATTGCTTCAGATGAAATCTGATCTTCAACAGGGAGGAAGTTTTCAATTATATTACGAGCTAAAGAAATTTCTTCTTTAAGATGGGGATATTGTTTTTGAAAGTTTTGCCACAATTCATCTTTTTCTTTTGTTGGATTTGTAACCCAATCAGCAAATTCGGTATCATTGGCAAACTGAACAGCTTTATAACTGGTAAATTTATTCATCAAAAACTAGCTTTAATACTAATAAGAGATTTTACTTTTTAATTTGTAATCAATTTTCGGCAGAAAAAATCGAAAAGAATAAGAATATCTTTTGAAATGTTTGATTGTGAGAGGTATTCTTTCATTCGTTTTATTGAGTTTGAAATCAAATTTCGGCATGCCTGGTGCGAGATATCCATTACTCCTGCAATTTCTTCATTCGTTAATCCATTTCGGTACTTTAAATAAATGGCTTCTTTTTGTCTTACAGATAATGAACTCATTAGTTCTGAGATCAGAAGTTGTTGTTGTTCTGGCAATTTATTTCGTATGGCTTCAGCTTCAAGATTACTCTCAACAATAAAATCTATCGAGTCAGCATAATCTATTTCTACAGATAATTTTTTCTTGTTCAACTCTTTTATAAGTTGGTTACGGTAAGCACGAATAAGGTAGAATGTGATATTATCAGGAGTTGTTAAGCTTTTCCTGTTGTTCATTAGGTAGAGAAATAAATCTTGCATTGCATCCTCAATACAAGCCCTGTCTTTTGTCATTTTTAGGCCATACTGATAAAGCACTTCGGCATACTTGTAGTAGATATTTGCCAAAGCTAATTTATTCCCCTTAAGCATTAACATCCAGTTGCGATTTTCCATTCCGCTAAGGCAGTTTCTACCTTAAAATTAGTTTAGTTAATTAGTTTAGAAATACTAAAACAAATACAGTTTAGTCTATCCCAAATCTTGTATCCAAAAGTAATTAATAATTTAGACTAATCAATGGTTCTATAGCATATCCAGGGGTTCCTATAATACATTATTTATTTTAAAAGCTTCTTATTTAATATGCCGTTTTACATCGAAAAATTCGACATGTAGCCTGTTTGAATGTTCAATTGTGATCTATTTGAATTAGCTTTTTGTTGAAATGTGCACTTACTCCGATTTTTTTTGTTGATCGGATTTCTGATTCTGATGATGAAAACATCCTGTTTGTTGATTTCATTTTCTAAATGATGGTTGCTGCCATAAGTTTGTTTCAGACAATTAAAAGTATAAAGTCATGAAACAATTTAAAATAAAGAAAATGGGAACAATCTTAATAAGCATGTTGGTTTCCCTTTTATTGGGAAGCACAGCCTGCAGTGATGAATCTATTTTAGATACAGATGAAGCTAATGAGGGAACCGAGCAAACGGTTGAAAACTTGCCTGATATTTCAGATTACCCAATTGTTGGAACCAACCAAACAATTTTTTATGGAAGCAATTCAGTAATAAATGAACCTTCATCAGGTGCTGCATTCTTTGGTCAAAATGCCAATTATACAGGAAATGGAATAAACTATGTTGATAATGGAGATGAAACCATAACTGACATGGTTACTGGGTTAATGTGGCAAAAGAATGCTGGCAATAAAATGACCTATGACCAAGCTGTCAGTGGAGCGGAATCTTTTGAATTGGGCGGATATTCAGATTGGAGATTACCATCAATTAAAGAGTTGTATTCGCTTATTATTTTTAGCGGTGAAGACCCCAGCGGTTATAATGGAACTTCAACTTCTAATTTGATTCCTTTTATAGATACTGACTTTTTTGATTTTGAATATGGTGACCCAAATGCCGGTGAGCGAATTATAGATTCACAATTTGCGACTTCAAACATCGATGTGGGCGACTCTGAATTTGGAGGTGGAAACCTGATGTTCGGGGTGAATTTCGCTGATGGAAGGATTAAAGGTTATCCAACTGGGCCTATGCCAGGACAATCACAAGGGAAAACATTCTTTGTTCTTTATGTCCGAGGAAACACAAACTATGGTAAGAATATTTTTTCAGAAAAAAGCAGTGGTGTAATTACGGATAGTGCAACTGGCTTGATGTGGATAAAAGATGATTCTGGAGCTGGAATGACATGGGAAGAAGCCCTTAAATATGCGGAAGAAAAAGAATATGCCGGATTTTCAGACTGGCGATTGCCAAGTGTGAAAGAATTACAAAGTATTGTTGATTATTCACGTGCGCCCGGTGCTACAAATTCTGCAGCTATTGATCCAATATTTAATTGCTCTGAAATTACCAATGAGGGTGGACAAATTGATTACCCATACTTCTGGTCAGGAACCACTCATGCGAATATGCAAAACGGGGGTGGTGGAGCATACGTTTCGTTTGGCAGAGCTCTGGGCTATTTCAATGGTCAATGGCAGGATGTTCATGGAGCTGGAGCACAAAGAAGCGATCCCAAAGTTGGAGATTCTGGTGATTACCCAACAGGTCATGGTCCTCAGGGTGATGCTATACGGATATATAATTACGTTCGCCTTGTTCGTAATGCACAATAATCTGAATTAATAAATCAAAAAAATAAAGAATTATGAAACGAATAGTTAAACAAAAAGGATTTCTGTTTTTGTTGATTTTGGGATTAGTGTTAATGGCTGATCTGGCTGGTGCGCAAGAGCATCAGCCAAGGCCTCCCAAAATGTTGCCAGATTCTTCTCAGATTGTAAAAATGATAAATGATCTTCCCCAAAAGCTTGATCTTTCAGCCGACCAAAAGGAAGAAGTTTTAAGTCTTCATTTGGCACATTTTAAGGAAGCAAAAGAGATGATGGAAAAGGGAAAAAAAGAGCATGAGAAACATAGAAGTGAAATGGAAGCTTTAAAGAATGATTTTGAAAATCAACTTGTGAGTTTATTTAATGATGACCAAAAAGCATTGTTTGAAAAGTTTATGCAGGAACGTGGTCATGGAAAAAAGAGACCAAGGAGCAAACATTAATAGTTAAATCATGCATTTACCATTTGAGAATATAATTAAGCTTAATGAAATGGATCAGGTAAAATTGATGAATCGGGTTGATACCAAATTTTGGTTTCATAAAGACCAATTACCTGAGATTTTTGAAAAGGTGAAGGAAGACTATTTGATCCTTCAAATAAATGAAAAAAGTGAATTGTTGTATTCTACGGTTTACTTTGATACTAGCAAGGATTCTATGTACACAGCACATCATAATGGGAAACTCAATAGGTACAAGGTTCGTCTGCGCACCTATGTAGAATCGGGAATTAACTTTCTGGAGATTAAGAAAAAGAACAATAAAGGAAGGACAATAAAGAACCGGATTAGTTCTACAATTAATTTATTATTTGAAGAGTCAGAGAAAGACTTTGTCAATCTAAATTGTCCTTATGAGTGTGATGAACTTTCTCCAACACTTCAAAATGTTTTTCATCGCATAACCCTGGTAAATAAAAATCTGAATGAGCGCTGCACCATCGATTTAAATTTAAAGTTTGAAACAGAAACTGAAAATATTGCACTTGATAATTTGGTAATTGTTGAAATAAAATCGGATGGTTTACCTTCAAATTCGCCACTAATAAAATCATTACAAAAAGCAGGAATTAAGAAATCTGGATTTAGCAAATATTGCGTTGGTCGTGTGCTAACTGATCCTTTACTAAAGAGTAATGCATTTAAACCACGAATCAGGAAAATGGAGAAATCAATTTTCTCAGAGAACTAACCTTTTAAAATCAACCAAGTTATGGATATCACACAATTAGCAGATGCAATAAATATTCAACCTGAATGGGAGGAGAATATTCGGTTTCTTGGAATTAAGCTCATCAATGTTGCTGACTTTTCAGAGCTGCTTATTCGTTTTGTAATGAATACCTTCTTGATATTCATTGTTGTTCATTTTATGTATGCTAAAAACAGCAGGCGAAAGGACTTTTATTTCAGTTTCCTTGTAATCGGAGTCGTTGTTTTTATGCTGTGTTTCCTTTTAAATAACGTGAAACTTGAACTCGGATTTGCACTGGGGCTTTTCGCCATTTTTGGAATTCTCCGCTATCGAACGGATGCCATTCCTATAAAGGAAATGACTTACCTATTTATTGTAATCGGTCTTTCGGTAATCAATGCTCTTTCTAATAAAAAAGTGAGTTATGCTGAGTTAGTTTTTACAAACATTGCCATCGTTTATGGCCTTTGGTATTTAGAAAAAAGGCTGGCTCTTAAACAGGAGTTATCAATCCAATTGATCTACGAAAAGATTGAGAACATTCATATGCAAAACAATGATGAATTGATGAATGACCTCAAGCAGCGAACAGGGATAGACATTAAACGATTTGAAATTCGGAAGATTGATTTTCTGAGAGATGTTGCAGATATCACCCTTTTTTACAATGCAAATGGGAATCATAAAACCAGCTAAATATGTTCGAAATAAGAAAATATAGATTTAGGCTTTCAGCATTTTTGTTAATCGGTATTTTAAGTGTTGGTAGTCTAAAAGCACAAGATAAGACCGTTGCAAGGTAAAAACATTACGAAACTACGATAATAATACGCTATCGA
>CBDVCE010000101.1:0-10862 GCA_965372405.1 uncultured Sunxiuqinia sp.
GGTCAACTGACTCTTTTTTGATACCTCGTGGGCTCTGCCCCGGGGTAGTTCATTCAAGGATCAGGAAATTCAAATTATTTCAAAAACAAAATAAGCATGAAAAATAAATCAAGACTAAACGAATTAAAACCTCTTGAGAATTGTCGTAATTCGGAAGGCATGCAATTAGAAAGACGTAATTTTTTAAAAACTGCATTGTTAGGTGCTACGGCACTTTCTTTGCCGGGCTTGTCATCTTTTGCTGGTCCATTTTCGTACGATGAAATGGAACACTTAATTCCAGCTGACAAAAAGTTGTCTAAAAAATGGGTACAGTCATTATTTGAACGAGGCAAACCTGAAGTGTATAGCTCCGAAGAGAAAGAGTTAAAACATATTGGAATGCCAATAGGTGGTATCGCTTGTGGTCATTTGTATTTGGGTGGTGATGGCCGTTTGTGGCTGTGGCACATTTTTAAAGCTGAATATAGTAGGGAAAAAGATCATGGTCAGCGATTCGCTTCAATGACCCTTGGTGGACATTACAAAAATCCGGATCAGGTGTTTACCCGTGAGACTCGCCCTGTTGATCAGGGAACGGTTGTGCGAGTTACAAGCAATGGGAAAACATATACCAGAACTCTTGATAATAAGGGTTTTTCAGAAATTAAATTTCGTGGTGAATACCCTATCGGAAGGGTAACTTATGCTGATAAGGATTTTCCGGTTGAGATTGAGTTAGAAGCATTTTCACCATTTATTCCTCTGGATGCACAGGATTCGGCTTTGCCAGCGACTATTATGTCGTATAAGGTAAAGAATACAAGCAATAAAAAAGTAACGGTAGAAATAGCCAAGTGGTTGGAGAATGCTGTTTGTCCTTATACCGATGACGAATCATGGGGAGAACGTACCAATAAATTAGAGACAGAGAATTATAGAACAACAATTTTAAGTGACGTTCTTGATGCAAATAAACCACATTCATCGGGAGAAACTCTCGCAGAGCAACACGGTTATGGATCTATGGCGCTGTCTGTTCTAAATGCAGAAGACACAAAAGTTTCTTTATCCTTACCAATTGATACAAATCCGGAGTCGATTTTTGATCATCTTGAAGTTAACGAATCCATTAGTAAAGATGCAACTAAACCATTTGGTAAGATAATGATTGGCGCAGTTGGTCGGGAAATTGAACTTAAACCTGATGAATCTCAAGCAGTAGATTTTGCAATAAGCTGGTTCTTTCCACATTTTAATCAGCAAGAAAAAGATAGCGGACAGTTACTCGCATTAAAAGATATTAAACAACTAAAAAGGCACTACAATAATCGATTCCAGTCTGCTGGTGAAGTAGCTTCATACCTTCAGAATAAGTTTGATTATTTAGCAGGTGAAACCCGAAATTGGAATAAGGTTTGGTACGATTCAAGTTTACCTTATTGGCTACTTGATCGAAGTTTTATTCCCAATGATTGTTTGGCTACTAATACTGTGCTTTGGTTTGATAATGGTCGATTTTATGGTTGGGAAGGAGTGGAGTGTTGTCCCGGAACTTGCCAGCATGTTTGGCATTACACGCAGGGAATGGCACGAACTTTCCCAGAGATTGAACGATATCTACGTGAAAAAATTGACTATGGTATCAGTTTCAGAGAAGATGGTGGTATGGGACATCGTGATGAAACCGCTGGGAATTATGGGAAAACTGTTGCGCATGATGGACATTGTGGCACCATTATCCGTACTTATCGGGAGCATAAAATGTCGGGTGATATGCGATTCTTGAAAGCGAATTACACTAAAATTAAGAAGTCTGTTCAATTCATGATAAATGAAGACAAAAACAAAGATGGTCTTCTGGAAGGTGGACAACACAACACCTTAGATGCTTCATGGTATGGACCAATGGGTTGGATTAGTTCACTTTATCTTGGTGCGCTTGCTGCAGGTAAGGCAATGGCAATTGAATTTGGAGATCAAGAGTTTGCTGCTACCTGTGATGATATTCTAAAATTAGGTCAGAAGAATATTGTAAAGGAACTATACAATGGTGAGTATTTCATTCATAAACCTGATCCAGCACATCCAAATGCAATTAATTCAAATGATGGCTGCCATATTGATCAGGTGCTGGGACAAAGTCTTGCTTTTCAGGCTGGAATTTCCGAACGTATAATTCCTGAAAAAGAATGTAAATCAGCACTTCAGTCAATTTGGAAATACAATTATGCACCTGATGCATATATCTATCAGAAAGAGCATAAGCCAATTAAAGGTGTTCGAATTTATGCTACAGCGGGTGAAGCTGGTACTATAATTTGTACCTGGCCAAAAGGTGGCGATGAGAATGCAGTTCCGGGAATGGATAAGAGGGCTGCTGATTCACCAACATGGCTAGGACCTGGTGGATACTTTGATGAATGCATGAATGGCTTCGAATATCAGGTGGCCTCACATATGATTAACGAAGGAATGTTAGAAGAGGGATTGGCGATTACGAAGTCGGTACATGAGCGCTACGATGCAAAAAAACGTAACCCGTACAATGAAATTGAATGTGGTGATCATTACAGTCGATCAATGGCAAGTTACGGGGTTTATCATGCTTTATGTGGGTACGATTATCATGGAGCAAAAAGATCAATTCGATTTAATCCAAAAATTACTCCAGAAAATTTCAAATCAGCATTTACAACTGCTGAAGGATGGGGAAGTTTTACTCAAAAGCGAGAGAAGGTTTATCAAGAGAATACCTTACAAATTAAATATGGGCAGCTAAAGTTGAATGAAATTGAAATTCAGCTTGAAAAAGGGAGAAGCGCGACATTGGTTGAGGCTTTTATTGATGAGTCTCCTATAAAGATCAAGTTTACACAATCAGGAGAAATGATAAAAGTATATCTGGATAATCTGAAATTAACGAGTAAACAAAACTTAAAACTTAAAATTCAATAAAATGAAACCTTTAAAGCTATCATTGCTAGTACTTGTGATTGTCGTGTTTTTTCAACCTGCTATAGGTCAGAACAGCTCTTCAGAATGGCGTAAAGAACTTCAGGAGCAGATCCAGCTGCACGGTCATCGTAACTGGATTCTGATTGTCGATTCTGCTTACCCATTTCAAAGTAAGTCTGCTATAAACACGATTGCTACAGGCGAAAGTCAGCTTGCTGTTGTTACCGAAGTCTTGGATGCTGTTGATGAAGCTAATCATATTTATCCTGAAGTGTTTTTAGATAAAGAGATTGATTTTGTACCCGAAAAAAATGCAAAAGGAATTGACAGTTATAAATCAGATCTTTATACGTTGTTAAAGGGAAGGAATGTAACTAAAGAGTTGCATGAGGAGCTTATTGCAACCATTGATGAAGCTGCTAAAACCTTTAATATTTTGGTATTGAAGACGGATCTAACGATTCCATATACTTCCGTATTTCTACGACTTGATTGTGGATACTGGAATGGAGATCAGGAAAAGGAAATGCGAAAACTAATGAATCAATAAATAATTAATCAGGATGAAAATATACATTGTAATACTAGTATTTGTTGTAACAGCTTGTGCTAATACTAAAATGGGAAAGAGCATTCTTCAAATTGCCGAAATACCATATCTGAAAGGAGAAAGTCGCCAAATATTTGATGCAAAACCATCACCTGAGTTTGATCAAAACAAATGGTTTACAAATGATCATTGTTTTGTAGAGAACAAGGAAGGGGAATTGCATTGGTTTGGAATAAATAATCCATATCCACCAGAAGGGAAGGAGCTTTATCGCTATCACCCTTATTTGGGGCACTTAAAAACGAATGATGCAACAACAGATTGGGAACGCCTTCCGTTTGCGCTTGATGAAAGCAAAGGAACAGAGTATTTGGGAGCACCTTATATTGTTTGGCATGATGAATCGAATCGTTGGGTTATGGTTGTTGAGGTATGGGCTGATGTTCGGAGACTGGAGATATACTGGTCAAAAGATTTAACTGATTGGGAAGCAACTGGCACTTATATTTTGCCAGATAAACTTTGGATCTCAACCCGTGATCCGCACATCATGAAAGGTGATGATGGAAAGTATTGGATTCATGTGGTTTCCACAGGAAATGAAGGAGTAAAACAATCTCAGATATTGCGAATAAGAACGAAAGATTTTGTAAGTTTTGATGATCCGGAAACAATTCTTGGAATAAATGATAACAATTGGGCAACCCTGATGGAGTCCCCATTTTTAGTGAAACACAAAGATCTTTGGTATTTGTTTTTCACTTATGCACACCGTAGGTATGCAGAAACTATTGTGGTTGTATCCGATTATCCTGATCATTTCGATTATGAGAAAAATACGATTACAACTTTATTTGGGCATGCAGCTGAAATATTCACCTACAAAGGGATAGAGTTCATTTCATCATGTGGGCCGGAAGACAATCATTATTTAAATCATCAGTCTGTTTCGTTATCCGAGCTAGGCTGGTTAAAGCAATAAGCAACACTCAATTCAAAGACTCTAAGCATAAAAAGAAAATGCTCCTATGCTTAGGAACTTTGATTCTTAGCAGATCTGTTATTTTAGAAACTTAAAACCCAATCCAATGATTAAATATTCAATTCTGATTATTTTTTTCTCCCTTCTGCTTCTGGGATGCAATTCAGTAAAAGAAGAATCAACTGATGACATAAAGGAATACTTTAATTCCAGGGAATTTAGTTTTCAGGAGGTGGAAGGCATTGGCTATGAAAAAGGATGCACTCGTCGTGACAATAGCGATGTTATAAAAGTTGATGACAAGTATTTCGTGTACTACACAAAGGTGTATGGTCAGAGTCCGGGCTATTGGGGGAATATTTGGGCAGCCGTGTCCGAAGATGAAGGTTTTACATGGAAAGAAATTGGAATGGTTTTGGATGTCGGAAAGATTGGTCAATGGGATAGTCAGGCTGTATTTACTCCAAATATTATTGAAGAAGAAGGTATTTATTACCTCTATTATACTGGTGTACAACCAACTCCTGGTAATCCGGATGGCGCTTTTGAAAATAATTCGGTTAACGATTACACAGCAATTGGTGTTGCAAAATCGAACAGTCCTGATGGCCCTTTTATTCGTTGTGAAACGAACCCCGTAATTTCTGTTAGCCAAGATCGAAGTTTATTCGATAGTTATCGTGTTGATGATGCAGTTCTGTTAAAAAAAGAAAGCAAATATTGGCTGTATTATAAAGGACGTAATTATGGGGATGGACAGCATGGTCCTGCTCATACTCAGATGGGTGTAGCAATGGCTGATACTCCTGAAGGGCCGTTTGGAAAATATGAAAGCAATCCTATTTTGGATAAAAGTCACGAGGTATTCGTATGGAAACAGCATAATGGAGTTGCATGTTTAGCATCGATCAGCTTCACATTTGAATATGCAGCTGATGGACTTGATTTTAATTCCGATCCAATTTCTGTTAAAGTGGATAGCAAAAAACGTCCAAATGCACCTGGCGCATTTCGTGCAGAACTAACAGGACTTAAGGGTGATAATGAATTGACATGGGGCATTTCGATGGTTCATAATTCTCCTGAAAGCTATTTGGTAAGATGGGAACTGATTAATAAAGATTTTGATTAGGAATTGTTTTGTTATTTTCGCCTTTAATCACACTACTAACTAATTTAAAACACAAATGCGTACTCACAGTCTATTGCTATTATTTTTAATCGGGATTTTTGTGCAAGCAAATGCTTCTGATATCATACCAAAACCACAAAAATATTCAGAGAACGGTCAGGTTTTTACACTCAATGAAGAGGTGAAAATTCTTTATGCCAATGACCTTGAAGATTTGGCTGCATATTTGTCAAAAACGATATCTCCGGCAACTGGTTGGGATTTTGACATTCAGAATTCTGATAATGCCAAATCAAAATCAATTCATTTGTCAATTGATAATAGCCTTGTTGAGAAGAAAGAAGGATATCATCTTTCAGCAACGAGCGAATCAGTAAAAATAATTGGGAATAGTGCCGCAGGCGTATTTAATGGAATACAAACCTTTTTGCAAATGTTGCCAGCTGATATATTTAGTTTGCAACGTCAGAAAAATGTTGATTGGCAGGTTACCGGAGCTGAAATTCAGGATGCTCCCGTTTATCCCTGGCGTGGAATGATGCTTGATGCGAGTCGCTATTTTTACGATAAAGAATACGTTCTCCATCTGATTGATATGATGGCCATGTATAAGATGAACGTGTTGCATTTACATTTGATTGATGATGCAGGATGGCGCTTGGAAATTAAGAAGTATCCAAAATTAACTTCAGTAGGTGCATGGCGTGGAGAAGGTCATGAAAGGACAGGTGGTTATTATACTCAGGAAGATATTAAAGAAATTGTATCATATGCCTCATTACGCAATGTTGAAGTAATTCCTGAAATTGAGATTCCAGCTCACACTTTAGCTGCAATTGCTGCCTATCCATTTTTATCATGTACCGAAGAACAACAAATTGTACCGCAGCAACATTCGATTAGTCGTGAGCTATATTGTGTAGGAAAAGAGTCAACCTTCGATTTTCTAGCTGATGTTTTCAAAGAAACCTTCGACTTATTCCCATCAAAATATATCCATGTGGGTGGTGATGAGGCTAACTATGATCGATGGATTGCATGTCCTCATTGTCAGGCAAGGAAAAAAGAGCTTGGTTTTGAAACCGAAAGTGAGCTTCAGGTTTATTTTACCAAAAGAGTTCAGCAAATGGTTAAAGAATATGGTAAAACCATTGTTGGCTGGGATGAGATTATTGAAAGAGGCTTGGATGAAAAAGCTGTTGGCATGGTTTGGCACGATCTTGAAAAGGGAATTTCAGGTACCAAAGCTGGGCATGATGTTGTGATGGCACTAACTGGTCATTGCTATTTTGATGTTGCGGAAAGCAAAATACCAGGCGAGGTAAAAGCTGCAACCTGGTTGCCTCCTATTTCATTGGAAAAGGTGTATGCTTTTAATCCGATGATTGAAGGTATTGAGGAGCAATATCAATCTCAGGTCTTGGGTGGTCATGCAACATTATGGTCTGATCAATTTATCCATGGAACTATTTTACAGGAAATTGCACCAATTAATGAAAATCGTTCTGAAAAGTATTTTGATTATCTAACATTCCCAAGAATGGCTGCATTGGCCGAAGTTTGCTGGACTCCACATGAACTTCAACAATGGACAGATTTTGAAAAACGAATGAAAACTCATTATCCACGTCTTGATTTTGCTAATTACGGATATCGTGTTCCACAGCCAAAACTTGTGAGCAATGCCAAAACTGATAATGGTTTTGAAATAGTTCTTGAGAATGTAGTTGATGGAGCCGAAATACGATATTCAACAGATGGTATTCCTCCAAATGTATATTCTCCTGTTTATACCAATCCTGTTACCGTTGAGGAGCTTCCAATGTTTCAGGCTATTACGGTTGTGAGCCGCCGTCAGTATTCTTTGCCACTCTATTTTCCGGAGAAGTATGACAAATTCAAAGCGTATGGTAAGCTGCTTGCTGAATGGAATTCAAATAATATTAAAGGCAAGGAATTTGATGTTTTTGAAATGAATGCAACCGGCAAAATTGATCAAAACGGGCAATACGAAATCTCTTTCTTGTATACCGGGGGGGATTTTAAACTGGAGATTAAATCGGTTGAGATATTTAAAAATGGACAAAAAATTACTGAGGATATTCACTCAGCATACACAGGTAGTTCTTCGGAAAATAATGTCTACAAGTTTGAGGTTGATGCGTATGAAACTGGTGCAGCTTTTACTGTTAAGGCTATGGTTCGGGGCGATTTAGGGAATGATTCCAATGGTGTTGTGTTTATTAAAAAGAAATAGCATTGTTCTATAAAAGATAGAGCAGTATTAATCATATTTGAATTTAAGGTTTATCTCGTTAAGAGGTAAGCCTTTTTTTGTATCTACTTTCTTTCTTCAATGACTTTTGATAATCGCTTGAAATTATCTTTTAAAAGTTCAGGTTTTTCATCTTAAATAGATATGCTTTGTGAATAATTGAATGCGTGTTTTTTTCTTGTAATTTTACATGACAAAAGTTGGTTTTTCCATATCAATTTTATTCTTTTTTTGTTTGAAATTAAGAATTTATAAGTATTGCTAAATAGGAGTTTAAAACAAGAAGACAAATTATATTACCTTAAAATACATCATGAAAAATCTACTACTACAACTTGCAATCTGCTCTATCGTATTGATGAGCTGTAATCAACCTAAACCGGAAAAGATTACAACAACTGTTACTTCTCACGATCATGTGACTATTGTTTGTAGCCCAAAAGGAAATAATCATTTCCCTTCATGGGGTGTTTTTCCTTCAAAAAGCGAACAAGTTCGACGTATTTTTATGGACTTGACCTTAGGACATCCTGATTCAATCAAAATCGCTCATTGGGATTATTTGGACCACATTACCATTCGTCGGGCTGGCGGAGTAAAAGGTGACTCTCTTAATTTGGAATTGGGTAGAATGCTAACACCATATGGAAGCAATTTTAAACAAGATTGGGAGTGGAAGTGGCGAATTGATGTTACCGATTTTGCTCCAATATTAAGAGATAGTATTGAAGTGGAGTACAATCATTCGGGCTATGAAAGTAAGGAAGTAGGTTGGGATTTGAACATTAGCTTCGAGATTACTTTGGGCGATCTTGTTGCTGAAGTTGTTGATTATAAACAAATATACAATGGTTCGTTTAGCTATGGAGATCCAGATAAGCCAATAACAGAATCACTTTCTCCTGTTGAGTTTGAGATGGACAGCACGGCCAATTTTGCCAGAATTCGTGTTCAGCATACCGGACATGGAATGGATGCTCCAAAATATTGTAGTGAGTTTTGCAGCCGTTGGCGTGAGATTCTGGTTGATGATAAAATGATTGATCATCGCGATATGTGGAAAGAGTGTGGCGATAACAATTTATATCCACAAGGTGGAACCTGGATTTTTGATCGGGCATATTGGTGTCCTGGTGATCTTCAAAAACCTGACTTGATTGATTTTCCTATTACAAAAACCAAGCATGTTGTAGACTTTGAAATTGAGCCTTACGTTGCATCAGATAGGATTCAGGCCAATGAAAGTATTAATGCAATACTGTTTCAGTATAAAAATCCTGAGAAACAGTTTGATGCTGCTATTGAGCAAATTCTGGTTCCCAATGATGCTCCTGAGCTTAATCGTTTAAATCCTTCATGTTTTGAACCTCGAATTATTATAAGGAATCTTGGAAGTGAATTGTTGCAGACTTTAACCATTTTTTATGGAACTGAAGGCTTCGAAACAAAATCGCATACATGGATAGGTGAACTTGATTTTTATCAGGAAGAAGTAATTGTTTTGCCAGGAATGGTAGATTTCAATTTTGGGAAGAATGTGTTCTTTGTTGAGTTGAGCGAACCAAATGGCGAAGATGATCAGTGGGAAGCTGATAACTCCATGGAGGTTAATTTCTCATCTCCAAAAGAAATGCCTGAGAAAATGGTATTGACATACAAATCAAACAACCAGCCAGAGGATAACACAATTCAGATTTTTAATGAGAAAATGGAAGTTGTTTACGAACGCACAGCTGCAATTACTGATTCGAACACAGTTTACAATGATACATTGATGTTGCCAGAAGGAAACTACCGAATTGCATTACAGGATACTGCCCACAATGGATTAGAGTTCTGGTTCATGCCTGAATTTGGATTCGGCTACATGTATTTGTCAGATATGGATGGTCAAATTTTGCATCGTTTTGAAAGCGACTGTGGAGTAGGGGAACAGCTTGATTTTACAACGGAGCTAACTCCTCGTATTGACACAACTGTTGAGCAGAGCTTTTTCATGCTGCATCCTAGAAGAATAAGTACCAATACTGAATTAATGGTTCACCTGAAAGAACCGGCAAGTGGAAAGATTGATGTTTTAGCTGATGGGGATACCGTCAAAGTATTTCCATTTACAGATGTTAAAAACAAGACATTTGATTTAAACCTGGAAGACTTAAAAGATGGACGATATGTAATTGAGCTTTATATCGAAAATGAAAGTAAGCTTAAACAACGTATCATGAAGTCAACCAAAAAGAGATAAAAGTGAAATTACTATGGAATAGCATAGGCCATAACAATTAAGCCTTGCAAGAGGGATGTAAATTATTATATCCCTCTTTTTTATAAACCCTCGTAGCCCTACGAAGCGAACTCTTTTGTATCAAACAAACCGTTGTCACCCTACGAATGTATGTTTTTGGTTGAGGAGAAGATTTCGTACCCCTACAAATGTGTGTTTTTACCCTCGCTGGATCTTTCGCCACCCTACCAATGCTTCTTTTTGATCTGGTTGAGCCATTTGCCTACCCGCGAAAGCTCCATTTTGCCCTAGTTGGGGTAGTCGCCACCCTGCACAAGGTAGAAGACTTCCTAAGTAGTGTAATAATATTCTGGTTCTTCTAGCAAAATTGCCTCCATGGGAAGAATGCATGTACTGGTATTCCATAAATTTGACCTGGCTGGAACAATTGTCACGATGTTGCTATCGGTTTTTGATCGATTTGAGGCAGTTGTCATTGGGTGCAAAATGAAATAGGACACGGGAATGTTTTGATTTGGAGCAATAAAAAGAGTTAATGACACAGTTTGTCGAATTGACCCACTATTGGAAATGATAGCTGTGGACAATCCCATTGTAACTATGGATAAGGAAATGGTGGGTCACATCAACTTTCTGTGCGTGATTCCTTTTCATCTCTAATTTTAACTATACTATTTACATTAAATAGTTTAATCAAGAGAATTCCTCGAGGCTCTGCCTCGGGGTATAGAGGAAAGTTTG
>CBDVCE010000102.1:0-10260 GCA_965372405.1 uncultured Sunxiuqinia sp.
GTCAACTGACTCTTTTTTGATACCTCGTGGGCTCTGCCCCGGGGTAGTTCATTGAGTTTTTAACACTTTTTTCTTTTATAGATAAGCTAACGTTTAGTTTTAACTTACCTGTAAGTTGATAGGAAGTTGGTTCATTTATACTGCATGAACCTGACAGCAAACATAAGGTGATCATTATGATCACATCATTTAATCTTTGAATTTTAAATTTCATTTAAAGGGGTTGTTAATGAATTAATAATTATGAAATACTACTGCAAATTAAGACTTATATGGAAGTAGGTCAATACCCTGATGAAATTTATATGTATTCTAAATAAGATCAGGAGATACTATTTCATAAATGGTGATTCGTAGGATGATCAAGTTAAAGTCTTTTATTAGTACATCGGCTATAAGAGATAAAAGAATTTTCAGAAATATCTTTTCCCTTTAGATAGATTGTTTTTGACTTTGAAGCCAATCTTCAACTTTGTCTTTTTCATTCAAAGGGAGTTTAACAAAAATCATTGCAGCATCAAGTGTGCTTGTCACTTTTACAATAACTGGCAGTTCTTTCTTTAAACGATCAAATCCCATAGATGTAACAACCTGATTAGGAGATTCAGTGATCATTACTGATTTTCGAATTCCATAATTTGATCTGACTTCTAGTGTATATTTTACGTATTTGGATATTTCGTTTATGCCAAAAAGGAATTCGGCATCTCTAAAATCATGGATTACATTATAGCAAGGGTCATAATTCTTATCCGTACAAATGAATTTTTTAAAATCAATCAATTCATCGACATTAAATTTTCCTCTATAATATTCAACTATGAGTTTTTTAACTGAAAATATGATGTATCCCTTTTTATTGCGCACAGTTGAAAGTTAATAATAATTATTGTTTTTGAAATTAGGAATAGCTAACCCACGAAAATTGGATGAGAATTGCATCTATATTAAAATGAAAAAGACCATTACAATTAATTTTGCAATGGCCTTTTTTTATAGAGTTATGTGTATTAGTTCAAATGTTCAATTGCTTGTTGAGCTGCTTTAATTATGGGATCATTGGAGAGAGGTGTTCCAACTGCCTGCATCATCCACTCGTTTGGTGTTAATTGTCCTAAAGCAAATATTCGCTCTACTTCTGAGGCGAACTGGTTTGTTTTAAAATGTTCTTCGAGTTGAAAATGAATCAAGTGACCAAAAGCATAATTTGGCAAGTACATGGGTGAGTTGATCATATGCGAATAGATTGCCAGGATTGATTGATCTTTCATCCCAAATACCGGAGCGAAATACTGATTCCAGACTTCTTTGCTGATATTTAGAACCGCCTCCTTCAGTTCTGAAGCAGTACAATTTGGATGTTCGTACATCCATTTCCACATTTTCATGTCGACCATTGAAACCCCCATTATTTCGAAAAGTGACCAATAGATATCCAGCGTTTTCAGGTACTCTTTGTCTGGATTACTGTCCTTCATATTTAGGAGCATTAGATCTCTTTCTTGAAAAACAAAAGCTAACGCTTCGGTAAAAGCTGTGTTGGGAACACCATTTATCATGTAATATGGGACATTATGCAGGGAAATGGTTTGCTCCACATTGTGACCGAACTCATGAACAGCAATATTATAACCTTTGTAGTTCATCCCACTTTCAGGTATTCTGGTGCGTAAGTGTGCTTTTTCTGATTTCATTGATGCACCCCAGGCATGACCAGAGCCACGAGCCGGATCAACGGCAATTTTAGAGGCCAGAAAACTGGCCTTTTCAGAAGTAAACCCAAGTGTCAGTAACATATTTTCAAGGTCATCCTCCATTGCCTGAGCATTGGGGTATTTCTTTTGTGTAATGGCATTTAGCTTTTCCTCTGGGATAGAACTTCTTGCTTTGAAACCATCATACCAAATATCCCATGGTTTTAGATCTCGACCCATTCTTTTTTTAATAATCTTTCCTGCTTCTTTTAATTGAGGAGAGCTCAGAAACTCATGGAAAATAGTTTCTACCTCTGATTGAGGAATTTGCATATTTCCAGAGAATGATCTTTTAATAGCTGTATTCAGCATGGGTTGATATGCATCAATTGCTTTAAAGGCATTGAAATTGTTTAGTATCTGTTGGTAACGTGCATCTGGTTCAGGAGTCGCCTCTATTTTATTTCCTTCTTTGGTTAGTTTGTTGGGAAATGGGTTCCAGTCATAATCACCTGAATTAACTACTTTTTCAGGGATGGATTGATCAACAATTCGTTGCATAACCTGGTAGATTATCTCTTGTTTTTCAAGTCCGTTGGAAGAGTTGGCATAGTTGGCTTTTATTTCATCTCTAAGGTTCCAATGGCTCAATAAAACCATATCATCTGGAAACAGTTGCTTCCCATTTTTGCTTCTCAAGCTCCCCATGAAAATATTATATTCTGCAATATATGCATCCGATTCAGCTGAGACTCTTGCTGTTTCCTGAATAAGTTCAGCAGGTACTCTGGAGCTAAAAATATCTCCCATTCGTGCATAGGCCCACTCAATTTGACTCCAACCCTTAGCCAGTTTATTTTTTTCTTTGGTAGAATAGTATGGAAAGTTGAGAGCTGTTAGAAATGCTATTTTATTTTTATAAAGGTCATTGCTCATATGAGCGCCAGCGCTATAAGCTGCAAACATGTGATCAATGGGATGCAGCTCTCCAGATTGCAAGTGTACGTTTTCCTGCATATCCAAACTTACTTTGTTGAAGTGTCCAAAAAGAGACTCGAAGTAGGCTGATAGCTTATTGAAAACCAATTGTTTTTCCTCATCATTTCCAAAATAGTTTTGAGCACAATAATCAATAAATGCTTCTGGGCTTCCATCTTCAGCACGCCATAGAGAAGCAGCATGGCTCACTCCTCTTTCAATCAATTGGATATTATTGTCAGGGATTTTATTTTGAATTTTAGTAACTGCATCATGAATATGAGCTTCAGTGATGGTTACTGTTTCCATTTGTTTTGCATCATTTTTCTGGCTGCTGCAGCTAGTAAGAATTACTATTGCTGCAAGTACAAACATCAGTTGTTTCATTGTATTTATTTTTTTCAAATGTATCATATGGAGTTTCAAATGTGAGTATGTTATAGAATTATAATTTTCTCGGTTAATACTTAATTATTTTATCAGACGTTCGATTCATTTCAATAGTTTCAACAGAGCTATATTTTTCATCATAAATAGCTAACTATTATTTAACCAAAAAAAATAAAATTGTTTCCCTTTTCATATGATTTAATGCAGGTTAAAACGAAGTTAAGTCACTTTTTTGAAATGACATCCCACCAAGCTATTTATTCTGATATGAATCTTTCAGTATATTCTGTTCTTACATAAGTTGATCTTTAAAATTGATAGTGTGGTAGTCTGAATTGAGAGAGGAGATAGAGCTTTTAGGGATCTGTTCGTTTTCAGTTATCTGGTAAAGATTCATAAAAAGTAGTATTATTGTAACACATTAATTCTGGATTTGTAAAACAAAAAATTTGGGCAATTTTTCTAATATAGATATTGATAAGGCATTGTCAAACGGGATAAAGAATGGGAATCATGCTGACTTTGAAAAATTATACAAAGCTTTTTTTGAGCCTTTGTTTCTTTTTGCGAAAGACTATGTGATATTTGGAGAAGTTGCTAGAAATATTGTTCAGGATTCATTTATGCTATTGTGGGAGAAAAGAGAATTTATTGATCCTGGCCAAAGCTTGAAATCATTTCTATATACGATTACAAAAAATAAATGTCTCAATCATCTTACCAGGGAGAAGACAAAAAACAAAATAAGCTCAAAACTACAGCAAGCCTATTTTGATGAGATTAAATTGAATTATGAAGCTTTACAGCAGTTGCCAATTGACGTGTTAAGCTTTGAAGAATTGCAACAATTAATAGAAAAAGCTTCTGATAAACTCCCTCCAAAAACAAAGTTAGTCTTTGAAATGAGTAGGTATGAAGGTCTTAAAAACTTGGAAATTTCTGAGAAACTGAATATCTCACCAAAAACTGTTGAGTGGCATATTACTCAATCACTTAAAGTAATTCGAGAACACCTCAAGAAGTATTATAAATCAGAAATCCTGTCCCAGATAATCCTCTTTCTTTAAAAAAAACAAATTTTTTACCCGGGGGTAAATCCAACTTATTTGTATTAGTAGTAATCAAGGTCTTGCAACATTGATTAGTCAACAAGTTTTTTTAATAAACTGTGTATGGATATAGATAAGATATTAACCCTTGTAAGAGGTGGATTGCCACTTGATAAAAAAGAAAGTCTTTTAAAAGATATCAATGCTGATGATGAAAAGAAAAATCTTTTTATTGAGTTGAAGCATATTTTTTCAATGACTCATAAAAATGAAGGCCGGATAGATGCTGATAAAGAGTACCAGTTGGTTCTTAAAAGAATGAAAAATAATACTCGCAAGTTGCTTCTATTCAATGTGATGAAATATGCAGCGGTATTGGTTGTTGGATTTGGTTTAGCTTGGGGCGCTTATTATCAGTCAGATAAGAGTAGTCGTTTTACGCATGAAATTAAAAGCCCACCCGGACAATTTACGGAGTGTTTTTTAGGAGATGGTACCTCCGTTTTTCTAAACTCCAATTCTACCCTTCAATATGATTCAAGGTTTGGGGAGTCGAATAGAAATGTTGTATTAGATGGTGAAGGTTTTTTCAAGGTAACAAAGAATGCCTCTAAACCTTTTGTTGTTGAAACAATGAGTGGCACAAAAATTAAGGTTCTGGGAACTACATTTAACTTGTCAGCCTATTCAGACGATGCTGAAGTTACTACAACTTTAATTGAAGGAAAAGTTGAAATATTGAATGATAGGAACCAGTTATTAACTGAATTAAATCCAGATCAAACGGCAGTTTATTATACTACAAAAAAGAAGGTAGTTGTAATGAAAAGTAATACTCAGCTTTATACTTCCTGGCAGGATGGAATGATTTATTTTGAAAACGAACCGCTGAAAGACATTGCCAGAAAAATGGGTAGGTGGTATAATGTTTCCATTGTTATTGAGGATCAGGAATTGATGGAAGTTCCGTTTACATTAACAATTCTCAAAAATAAGCCGCTCTATCAAATACTTGATGCAATTAAATTAACACATCCAATTGAATACACAATTGAAGAGAAATTGGATAATAAGAATATTATCACATTGAAAAAAGAATTGCCTATGGTGAGATGAATCCATGAAAATTAAATACCGATCAAAGCGCCAACTAAGATCGGTATTGAATGTGATGACATTTGCCTGTCATCTAAACAATTAATAATTCTCTATACATAGAGAAATTAATAACTAATCATTTCAAAAGTATGAAAAAATTACGAGAAAAGAACTGTTTGAAAAGTAGGTTCTCTAAACTGTTTTTTATGATGAAGATTACGATATTATGCTTTTTATTGGGACTGGTTTCTGTTTTTGCAGAGAGCTCTTATTCCCAGAAAACAATGCTAAATCTGGACTTGGATAACAGCACGCTTAAAGAGGTGCTAAGCGCAATCCAGGAGCAGAGCGAATTTTATTTTGTTTACACGAATTCAGAAATTGATTTAATTCAGAATATTTCTGTTGAAGTGAATAATCAGCCAATTAATGAGGTTCTCGATGAAATACTCAGAGAAACCAATCTGAGCTATAAAGTGATGGATCGGTATATCGTGATTGGCCCTGAAGACAGGATAAATAAGAACGCTGTAAAGCAAGATGTGAGAAAAGTTTCCGGTACAGTAACCGATGATGATGGACAGCCATTGCCAGGAGCAACGGTTGTTGTAAAAGGAACAACAACCGGTACTGTTACTGATATTGATGGAGCTTATACAATTTCAGATCTACCTTCGCAGAGTGTGCTGGTTTTTTCTTTTGTGGGCATGGCTAAACAAGAGATACCTGTTGGTAGCAACCCTGTTATAAACATTGTACTTAAACCTGATGCCATTGGGGTAGAGGAGGTGGTTGTTACAGCATTAGGTATAAAAAGAGAAAAGAAAGCACTAGGTTATGCCACTCAATCAGTAGGATCTGAGCAGCTAGATAGAGCTCAGTCACCTGATTTAGCATCTAAACTTACGGGTAAGGTAGCTGGTTTACAAATTAATACCGCTGCAACAATTGGTGGATCATCCAGAATTGTATTAAGGGGTGAAAGTTCCTTAGGACTATCTGGAAATGAAGCCCTGATTGTTGTTGATGGAGTTCCGGTGAATACTGAAGGTTCATATGCAGGAGGGATTGATTGGGGTAATGGCTTCTCAGATTTTAACTCCAATGATATAGAATCTGTAAATGTATTAAAAGGAGCAGCAGCAGCAGCACTTTACGGATCTCGTGCTGGTAACGGTGTGATCTTAATTACAACTAAAAAAGGAAAGAAAGACACCCCTTTCTCTGTAGAGTACAATTCATCTTTAATGTTTGAAAGCCTACTAACATACCCAGATACCTACCAATATGAATATGCGATAGGTGAGGCAGAAACAAGAGGGTTATATGATCCTGTTACAGGAAATTATAATCCAGCTCCACGCGATGAAACATGGTCAAGTGAAAAGTATGATCCCAATAAACTTACGGAATGGTGGTTTTCTCCAACCTCAAATGGATTTAGAGCTGGAGATACTGGTATTCAGAACAAAGGAACAGCAGAAAAACTACCATTTGTTTCTTCGGGTAAAAACAACTATGAAGAATTTTTTGAAGTTGGTAATACCCTATATAATCAAATTGCTATTTCATCATCTGGTAATGGTATTACCTCCAGATTTTCTATTGGCGATATGAACCAGAAGGGAATGCAGCCTGGTACGGATTTGAAAAGACGAAGTATTGCTGCTAGTTTTAGTGCGGAATTGTCAAACAAAGTAAAACTAGATTTTTCTTTCAATTATATAAAAACAACTAGCGATAACCGACCAAGGCAGCATTGGGGACCCTTTTCAATTAACTATGTACTATCATGGATGATGCCTGGTGTGTATATGGATCAATTAAAAAACTACTGGCAACCTGGTTTAGAGGGTACACATCAAATCCAATGGAGATCCGGTCATAACAATCCCTATTTTTTGGCACATGAGGTAAAGGCAAGTCTGGAAAAAGATCGATTTTTTGGGAATGTAAACCTTAACTACACAATTACTGATGAACTTTCTTTCATGCTTAGACATGGTGATGATTTCAATATGAGAACCACAACTGACAGATATCCATTTGGGTCAATATCGAACCCTAGTCTTGGAAGATCTAAAAGTGATGTAAGAGAATCGAATACCGATTTTCTAGCGACATATGATAAAAAGATTAATGAAGATTGGAATTTGAATCTAAGCCTAGGTGCTAACAGGAGGAATTCATCTAGTCAATCATTATCTGGAAGATCTAATGAACTGCTTGTTCCCGGACTATACACCTTAAATAATTCAGCTATTGCGACCAGTGTAGGCGAAGGTTTTTATAATAAACGGGTGTATTCGCTTATCTCACTCGCCAATGTTAGTTATAAAAACTTGATCTATTTAGCATTAACAGGACGAAACTCATGGTCAAGCACTTTGCCAATAAACAATAATAGTTTCTTTTTTCCATCGGCAAGTTTAAGTGTTGTAATGAGTGATATATTAGATCTTCCTGAGCAAATTTCATTTTTGAAACTAAGATCTGCATTTGCACAAGTAGGTAAGGATACAGGGGCTCATAGTTTAATTAACGTTTTGTCAAACGATGGACAATACAATGGTTTTTTGGGCTTTGCACAACCAGGACAATTAGCAAATACAAATTTAAAACCTGAAATTGCTACATCCTGGGAATTTGGTATGGAAAGTAAGTTTTTTAATAATCGGCTTAGTTTTGACATCAACTACTATACATCATCAACTGTAAACCAAGTCATCCCAATAACACTTCCTCATTCGTCTGGTTATTCCAGTAGACTAACAAATGCAGGTGAGATACAAAATTCAGGAATAGAAGTAACTCTAAATGGGCAACCAATTAGAAATTCGAATTTCCAATGGGATGTTACAGTCAATTTTTCAGCGAACAGAAACAAAGTAATAGAATTGGCAGAGGGCTTGGAACAGTACGAAATTGCTGGGTATGGAGATAGTGGAGAGAAAATTATAGCACGCGTTGGAGGTCCAATTTTTGGAGTATATGGTTATAAGCAAGCGACTGTTGAAGACCCAACAAGTCCTTATTATAAGCAAAAAGTATTTGGCCCAGGAGGTACTCCTATAAGAAAAAATGATCCTGAAGAATTGGGACAAGCAAATCCTGATTTCATAGTTGGACTTAGTAATAACCTAAAATATAAAAATTTAAGTTTTAGCTTCCTTCTTGACATCAGAAAAGGTGGAGTTTCATACTCCAATGCTACAAACATCATGTATGGAGGTGGCTATAATAAAGAAACTGCCGATTGGAGAGACAATGGATATTTGGGAGATGGAGTAATGGTAAGCTCTGATGGAAGCTATTCTCCCAACACAGTAGTTGTTAAAGGTGATGACATCAAGGCTAAGATGATTACCTCATGGAGAGACATCAGTACAAACAACATTTTTTCTTCCAGTTTCATCAAGGTTAGAGAAGTAAGCCTAGCTTATACCATACCATCGAGATTAGTACAAAGACTTCCCATTGATAAGGCTTCTATTTCATTGGTTGGAAGGAATATTTTACAATGGGATAAAATACCTAATCAGGATGCAGATGTATTTCATAGCGGAATTCCTGGTTATACCGGAGGATATACATACCCAACTTCTCGCAACTATGGGTTAACACTAAATGTCTCATTCTAGAACGTAACAAATCGTATTTAATCACTAAAAATAGTGCACATGAAATATTTGAAATATATAATAGTTCTTCCTTTGATTTGTTTTCTTTCATGTTCAGATGAACTAGAGGAAGTAAATAAAAATCTCAACAGCCCAACCGAGGTGCAAGTAGGTCGGTTTATTATGGGAATAGAAAGAGATCTATCAAGAGAGTACGCCGTAAGTTCATATGATCTTACCAATAAGATGGTTAATTATACTGAATATCCTCTTAAGCATTGGGATCATTTCTTATTAATAAGAGATGCGAATGAAGACTGGTGGGAAGGCCACTTTGATGAATTACGCAATGTAAATTACATCTTAAATAATGCAAGTACAGGTGAAGAAGATTTTAGAGGAGTAGCTTTAGTACTGAGAGCTTGGATGAATTATATCTTCACATCTTCATACGGTGATGTACCATTTAGTGAAGCTGGAAAAGCATTGGATGGCATTAATCAACCTGCTTATGATACACAGGAAGATATTTTCAAAAGTATAGTAAGTGATTTGGATGAAGCCAACACACTTTTAGGCACAGGAACAATTCCTCTAAATGGAGACTTTCTTCTTGATAATGATGTCGTAAAATGGAAGAAATTTGCAAATTCACTCAAGATAAGAGCATTGATTGCCAAATCTGGGCAAGAAGATCCTTCATCTGAATTGCAAAAAATGCTAAATGACCCAACTACTTACCCTTTAATGCAAGGCAATAATGACCAGCCAGCATTTACTTTCAATGATGAAGTTAAATATCCAAGAAATAAAGAAGGTTTATTTTTTATCAACGATGTGCATATGTGCAAGGACTTTATCGATAAGCTTTTGCAATTTGAAGATGAACGTATAAAAATGTATGCCGCTAAGACAGCTAGTCCTGTGCCAGGTGATTATGCAGGTATACCTTCAGGAACTACCCAAACCCCATCTGGGAATATTTCTAAAACTTCTGATTTAGTTTTTGAGTCGAGGACAAATTTTGCGATACAAGTCGTATGGATGGGATATGCTGAACTGCAATTCTTATTGGCTGAATCTGCAGAAAAAGGATGGATATCTGGAGGAAGTAGCGTTGCTAAGCAATATTACGAAAAAGGGATTGAAGCTTCTTATAACTACCAAAAAGAACGACTGGATGTAGGAATAGCAGAAGGGGCTAGCCATCTTGAACCAATGTCAGTATGGACTTCATCTAAACTAACCAAAGAGGGAGTGCTGTATGAAGGAAATCAAAGTGAAAAACTTAAGTTTATAGCAACCCAAAAATGGCTTGCACTTTATACTGATATGGAGGGCTATTTTTCATGGAGACGTACGAAGTTACCTGCTTTAATATTTAATCAAGAGAATTCCTCGAGGCTCTGCCTCGGGGTATAGAGGAAAGTT
>CBDVCE010000103.1:0-9644 GCA_965372405.1 uncultured Sunxiuqinia sp.
AACTTTCCTCTATACCCCGAGGCAGAGCCTCGAGGAATTCTCTTGATTAAACAGTCCGCAGAGTTACGGTAAAACCGAAAATGGAATTCCTTTACATCAGTTAATGAGCCGCGGAATTGGTGTTGCAACTGTCGATTACCAGGCATTTGGAATTGACCGTGGAAATAAGGAAGGAAAAGTAAGTGACGGAATTT
Organism: uncultured Sunxiuqinia sp.; assembly: GCA_965372405.1. Classification (GTDB taxonomy): domain Bacteria; phylum Bacteroidota; class Bacteroidia; order Bacteroidales; family Prolixibacteraceae; genus Sunxiuqinia. The sequence continues at coordinate 195 of CBDVCE010000103.1, forward strand.
CAAATCTTTATTTTAAAGATGGACAGGAATTTACAAAAGAAAATGAGTGGGGAATGATTGCAATCTGGGCTTACGCTTTACGCGCCGGAATGGATTATTTGGAAACAGATAAAGATGTACAGGAAAACCAGGTGGCAACACTCGGCTGCTCAATTAGTGGGAAAGTCGCTCTTTGGGCTGCAGTAACAGACACACGTTTTGGAATGACACTTCTGGCTACAGCAGGTCACGGAGGCGATGCAATCTGGCGACGTGAATATGGCGAAACCTTACAAAACATGTGCGATTACCTGCCAACCTGGATTTGCAGAAATGCAAATAAATACGCCAAAAATGTACACGCTTTGCCTGTCGACCAGCACTCATTATTAGCTACAATGGCACCACGCCCCTTTTATGTTAGTAATGCGCAACACGATTTATGGGCCGACCAGAAAGGACAATGGATTGGAACGTACAATGCAGCTCCTTCGTATCATCTTTACAAAAAAGATGTGGCATTTACATCTGAGAAACAACCGGCAATTAACCAACCAATCATTAAAAGCACGATTGGATACCACGTTCGTTCAGGTGTCCATGGACTTGAATTGTATGATTGGGAGCAGTACATGAAATTTATAGAATATCATTTTTTGAATATTGAACCTAGGAGTGTGGAAGAAGTTTATAAAAAAAAATATGAGTAGATTAAAAAAAATATTGATAATTACGTTTGCTATAAGTATTATCGTAAATACATCAGTTAGTGCACAATCAAACAATCTGGCACAAACACCACCAATGGGTTGGATGAGTTGGTATACATTTATCGATAACATAAATGAGGAACTTATTATGGAAGTTGCCGATGCAATGGTTAGCTCAGGTCTAAGAGATGCCGGTTATGATATGATTCAATTGGATGATGGCTGGATGGCTATGTCAAGAGATGAAAACGGATGTATGTTCGCCAATAAAACTCGTTTCCCAAATGGATTAAAATTTCTTGGTGATTACTTACATGAACGAGGATTAAAATTTGGAATATACGCTTCTTCAGGCCATGAGACCTGTGAAGGCTATCCGGGAAGTTATAATCATGAAGAAATAGATGCAAATACCTTTGCCAAATGGGGAGTAGATTATCTGAAGTATGATGCCTGTGGAGATCGTGAAGGATTAATTGATAAGGTTCTTTATAAAAAGATGAGCGATGCTTTGATAGCAACAGGACGCCCAATTTTATATGAAATTTGTATTTACTATAGCAAAGAAACACACCTTTGGGGTGGCGAATATGGAAATATGTGGCGTACAGGTGGAGATATTGTAAGTTGGATTAAAACAACAACACCTCCGGTTACCTATAAAAACTGGTATGCAAACCTGCAACAGGTTATCGGAAAATCTAATTATGCAGGCTCAGGTCATTGGAATGATCCCGATAATTTAATCGTAGGATATCCGCGAAATAATCAACAAACGTTTGAAGAACAAAAAGCTCAATTTAGCTTTTGGAGTTTAATTTCAGCACCCTTAATGTTAAGTGTTGATGTAAGAAAAATGTCTCCTGAAATTAAATCAATACTTTTAAACCAGGAAGTCATTGCAATAAATCAAGATAAAGCAGGAATTCAAGGCAACAGAATTAAAAGTGATGATAAACATGAAGTTTGGATTAAGAAATTAGAAGATGGCTCGAAGGCATTCATTTTATTTAACAAACAAGATGTCAGCTCTAAACTGAACTTCAACATAAGTGATCTTAAAATGAATGGCAATCTTATTTTCAGAGATTTATGGGCACATAAAAACATTAAATTAGATTCAAATTTATTTACTCCAGTTGTAGCACCACACGGTGTTGTTATGATAAAGGTATCCAAAATCAAATAGTCCGATAATTCTATTAGTTCTCAAGCAAAAAAACGTCTACCAACTATGAACTCAAGCGTAAAGAAAAGTGAACGATTAATGTCCATCGATGTCCTAAGGGGTTTCGATATGTTATTAATAATATTTGCCGACAGGTTTTTTATCAATCTACATAAAGGTGCAGATACAGGCATTACAAGTTTTTTAGCCCGACATTTTGATCATCCAGTATGGTATGGATTTCATTTCTATGATATTGTCATGCCACTTTTCTTATTTGTAGTTGGAGCAGTTATACCATTTTCCATGGATAAACGAATCCGGGAAACAGATAACAAAAAACTCCTATACCCTCACCTTCTAAAAAGGTTTTTGATATTGTTTATTCTTGGTTGGATTGTGCAAGGGAACTTACTTGACCTTGATATTGAGAAGTTTGCCATTTTTAGCAACACACTCCAGTCAATTGCAGTTGGTTATCTATTTTCAGTGATGGCCTATATGCATCTCTCCAAAAATGGAAGGTATATCCTATTTGCAAGCTGTCTAATTGTTTATGCTGCAATTCTGGCTTTGCCAAATGTGCCCGGAATTGGAAATAGTGAATTATTACCCAATAAAAACTTTGCCATCTTTTTTGACCGCTTAATTCTTGGAGGTTTTGACGATGGAACACAATACTCCTGGCTCATTTCAGGACTTGGATTTACCGCTACTACCCTCTCCGGATTGTTTGCTGGTGAATTATTAAAATCACCTACGCCACGTAAAAAAGTATTGCAAATATTAGTTATTGCAGGACTTGCTGGAATCATAATAGGTCAGGTTTGGGGAATATGGCATCCAATCGTGAAAAAACTTTGGACAAGTTCATTTGTACTTTTCCTTTCAGGAATATGCTATTTACTTCTCGCCCTTTTCTACTGGATTGTAGATATAAAAGGTTACCGGAAATGGGCCTATTTTCTAAACGTTATTGGAATGAATGCCATTACAGCATACGTACTATCGCATGTAATTAGTTTCCCAAAAATTGCTCATTTCCTTTTATTTGGATTCGAGCAATATGTTGGCAATTATTACCAAACCCTTACCACTATAGGAGGTTTTGGAATTCTATATCTCCTACTATGGTATATGTATAAGAACAAGACTTTTGTGAAAGTCTAAAAACATATGGGATAAACCTGTTTTTGCACACTATTATAATCTCCATAATTAGCGAATCAATTTAAAACTATCATCTTATTATTTAGAATAAAAAAATGCTTTTCTGTTTAGTCCCCTTTTTATATTCATGCGTATTATTATTAGACCTAATTGCATAATTAAACTTGGATAGTTATTACCTACCCCTCGGTTTATGCATAAAACAATCAAGTATTCTTTTTCTGATCAAAAAGACAGCAAAAGCTTTTATTAAAAATAATGATATGAATAAACGTATTTATGTAATCCTTTTTTTAGTATTTACAATCACATTAAATTGTAATGCTCAGAAATCCCTTAAACTCTGGTATAACAAACAAGCAACAGAATGGAATGAAGCCTTGCCTCTCGGCAATGGTCGTTTAGGAGCAATGGTACACGGAGGAGTCGATAACGAAATAATTACACTCAATGAAGAATCCTTATGGTCTGGCTATCCTAAAGATGGTAATCAAACGGATATTGCAAAATACATTCCAATGGCCAGAAAAGCAATTGAAGAAGGTGATTATGAGAAAGGAGATTATTACACAGCAAAACTTCAAGGAGCTTTTACTCAATCATATGCCCCAATGGGAACACTCACGCTTGATTTTGATGACAAGAGCGAAGTTTCGGAATATTATCGGGATCTCAATCTTCAGAATGCAATTGCCAAGGTAAATTACAAAAGGGGTAAGGTTCAGTACAAAAGAGAAATGTTTGTTAGTTATCCAGATCAGGCAATTGTTATCAAGCTAACAGCAAACAAAAAAGGTAAATTATCGTTCAAGGCAATTCTAAACAGCAAACTGAAACACAAGGTCAAAGCTGAAGAAGGAAGTAAAATTATATTAACAGGAAAGTGTCCAAAACATGTAGATCCGAACTATATGGGAGAAACAGAGAATCCTGTTATATACGATGATTTTGATGGTGAAGGAATCAATTTCAGCACTCAATTACTCATTCAGAATAAAGGAGGAAAAGTTTATGCTGAAGATGGTTATTTGCATGTAAAGGAAGCTGATGAAGTTACAATATTTGTAACAGCAGGTTCCAGCTTCAATGGCTTCAACAAGTCCCCCGGAATGGATGGAAAAGATGCAGAAGCAATCGCAAATAATCATTTATTTCAACTCAAAGACAAATCGTATTCTGAAATTAAAAAAGATCACATTTCAGATTATCAAAAATATTTCAACCGGGTATCTTTATCCCTAAGCGAGAATAAAAATGACCTTACTACAACTGTAGATCGAATTTTAAATTATGACTCTACAAAACCTGATACTCATCTTGATGAACTTCTGTTTCAATATGGACGTTACCTTCTAATTTCAAGTTCCAGAACAGGTGGTATTCCTGCAAACTTACAGGGAATTTGGAGTCATAAAGTACGCCCACCCTGGAGTGATAATTTCACATCCAACATTAATGTTCAAATGAATTATTGGCCTGCAGAAATAACCAATCTTAGCGAAATGCATGAGCCACTTCTTCGTTTTGTTAATGACTTATCTGCAAATGGTGCAAATACTGCTGAGAGCTTTGGGATGGAAGGCTGGTGCGTTAATCATAACACTGATATTTGGGCTTTAACAAACCCAGTTGGTGGTTATGGCTGGGGAGGTTCTGGTGCAACCAACTGGTGCAACTTCTCATTTGGAGGAGCATGGTTTTGCCAACACCTTTTCGAACACTTCAAATTCTCGAATGATACGACTTTCTTAAAAGAACAAGCCTATCCATTAATGAAGGGAGCAGCTAAATTTATAAGTTCATGGCTCTATGAAGGACCAGATGGAACTTTAGTCTCAGGACCATCATCTTCACCTGAAAATTCATTCTACATAAATGACAAAAGACTTAACACGCAACTCGCAAGTGCCATGGATATGTCCTTAGCAAACGAATTATATTCCAATTGTATTAAAAGTGCTGAAATACTCAAAACAGACATTGACCTTATTGAACTTTGGACAAACAAAAAAGACAAGTTAACACCTCTTAAAATTGGGAAATACGGTCAAATTCAAGAGTGGTATTACGATTGGGATAATCCAGAAAACAAACACCGACATTTATCTCATCTATACGCTTTATATCCGGGAAATAAAATTTCGCCTAGCCTTACCCCAAAATTGGCTAAAGCCTGCAAGCAAACACTCGAACAACGTGGAGACGGAGGTCCGGGATGGAGTGTCGCATGGAAAGTGAATCTATGGGCCAGGCTGCTGGATGGCAACCGTGCTCATCAACTTATTTCAAATATTTACAAATATGTAGATCCATCAAATTATAATATGGGTGAACAAGGTGGAGTTTATCCAAATCTATTGGGTGCCTGTCCTCCATTCATGATTGATGGTAGCTTTGGTGTTACAGCTGGAATTGCGGAAATGTTACTACAAAGTCACTCAGGAGAAATTCATCTTTTACCGGCTTTACCCGATGCATGGAACTCAGGAGAAGTAAAAGGATTAGTTGCTCGTGGAGGATATGTCGTGGATATTAGTTGGAAAAACGGACAGCTAACAAAGGCCATTTTGCATTCAAAAAAAGACGGAAATGTAACAGTAAAACATGGTTCAATTGAGAGTACAGTTTATTTAAAGGCAAGTGAAAAATACGAATATAAGATGCCTAAATAAAGAAATATTTTGCAGGCTGATTGGTTTGTCTTGAGATTAACCAATCAGCCTGCAATTTACTAATTGAGTGCAAAGTAAAATGGTTTTGGGGAACGTGAAAAACAAATTACATTTGTTTACGAAAATAGAACTAACAACTAATCCAATTATGATTAAAACTTTTATCAGTCTAATTTTACTCCTTATCTTTGTTCAGACATTTGGACAAGGGAATAATACACAGCTAATTTGGTCAATCGGGAAAACGGATAATTCTTACAGTGAATTTGCTCTAACTCCTGACAAATATGGTGATTTTGTTCCTGAAGGATTTGGTGGTGCTAACAGATACTATGTAATTGGAGAGTCAAATGCTTCTAAAGACTGTCCGTATATTCTTCCTGGTCCTGATGACCATTTTGTTGGTGGAAGTTTTTGGGGAGGACTGGCATTAAATAAACTTCCTATTTACTTTGAAATTGAAAGCTTGCCTAAAAAAGGTTTCTGTTCAATCGATATTGATATTCTGGAAGTAAGTTCTAAAAAAGCACCATTATTCAGATGTTACATTAATGGCAATAAATATGAATATCAACTTACACCAGACCTTTCTGGCGAAGAACCAAAAAGCATAAAAAACAATCCTCAGAAAGTAAGTTTTCAGATTCCTGTTTCTCATTTAAAGAATGGTGTTAATTCAGTTGTTTTTCAGAACATGAATGGCAAATGGTGCATTTTTGATGCGATTAATTTTTCAGGGCCATCAGGATTAAAGATTAACAAACCGGGAAAAACATTGGTGCATTCTGTCTCTTTTGCCGATTTTGAAATGAAACAGGATGGAAATATCTTTATTCCTCTACATGTAGATTTACATCATAAAGGGAAAAGAGCTGTAATAAAAGCTGTAATCGACGGAATTACAACCCAGCATGAAATGGACGAAGGACATTCGGTTCTTGAATTTCTCCACCCTGTCCCATCAAAAAAGCGCAGTTTAAAGGTGGAAATATATATGAATAACCAACTTAAGTTTTCGGATAAATTGCTTTGTTTTCCTGCTGAAGAGATTGAATATTGTGACTATGTGAATCAATTTATGGGGACTGGTGGCTCACGTTGGATGATTGCTCCCGGTCCTTGGATGCCAATGTCAATGGTTAAAATTGCTCCTGAAAATGAAGATCACAAGTGGAAAGCCGGATACGAATATCAGATTGAAAATGTGATGGGTTTTAGCCACATACACGACTGGACCATGGCCGGATTAATGATGATGCCAACCAATGGTGAATTAATTATTGAGCCAGGTATTTCTACAGATCCAGATTCTGGTTACCGCTCTCGAATTGATAAACAAAAGGAAAAAGCTGAAATTGGAAAATACGAGACTTACCTTACAGATTACGACATAAAGGCTGAGTTAACCGCTACCACCAGGGCTTCGATGCAACGATATACGTTTCCAGATGATAGAGAAAACAGGGTCCTTATCGATCTCAAATTTCCATCAGAATATAAATGGAACTTGCAAGATGCTGAACTAAAGCAAATAAGCGAAACCGAAATTGAAGGATGGGCAAAATCAAATTGTTCAATCACTGGATATGAAGGACAACAAGATTATAAACTTCATTTTTTCATTCAGCTGAGTCAGCCAATTAAACAATTGGATGGATGGGTGCAGAATGAAATTGTTATGAATACCAAATTGATCAACAAATCAAAAGGTAAGGCAGAATGGAATCTGGCACATAAAGATTCAATTATTAAGGATGCAGGACTAATTCTCAATTTTACCAAAGGAACAAAAGAACTTAAAATCAGAACTGGGATTTCGCTGGTAAGCGTTGATCAGGCAAAACTTAATCTTCAGGAAGAAATGGTAAAACCTTTCGATTGGGATTTCGAAGCAATTGTTGAAAACCAGAGGAATGAATGGAATAAGCTACTGGGAAGAGTTGAAATTGAAACCAATGATTATTTACAAAAAGTAAAATTCTACACCAACCTATACCGCTGTATTAGTCCGCGCAACACATGGAATGATATAAATGGCAAGTGGGTTGATATGAATGAAGAAGTACAACAAACCGATCCATCAAAACCTCTATACGGAAGCGATGCTTATTGGGGAACTCACTGGAATTTAGTACAGTTTTACAATCTCATTATGCCTGAATATTCTTCAAATTGGATAAATACATTCCTGGAAATGTATGATAAGGGAGGTTGGCTACCAATTGGTAATCCTGGTTTGGAATATTACAGAGTGATGGTTGGTCAGCCAGCAATTCCGCTTATTGTTTCAGCATATCAACATGGTATTCGTGATTTTGATACCGATAAAATGTACGAGGCAATTTATCATCAACAAACCACCTTAATTCAAGATCATCCGGGAGGTGGCAGTGTTGGAAACGAGAGTTACAACCATTATCTAACAAAAGGATATGTGCCACTCAATAAAGACTATCAAAGCTATGTGTCAAATACTATGGAATACGCTTATCAGGATTATGCAGTTGCTCAATATTCCAAAGCCATTGGTATTGATTCTACTTACCATGTTTTTATGAAACGATCAGAAAACTGGAAAAATACATTTGACAAAGAGCTGGGCTGGGTAAGACCACGCACACTATCAGGCGAATGGTACAAAGATTTCAGTCCTTTTCATGCTCCTGAATTTTGTGAGTCGAACAGTTGGCAATATAGTTGGTATGTTCCGCATAATGTTTCGGAACTAGTAAAAGTAATTGGAAAAGACCGTTTTATTGACAGACTTAGTAAAGGAATGCAAACCTCTGAAAAGGTTTATTTTAATGCTCTTGGCGATAACTTTCTTAAGTACCCAATAAACCATGGAAATCAGTCTAATATGCAATCTTGTTATCTGTTCAATCATGCGAACGAACCATGGCTAACCCAACACTGGGCTCGTGCTATTCAGGAAAAATACTACGGAATGGGCGCCCGTGATGCTTACCCTGGAGATGAAGATCAGGGACAAATGAGTTCGTGGTATGTAATGAGTAGCATCGGATTATTTGAGATGGATGGTGGTGTTTCTATTGACCCACATTATGAAATTGGAAGCCCTCGTTTTGAGAAAGTAACAATACATTTAAGCGACAAATATTACAATGGAAATACTTTTGTAATTGAAGCGAAAAATGCTTCGCGGGAAAATAAGTATATTCAATCAGCTTTTCTAAATGGTAAAAAACTCAACAGCTGGAAATTCAGTTATAATGAATTAGTAAATGGAGGAAATCTTCAATTAGAAATGGGTAATACGCCAAACAAAAATATCTTCAAAAAATAATCCAATAAACGACTAATATGAAAACTGTAATCACACTATTAATCTTAGTAATTTCATTACCATTCGCATCTTTCTCAAAAAAACAGGAGAAAAAAGAATCAATCAAACTATTCTATTTAGGAGGACAATCTAATATGGATGGTTATGGATTTACAAAAGATTTGCCTGATTCATTAACAGAGGTAATGAAAAATGTATGGATATTTCACGGTAATCCTTCGTGGGCAGAAGACAATAAAGGCGGAATGGGCATTTGGGAGAATATTAAACCCGGGCATGGAGTTGGATTCACATCAGATGGAAAAGAGAATGCATTATCTGAAAGATTTGGAGTTGAACTAGCATTTGCCAAAAGACTTACTGAGCTTTATCCAAACGAAAAGATAGCCATCAATGAACTACCCCGGGGCAGAGCCCACGAGGTATCAAAAAAGAGTCAGTTGA
>CBDVCE010000104.1:0-9225 GCA_965372405.1 uncultured Sunxiuqinia sp.
AGAACTTAATCCATTAAAAACCTATCTCAAAAACAAAACTTAAACAGTTTCTTAGGGATTGTTTGTTTATTCTGCTGGCTTAATATTTTGGTTAACCCTGAATAAATTATTAGGATCGTATTTTTTCTTGATTTTTGCCAGCCGCTCATAATTGTGCTTGTAGCTCGCTTTTATTCGCTCCTGCCCTTCATCCATTATGAAATTCAGATAAGCACCTCCAGAAGCGTATGGGTGTATCGCATCCCAATATTCACGACACCACTGGGTGATTTTTTCAGCATTGGCAGGATCAGGATCAACACCAACTACTACACCTGCATATTTCGCATCACGATATGCCCAAGGTGTTTCATCTTTTCCAACCCGCCCCGCATAACCACTAATCGGATACATATGCATCTGTGATAAAGGTGTGGGTATTTTAGAACCAAATTCACGATGCTTAGCCCTTACTTCAGGACCTAACTCATTAAAGAAATCGGCTTTCCAATACCACTGCATTCCGGGAGGCATTAAACCATCAAATAAGGTCTGAACTGAAGGATAAGGCATCTCACCAACATGCTCGAAGAATGGGCTCTTCGCACGGATTGGCTTAAACATTTCTTCCGCTTTACTAAGATCACCGGAATAGCACCAGATAATCCCACAAAACTGTTTATTATGCAAATGTTCGGGGAATGGAGAGACTGGGATAATCATGGTGGTGATAAAACCATTTAATTCATCAGGAGCATCATGGATAAAATTATGATACCACTCCATGATCTCTTCAGTTTGTTCGATTGGCCACAAAGTAGGACCTCCATAAACAGTTTTTACAGGATGAGCCTGAAACTTAAACGAAGTAACAATTCCATAATTACCACCGCCACCCCGAATGGCCCAGAATAAATCTTGATGCTGATTGGCATTTACAGTAACAAATGTTCCATCAGCAAGCACCATATCGGCTTCTAACAGATTATCAATAGTTAGTCCGTACTTCCGGGACAAGTGCCCTACTCCACCTCCAAGGGTTAAACCACCCACTCCGGTAGTTGAAATAATACCGGCTGGAACTGCTAAACCAAAAGGATGGGTTGCATGATCTACTTCACCCCACACATTACCACCACCAACGCGTACTGTTTGCTTTTCAACATCAACATGAACAAACTTGATTCCTGAGAGGTCAATTACTAAACCATCATCACACAAACCTAAACCACCGGCATTGTGCCCTCCACCACGAATGGCAATGAGCAGATTGTTTTCACGTCCGAAATTCACCGCATAAATAACATCAGCAACATCCACACACATTGCAAATAGTCCTGGCTTTTTATGAATCATACCATTATAGACTTTGCATGTATCGGCATATTCTGAATCTCCTGGAAGAATAATCCTGCCTCTTAATTGTGAGGCAAACTCATCAATTACAGACGAATCTAAATCTCTAACTAAACTTGACATATTCTTTTATTTAAATTGTTTAAAGCTTAGAAACTGTTTAAATTTTATCCTTTGGTATCTTTTTACGCCTTAAGCCCTCATGCTTCGTTAATCCCGATAATTATCGGGAAGCGTCAATTTTGCCTTGCCGGAGAACTTAATCTATCAAAAACCTATCTCAAAAACTAAACTTAAGCAGTTTCTTACTGTGCAATAATCATATCTTTCAATGACCATAGAATAGAGAGAACATCCTTTTGTGTGTCGTTATCAATTTCCCGTTTATTCAACACCACAATAATATCGTCCATAGCATGCATATATTCTGCATGACTAATATTCATTCCCCGATGAGTAACATCCATATCTCTACCTGCATAAGTTACAGGCCCACCACTACCAGCACTAAAAAAATCGACTGTATGCTGTTTAATAACTGCTAAACGTTCAGGCGTATCCTTATAAGGAATAAAGCGTGCAGCTACAGCAGGGTTGTTCATATGTGTTTCAACTACGTTATCTACAATTGAAGTAATACCAGCTGTACCGCCTAGTCGTTCAAAAAGAGTTTTCTCCATGATATTATGATTTTAGATTTATAAACATTTTTGTAAATAACAGTTATAAACTTAAGGGCTAAAGCCTAATAACAGTAGCCTTTCAGAACCCCTGACTTAAGTCAGGGGTTAGTTATATGGTATTCTGTTTGGGCTTTAGCCCTTAATGATTATCAACTATTTACCATATATTATTTTCAGCACACTACTGATTTATAATTGTATTTCAAAAAAATCACTTAATGCTGGCTTTGGCAGGATATGTGGCAAAACAAAAGGATAGTGTAAGATTGGTTAAGTCAAAATTACGACATAAGAGAACTCGGGTGTTAGTAATTTTAGTTCAAATTCTGGTAGTATTGTTCCAAATGAAGGGGCTTGTGTGAAAAGAATGTATCAATTAACCATGACTCTTTGGTATTCGGAAGGAAGCAATCCATACTTTTTCAGGAAACATTTTGCAAAATAGGAAGGGCTGCTAAAGCCTGTCTCAAAAGCTATTTCAGAAATATTACCCGTTTGTTTATTGAATAACTTCAATGCCCTGTCAAGCCGATATTCTTTAATGAAGTGGTTTGGAGACATCCCGGTAATGGACACCATTTTACGATACAGTTGAGACTTACTACAACCCAGATGTCTTCCAAAGTCATCAACATGCAACTCTGTATTTTGCCAGCTTTCTTCGGTATAATCCATTAATAAGTTTAGAAATTTCTCATCGGGGGGAGTTAAACTCATAAGCATTTCACCATCAATAAAAACATTGAGGTTTTCATTTTTATACAGTTCTTTAACTTCTGAGGAAATAACAATTTTTGAATTCGAAATATAAAACATCCGTTCTGCAGCTTTTACGGCATCTTCAAATATGGATTCTTTTTCGGTAACAGGCAATCCGGCACTTAGGCCAATTTTCAGATCAATGTTACTGCATTCAATTTTATTTTTCCATTCCTGATATTGTGTTTGCACCTCTAACGCACAAGAAACTGCCTGTGACACTGAATCAAAGGAACTCAGGAAAAAATCTTCATTCTGCTTTACAATTCTTCCTCCAAACTCCTGAATTAAACGAAGCATTGTCCTCTTGCAATCCTCAAGAGAATACGCACTCTTATCATCTATATCTTTATACGTATATTTTCGCAAGCCCGTAAGCATTATTGTTTTAAAAACGGGGTCGCTAATAATATTTAATTCGGTATTTTGAGATTTCACAGGATCTTCAATACGACCCAGAAAGGATTCTACAATATTTGTATCCACTTCAATTATATGGTGCGGAATATCGCCATGAGCTACATTATGCATATCAATAATACTCTGTTCATTGGGAGCTTCAATTAAGCAAAAAGCAGTTTTACGGTTTTCATCAAACCAATACGTTAATCCCCTGCAATTAAACTGATCCTGTATTTTTAAATCTTCCTGATGAATTTGAGCGACATGCTCGGCAGTTACGGTTTCAGAGACATTGTGACGATCCATGTAAATAGGCATAGCATTGATTATTAGATTTGCACTTGTAGTAAAGACAAACTCACAGCATAAATTGTTTTATTTTCTCCCAGATAGTGATTTAGAGCAAAAAAGAGCTGGTTTATGAAGCTAAATACCTGAGTTCGATTAATAATCAAGAATCACCCTAAGCCTAAACGGAATTTTGATTTTTCGGTTCCCTTTACAGGCTGTGTGAAAACATAAAGAGTTTGACTAACTCCGGGATTTATCCCGGAGTTCAGAAGTGTAATATTTTATCGGGCTTTAGCCCAACGCGTTCATATTAAGGGCTAAAGCCCATATTGGTTTTTTGCACCCACTCCCCGGCATAAATGCCAGGCTTAGTAAAACTCCTATTTTCACTGATAGCTCTGAATTAACTTTACTCCGAATTATCCATTAATTTCCTTACTTTGTTTAACTATCTTTTATTGTATTGATTATGGCATTTAAGAAAAACTGGATTTACACAAACTGGAATATCCTGATATTCATTGCAACCCTTATTGTAGCTGTCGACATTCCTATTCATCTGGCATTTAAAACACACTTGGCATTCAATCTCTCTAAAGACACAATTACCTTGCTGTTTTTGCTCGATTTTATTATAAAAGTTAGTTTATACCGAAAGCATAAAAATAAAGCCGAATACCTTGAGCTAAGTGATAAATCGTGGTATAACACCGTTTTATTGGCAACCGATCTCCTGGCAGCAATCCCTTTCTTTCTTCTTATTCCTGTTCCAGCAATTCAACTTTTGCGCTTGTTTAAACTTGCCCGGGTAATTCACCACTTGCGAAACTTGCAGGAACGTGTAATTCAGCATGCAGGAACCTATATTTTCTCCTTATTCTTTTTCTGGTTTATGCTCGCTACGCACTGGTTAGCATGCGGATGGCAAGGGCTTTCCATAATTCCATTACAATCTGATTTTGCAAGCGATTACATCAACTCAGTTTACTGGACCATTACAACATTAACCACTGTTGGTTATGGAGATATTACTCCAATTACCAACCCGCAAAAAATCTACGCCATTATGGTGCAGGTATTGGGCTTTGGAGTTTTCACTTTTATTATTGGTACGGTGGCCAGTCAGCTAATGCGAAAAGATCCGGCAAGAACGAGGTATGAGGAAAACATTGAAGGGCTTGCATCGCTTATGCACTATAAAACATTACCCGGACATTTAAAAACCAAGATCATTAATTTTTACAAGTACATGTGGGAGCAACGCCTGGGATACGACGAATCTACATTCTTAGAAAGTCTTCCGGAAAACTTACAAACTGAGGTTGCTCTTTATTTGAAAAAGGAAGTTATTGAAAAGGTTTCCTTGTTTCATGATGCTTCGTCAGAATTTAAGCGAGAAATTTCCCTTTTACTAAAACCTGTGTTTCTAACACCGGGCGATTATATTTTCAAAGCCGGAGATATAGGGTACGAAATGTATTTTGTAGTAGATGGAGAACTAAATACACTAACCTTAGCCGAAGATCGAACTCTCACAACCCTTAAGGCTGGCGATTTCTTTGGCGAGATTGCCCTGTTTAAGAACCAAAACCGAAGCGCTACAGTAAAGGCCCTCACCTACTGCGATATTTATTCGCTCGACAAATCAGCTTTCAATAAAGTAATTTCCAAGTACCCTAAAATCGGTTCGCAAATACAATCCATTGTCGAAAAAAGGGAAAGTAAGTATTCGGTAGAATAACAGATTCTGAGACACTACCGGTTTACGTAGATGACCTGCCATAATTTGGTGATGACCTATGAAAAATTGGTGATGACCTTCCATAATTTATTGGTGATATATGAAAAATAAGCGGTGACCTTCCATAAATTTATGATGACCTTTGATATTTTTTGATGATTTATGAAAAGTTGTTGATGACCTTCCAAAATTTGACGGTGACCTGTGAAAAATTGTTGATGACCTGCCATAAATTGATGGTGACTTATGAAAAATAAGTGATGACCTTTGATATTTTTTGATGACTTGCAAAAAACTGTGACCTTACAAAACACTGACTTTCTGCTCAAAATGTAGCTGTTGAAAATCCACAAAAACACTTTAGTCAGTCGAATGATTTGTTATTTATGTTTATTTGTCATAAATTCGAATTAGGTTTTTAACCCCTAATTCAATTACATTATGAGTAACAAAATGATCACGGACAAATTGTCGAAGTATCAACTTTCTTTAGCCAATGCTAAAGATGAGCCTATTTTGGCTGCAACCACTGTTTTTAATTATGATGCCGTAAAAGTTGATGAAGGCCTGGCTATTTTAACAACGGCACAGCAACTTAATCAGAAACAGGGAAAGGAGTATGGTGAACAATACTCCGCCACCCAAGCTATGGAGGAAACCAGAAATGCTTTCAACAAGGAAGTGTACAAGCCTCATCTTCGGTTGGCACGTAAGTTATTTCCAAGTGATTCGGGTATCCGTTCGGCCCTGTTTTTAGACGGAACCAGAAAAAAAGCCTTTAGTACCTGGGAAAATGAAGCTTCGCAATTTTATGTGCACAGTTTGGCTAATCCTACAGTAATTGAAGGTTTTTCGACTGTAAACATTGATGCTCCAAAACTTCAAGCTGGCCTTGATCAGCTAAATGGAATTATTAGGTTGCATGCCGACCAAATGAAAGAAAGTGGTGAGGCCCAACATGCTACAGAAGAACGTGACAAGGCGCTTGATGAAATTGAAGCATGGATGAGTTTGTACTACACCGTTGCTGAGATTGCTTTAGCCGACCAGCCCCAGTACCTTGAAAAATTAGGAATTAAGGCCTAGTTGACTTCAACTATTTAAGAACACCCTGCCCTGCTTTATTGGGCTGGGTGTTTTTTTATGAAGTTAAAGGGAATTAAGGTGAAGGTTTTGTATTGCTTTTATTGAAATTGGATTAACTATATAAAACAGCTAACTTGTGAAACTAATTTTTAAATGAACGAATGCCCTATAGTATCACAACAACACAGGTTAAATTCCCACTTACAATAATATAACATGTATAATGGGAATTTTCTTCCTGCATATTACGAATATATATACAACACAAAAGGTAACATTGCACATACGTTAGGTGCAAGCTAAAAAAAAAAGACAACCGCACAAAAACAAAGAGTGCCGAAAAAGGCACACATTGCTTTCTTTCATCCACAGAATGACAAATTTTCCGTAACTTGCGAACTTAACTTAAACTTGACCAAATTGCTTCTAAAAGAAAAAATATCCATTGATAATTTTGAAGATAAAAAATTCAAAATCAGACTTGTAGAATCTGAAAAAGATACGGAAGCTGCTTTCACACATTATTTGCATAATCACAGAAATGGAATTTCACAATTCTATAAACCAGATGCAATTGAACACGTAAAAAACTTATTTGAATACAAATTTCCTGAGGAAACAATATCAAATAAAGTTGCTGAAGAAGCATTACAGTACTTGATATTTCAACAAGAAAGCATACCATTTCCCGCACCTAAAAAGCCTGATTTTAAGTTTATTGACTTATTTGCTGGTATTGGTGGTTTTAGATTAGCATTTCAAAATCTGAATGGGAAATGCGTTTTCACAAGTGAGTGGGACAAATATTCGAAGCAAACTTATCAAGCAAATTTTGGAGAAGTTCCATTTGGAGATATTACAAAAAAAATAACCAAAGACTACATTCCAGACGGATTTGATGTTCTGTGTGCTGGGTTTCCTTGTCAAGCATTTTCCATTGCTGGAAAAAGAGGTGGATTTGAAGATACAAGAGGAACTTTATTTTTTGACGTAGCCGAAATAATTAAAAAGAAAAAACCAAAAGCGATTTTTTTAGAAAATGTCAAAGGTTTAAGGAGTCATGATAAAGGAAAAACTTTAGCAACTATATTAAATGTTTTACGGGAGGATTTAGGCTATTTCATTCCAGAACCGCAAGTAATGAACGCAAAAGAATTTGGTGTTCCTCAAAACAGAGAACGAATTTTCATTGTAGGATTTAGAAAAGATTTAGGAATTACAGAATTTGAATATCCAAAACCAGTAAAAGAAAAACCTACACTTGAAGATATTTTAGAAACTGAAACGGTTTCTGTAAAATACTATTTATCTGAAACTTATGTAAATACTTTAAGGAACCATAAAGCACGACACGAAAGCAAAGGTAATGGTTTTGGCTATGAAATTATTCCAAACAACGGAACTGCAAATGCAGTTGTTTGTGGAGGAATGGGAAGAGAAAGAAATTTAGTTTATGATTTTAGACTTAAAAACTTTACACCAATAACTCACATAACTGGCGAAGTAAATAGAGAAGGAATTCGTAAAATGACACCGAGAGAATGGGCTAGATTACAAGGCTTTCCAGACGATTACAAAATCGTAGTTTCGGATGCTCAAGCATATAAACAATTTGGTAATTCGGTTGCTGTTCCCGCAATTCAAGCGACCGCAAAAAAAATTATAGAAAAACTTAAAACTTTATGATTACAGGAAATAAAGGCGAATGGAGTGAAATTTACACGCTATTCAAATTACTTGGAGACAATCAATTATTTCTTGGAAATAAAGATATTGAAAAATTAGAAGGAATTGTTTATCCTATTTTACGTGTTTTAAGAACTGAGATTAATGGTGACTTTGAATATTCAATTCAAGATGAAATTATATTAATTTCAGGCGGAGAAGAAGTTTTAAAAATCGCTATTTCCGAATTTAAAGAAAAAGCGAAATTCTTACTTGAAAAAATCAAAGAGAATAAAGAAAGAACCTTTTCTGTTCCCAAAATTGAGCAATTTATGCAATCAATTAATTGCCTTTCTTTAAAAGCGAGTTCGACTGCAAAAACAGATATTACAATAGTTGTTCACGACCAAAGAACAAATCAACAACCTACTTTAGGATTTAGTATAAAATCACAATTAGGAAGTCCTTCTACTCTACTTAACGCAGGAAAAACGACTAACTTTGTTTTTAAAATTTCAAATTTAAAGTTAAGCAAAACTGAAATTAACAAGATAAATTCTATAGATTCCAGAAGTAAAATAATGGATAGAATTAATTCTGTTTTAGAATCAAAAGGACAATTTAATTTTGTAAAAACTGAAAAACAAATATTCTCAAACAATTTAATTCTTATCGACAGTAAATTACCTGAAATTTTATCTCAAGTAGTTTATGAATTTTATTCTAGCAAAAATTCAAGCGTTTCAGATTTAATAGAAAACACAAATTCTAAAAATCCATTAAATTTTGACATTTCTAATGAACATAAGTTTTATGAATATAAAATAAAACGATTTTTAACAGATATTGCTTTAGGAATGATGCCTTCAAAAGTTTGGACGGGACAATATGATGCAACTGGCGGATATTTGATTATAAAAGAAAACGGAGATGTTTTATGTTACCATATTTATAACAGAAACGAATTTGAAGATTACTTATTTAACAATACAAAATTAGACACAGCAAGTTCAAGTAGACACGATTTTGGAACTATTTACGAAGAAAACGGAGAATTATATTTCAAATTGAATTTGCAAATTAGATTCATAAAATAAGCCAAAGCAAGTTCAAGCACATTTATTTTTTGCTAACACCAAAAGCCAAAGCAAAAAAAATAAAAGAGCTTAAATTGCCAACGCTAGCAACTTACGGTAAGGAAAGCCAGCACCTAATCGAGTAGCCCGTCCCACCAGCAAACGCTGATAGGATGAGGCTCTCACA
>CBDVCE010000105.1:0-8965 GCA_965372405.1 uncultured Sunxiuqinia sp.
TCAAACTTTCCTCTATACCCCGAGGCAGAGCCTCGAGGAATTCTCTTGATTAATCTTTAAAATCACTCCAAATGAGTAAAAGAATTGCAGAAATTTTAGAAGAATGCCGCGTTGTTGCACAAAATGCTGAATCGGATGTTGATATTAAAACGGCCTTAGCAATCTATGGCTTTACACCCGAAGATTTGCTTGGTGGGAAGCGCTGTATACTGATGTTCTTAACTTGTTTGGCTTGCAATCGAGGGAGAATCAGGAGTTGACGGAAGCAACCAACAAGTTTATTGAAAAAAGAGAAAGTGCAGAACAGGAATATGTCCGAGTCGTCAAATTATGCCGGGTGGCATTTCGTAACAACAAGCCCATGGAGGCACTAATTCCACCTGTTATTTCATTATCGCCTTTTGATAATTGGATACTTAAAACATACAACCTGTACGGCGCAATTATGACAAACAATGAGGCATTGCTATTACTATTGCGTTTTGGATTAACATCCGAAACCATGCAGACTAAAATTGATGGACTGGATGAAGTAGCTTCATTAAAAAACGATTGTGATATAGAAAAAGGGGATGCTCAGCAAGCAACCAAAGACCGTAATGTAAAAATGGAAGAGTTGCGTGATTATTGTCGCGACATTAAAGATGTAGCAGCAATTGCCCTCAGCAATAAACCTCAATTACTTGAGAAACTTGGGGTACTGGTAAGGTCATAAACATATTTTATTTAGTTTGCTCTAATTTGTTAATTTGAGAAATCCCGATAACCTGTAATGGTGTTATCGGGATTATTTTTTTCATCTAAGTTCTAGAGATAACATGGATCAATTCAATTCTTTCATTTGATCCATTTTAAAACCATTAATATCAAAAATACTTCATAACTATCTGAGAATGCTGGAATCATTCAAATCTAGCATCCTGGTTCTTTGATCTTGGTTCGTATTCTACAATACCTGTTATTACGATAAAGCCTTTTTACTTGCAAAGCCTTTTTCTAAGCCAAAATAGATTTATTTTTGATGTGAATATTATTCATAGAATAATGATATTTGAGAATCAAAATATAGAGGCAATAATTGTATGGCAGATTATAAGAAAGTATCAGTAAAAACATGGTACTTAAAATTTTCGAAAAGTATTCCTGAAATGCCAAAAAACATGGAGGTGAAACGATGGGTGAACCCACCTGTGCAGGAGTATCTTTCAGTTTATAATGAGGTAGGCGCAGCTTGGGGCTGGACAGGAAGGCAGATGATGTCAACAGATAAGTTGAAACAAGTACTTTCATCAGCCAATAATGAAATTTGGAGGTGTTTTGTTGGTGAAAATTTAATTGGCTTTTTCGAGCTTGACAGAACTGTAAAGTCGAAGTCTGAAATTGTTTACATTGGCTTATTTCCCGAATTTATTGGTAAAGGATATGGCAAAGATTTTTTTAATTGTGCGATAAACATAGCATCAAATCAGAATCGCGATGAGGTTTGGTTGCATACCTGCAAATTCGATCATGAAAATGCCCTCAGTATGTATTTAAAAGCAGGATTTGAAGTTTTTGAAGAAACGATGGAGTCTGGTTATTATTCAGTTGATTTTTTAAATAGAGTTAAATGAGATCCCCCTCAAACACTGATTTTATCATGGTTTGAATAAGGCATTGGTTATTAAATTCTATGTTTTCAAAATCAAACAGTATATTCGTAACGAAAATGTTGATTGATGAAACTTGAGCAGGAATTGATTAAGTCTATTTCTAAAGAGAATAAAAAGGGATTTGAAATTCTATTTA
Source organism: uncultured Sunxiuqinia sp. (assembly GCA_965372405.1). Classification (GTDB taxonomy): domain Bacteria; phylum Bacteroidota; class Bacteroidia; order Bacteroidales; family Prolixibacteraceae; genus Sunxiuqinia. Next base: position 1,789 of record CBDVCE010000105.1, read on the forward strand.
GAACTTATTATAAGCGTATGTGTGCTTATGCTCTGACTTTTGTTTCACAAGCTGACATTGCTGAGGACATTGTTGAGGATGTTTTTATAAAACTTTGGGAGAAACGTGCTACCCTAAATTTTACAGGTTCAGTTTCGTCGTACTTATTCCGATCAGTAAAGAACTCCTGTATCAATTACTTAACCCGCGAAAAAAATAGAAAGCAAACGGTTTCAGAAAATGAAATCAACCTTCTTAATTTAAAAATAAATTATCCGGTTTCAGATAATTATCCATTGCTTGATCTAATTGGAAAAGAGTTGGAAGAGAAAATAAAAGAGGAAATTGATAAATTACCAGCTCAATGTAAAGAAGTTTTCAATCTTAGTCGCTTTGAAGAACTTTCTCATCAGGAAATTGCAGATAAATTAGGTATTTCTAAGAATACAGTTAAAGTCCATATGTATAGGGCGTTAAGTAAGCTTCGTGTTGGTTTAAAGCCATATCTCCCAGTTATTTTTATCCAATTCCCTGATTTTTTTTAATTCCATGTAATACCACTCCTCCTTTTTTGTGTCATATCATTACAAACAAACAAAATGACACAAAAAGTAAATATACCCGAAAATGTAAAAGTTGCCATTATTGATTATTTGTCTGGTAATTGGGACGAATGCGAATCAACACTTTTAACATCATGGATTGAAGAAAATGAAGAGAATCAAGAAATATTTAGCCAGTTGGTTGACCTCTGGAGTGCTGAGAGTATTATCAAAAATGAAAAGAATTTTGATGTTGATGTAGCATGGAATCATATATTTGAGAAGTTGGATGGAAAAACCTCTTCAGGAACAGTTCACGCTAATTTCCGCGAAATACTTAAGTATGTTGCAGTATTCATTTTTGCACTCGTAATTGGGGGATTAGGATATTCATTGATTCAAAAGCAAAATGTATTCATTGCAACTCAGGTAGTAGAGTATACTGCACCTTATGGCTCACAAAGTGATTTAAAACTGCAGGATGGTTCAGTAGTCAAACTAAATGCTGGAACTACACTTAAATACGACACTGGCTTTGGCGTGAAGAATAGAAATATAGAACTTAACGGAGAGGCCTATTTTGAAGTTGCAAAAAACAAAGAACTTCCTTTTACAGTAAAGGCTAAAGATATTTCGGTAACCGCTTTAGGAACTAAGTTTAATGTTAAGGCTTATGATGAAGAAAAATTGGTTTCTACGGTTCTGATGGAAGGATCAGTTCAGGTGAGAAATGATGAGTTGAGCCAGCGTAAGAACATTATTCTTGAGCCTAATCAAAAGGCTGTTTTTAATATGAATGATCACCAGTTTTCGCTTGCTGAAGTTGATGGATTTTCTGAAGTTTCTTGGTTTTCTGAAGCATGGGTAATTCAAAATAAATCACTTAAAGAATTTGCAAAATTGCTTGAACGTCGTTTCGACGTTTCAATTCAGTTCAATGATAATCAGATAAACGATTTTGTATTTGGTGGAACATTTAAAGGGGAAACCATTGAGCAGATCTTAACCGCTATAAGCTATTCTGCTCCTGTGAAATATAAAATCTCAAATAATCAAGTTACATTATCTATTGAACCCAATCGACTAAATGATTTTAATATGTTACTAAAATAAAAAAGAGAGATCCCGCCAGATCTCCCTTTTGTAGTGTTAATCCATGTTACCGTCATCCGAAAAAAATGCAGGTAACAATTTTTAAACTTTACAATTCAAATTTATGAAAAAAAAATGTAAATGGTGGTCTGGAGCTTTTAAACTCCTGGATCAAAAAATCTTTCTAACTATGAAGTTTACGCTTATTTTGGTTTTGTTGAGTGTTTTTCAATTATCAGCATCGGTTTATTCTCAGAATTCAAGCCTTTCGTTAGATATGAAAAATCGCTCGGTGAAAGAAGTACTTAAGCAGATTGAAGAACTAAGTGAGTTTCGTTTTTTCTATAATGAAGAATATCTAGACTTAAATAGAAACGTAAGCTTAAGTGTTGAAAATATTAAGGTTGAGGAGATTTTAGAGGAGATATTTGAAGGAACAAATATTTCTTTCAAAGTAATGGAAAATAAGCTAATTGCAATTACTCCTGCAATTAAAGAATCATTCACTAATCAGCCAATTAAAAAGATTACTGGAAAGGTTTCAGACTCAAAGGGGGAATTTATCCCTGGAGTTACAATAGTAATTAAAGGTTCATCCAGGGGAACAGTTTCAGATTTTGAAGGGAACTTCCTAATTACAAATGTTCCAGATGATGCTGTTCTTGTTTTTTCTTTCGTTGGTATGAAGTCTGAAGAGGTTGCAGTAGATGGAAAAGAAACAATTGATGCTGTTTTAGAATCGGGAGATATAAATATTAATGAAGTAGTTGTTACAGCACTTGGTTTAACCAGAGAAGCAAAAGCTTTGGGTTATTCTGTTCAGAGTGTTGATGGAGATGATTTTGTAGAATCAAAGGAAATTGATGTTGTTAATTCTCTTGCCGGTAAAATAGCAGGTGTACATATTACACAAGGTGATGGTGGTGTTGCTGGTGGTGGCTCACGTATTGTGATAAGGGGTGAATCATCTCTTGCCGGAAATAATGATCCGATGTATGTAATTGACGGTATTCCCGCAAGTAGCATTAATGATATTACTTCTGAGGATATTGCTTCAGTTACGGTGCTTAAAGGCCCTGCAGCATCGGCATTGTACGGTTCACGTGCAGGTGCAGGTGTTATCTTGATTACTACAAAAGAAGGACCAAGGAACGGAAAACTAAATATTGAAGTTAACTCGAGTGTCTCTATTAGTAATCCATTAATTATACCTGAAGTACAAAAAATATACGGACAAGGCGAGGCTGGTGATTATTCATCAAGAGTTGGTGAAAGCTGGGGGCCAAAATTTGATGGTAGACAAGTAGAGCAACATTATGGTTCAAATGTTTGGAAATATAATGATACCCCCAAGGATTTCTACCAAACAGGGACTGTATTTACAAATAATGTTTCGTTGTCAGGGAACAATGAAACCGGACGTTTCAGGTTGTCATTTACGAACCTGGAGCAAGAAGGAATGGTTCCTAATACAGATTATAGTGAGAACCGGGTTGATCTTACATCAGGTTGGACTTTCTGGGATGGTAAATTCGATATTAAAGCAAACGTAAAATATGCAAATTCCGGAAGTGATAACAATCAGGGAGGCGCTGATCCAAGGTTTATGCCAAGAAACTATGAATTGGATAAACTGAAAGATTATTGGACTGAAAAAGATGCAAATGGTAATCCTATTGAAGGAGGAAAAGTATTAAAAGTTAGTGAGAACGGTATCAGCCCTTATTTTTCGTTATATGAAAATCAATATTGGAATAAGAGAGACAGATACGTTGGAAATGTTACTGTGAATGTAGATATTACCAATGAGCTTTCATTGCTTCTTCGTACCGGTACAAACGGGTACGTACAGGAGAATAGAAATTTTGGCAAGGCTGCGGACATTGGTGGAGCTTCCCAATATGGTAGTTTTAGCCATAGTCTAAATAAAGGATATGAGATGAATTCGGACTTTTTATTATCGTATGATAAAAAGATAAATTCAGATATCAGATTAAAAACTTCAGTTGGTGGCAATATGATGTCAACAAATGGAAGTTATATTAATGGAAGTAATTCTCAACTGGAAATTGCTGATTTCTATTCACTTTCTAATCATCGTGTTTATCCTGGAGTTAGTAGTGCTTATGATTTGCATGAAAAGACCAATTCTATATATGCATTTGCTAATGTTGGCTACAAAGAAGCATTATTTTTAGATTTTACTGCACGTAATGACTGGACATCAACATTGAAATACAAAGAAAATGATTCTTATCTGTATTACTCAGCGAGTATGAGTTTGTTGCTTGACAAAGTATTAGACATGGGTGACACTTTTGATATGTTTAAGTTGAAAGCCAATTACGCAACAGTTGGTAACGATATCTCAAAGTTTGAATTGGATCAAAAATGGAACTGGCAAGGTGCAGGTTCAGGCAGAACTAGGCCATCCGTCGGTAATACAAAAGCTTTCAGTGATCTGAAACCTGAAGAGACACAATCGTTTGAATTAGGTGCAAATGCAATCATGTTGAATGGACGTTTGGGAGTTGATGTAACCTACTATAATTCAACTACTGAGAACCAAATCTGGAAAATGGATGTAACCGATTTGTTAGGTTATGACTATGTGTGGCGCAATATTGGTAAAGTTGAAAGTAAAGGAATGGAAATTACTATTGATGCTGTACCTGTTAAGGTAAACCGTTTTAAATGGACTTCTACTATAAACTGGTCTCTAGACCGAACTGAACTTGCAGAACTAGATCCATCTATTGATTTGGAGTTTCTAACACATGATATTCATTATGGTGTTAACGCAATTGATAAAGTTGGGGAACGTCGTGGTGCTCTTTATACCAAGGTGTCAAGAAAATTCGAATACGATGCTACTGTGCATGATGCCTCATTACAACAATATGATGGCTATTATTACTACAGTGGAAATCATCTGCCAGCCGATCAGGAAATGCAGATAGTTGGAAATTATAACCCTGATTGGTTTGGATCATGGAATAACAGATTTGAATATGGTAACCTTTCTTTATCGGCAATGTTGTACGTTAACTATGGTGGAACACACTATAGTGCAGTTGGAAGAAAATTAGCGAATCAAGGTTTAGACATACGTACTCTTGAAAACCGAGATGGTGGTATTTTACCTGAAAATTCTGTTTGGGATTCTCCAGATGGAATCAGACCTTTTCAGTCTGGTGAAGAAATTAATACAGAAGACTATTGGAAGTTTATCGTAGGTTCTGGTGAGCATAATGACTTTTGGATGACTTCTGGAACATATGTGAAATTGAAAGAAGTAGTACTAGGATATACTTTGCCGAAAAGATGGATGAGCAGATCTTTCTTTAAAGATGTGAAATTGTCAATTGCCGGTCGTAACCTGGCACTTTGGACAGATATTGATCATGTAGATCCTGAGACATATAAATCGGATGATGGTAAGAAATTTCCGGGTCTTTCATATGAAGACACTTTACCGTCGGCACGTACTTTTACATTCAACTTGAGAATGAAATTTTAATAATTGGATATTTAATTATAAACACCAACATCATGCAAATATTTATCGTCAATGAAAAGGATTGGATTAGGAGTAGTTGCAATCAAATAGCTACTGTTTAGGTGAAGAATATTGACAGATTAAAATGCAGATGTTCAAATTTATAGAATAATGAAAAAAATAAAAATAATATTAATGTCTCTTGTTGCGCTACTAGCTGTTGTTAGTTGCCAAACATGGGATGAGGATTTTAATATTGATCCGAATGCTCCGATTATTAATGCGGAGAAAGCAGTTCACCCAAAATATTTAATGGGATCAATGATTGATGGAGTACAAAGATATCATGGTGCTGCATTCAGTATTATGTCGTCTGTAACTATGCAAACTTCACGTTTGTATAGTGTGAGTCAGGCATACAGACACCGTGCGTGGCACGATTTAGATGGAAATATTTGGGGTCCAACTTATACAACTATTCAACATGCTAAATTTATGCGTGCTGCGGCAAAAAGTATTGGTGATGTAAATTATGAGGCGGTTGCTGATATATGGGAGTGTTATGTGCTATATGTAATGACCATGTGTGATGGAGCAATTCCTTACTTTAATGTAATTGAAGATACTGATAAATTTACAGTGCCTTACGATCCACAAGATCAGGTTTACAAAGCGATTCTTGCAAAGCTAAAAACAGCAAGTGATTTAATTGCAAACCCTGAGGGAAAAATAGATGCAAGTTTTGATTATGTGTATGGAGGAAATATGCTAAAATGGAAGAAATTGGCTAATCATTTGCGATTACGAATGGCCATCCATATGAGTGATGTCGACGCAAATGCTTCTAAAGTAATTTTTAGTGAAATATTGTCAGATGCAAACAAGTATCCGATTTTTGAATCAAATGATGATAACTTTGTCATTCACTTTGATGGCGTTGGTAGGAGATCTCCTTGGTCTGGACAAAAAGAGATCGATGATGCTGCGATTAGTTGTATATTGGCAGAACGTTTAATTTCCTTGAAAGATCCGCGTCTTCCAGAATATGCAAGACCTCCACTGAAGTTGCATGACGATCCAGTGAACTATATTCTAGCAACCAACCCGGGAGAAGATAAGTATGTTGGTGGTATGGTTTGTATCGCTCGTTCAAGTTCTGCCCCAGGTAACTGGAATGAGAATAAACAATATATCTCACGCTTGAGTGAAAATTTTGTTATTGTAGACGAACAATATAAGCAAACTGAAGCATCTGCATCAATTCCTTGGGTAAAAGGTACATATTCTGAATTGAATTTTATTTTAGCTGAAGCTGCGTATAAAGGACTTATTGATGGAGGAAGTAATGCAGCGAAAGATTATTATGAAGAAGGTATCAAATCATCATTTCAAATGTATAATTGTCAGTTTGGTTCATCAAAATACATTGGTGCATATGCTGATGAAGGTTTAGCTAGTGAAATGTCTTATCTTAATCAACCAGATGTTGATTGGAATGGTGGTCGCGATCAAATGCTCCTAATTTGTGAACAGCGATGGATGGCGACATTCTGTCTTGATTTCGAACCTTACTTCAACTACAGACGCACAATGCTTCCAATGTTTCCTGCATCGACTGTTGCTGATGAAAATTATGGATATCAGGGATCTGGTACTAAATTCCCATCAAGAACTGCTTATCCTCAAAGTGAATTTTCTGAAAATAAGCTAGAGGTTGAGAATGCATGGGCTACAATGTTTAGTGAACCAATTACTGGAGATGATAACAGGAATGAAGTTTATATGTGGCTCTTATCTACTAAGAGTTCTGATTTCTTACAAATGAAGAAAGTCACTGAACCTCTGAAGTATGATGAATATCCTGGACATGATGGATTCCCTTCGTGGTATGCTGCTCATTACAATAGTTTATTCTATTGGTTGGATGAATAAAACGATATAAGAATAAAAAGTAAAGGCAGTTGGAAAAACTGCCTTTACTTTTTTATAATAATTGAGAGGCGTCTAGATAATTAAGACCGTTGCAATACATCCGCATTTAAATATAACTTCCTCCACTTAATTG
>CBDVCE010000106.1:0-8921 GCA_965372405.1 uncultured Sunxiuqinia sp.
AAAATCGAAAGTTCGATATTCAAAAACTATACGTTATCGCAGAGACGCATACATTTGTGCGACCAACTCTCTTGCTGTACAAAGAAATTTGTCGGCAAAACATTGAAAGAATGGCTACAAAAGCTAAAGAAAAAAAGCTTTTATTTAGGCCACATTTCAAAACCCATCAATCGGCAATTGTTGGCGATTGGTTTCGTGAATTTGGTATTGAAGCCATCACCGTTTCATCGGTACATATGGCTAACTACTTTTCACTTCACGGATGGTCAGATATCACAATTGCATTTCCTGTCAACTTCCACGAAATTAATCAAATAAATAAGCTTGCTCAAAACATTAAGCTAAACCTTCTTGTAGAAAACGAAGAAGCAATTTCATACTTAAGCAAATTTCTGAAATTCCCAGTTGGGATTTATATCAAAATTGACACCGGGAACAACCGAACGGGTATTCTAGCTGGGCGTTATAATCTAATTGATCCTCTGCTAGAACAATTGAAAGAAAACAGCAATTTGCAATTTGAAGGATTTTTAACTCACGCAGGACATAACTACAGAGCAAAAAGCAGGTATGAAATCTATAATCATCATTTTGATGCCTTGCTTAAAATGAAAGCACTCAAGAACCACTATAAGAAAGACTATCCTAAGCTGCTTATTTCAATTGGGGACACGCCAGCATGCAGTATTTGTGAGAACTTTGAAGGTGTTGATGAAATAAGACCAGGCAATTTTGCTTTTTATGACCTTATGCAGTTACAACTTGGCTCATGTAATTTTGAGAATATTGCACTAAGGCTGATCTGCCCTATTGTTGCCAAACATGCATCAAGAAATGAGGTAGTTATATACGGTGGAGCTGTTCATATTTCGAAAGATTCAATAACCAATATAGCGGGTAAACAACTTTTTGGCCAAATAGTAATAAATATTGATGGTGAAAAGGTATTACTTAATGAGCGAAGCTATTTGCATAGCATGAGCCAGGAGCACGGTATCTTAAAAATTTCCCAAGGAGATTTTAGTCTTTTAAAGGTTGGTGATTTTGTTGAGATTATTCCTGTTCATAGTTGCCTCACTGCAAATATGATGGGAGGCTATTTAACTACCGAAGGCGAACAAATTCATATGATTCCCCGCTTGCATTAATCAATATGGCAAAACAGTCCTCTTATTGAGAAGCGCTAACTTCTTTCACAACTTCTTAAAACATCTTTTTGCTATTCTTTCAATGTTGATGTAAATTCACTTAAAAAATTCATGCAAAAATTAAGTGACCTCCCCAATATTGGTAGTACCCTTGAAATAAAATTAATTGAAGCTGGTATTGATTCACCGAAGAAACTCATTGAGTTAGGATCTGAAAATGCTTTTTTGAGACTTTCAGGAATTGATGATTCCAGTTGCTATAATATGCTCTGTGCATTAGAAGGAGCAGTTCAAGGTATACGCTGGCACCAACTTCAAAAAGAAAGAAAAGAAGAATTGAGACATTTCCTAAAACTTAAGAAACACTTATGAAACCTCGTTTAAATATTGTAACCCTCGGCGTAAAGAGTCTTGAAATTTCGAGAGACTTTTACAAAAATGCACTAGGCTGGAATCCTGCAAAAAGTAGTGATGATAAAATTGTATTCTATAATCAAGGGGGAATTGTTTTTGGCCTATATCCAATGGATAAATTTGCTGAAGATGCTTTGCTCCCAAATGACAAGAGTGGTCTTTCGGGAGTTGCTTTAGCAATAAATATGGATACTAAAGAAGCCGTTGATGAACTTTACAATCAAGTAATTGAAAATGGAGGGAAGCCTCTTGTCGAGCCGCGTGATACTTTTTGGGGAGGATATGATTGTTACTTTGCAGACCCTGATGGACAGCATTGGGAAATTGCCTGGGCTCCATTCTGGAAATTTGATGATAAGGGAAGTTTGATTTTAGAATAATCTGAAAATAAAAAGAACCTCACATAATGTGAAGCTCTCATTATATAACTTCAATTTATTTCTTCGGAATATTCTTTAAGGTTTCCAAAAGGAAATCCCAGAATTTACTTACTGTTTCAATATTTACTTTCTCATCTGGTGAGTGTGGAAAGCGAATTGTTGGGCCAAATGAGATCATATCCCAGTTGGTATACGTTGAGCCTAAAATACCACATTCTAAACCAGCATGCATAGCTAATAATTCAGGTTCTTTTCCATATTTATCAGCATAAAGATTCTTCATTACCTCAAGGATAGAGGAGTCCATGTCTGGCTTCCAGCCCGGATAACTACCTTCAAATACCACTTTCGCCTCGGCCAATTTAAAAACCGATTGTATTCTTGAAGCCAAAGCCAACTTAGCGGTTTCAGAAAAACTACGAACCAGACAGCTTATTTCAACCGATTTTTCACCAGCCTTAACAATCGCCAGGTTACTGGAAGTCTCAACGGTATTCACCATGGTATCGCTCATCCGAACCACATCATTTGGAGCAGCCCAAATTGCATTGGTCAACTTTTGCTGAAAGTCTTTTTCAAATATAACTTCTGGCATTTCAGTTTCTTCAATAGCAATTGAAAGATCTGGCTCAACATTGATAAGCTCCGCTTTAATGACCTCTCCAATCTTCCCTAGTTTCTCATTCAATTTCTCGACACTCGCTTCTTTTAAAACCAACACACCAAAAGCTTCACGAGGAATGGCATTACGCAAACTTCCGCCCTGAATATCAGCTAAAGAAACTTTGACTCTACGATTCAGTTCATTTAAAATTCTGAAAAATATTTTATTGGCATTTCCACGTCCTAAATGAATATCAACCCCAGAGTGCCCACCTTTTAGCCCGGTAATACTTAACTTGAAAGCTTTATTGTTTTTAGCTTTAAGCTTTTTATATCTTGTCTTAAATGTTGAAATCACATCTATTCCACCAGCGCAGCCAACACTAAACGTACCATCATCTTCAGTGTCAGTGTTAATCAAAATATCGCCATCCATAACACCGGCTTTCAAGCCTTCGGCACCGTCCATGCCTGTTTCTTCGGTTGCTGTAAACAAGGCTTCGAATGGTCCGTGTTCAATGCTTTTTGACGCCAAAACTGCCATCGTTGCAGCAACACCAATACCGTTGTCTGCTCCAAGCGTTGTTCCATTAGCAGTTACCCAGTCACCATCAACAAAAGCTTCAATCGGGTCATTCTCAAAGTCGTGATCTTTATCACTGTTCTTTTGAGGAACCATATCCAAATGTCCTTGCATAATTACACCTCTGCAGTTTTCAAGACCAGGTGTTGCGGGCTTTTTTACTATAATATTGCCAACTTCATCTTTGATGGTTTCCAAACCAAGGTTTTTCCCAAAATCATAAATAAAATCCTGAATACGTGCCTCATGATTTGAAGGACGTGGAATTTGTGTCAGACTATAAAAGTTCTCCCAAAGTACTTTGGGTTCCAGATTCTTAATTTCGTTACTCATATTATTGTTTTTAACTTATTAGACTATTTATATTCTATATAGATGTTATTTCCTTTTTAGCTAGCTTTTTCTTCTTTTGTAATCTGAAAACAATTGAATGCCTTGAATACTGTTGTTTCCAATTGTATTCCATCGCCTTCCATGTCTTCAACTATTTTCGATTAATTCCATCTTCTAAAAATACAATTAAACCACCCAACTTGTTCTGAGATTCGTCAGGCTATTCAAAAAAAGCCCTGTACATCAGCAGACGAACAGGACCTAAATATTATAAAACTCAAAAGAGTTTATTTCTCAATGTTTGGCAACTCCAGTCCGTACCCTTTTATCCTATCCTCTCGTTTCAACAGCAAGGCAACCACCAAGGCAACCAATGTTAAAGACACAAAAATGATCCATGTAGTAGAGTAATCATAGGTCACATCCTGCCCCGCTTTTTTTGCTGCTGCAATACCCGGATTCGTCCTATCAAGTACAATACCAACTAACAATGGAACTCCCCAAAGACCAATATTCTGAATCCAGAAGATTAATGCATATGCACTTCCCAATTGTTTTTCAGGAATAATTTTTGGAACTGATGGCCACATCGCTGATGGCACCAATGAAAAGGCAATTCCTAGAATGATTACATTAAAGAATGCTGCAACAACGCTTGTTACAAATGGAAGTAAGAAAATTGTGTGAACAACAATCAAAAGCACTGCTCCCCAAATCATAATGGTTGCTCCTTTTCCTTTTCTATCGTATAGACTACCAAAGAATGGAGTAAGTAACATGGTTCCAAAAGGTACAAGACTTGGTAAAAGACCAGCCCACGTTTCAGATACCCCAAATTTATTTACCATTAAGTCTGGCCCATATTTATAAAACGGGAAAACTGCAGAATAGAATAAGACACAAAGAAAAGCAATTAACCAAAATCCCTTATTGCCAATGATAACCTTGATATCTGAAACCTGAAACTCATCCTCATCTGATTTCTCTTCGGCAACTCCAATTTGCTTGTCGAGTTTCGCATCCATTAAGTTATAATAGAAGAATGCAGCTAATCCGGCAATTAAGAAAATAACAACTATGAGTATAGTAAAAGGAACGCCATAAGCTGTTGCAGCCCAAGCACCAAAGGCTAATGGAGCAAAAGACCCTAATCGAGCAATTGCCACCTGCATTCCCATGGCCAGAGCCATTTCTTTTCCTTTAAACCATTTCACTACAGCTTTTGAAACCGTTATACCGGCAAATTCAACACCAACACCAAATATGGCAAAACCAAGTGCGGCATAAAATACCTGCTCCTTGAGTTGAAAAAGCCCTAAAAAGTTGATTTCTTCAGTGGTAGAAAAACCTCCTTTAAAAGCATACCACTTTAGAGTACCTCCAATGATCATGATAATCACAGAAGAGATGGTTGAGAACCGAACTCCAAATTTATCAAGTAATATCCCGACAATAATCAGCATAAAAAAGAATACATTGAATATTCCATAAGCACTGGTTACTGCACCAAAATCTGTACTATCCCAGCCATAGGTTCGTTCAAGGATAGGCTTCATAGGAGAAATCACCTCGGTAAACATGTAGCCTGCAAACATGGTAAACGAAAGAATAACCAAAGCAGTCCATCTCGCCGATTTTGAATCTCGTAAAGTTTGTTTAATCGCGTTCATAATTTAAATATCTTCAAATGATTGTAAGTTTTCAGACCGATAAAAGTAAGAAAATAAAGAAGGGAAGAAATATGTCGCACAACAAAAAAGCAGCCTTTTGGCTGCTCCTGTTTATTTCTCCAGAATGCTCTTTATTGCTCCTGTTTTGGAATGATATTTCACCTGATAGTTCCCATCAAGAAAACTTTCGGGGAAAGGTGCTACAGCACCAAATTGTGCAATTGTGGCCCTTGATGTAGCCATTAATGACAACCCATTAATTAAACGAATTTCAGTTTTACCTGGCATCCGATAATAAATACCACTTTTCCCGGCTAATGGACTAGCAGAATCTTTCAATTTGTTTTGTGCCGAACTTAAAGAATCAAGCTTTTTAAGATCGATAACAACAGGCTTGCCACTCAAATCTGTTTTTGGAAGTACTCCCCCCGTTTCTGAAAAACGAAAAACCACTTCACCCGAAACCGACTTGCTTCCGGGTATAAAATCAAAACTATACACCTTTTTCGTTTTATATGATTTGCCTAGAAATAACGCAACGTAATCTTTCTCAAGCTGTGCAAGTTCATCAACCATAACCTCATAAGCACGTCCATCAGGCAATTGCTCTTCATAGGCATTTGCAAGCGATTTAAACCGACGTTTACGCAATTTGGTAATTGCATCGGCCGCATCAACTGCTTTTTCTTCAAATGATTTTGGCATGAGCATGTTACTCATTGCTGAATCCCCTTTTTCATAGAACGCACTCATTGACAAATCGGGGAATGGTATTGCAGGAGATTGATTTCTCAACATAAACGTTGAAACAGCAAGTTCATCCTGCAAAGCAACTTCTTCCACATTAATACCGGATATTACTCCAGATTCAGTAAGACTTAATAATGCTGCCGCATCTCCCATTGCTTTATATACATGAGAGGGATCTGCTTCGCTAAAAGTTTTAAGCTTAATATCACTAATTACCCATTTTGAATAATCTGATGACGGTGCATTTTTCACTCCAAGTAATGTTTCTGCATACTTATTATATGGACCATGGAAAAACGTTTCCTGAGTTGCTTCCACCTGAATACGAATTCCAGTGAGCGGTAGGCTATATACTACACCTTCAGTTGGAGTAGCTGCAGTTGTTTCATCAGTCTTCTTTTTATCGTCTTTATGAACAGCAAAAACTGCTGACACAAAAAGCAATAACAACAGTCCTGTTAATTTAATTTTCATGGTTATTGGTATTTAATTGAATTTCAAAAATAGCGAAACTCGTGCCAAAAGAGAAAAGTAAACTGTCAAAATCTGTTAATGTTTAGAAAAAGGTGGAAAGTAAAAAGAAGAAAGGACTTGTTTGCTATTTGATATTTAACAAAAATCATTTATCTTTAATCATAATAATTGTAATATATAAACACCCTAAAATAAAACATTAATTGACACCCCAGGTTTACATCCACTATAAAATAATTGGTTCATGCTTTAGACTAACGCATGCCGGGCAATGCTTACAGCATATTTGTACCCCATGGGTACAAGGCTCAACAAAAGCTAGCGGAGCTTGCACCCCTGGGGTAAAACCCCCGACGAAACATGGAGAGGCTTTCACCCCTAGGGTATTTGCTTCCACAGCTTTAAAAACACGCATCACCCTATGGTCAATTGTTCCCACAGCCTTAAAAGGGACTTGCACCCTTATGTCAATCCCCTCAACGAGGGCTGGGGAAAGCTGCACCCATATGGTAAAGCTTAAAACGATGCTTTTGGCCGACCGTTACCCGAAGTTAGAAAGCCTAAAGGAAAAGCCGAAGGCTAAATTCAGAGCCAGCCACACACCAGAAAAACCAATGGAGCCACATGTGCTCTTAATTATTAATCATAAAACCCTTTATTTATTATGAAAGTAAATTCAATTAGACTAAAAAAGTTGAGAAACGCTGAACACTATCAGTTTCACACCGAAGTAAAAGATCTGGTGGTAGCAGCGACACCGGAAAGTTTAAGTATTTCACCCTTGTTTGCTAGCTACCAGCAGTATTTTCAGGATGAAGGAATAGCCATGAATGTTATTCAGAAAAGCGAGTTTACCGATGATTTGGTTGATACCGATATCGAAAGGGATTCGGTATTCAGAGGGCTTTTTGATCTGGTGAAGTCGGGCACCAATCATTTTGAGCCAGCCATTAAACAGGCTGCAGATCGGGTGATGTTGGTGTTTGATGAAACGGGTAATATCAGTGCCATGCCCCTCAATGAGGAAACTGCCGTAATCTCTACAACCATAGATAAGCTACGCACTGATTATGCTGATGATCTGACAACGCTTACAGCCACTGCCTGGGTAAATCAGTTGGAAACTAAGAATAACGCTTTTGAAAGCTTAGCCAAAAGTCGCTATTCGTCGGAGGCTGGAAAACCCGACCTAAACATGCAGGAGCTTCGTAAGGAAGTGGATAGCACATTCCGCAAAATTGCCCAGCTTATTAATGCACTAATCCTGGTAAACGGGGAAACCGACTATGCCAATTTTGTAAATGAACTGAACGAACGTATTGAGAAGTTTATGAATATTCTGGCACAACGAGAAGGGCGAAATGCTGTAGTTTAAACCCAAGGAGCTCTAATTAGCCCCCGGCTTTAGCCGGAGCAGCACAGGAACAAGAGTACCAACAGGTTCTGTCCAATATTAGTAACCCCCGGCTTCAGCCGGGGGTTTACAACAGCAATAAGTAGCAACCGGGCTTTAGCCCAAAACACAAGTCAAAATGTCATTTGTTAAGATCTGGATACACGCCGTATTCGCTACCAAACACCGCTCACCCTTCTTCACAAAAAACAACAAGTGGAAAGTAATCAAGCACATTAAGGAAAATTCAAAACAGAAAGATATCTTCATCGACCACATTAATGGCGACAAAGAACACCTGCACTGCTTAATTTCTCTCAATGGTGATCAAGATATCTCATCTGTTATGCAGTTAATAAAAGGCGAAAGTTCGTTTTGGATAAATAAGAACAATGTTGTTCCAGGGAAATTCCAGTGGGCTGACGATTTTTATGCAGTGAGTGTTAGCGAATCACAAATTGAAAAAGTAAGGCAATATATCAGCAAGCAGGAAGAACATCATAAAAAGCGTACATGGCAAGAGGAATGTAATGAGTTTATGCAAAAGCATGGTTTTACAAAAAGTTTGGGCTAAAGCCCATGGGTTATGTGTTACTCACAACCCTGCCCTAAAGGACAGGGTTACTGAAGATGATAATAGGAACCCTAGATTTATCATGTGCAGCACAACAGCATGAGCACCATCAGCATCAGGCACTAACCAATCAGCAACCACTGGCTTTAGCCAGGAGAACTACCAACAGGATATAGTCAACACTTGTAACCCTTGCCCAACCTGAGCTGCATCGTACTAAGAGTTTCATCATGCTTTTCCATTATCAGTAACCCTCGGCTTCAGCTGGGGGTATACTGCAACAAGTAGCAATCCATATCAGTAACCCTCGGCTTTAGCCGGGGGTATACAGCGACACGTAGCACACGGGCTTTAGCCCAGAATCAGAAACCTCTGGCCTTGGCCAAGGAAACGTAAAGTAAGCGAAGAAACCGGGCTAAAGCCCATGGGGTGTGTGATACTCACTACCCTGCCCTAAAGGACAGGGTTACTAAAGCTGATAATAATCCCATACCTATTCCAAATATAATATAAGATAGTAATCCCCAGACAATAAAGCTAAACGCTTTAATGAACTACCCCGGGGCAGAGCCCACGAGGTATCAAAAAAGAGTCAGTTG
>CBDVCE010000107.1:0-8842 GCA_965372405.1 uncultured Sunxiuqinia sp.
CTTTCCTCTATACCCCGAGGCAGAGCCTCGAGGAATTCTCTTGATTAAATCCATTTTGGGTCCCATGTTCACCGAATTCCAACGATGGTGTTTGGAATCCCATAAATCGAAATTATCATGATGAACTGCACAAGGCGTGAAATATTTAGCTCCTGCACGTTTAAATAAGCCTACTAGTTTATCAGGATCAAAATTCTCCGCCTTCCACATGGGTATGAAATCTTTATACCCAAACTCTGAAGGGTGACCATAGGTTTCAACATGATGCTTATAATGTCCACTCTCTTCCTGGTACATCCAGCGAGAATACCACTCTCCGCGCTCTGGCACTGAATAAACTCCCCAGTGTAAATAGATGCCAAACTTAGCATCACGAAACCATTCCGGACATTTATATTTCTCAAGCGATTCAATTGTACCTTCGAACTTCTTTTTCTTTCCGTTATCAGAAGCATATCCATTTATGCCAAGCAATAAAGCAAGAATAAAAACAAAAGCCACTAAATATCTCCTTTTCATTGTTAACAAGTTGTTTGGATTTAAATGTTTTTTATTCCTCAGGAACAGGACACTTGTTTGGTGATTTCATACCACCCCGGGCAACTTTATTTAATTGCTCAGCAGGATGATTGTAATAGGGAGCTGGAATTTGAGTATAGATTGGATCTCCATCTTTCTTCGGCATTTTATCCAAGACTTTTTGGAACTTCTTTGTTGCTTTTTTAATAGCTTTTTCATCTGATCCTAAAAGATTGTTTTGCTCATAAAAATCATCTTTCAAATCAATGATTTCGTAGATTTTCCCAATAGTATCAACATAAGCTTTATAGTTTTTATCACGAATAGCCCGATCACGAAAATCATGAGCACTTTTAAGCCGATCATTTTCAAGCATAGCAAAATGTCCACCCATACCCATAACCCAATCACGTTTTGAATCTAACTTTTTCCCATAAATCAACTGAGCAAACGAATAACCATCATACGTAAAATTCTTATCTGGCTTAACACCTGCTATATCGCAAAATGTTGGTAATATATCGGGAAAGTCAACCAAAGCATCGGTTATTATTCCTTGAGGAACAGTTCCAGGACAACTTACTATAAAAGGTGCATTGACACCATTCTCAGTCAAATACATTTTACCACCTTTTACCGCTTTTCCATCAATATGACCAGTTTGGCCTCTACCAGTTCCATTATCCGTTGTCCAAACAATAATGGTATTATCTCTAATTTCTAATTCTTCTAAAGCTGTTACCAGTTTATTTAGAATGAAGTCAGTATAACGAGTCATTGCTTTATGCTGTTCTTCGCGAGGTGCATCAGGCTCAATCGGAGTTGTAGTTAACGGACCATGAGGAAGGCACATAGGATAATAGATCATCATAGGTTCTTCCTTGTTCTTTTTCATGAAATCTATGATGAAATCTGAAAAAATATCCTCTCCAAATTGCCCCTTGTAAGTTTTACTTCCATCTTTTGTGTGAATATAGGGATCCCAGTACCGCAACTGACTGGCTTCTTTGCTTTCAGTTCCATTCTCTCCTCCAGTCCACATACAATACTCATCAAAACCTGCTTCTACCATTGCTTCAGGTTCTAATCGAAAATCATTGATTTGCCACTTTCCAGCACAACAAGTTTTGTATCCAGCTTCTCGAATCATTCTACCAAAAGAAGGGTTTATAACAGGATCAAAACGTGCACCATGACCGAGACGAGGCACATCATAATGATTTACCCAACCATTTCGATATGGATATTGACCAGTAAGAAGAGTTACCCTTGTTGGGGTACATTGTGGCATCGAGTATGAATTAGTAAACATCATACCAGATTCTGCCAACTTATCAATTGAAGGTGTTTTCACATCCTCAGCACCATCGCAGCTAATCCACTCTTTACCAATATCATCTAGTAAAATGAATAAAATATTTGGTTTTTGCTTTGTCTCTGATTTCTTTGCGAAAACACTTGTTATTGTTCCCAATGAGAAAACAAGAACAAGTATGAATATTTGTGTGGGTTTAATGATTTTCATAATTACCTGTTATTAATTTAGTGATAGCACTAATGTGTCGTGTACCTCAACTTGTAAGTCAAGTAATTTTTGCTGAAGTTCTTTTTTAACATTTGTAAGATTCTTATCGTCAATTAAATCAACCGTTTCATATGGATCATTCTCCATATCGAAAAGTTGTTGTTTGTTAATATGTGGATAAACAATTAGTTTATATTTCTCAGTTCGTACCATTCGCTGGAAATGGCGATAAGCGCCAAAAACAGCATCATAAATATTGCTTTCTTTCCCTGAAATTAATCCATTTAAACTCTTAAAATCAACAGTTTCAGGCACATCAAGTCCAGCCAATTCGCAGGTAGTTGGATAAATACATGGCAGGTAAACCAAATCATCTATTATTTGTCCGCCTTTAAGACCAGGGCCTGCAATAATAAGTGGCATGCGCACACTGTGATCATATTGATTTTGTTTTCCAATAAGTCCATGCTGACCAACTGCCAATCCATGGTCACTTGAGAAAATAATGTACGTATTATCAGCTTTGCCACTTGCCTCAAGAGCCTTCAAAATTCTTCCCATCTGATCATCGAAATGCGTAATTATTGCATAATATTCGCTGCGATGAACTTGTACCACATTTTTGGTGCGAGGAAAGGGAGCCAGGGTTTCGTCCCTTAATTTATGGTCGCCTTGATCGAATGGGTGCTCTGGCATATAATTCTCGGGGATCTTTATTTTTTCTGAAGGATACAAATCAACATATTTCTTAGGCGACTGACGAGGATCGTGTGGCGCATTAAATGAAACATACATAAAGAATGGATCATCTGATTCTTTGCCAACTGTTTGAAGAAAAGTAATTGCACGGTCGGCATATAATTCCGATGAATGTTGAGGAATTACATAGTCAGGCCCAACGCCTCTATTTCCATTTTCGTCATAGACAATATCCTTAACTTTAGGTGTCCAGTGACCTGTATAAATTGGATCCCATGCTGTCCATTCGTTGTTTTTTTCAGTAGGTCTATTTACGCCGGGACGCCAACTAAATTCCGGGTGTATGGATGCATACATTCCCTTACCAATAGATTGTGCGTATTTAAAACTTTTCACCGCAGTTTCATCTTTGTTGTGCCACTTTCCTGTCAGGAATGTTTCGTATCCAGCATCAGTAAAATTCTCAATCCAAAGTTTATTTTGGAATATGCCTTCGCGAGATGCATTCAGGTACTGACCAGAATTAAGCATTGCTCTACTGCAAATACAAACTGCTCCTCCCCATGCTCCCTGATTAAACGAGTGAGTAAAAGTAATTCCTCTCTCAACAAGCTTATCCAGATTTGGAGTTATTATTTCACTATTATTTAGTGCGCCAATAGTTTCAAAAGCTTGATCGTCAGTAAAAATGAACAAAAAGTTCGGTCGCTCATCTTTTGGTTCATCTTTTTGACAATCACACGAAGTAAATCCTATTAAAAGAATACCAAAAAACAGTGCTAATTTAAATTTTGTAATAAGTTGGTTCATTGTATTAAGTTGTTGGGTTAGTATATTTTATAAGTTATGTATTTGTAACATCCTATTCAACAGTTAAATAATCCATTAATTGAATATCCTTGCACGATCTTCCGATCATTATTCTGAAATCTCCTGGTTCAACAATCCTCTTCAAATCGACATCCAGCATTTCCAGTTTCTCAGGAGTAATCGTAAACTTCACTTGCTTACTCTCACCAGCTTTTAATGAAATGCGTTTAAAATCTTTTAAAGCAATTACAGGAAGTGATACTGATGACAGAACATCCCGGATGTATAACTGAACCACTTCATCGCCATCAACATCACCTATGTTTTTCACAGTACAAGAAATTTCTACATTTTCATCTTTTTCAATTTCATTTTTACTGAATTTCAAATCAGAATAAGAAAAAGATGTGTAGCTTAATCCATACCCAAATGGGAAACGAGGTTCACCTGTAAGATTGTTATAGTTGTTTCCACGACCAGTAGCTTTGTGGTTGTAATATAAAGGAAGTTGAGATTCATCAATTGGAAACGTAATTGGTAAACGACCAGCAGGATTACTGTTTCCAAACAAAATATCAGAAACAGCTTCTCCTCCATTCTCTCCAGGATACCAAGCCATCAACACCGAATTGACATCATTGATCCAGTTTTCCATGATGACAGCACTGCCACCAATAATTACAACTATAACTGGTTTTCCTGTTTTAGCAACAGCTTTAATCAATTCTTCCTGATGCCCGGGGAAAGTAAGATAAGCACGGTCGCGGAATTCGCCTTCTTCGATTCCGGCAACAATAACAGCCATGTCACTTTTCTTTGCTGCCTCAACAGCTTCAGCTATCTGATTCTTCCATTCAGGCTCAACATCAGCATTCCAGATTAATTTAATGCTTGCATCACCTACAGAATTGAAAAACTCAGCACGAATTTCATATTTTTTTCCTTTTTCAAAAGTGAAATCAGTAACTACCGTATTGAATGATTTTTTGTTCCAATTATCGATTACCAAATGATCATCAACGTATAACCTTGAGCCATCATTTCCTTTGAATCCAATTTTGAATGTTCCTGATTTTGGGGAAACCAACTTCCCAGTCCAACGAACTGAGTACCATCCTCTTTTCACATCTTCTACAGGAGGATACATTGTCCATCCAAAACTTACTTTTTTATCATTTCTAACAGCAACGGGTTCTCCTTGCAATTTAATATTATTGAAGTATTCTCCCTTTAACCCACTAACCGGATTACCCTTAACAGTAGATGACAAATACTCAGGAGCAATTACGGAATAATCAATTGCATTTCGCTCTACACCTTCAGCATAAATAATTTTCTCCTTACCTATTTCATAACTGATTCCTTCAAGAATAGAAACTTTATCATTCCCAGGTCCAGAATAACCACCAAGTCGTTTTTCAGATGCATCGCGTCCTATTAAAGCAACTTTGCCAATCTTTTTTGAAATAGGTAAAACAGACTCATTATTTTTTAACAGAACCATAGATCGGCGTGCTGCTTCTGTTGAAAGTTCACGATGCGATGCATGTCCATTCCAAATATCAGCTTGTGTTTCATCAACATAAGGATTTTCAAATAACCCAAGTCTGAATTTTGCTCTTAGCACTCTTCTAACCGCCTCATTAATTGCATCCTGATCTACCATTCCTTTTTCGAAAGCTTCCCAGAAAAGTGTGTAATGATTATAGGCTGTTTGAAAAATCACATCCAATCCGCCTTCAACTCCTTGCTTTGTAGATTCCGCATAGTCAGCCGCTGTATAATGTAGCACTGTACCACCACCAGTTGCCCCGGCATCAGAAATTACAAAACCATCAAATCCCCATTCATCTTTCAATTTCTTATTCAACAACCAGTCATTTGATGTACATGGAGTCCCATCTAACGAATTATAGGATGTCATTACTGAAGTTGCTCCAGCTTGCTGAAATACTGCTTTATAAGCTGGGAAATAAATTTCTTCTAATAATCTTTCATTAAAATGAATTGGATAGCTATCACGTCCACCATCACCAACATTAGCAACAAAATGTTTTGGAGTAGTAACAATGCCATTTTTCTCAAACTCACTAATAAAAGCTAAGGACATTTGCGTAACCAAATAAGGATCTTCGCCATAAGTTTCTTCAACACGTCCCCAACGTACATCTCTGGCAATATTTAGAACGGGTGATAAAATCATTCGCACACCACGCGATTTAGTTTCTTTTGTAATTGCACTTGCAACATCCGACATTAATGGCGTGTCCCAAGTTGCTGCTAAGGCAATTGAAGAAGGAAATGCGGTAGCTCCAGCACGAACCAAACCATGTAAAGCTTCATTGTATGGAATAATTGGAATTCCAAGACGGCTTTTCTCAATAAAAAACTTCTGAATCTGATTAATTTTTCTAGCTTCCAATTGTGCAGTACCAGACTTATCGTAATTCAAAAGCTGTGTTGCTACATCTTTTTTGATTCCTTTGGCATTAGTTTGAAAACCAAATACACCTTGTGTGTATTTTTCTTCACCATCACTTAAATCACCAGGAATCATAAACATTTGCCAGAATTTCTCTTCTAAAGTCATCCTTCCCAGCAAATCGTCAACCCGTTCATCAACTGATAGGTTCTGATTTTTGTAAGGAAGTTTTTCCTGAGCCACTACTGGCTTCAACAATAATATAAGAAATAGAAAATTCAGAATAAACAACAAAGCTTTACGCATCACACTTGAATTAGTTACTTATTATCAGGCAACTATAAAGTTACCTGATAATAGTTAAAGTTTATATTATTCTTATAACGAAATTGATTCCTCTTTTCCTTTTTGTTTCACTACAATATTTACTTTCAAATCATCATTACCTTCAAACTCGCAATTGAAACGAATAAAATGATTTCCTTTTCGAAGTGCCGGAGGATTTGCACCCATATCAAATGTGTCAGTAAATCTTCCTTTTTTATCGTACACCCTGAGTTTATTTGTACCATCGCAAACAACAGAACTACCTGCTTTAATATCTTTTGGAAGTTTGAATTTGAATGAACGATCAAACTCAAAATCAAGCGCTGAAACTTTACCCTCATCACCTTTTACAGTTATGCGAAACTGAAGAGCTTGTTCACTTGCATCATTTCTGAAATCCCATTCTGAATCAGTTGGTTCTCCGGGCTGCAATACTTTTTTTACGTGCTCAAAACTATTCGTAGTGTATGAGTGAAGTACCAAATTCTTTTCATCAATCTTTTCAAGATGAAATTCATTGTTATTGTCTTTAAGTCTCTCTTGTTGCTCTTTAGTAAAGCCACCTGCTATCCGTGTGTGCTCCCAAGTCTTTATCAATTCTAATAATTCATCGGTGTATGGGTTTCCTTGCAATTCAGGTAAACGAAGAACTAAAGCAAAACCAGCATCATAACCAGCAGCTCTGGCCATCATCCACTCAATATCAGTAGGAATAGTAGTTGATTTAATCATAAACCACCCCAACATATTTTGGAGATAATTTCTTTCAAGGAAAGGTTGAACCTTAAATCGTCTGTCAGTCTGACTTTCTTTAAATCCACCATACCATGGTTCTCCCCAATTAATGAAGTGATTAATGTGCCAGTAGTAATGCTTTAGCCTACTCGAACTATTAATAACAACATGATCAAGTTGATCGTACCAATCCTGCGCATATTTGTCCATTGCGTAATCACCATGTCCAGTAGAGTAACAACCTTCATGCCCGTCAAATCCCATTTGGCTAACACCAGTTTCATTCAGCAGGTCAACCATGTTTTTACACATGTCATTTTGCATGTCCCAGTCTGGGTAAAAAGTCTTGTAAGCAAAATCAAGCAAATTAACGACTTCATCACCTTTTGAGTGAGAAGAAACTTTTGTATCCCACGCTCCACGTTTACAATTATAAAGTGTATAAGGTTTTTCTTCACTAAAAGAACCATATTGAATTAGTTCTTCACCAATTCTAACAGTATTTAATTTACTGTTCTTTTTAACTGTTAGAAGCTTTATATCTGAGATTTCAATTTCAGAATCTTTCTTATTTATGTCTTTTACCAAAGCCGTAGATCCCAACGAAACCAATCTTTTGTCTGGAACAGGAGTTACAAATGGATCATTTGGAGTAATGAAGTTTGTAAGCGTATGAACCCCCATGAAAAGACCAGCTTTTTTAGCTTTTTCAACACAGCCTTTTAATCCTTCACGTCCATTAGGGAACATATCTTTTATCAATTCAAAGTTTCCCCATGTTTCAAAAAGCCCTTCGTGATAAAGTGACCGAAGTCCAGCTTTTTTCACATAGTCAATCATTGCATCCACATCATCTTCGGTAAAAGGAGAAATCACATATGCACGACCAGTCTCTTTTGATGTTTTCACCCACTCTCCATCAATCATAGGGTGTGGCAATCCTTCGGCTACCTCAATTGCACCAATTGTTTTTAGCACTTTACCAGGCTTACATCCAAACAGGGAAATTGCCGATCCTTGAACACCACCTTCTTCTTGGTTCAGCAAATAAACTGGTCTACCGGTATATTTATCTTCCCAGCCATCCCACTTAGAATTTGACAAGTCTCTGGTTCTATTAATTGCAAAAGCTTGCAAAACTGAACCAAAATCCATTTTTTCAGCAGCAGTACCATGATAGCTTACAATTCCCTGAATGTTATCTAATTTACCAGCTGTAGTTTTGGGATTAAGAGACTGAATACCAAGAGCAAAATCTTTATTCCGTACTACACCAACGTTTTCACCAATTGTATCACCAATCATTGTCGGGTAAGGTCCCCAAATAACAGCTTCAAGAGTTTCGGTTTCAGATACTTCTTCAATTTTAAGAGCCAGGTGTGTGCTTTTCTCTTCTATCTTCAATACAATTCCAACCTTACTATTCTCAAAAGAAACTTTATACAGATTCTCACTTTGAGACGAGAATGAAACAGGCATCTTAAGAGAGCCATCATCTACAATTGAAATAACAGGACCAAATTGCTCATTTGGCGTGTAATTCTTTTCACTTGACTTATCTAAAAGTTCAGCAATAAGCCCATTGTCGTTAATACCTAGTTGAAATGTGTCAGTTTGAAATGTGTTAGAAACTTTATTCTGACATGAATACGAAATAAATAGCAATAGAAATACTATTAGAAAAATAGAATTTTTCATATTAAGTTGAGTTGGGTTTATAATATGTTTACGCACAAATTTAGTTATTATCTTTCTGGTATAGGCGCTTAGGTCGCGATTAACTAATTTTGCCGTATGGCAAAACA
>CBDVCE010000108.1:0-8665 GCA_965372405.1 uncultured Sunxiuqinia sp.
GTTTTGCCATACGGCAAAATTAGTTAATCGCGACCTAAGCGCCTATACCAGTTATCTTATTTATTATTTTTAATCCACTTACGGGCATTTACAAAAGCCTCCATCCATGGGGCAATTTCATCTACATTTCGATCAGCAGGATAATAAGGCCAGTGCCAAGGTTTAAAAGCACGCTCAAGGTGTGGCATCATTGCCAGGTGGCGACCATCATTTGAGCAAATCGCTGCCGTATTAAAATTGGAACCATTCGGATTACCAGGATAAAATTCATGTGCATATTTCACAGGAATTGCATACTTACCTTCAGAATATGGCATGCTGAATTTTCCCTCACCATGCGCAACCCAAACTCCAAGTTTCATGCCTGTCATTGATTTCATCATTACAGATTCATTCTCTCCAATCTCCACATTCACAAAGGCTGATTCAAATTTATGTGACTCGTTATGTAACATCTTTGGCATTTGCTCGTGTTCAGGATATACAAGACCCAGTTCAACCATTAACTGGCAACCGTTACATATTCCCAAGCTCAATGTATCTTCTCGCTTATAGAAATTATCTAATGCAGCTTTAGCTTTCACATTGTATTTGAATGCTCCGGCCCATCCTTTAGCTGAGCCAAGCACATCTGAATTGGAGAATCCTCCTACAAAGACAATCATATTTATATCTTCCAGTGTTTCACGGCCAGCAATCAGGTCAGTCATATGAACGTCTTTCACATCCATTCCTGCCAAATAAAGCATGTAAGCCATCTCACGATCACCATTCACCCCTTTTTCACGGATGATAGCTGCTTTTACATCACTTGGCTCACGACGTTTCAAATCAATACCATAATCAGCTGCTTTACCAGTGAAGTTTTTGAAATCGTAAACCAGCTCGTTGTTCTTATAGTTTTTGAAACGTTCCAGAGCTAGTTCTTCCCCACTCTGCTTGCGATCCATCAGATATGAAGTTTTAAACCACAATTCCCGCAATGAGTCAATGTCAAGTTGATAAGAATTGTTGAAGTTTTTTACCTTCATTCCACGCTTAGCAGAAGGTTGTCCTATTTTCACAAAACGAATTCCTTCAGCTGATAAAACTGACTCCACTTTCTCTGCATCAGCAGCCTGAATTACAATAGATGAATTTTCATTAAAGAAAGCCTTAACGGTATCTTCTTCATTCAATCCCGTCAAATCAATATCTAATCCACTCTCATTATCACTGAAACACATTTCAAGCAAGGTGGTAATTAAACCACCTGAAGCCACATCATGTCCTGCAAGAATCAATTTATCTTCGATCAAAGCCTGAATAACATTAAATGCTTTAGCAAAATATGCAGCATCCGAAACTGTTGGTGCTTCCTGCCCAAGCTTATTAATAATTTGTCCGAAGGCACTACCTCCAAGAGCTAAACCTACTGAAGAGAAATCAATGTAATAAAGTGGTTTTGAAGGATCATTCACCAAAACTGGCTCAACAACCTTTTTCACATCCGATACTTCACCAGAAGCAGAAATAATAACTGTTCCTGGAGAATAAACTACATCATCAGTATATTTTTGGGTCATCGACATGGAGTCTTTACCCGTTGGAATATTCACACCTAAAGCACAAGCAAAATCACTTGCAGCTTTTACCGCAGAATAAATTCTAGAATTCTCACCTGGATTCTTGGCAGGCCACATCCAGTTTGCACTCAATGAGACACTTCTAATTTTATCAGTCATTGGAGCCCAAATAATATTGGTCAACGACTCAGCAATTGAAAGAATTGAACCACTCTCCGGATTAATCATTCCTGCAACTGGAGCATGTCCAATTGAAGTGGCTAATCCACTTTTCCCTTGATAATCTAATGTAATAACACCTACATTATTTAATGGAAGATGTAATTTACCAGCTCCTTGCTGCTTTGCTATACGTCCAGTTACCGAACGGTCTACTTTATTTGTCAACCAATCTTTACATGCAACCGATTCCAGTTGCAGAACGTCTTCCAGGTATTCTTCAACTTTATCTTGTTCGTAAGCCAATTCGGCATACTTTGTATTTTCAGTTTTATCGGTCAGAACAGTTTTTGGAGGATTTCCAAACATATACTCCAACTGCCAGTCAATTGATTTTTCACCTGTTTTAGAGTTCTCAAAAGTGAACTGCATATCGCCTGTTGTTTTACCAATTCGGTAAATCGGAGCACGTTCGCGGTCTGCAATTTTAGTCAGCAATTCAACATGTTCTGATTTTATCACCAATCCCATGCGCTCCTGCGATTCGTTGCCAATGATTTCTTTTTGTGAAAGCGTTGGATCACCAACCGGAAGTTTATCGGTATCAATCAAGCCACCAGTTTCCTCAACCAATTCAGACAAACAATTTAAGTGCCCACCAGCACCATGATCATGAATTGAGATAATTGGATTATCATCAGATTCTGCCAAAGCTCTAATGGCATTGTAGGCACGCTTCTGCATTTCCGGGTTGGCACGTTGAACAGCATTTAACTCAATATCATTTTTGAATTCACCTGTTGCAACCGAAGAAACAGCACCGCCGCCCATTCCAATGCGGTAGTTATCACCTCCTAGTAATACAACCTCATCACCTATTCCGGGCTTGTCTTTCAAACTATCTCTCTTAGCTCCAAAACCAATACCACCTGCTAACATGATAACTTTATCGAAACCATATTTCTTATAGTTTTCGAAGTGCTCAAAAGTCAGAACAGATCCGGTAATCAATGGTTGTCCAAACTTATTACCAAAATCACTGGCTCCATTCGATGCTTTAATCAATATCTCCTCAGGCGTTTGATACAACCAAGGACGCTCTTCAGTGGCTTGTTCCCAGCTTCGTGAATCTTCAGTACGCGGATAAGAAGTCATATAAACTGCAGTTCCTGCAATTGGCAAACTACCTTTTCCTCCTGCAATACGGTCGCGGATTTCACCCCCCGTACCCGTTGCAGCACCATTAAATGGCTCAACTGTAGTTGGGAAGTTATGCGTTTCTGCTTTTAGCGAAAGAACAGTTTCAATATCTTTCACCTCAAAGAAATCAGGTTTATCCTGAGTCTTTGGAGCAAATTGCTCAACAACTGGCCCTTGTACAAAAGAACAGTTATCTTTATAAGCAGAAACTATTGTATTTGGATTTACTTTTGAAGTCTTTTTAATCATCTGGAAAAGTGATATTTCCTTTTCTACTCCATCAATAATAAATGAACCATTAAAGATTTTATGACGACAATGCTCTGAGTTAACCTGAGCAAAACCATAAACCTCACCATCTGTAAGTTTCCGTCCCATTTTTACAGAAACAGAATCTAAGTAATCAATCTCTTCACTACTTAAAGCCAAACCTTCCTGCTCATTGTAAGAAGCAATATCGTGAATCTCAAGAATTGGATCTGGTTTTTTATCAATGGTGAAAATCGTTTGATCAAGATCTTTGTAAAGTGTTTTCAACATGGGGTCGAATCCAGCTTTTTCATCTGATACTTCAACAAACTCTTCCAAACGAAGGATTCCTTCGACACCCATATTCTGAGTTATCTCAACTGCATTGGTACTCCAGGGAGTAATCATCTCTTTTCGTGGCCCGACAAACCAGCCTGTTAATGTTTCTTTATCAATCAGCTCAGCATCACCGAATAACCAACAAAGTTTTTCAAGATTTTTTTCAGAAATTGAAACCGTAGATTCAAGGGAAATAATAGTGTTCCCGGTAGTTTTAAAGAATAGAATCATGTTGAAATGGTTTATGAATATATGACATGTTGTAAAACACGCCACAAAGATAAAAATTACTTCAAAAGAACCATTCTAAAGACATGCAAAAGCAACCGTAAAAATCAATGATTTCACATTAATCAATGTTCATTTTTAAGCTTAAAAATGCGAATGCAGACTGAAATTGTATCTTTGCCAAATCAAATTACAAGAAAGCAGCGAATGACTGAATCAGAAAAAGAATACTTAAAACTAAGGGACTCAATTGATGAGCTGAGCGACAAGCTTCATGGGCTTCATAAAAACCATATGCAATGCAAAAAAGGGTGCGACCTCTGCTGTATGGATTATGAAATATTCCCAATTGAATTTGAACACATTCAGAAGTCCATAAAAAACAAAGAAATTAATATCAGCGAATCGAAAGATGGCAGCTGTATTTATTTAAAGGATCATGCTTGCCAGATATACGAACACCGCCCAATTATTTGCAGAACGCACGGACTTCCGTTACTTTTTATGAATGATGACCAATGGGAACTTTCTGCCTGCGAACTCAACTTTACAGAATTTGAAGATGATGGTTTTAATGAAGAAAACACTTTCCCGCAGGACAAATTCAATAGCCAGTTGTTTATGCTGAATAAATCATTTTTGAAGGAGAGCAATAGTAAGAAAGGTGAATTTGACTTAATTCCGATTCATAAATTGAAGGAAAAGGAGTAGGGTGTTTATTTTGACTCAACTGATATTAATTCCATATTCATACCAGTTCGCTCCCATCCGGAAACCTTAAATATTGCGGTAAAACCGTCAGCTGATAGTTGATGCCGATCGTAAAAAGCCTTTATTGAATCAGTATTCGTAAAATAGTCAACCATATGGACAACACCAATATCATGTTCTGAAATAAACAATGCAATTTCATTTCCCTTTGAACCTTGAAAATGAGAAACTATTGTATAATCAACTACATTCTCATTAAGTGTTGATTCTAAAACGTATGAACTGTTTTTGTCTTTATCTGTATAAATTATTCTATTCCCAGAAATCTGGAAAGATGGATTCATTTCCAAAAATAAATTCTCTAAAAAACCCATTGTTTTTGACTGCCCAATAAAAATGATGTTTTCAGAGTTTACTTTTGTTTTATCCCATTCTGAGTTCAACATCAGACTAAAAGAAATATCTTTTTCGAATAAAAATTCGCTAATAATCTTGGTACAATAAGGTCCCATTTTAGTTACATACGGAAAATTATTTGGAATCATTTGCGATGCCAGATGAGGGTGCTCCTGAATATATTCGGCAAACTCCCTTTCTGAATTGATCGAGAAATCACGAAATGTTCCTCTCCCTCCGGTTGGTAATGTGGTGGAAATCGTAAAATGATCGCCAATTAAAACCGTGTTGCTAAAATCATTGTTTGAGAACTCACCCCACAAATACAAATTTTCTTTTTTAAACAGATATGTAATTGCAAAAACCGATACAATTATAATTGTAAGAAATATCAATAAATTGATACGATTTATTAATGGATTCTTTCTTGCCCTGTAATTAAATGAAATCTGATATTGTCCTTTTTCAATTTCAAAAATGATCTCTTCTGAACTTCCAGAAGTAGCGTAGTAATCTGCTAGTTTTTTTCGAAGATTATGAATATAAACACGAACTTTGGTATCATTCTTAATCGGATCATAACTTTTCCCAAAAATCTCAGATCCGATGGTAGTCTCTTTTAATTTCCTTCCTTCGAGTGTTAATTGGAATAGTAATTTAAGGAGAGAAACATTCACATTTGAGCGAGAGAATTGATCACTCTCAATTATCCGTTCTAATTGATCTTTTAGTTTTTGCTTATCTATATCCATATTCTTTGAGAAGCTTCAAATATAACTAAAAACAAATCGTTTGTGCTTGACTAGCAAAAAGATTAAAGAAATCTGCCAACCCCAATTTAACGGTTAAAAGAACGTAATAAAGTTACTTTTTGACATTCAGCTAATTGATTCAACTTAAATTAGCTCTGAAATTAATGAGAAATACATATGAAACTATTTACATTATTCTTTCTATTGTTATTCATAAGCAATTCATTTGCTCAACAAACTGAAACAATTTATCTCTCAGGTATTGATGCTGAAAATACCGTTGATTGGGAGTTCTTCTGTTCCAAAGGACAAAACTCTGGAAAATGGGAAAGCATTGCTGTTCCATCTTGCTGGGAGCAAAAAGGTTTTGGAATATACAACTACGGGAAAGATCCTTTTGAAGAACGCCAAAACGAGACTGGGCAATATAAATACAAATTTCAGATTCCGGCAAGCTGGAAAGACAAAGAAATAACTATTGTTTTTGACGGGGTTATGACTGATGCTGAAGTAAAAATCAATGGTAAACTGGCAGGCCCAATACATCAGGGAGCTTTTTATCAGTTTAAATACAACATCTCTAAACTGCTAAAAGCTGGAAAAGAAAATCAGCTTGAGGTTTTTGTTAAGAAGCACTCAGACAACGAGACAGTAAGCTTAGCAGAACGATTCTCCGATTATTGGATTTTTGGAGGAATATATAGGCCCGTTTTCCTGGAAGCTAAACCAACAACAAACATTCAGCGTGTGGCTGTAGATGCAAAAGCAAACGGCTTATTTAAAGCTGACGTCTATCTAGCTAATCCCAAAAGTGCTTCAAAAATTGAAGTTGAACTCAAGTCAATCGATGGACAATCAATAGCTTCGTTTTCACAAGAGGTTGGCTCAGAGATTACTCGTGTAGAAAATAAGTTTAATGACATACAAGCATGGAATCCTGAATACCCCAATTTATATAAGGTAATTTTCTCACTGATTGATAAAAAGGAGAATGTAATCCATCAATATAAAGAGCGAATTGGATTTAGGACAATTGAAGTGAGAGAGAGTGATGGTATTTATGTGAATGGAGTTAAAATAAAAATGAAAGGGGTAAACCGACACACTTTTCATCCAAAACATGGAAGAACCTCATCAAAAGAACTAAGCATTACTGCCGTTAATCTAATGAAAGACATGAATATGAATGCCGTTCGCATGTCGCATTACTCTCCTGATAAACACTTTTTAGATGTTTGTGATTCATTAGGCATGTTCGTTCTTGACGAATTAACAGCGTGGCAAGAACCATCTTATGATGATGTGGTTGGTCGTAAGCTTCTTGAAGAATTAATTGCTGATGATGTCAACCATCCATGCATTATCCTTTGGGACAACGGAAATGAAGGAGGAGAAAACAATAACCTGAATGACGATTTCGTAGAGCTTGACATTCAAAAAAGAATCGTACTGCATCCGTGGCAAGATTATGAAATGACCAACACCTTGCACTACATTAATTACAATTACCTGTCAATGGATGGATTTAGTAAACGAAAAATCTATTTCCCTACAGAATTTTTACATGGACTATACGATGGAGGACATGGAGCTGGTCTGGAGGACTACTGGTTTCGTTTATGGAATGATCCACTCAGTGCTGGTGGCTTTCTTTGGGTTTTTGCAGATGAATCAGTCGAGCGTACCGATAGAAATAATGAATTGGACACCAGTGGGAATCTTGCTCCCGATGGAATTGTTGGTCCATACAATGAGAAAGAAGGCAGCTACTTTACCATTAAAGACATTTGGTCACCCATTCAATTTGAAAAAAGATATATCACTTCAGACTTCAATGGTATCTTAGGAATTGAAAATCGTTATCACTATACCAATCTTAATGCCTGTTTATTAAAAGCTGAATGGCTTAATTTCTCTGCGCCAAATTCAGCAAAAAGTGAAAGCATCATTAACTCTGAAGAACTAATACTTTCACTTGACCCAGGCGCTAAGACAAACTTATCCATATCTCTTCCAGAAAACTGGCAATCATCTGATGCACTTCGAATTAAAGCATTCGATCGCTCCGAAAAACATATTAACACCTGGGTGTGGCCAGTGAAAGATGCCAATAAAAAAGCAAAAGAACTAACAAGTAATAATTCGTCAACTAAACCAATAATTTCAGAAACAACTTTACACATAAACATAAAGGCTGGAAGTATTTCACTCGCAATTAAAAAAGAAGATGGAACTATTTCTGAAATCAAGAAAGGTGAGGAATTGATTCCTCTTTCAAACGGGCCTGTATTTGTGAGTAATGATAAAAAGGTAGAATCTATCAAACACTTCTACGATCAAAATAATCTAAAAATTGAAGTTAAGTATGATAATACAGATCTACTTATATGGACTATTAATGGAGACGGAACAATTCATCTTGATGTATCATACGAACCATTTGCAGATTCCTTTAGACAAAGCAAACATGCTGGTATAACTTTTGATTTTCCTGAAGAAAGTGTAGCAGCAATGAAATGGCTGGGCAATGGGCCATACCGTGTGTACAAGAATAGGATGAAAGGTCCAAAATTTGGAGTATGGGAAAAGGCTTATAACAATACAATTACTGGATATTCAGGATTTGAGTATCCAGAATTTAAGGGATACCATGCGAATGTTTACTGGGCCGAAATAAAAGGAAAAAACTCACCCGACTTTAAAGTAATTGTACATAGCAATGATATTTTCCTTCGTATGTTGACACCTGTGGATGGGCTTGAACCAAGATCTTCAGTCATTGATTACCCAAAAGGTGACCTTTCTTTTCTTCATGCAATAACTCCAATTGGAACAAAATTTAAACCAATTGAAGACCTTGGACCACAATCCAGCACCTATTTCTTCCAATCAAAGAAAATTCATGGAGGTAAACTAACAATGAAATTGACTTTTGATTTTAACTAGCACAAGAAAATCTAATTAATAAAAATCCCCGAATCAGCAAGAAACAGTTTGATTCGGGGATTTTTCAAATGAACTACCCCGGGGCAGAGCCCACGAGGTATCAAAAAAGAGTCAGTTGAC
>CBDVCE010000109.1:0-8137 GCA_965372405.1 uncultured Sunxiuqinia sp.
TTTTTATACAGCTTCCGGGTAAGTGCACAGAGTGATGCTCATGCTGGGCACACACCAACTTACCCAGGTCATTCGCGATGTAATTCTCATCCCTAACAACCTGTCTGCCAACTTTACCACCGATTTAATTACTGGTATCTCCATTGCTATTCTCGTTGCGTTGGTTGTTTTGGGCGGAATTAAAAGAATAGGGAAAGTTACCGGAAGCATGGTTCCGATAATGGTAGTGGTATATATTTTGGCTGTACTCTTTATCATCTTCTCCAATACTGATGCAATCATTCCAAGCTTAAAACTAATTATTTCTGATGCTTTCACTGCTCAATCTGTTTTAGGAGGTTCGCTTGGGGCAATTATTATTACTGGAGTACGCCGGGCAGCCTTCTCCAATGAAGCTGGCATGGGAACTGCTCCCATGGCACATGGTGCTGCCAAAACCAATGAACCTATCCGGGAAGGTTTAGTTGCTATGCTCGGGCCAATTATTGACACCCTTATCATCTGCACGATGACTGCTCTTGCTATTATAATTACAGGAGTTTGGAAAACTTCTGATGCCGATGGAATTACACTTACTGCCCAAGCCTTTGAAATAGCTATGCCTGGATTCGGTCAATACCTGCTGACGATTTGTGTCTGCTTCTTTTCACTCTCCACTATGTTTGCGTTCCCATACTACGGAAGCAAATGCCTGAGTTTTGTTGCTGGTGCTCACCGACAACATTATTACCATTACCTGGTCGTTGTATTAGTGGTAGTAGGTGCAGTTTCACAAATGCATGTCGTCATTAGCTTCTTTGATTTCGCATTTGCCGTAATGGCTTTCCCAACCATGATAAGTGCCTTACTGCTCTCCGGTAAAGTTCGGGATGCAGCAAAAGATTATTTTAAAAGG
The DNA here is from genome assembly GCA_965372405.1 of uncultured Sunxiuqinia sp. Taxonomy (GTDB): domain Bacteria; phylum Bacteroidota; class Bacteroidia; order Bacteroidales; family Prolixibacteraceae; genus Sunxiuqinia. Next base: position 896 of record CBDVCE010000109.1, read on the forward strand.
CTTAAAACCTGAAAAAATACCTTATAACCTGAGTTTAATATGCAATAACCGGATTGGAAATCAAAAATCACCCTAACCCTAAAGGGAATTTTGATTTTTCGTCCCCCTTTACAGACTGTGTGAAAATATTGTATGAATCTAATATTCAAACTCAGGTTTTTAGGAAGGAATATACGTATAGCGAAAATCGATAACGGATATTAAATAAAAAGAAGAGCCTGAAATTTACGTTCCAGACTCTTCTTTTTATTGTTCGGGGCAATTTAATCAGCAGAATCAATAATGGACAAGCTTACATCATAAATGTAATCTCCCATTTTTTCTGATTCAGAGAATATATCTTTATATAAAGCACCAATCCTGTAAGAATACTTTTCACTTTCAATGTCCCGCACGTGCTCTCTCCGAAGTTTATTCCGATACTCATTGATTTTCTTTTCAATGGTTTCAGTGTGTTTTCGATCAACATCGTAATGATGTTTATCCAAATTTTCGATCATTACATCCAAGGCCTTTTCTACCAGAGAAAACATTTTTTGAATTTTCTCTTTCATTTCCTCAGTTAATTTTTCGTTTTTATCACGAGTACGCGACATAGCTCTGGCAATATTCAAACAAGAATCTCCAATACTTTCTATTTCATCAATAATCCGAAGCATTGAACTAATTCTTTTTGACGATTGCTTACTCAATTCACCTTCAGCAACTTTCGTAAGATATTTGGCAATGGACACCTCCATCTCATCGCTTTTATTTTCGCCAATTTCTACTTTATCAAATTGTTTGGCAAATTTACGCTCGCTGGTTTCATTCAGCATATTCCCTAGTCTTCCAAACATCTTTTTGGTTTGCTGACTGTATAGAATGATTTCTTTTTTGGCCTGAAGAAGCGACAATTCGCTCGTACTAAGCATTCCAAACTTAATGTATTTCAATTTAAACTCTTGTTCGTCTTCTTTTTCAGGAACAATCTTTTTAACCAGATTAACCAGATATTTTACAAACCATATTTGAATTAAAACATTAAATACATTGAAAAAAGTATGGAATAGTGACAATGCAATTGGAACGGCACTTGCATGAGTAAAGGCCGATTTTCCAGAGATGGGCTGAGTGATCGAATCAATTCCATTTAAGAAAAATGGGAAGATTGAAAGTACCCATATTACACCAAAAACATTAAACAATAGGTGAAGTCGAGCAGCTCTTTTTGCAGTAGAGTTGGCAACCATCGCTGCCATATTTGCAGTTATAGTAGTTCCAATATTTTCGCCCAAAACCATGGCTGCTGCACTATCAAAGCCAATCCATCCGTTGTTACACATCACCAAAGTTAAAGCCATAGTTGCACTGGACGACTGAATAACAACAGTAAGTATTGTTCCGATTAACAGGAAAATTAAATTGGATCCAAGGCCCATTCCTGAAAAATTGCTTATGAACTCCAGAATTTCTGGATTCTCGCCAATATTAGGAACACTTGATTTTAAACTTTCCAGACCGATAAACAACAATGCAAAACCAACCAAAACCTGTCCCCATGATTGATTGCGTGTTTTTTTCGAGAAAACCAGCGGAAAGCCAATACCAATAATTGGATAGGCTAAAATGCTCATTTTAACTTTAAATCCCAGAATCGAGATGATCCAGGCTGTAACTGTAGTTCCAATGTTTGCCCCCATGATTACCCCTGCCGATTCTGTCAGCGTAAGTAATCCGGCATTAACAAAACTCACAATCATCACCGTAGTTGCGCTCGACGATTGAATGATCGCTGTAATGGATACCCCTGTGAATACGCCCATGATTCTATTAGAAGTCATAGCCGCTAAAAAGTTCCGAAGTTTACTTCCTGCCACTTTCTGTAGCGCCTCACTCATCATTTTCATTCCATAAAGGAATAAACCAAGCGCACCAATTAAAGTTAGGAAATCAAGTATGGTATAATTCATTTTGTCGTTTTTTTCCAATGCGAAAATAACGATTATTACAAAACATGAAAGTGTAGCTTACCACTTTCTTCTTCTTGATTAAAAAAAATAGTTATAATCGATAAAAAACCATGATTTATTGAAAACCGAAATAAGCTTCTCAGATAAGAGTCAGCCCTGCCAATAACATGCATGTTTAGCTGAATTTGCTTCAATGGTAGACTAATAACTACTGTGTTCATTTATCCTAAAATAATTCCTGCTTTTGAGTGTTTGCCATTTCATTAAATATTGATGTAATAAACCACTTTTATCGATCTGGTTCATTTCAAGAACGAAACAAGCAAACAAAAAAAACCTTCACCAACAAAATATATGTTGACGAAGGGCAAATATTATATCGAACAGAATGTTTGAATTGCTAGTCTACATCTTCAAACTCAATTGCATCTTCATATATATCAGATCTTTTTCCAAATAAGGAAATAATCTTTCCTGATAACAATCCGGAAACAACAGCAAGTACCACGGTAACTAAAATCCCTTTCAATTGGGCACCAACATCAAGTCCGTCAACCACAACAATCGCAGCTAAACCTCCAAATAATCCAGGTATTCCGTGTAGGTTTGAGACTCCGCAAGTATCTATAATTTTATGAAACTTCTCTTGTTTTTCCTGCAATACTGCAAACCCTACTGTTGAAATAGCACCAGCGAACAGACCAATAATCATGGATTCGGTATGAGTAGCATAATCACAAGTTGCACCAATAGCAACACCACCAGCAAGTGCAGCATTTGCGATATCAGCAGCATTAATCTTTCCACGAATAGCAACTGAAGCCAAATAAGTAGCAATAGTAGAGCCACACAATGCGATAAATACATTAACTACAGTCATTGGGATAGCCTCAACAGGAACTAATGCGGCACAAAAGCTTGGCCAGAAAACCCACAAGACCATACTTCCTAATAATGAATAACGATCAGAGGTTGCATCAGCTACTATTGGAACTTCTCTATGCTCTTTCGTAGTTAACGAAATTGCAGCTGCAATTCCAAAAATTGCTCCAAAAGCATGAATTACAATTGAACCTCCAGTATCAGCTACAGTTCCCACAAAATTAAAATGGTCATCCAGCACAATTAATTCATTAAAAATATAGGATGGAATAAATAACAAGCCAAGTATCATATACTGATACATCTTTATTCTTCCAAGAATGGCTCCTGCAGCAATAAGTAAACTGGCAGCAGAAAACTCTGCAAGAATAAACTGTTCAATCTCACTTTTGTATTCAAAAATACCGGCTCCTTTAATGGCAAGATAAGCAGGTACAGAAACACTAACGAGTAAAAAGGTAGCAGTTATTGCGGAACGTCCATACTTCTTAACAAAGACCATTAAAAATCCAAAACCAATCAATAGCATTGCCATAATGTGTATGGCACGATTGTATTGTTGTATTTCCAATATTGATGAAATTTCAGTTTTCTGAATTTCTTGTGCGCAAACATTGATAACGGTACCCAAAAGAAATATAACGAATGCCGTAAATCTTAGAATATTAGTTTTCATAAGTCTATTTAAAATTAAAAAGCGACAAAGATAGCATTACAAATTACTATTTGTGTGCGAATACGATACATATATTACTATTTGTAATTGGAATAAATAAAATGCAGTCATTTATCTAAAATGCACTTTGCCATAAACAAAAAAGATTCTGCATAAATCATCAGGACTGCTTAGCAAGTTATTTACCATCGTTTACTTACCTAGGTATATATATTTTCTTGAACTTTAAATCTAAAAAAACACCTGCTACTTTACTCTTCAAGTAGACTTAATCACTACATTTGCAGTCATGCCCAAAGACATCAGCATCACCAAATATCTGGATTCCTTTCAGCATCTTCCTCTAATTGACGTACGCTCTCCCGGAGAATACGCCAAAGGGCATATTCCGAATGCCCATAACATTCCTTTATTTTCGGATAATGAACGTGCTCATGTGGGTACGGTCTACAAACAAGAGTCTAAGGAAGCAGCAATTAACCTGGGTTATAAATACGTCACACCAAAGCTTGAATCTTTTATTTCAGACTCACTAAATGTTGCGCCTAAACAGAAAGCCGTAATTCATTGCTGGCGTGGAGGGATGCGAAGTCATGCTTTCGCACAACATTTAAAAGACAATGGTTTTAAAGAGATTTATGTGATTGAGAAAGGGTACAAGTCGTTTAGGAACATAGCAATTGATTGCTACAAAGAAGGAACTATAAATATTCTTGGAGGCTATACTGGAAGCGGAAAAACCCATATTCTGCATGAATTAAAGAAAGCCGGGCATCAAATAATTGATTTGGAAGGATTGGCAAATCATAAAGGTTCGGCATTTGGAAAAATAGGAATGGGAATTCAGCCCTCTACCGAACAATTTGAAAATAACCTTTATTGGGAATGGCGACAGTTGGATCATAATCGTCTGATATGGGTTGAAGACGAAAGCATGAATATTGGCAATGTTAATATCCCATACTTAATGTATCAGAAAATTAGAAAATCCAGCCTTTATTTTATTGAAATTAGCAAGGAAGAACGAGCAAAATTGCTTGTCCAGGACTATGTTCAGGACGATAAAGAAATGCTTGCCGACAGCATTCATCGAATAAGCAAACGATTGGGCTCTGATATTGCAAAAAAGGCTCTTGAACTTCTGCATGAAAATAACTTTTATGAAGTTGCGCTTTTAGCACTTACTTATTACGATAAATATTATAAAAGAGGAATGAGCAAAAGGGATCCCAAATCGATTCATTTCATTCCATTAAAAGATACATGCGCACAACTTAATGCACAAGCAATTATCAAATACACTGAAACAGTTCAATATGTCTGAGATTAAATTAACACAATATAGCCACGGAGCAGGCTGTGGATGTAAAATTTCACCTTCTGTTCTGACCAATATTTTAAAAAGTAATATTCAACCCATAAACGACAAGAAATTATTGGTTGGTAACGACACCCGTGATGATGCTGCTGTTTACGACATGGATGATGGAACAGCAATTATCAGCACCACTGATTTTTTTATGCCAATTGTTGATGATCCATTTACCTTCGGGAAGATTGCGGCAGCCAATGCCATAAGCGATATTTATGCCATGGGTGGTCAACCATTGCTAGCCATTGCCATATTGGGTTGGCCCATTGAGAAACTATCAGCAGAAGTTGCAGCACAGGTAATGGATGGTGGTCGGCAGGTGTGTAAAGAGGCAGGCATTATTTTAGCAGGCGGACACAGCATTGATAGCCCTGAACCAATATTTGGTCTTGCAGTTACCGGCAAAGTAGATATCGATAAACTAAAACGCAATGACACGGCTACTGAGGGCTGCAAATTGTACTTAACGAAACCCTTGGGTGTTGGTATTCTATCAACCGCTCAGAAACAAAATAAGCTAAAAGACGAACATGCCTCTATTGCACCCGATTATATGTGCAAATTGAATTCAATAGGAATGCAATTGGCAAAAATAACTGGAGTAAAAGCGATGACCGATGTAACTGGCTTTAGCTTAATTGGACATTTAAGTGAGATGTGCGAAGGAAGTAAACTAACAGCCACTATTGAATTTGACAAGATTCCTAAACTTGCTATACTTCAGGAATACATTGACCAAAAATGCATGCCCGGTGGCACTTTCCGCAACTGGCAGAGCTATGGAGACAAAGTAGAGCTTGCTGATGAGTCATACAAAAATATTCTTTGCGACCCCCAAACAAGTGGTGGTTTACTAATTGCTGTTGAAAATGATTCAGTTTCTGAAATTGAAAAATTACTTCAAGAGAATAATCTGGAAACCCAAAGCTTTGGAAGTCTTATAAAACAAACCGATAAGTTTATTAAAGTAAATTAATTGAAATCGATTTTGGGAGGTTAATATGCATATTATTATTAGCGGTAGTTTTTCTATTTCAATGAGTAGTTTGTTCCTGGCCCTACTCCGTATTTCTCAATTAAATTCAACCTTATCAAGTCTGGTAAAATTCTTTTAACTGTTGGACTAGGGATTCCAAGTCTTTTTGCTATTTCTCCTGATTTGCAACCTGCATTGTTTCCAATAAATGTTAATATTGACTTTTCTCTTGGAGACAGCCTCATTTCAACACCTTTAGTTTCAAGTTTAATCATCAGTTGTTTTTGAATATTACCTAAGGCATCAAAGAAGAATCTAATCCACTCTGTAACATTTTCGTTTGGTCGTTGTGCCTGACAACTCCTCAACACCCTATAATATTCAGTTTTCCTACTTTCAATTTCGTGCTCAAAACTTACGTACTGAATCCATTTGTATCCATGTTTTAATAAAAGTAGCGATGAAAGTAATCGGCTCAATCTGCCGTTTCCATCTTGAAAAGGATGAATACTTACAAATTCGTAAGCAAATAATGCACATTTCACTAGAGGATGAGTTTCATTATCATTTTCATACCACTCAATCAAATTTCTCATAGCATCCTCAGTCGGAAATCCAGCTTCTGTTGTTTTAAATATTATTTGCCTTGTCCCATCGGGCAATTTCGCTTCCACTTCATTACTATGCTGTTTATAATCTCCTTTGTGCCACTCATCCTCTTTGCTGTGTTTTAATAAAATATTATGGAGGTTTTTTAAACTATTCTCAGCAATTCCTATGTGCTTATAAGAGTCTGAAATTAAGTCTAATGTTTCAAAATATCCAACTACTTCCTGTGAGTCTCTGTCAACAATTTTTGCAATATCAATTTCTTTAAGCAATACTTCCACTTCCTCGTTTGACATTTTTGAACCTTCAATTCTGGTTGAAGCACCGACGCTACGGACTGTTGCAATGCTTTTTAATTGTTTGAGACTTTGTCCTTCTCTTTTTTCAATTGTTGTCCAGGAAGCATCAAATCTATCAATCTGACTGATTAGCCCAATTAATCTCCAGTCAATGTTAAGTGTGAAAGTATGTACTATATTTTCCATTGTACTAAAATACATATTTTTATCGAACTGATACGATATGATACGTTTTTATTCGATAGATATCCAATAGATTTGATACGATATGATTCAATTTGATGCGATAATGGTTCGTTTTCTCAAATGCCCTATAACGGATTAGTAAGCGTTGCCGTAGCCCGCTGGTACAATTTGTAATTCGTACCTCAGCTAAAGACTAGCAAATATATAATTTCAACTCATCTGCCCCTCGTTTCCGACCTTAAATCCGCAAGTTGTAGTTGAAAAAAGCTGTAAAACTATTCAACTGAATG
>CBDVCE010000110.1:0-7726 GCA_965372405.1 uncultured Sunxiuqinia sp.
TCAACTGACTCTTTTTTGATACCTCGTGGGCTCTGCCCCGGGGTAGTTCATTGAAGACTCTCCTCTTAAGATAATACGTGTAGAGCTACCAACACCAGAATTAGAAGTAACATTTAAACCAGCAATTCTACCTGAAAGTGCATCAGTAAAGTTCGATCCCTTAACTCCAATAATTTCATTGGCTTTAATTTCCTGTACAGCATATCCAAGAGATTTTGTATCTCTTTTAATCCCTAAGGCTGTTACAACCACTTCATCAATATCAATTCCACTTGCAGAAAGTTCGATGTTAAGAACATCTTTATTCCCTATTGAGATTTCCTGAGTTTTCATTCCCATAAAAGAAAAAACTAAGGTTGTATTAGCAGGAACTTTATTTAGGGAAAATTTACCATCAATATCAGTAATTGTTCCGATTGTTGTTCCTTTGATTATAATTGCCGCTCCAGGAAGTGGTAGGCCTGTTTCGTCTGTAACGAATCCTGAAATGGATTTTTCTTGTTGTACGTTTCCGTTAAGCTCAGATTGAGGAACTGTAAGTAAAATAAACCGATCTTTGACTGTGAATTTTACATTTGTTCCTGTAAAAAGTTGCTTTAGTACTTTGTCAATTTTCTGATTCTTAACATTAACAGAAACCTCCCTGTTTACATCAACAATCTTTTCGCTGTACATAAAATAAAATTCAGTTTGCTCTTCAATATTTCGAAGAACTTCTTTTACTGTAGTATTTTCCGCATTAAGGTTAAGTACATTCGATTGAGAATAAGTTTTCTCGGCAAATACACTAAACACAGAAAGTAGTAACATGAAGATACTTAGTTTCATAACTCTTAATAGTTTTTGCAAGCCGGGAATTTTCCATTCCCAGAGAATACAATCATTTTTTTTCATATTTTTACATTGGTACAATTAGTTACTGCCCTGAATTCTTACTTCAGGGAAAAATTTAATACTCTTCGGGGAAGTGTTGACGCATTTCCCTGAAGTTTTTTAATTCAGTCTCATTGGCAAATATCTTTTATAAGGTAGATTTATTGTTTATAGTCTCTTTTCAATTCTGATTCTTTGTTTTGAATAGGAACCATCAGATAGTTTCTTTCGCGGAAACGCTTTGTAGGTCACCGGAGTAGTTTCAGTCATAAGGTCGAGGATAAGAAAGAGAGGTTCCTCTACAAATGTAACGGTATACGTATTATCTCTAACATTATCAGCAATTTCAATATCAACATTGAACATTCGGCTTAGCCTTTCAGCTACATCTGTTATCGGATCGTTATCAAATACAAGTTTGCCATTTTTCCATGCAATGTATTTGTCAACGCTACCTTTACTAGAAGTAATTTTTCCTGATTTTATATTATAAGCGACATGTTGTCCGGGAACCATAGCTCCAACGGATTCAACTTTCTCACCCATTATTGTTTTTTCGATAACTACTTTTCCTTCTATCAGGGTAGTAGAAACTACATCATCATCTGGGTATGCTTGTACATTAAACTCAGTTCCCAATGCTTTTATATCCAATTTCGCAGTTTTTACAATAAATGGTTTTTTCGGATTGTGGGTTACATCAAAAAAACCTTCACCTACCAGAGTTATTTCCCTTGTATCTCCTGTAAATTTTTGAGGATACTTAATTTTACTTCCAAAATTCAAATTGACCTCAGTACCATCTGATAATTGCACTATAGTACGTGAGCCTACTGGTGCAATAATTTCAAGTGAGTCAACAGCAGTTTCTGCATACTTATTCAGATTAATGTAGTTGTTTGAAAGCATATAAAGCATAACACCCAGCAATGGTAAAAATAGAATTGCCGCTGCCCTGCTTAGCCATGATGTAACATTACTCATGGTTATAACTTTACTTTCTGCTTGATTTTTGAGGTTTATTTTGTGATGTATTTTATCAAGTATTGAATTGTATTTTTTATGGTTTTTGTGTTTGTCTTCCGGGTTGAATGATTTCCAATCATTATAAGCCCAAGTTTCATTTTCTTTATTATGAGCATCTTTTTTAACCCAACCAACAAGTTCATCAAATTCCTTATTGGTACATTTATTATTTAAATATTTCTTGAGTATTTCTTTGTCCATATTATTTTGAATAATTACCTCACAATGTAAAAGGAGGTAGGTAAAAACGAACCAAGTTAGATTTTCCTAATCAGATTCAATAATATTACGCATGAATAAAAAAAAGGGACTAAGCAAAAATGAACTTTTTTTACTGTAAAAATAAACTAAGGAATAAGATATTGACAGACAGGCTACTATCCATGTGGGATTTTAGGAATTTTAATGTGGATACGAGGTGGTTTTTAACGGTATTTATAGAAATATCTAGATTTTTGGCAATTTCTTTATGTGTCAGACCTTCTTCACGACTTAATAAATAGATCTCCCTTTGGCGTGGAGTCAATTTTTTTAATAATGATTGTACCTTATTATTTAATTCTTTGAATTGTAATTCATCAATTGCATTTTCAGGTGCATTAGCTTGTTGAAACGATTTTAAATACTCCCTGGATTTGGTTTCGCTAACTCTTTTGCGCAACAGGCTGATAGAAGTATTATAAGCAATTGTAAAAAGGAATGCTTCAAAGGATGAATAAATATCAATCTTATGCCTCGATTCCCAGATTTTTATGAAAACTTCCTGAACAATTCCTTCTGCATCCTCTTCTTGTTTTAAATACCTCAATACAAATCCATGAAGTTTATGGCAGTACTTATTGTAAATGGCATCGAAGGCTGCCATATCTCCTTTTTTCAGGAGCTTTACAAGCTCTGTATTTGATGTAGTATTTTTCAAAAAAGAATAAATTGAGATTGCAAAAGTATAAAATATCTTCTGAAAAGATTACTATGCGCTAAATTTGAATAAAGATCAGTATAATAATGTCAGCAATGGGGAAAAGCACATGAGTTTTCAAGATGATGTGCTGTCTTGCAAAAATTAGACTTTGCCAGAAATGAAAAAAACCAGTCAGGTTTTAATCCTTGACTGGTTCTATATTTAGAGTTTTCTAAATTTTAATATCAATTGAATTTATTTTCCCCAATCAGTTGGTACATCAGACATTTCATAAACTAGATTTTTGCAATTAACAAGCTGGTTATGTGTAATAAATGGTTTGTTAATGGATTTGCCATCAATGGTAAGTGATTTAATGTACTTCTTTCCATCCTCAACGCCATTGGCAGTAATGGTAACCTTATTATTATAAGGAGCAGGAAGGTTAAGTGTAATTTCAGGAAATAGGGGAGAGCCAATAACGTAATTTCCATCACCAGGACAAACAGGATAAAAGCCCATACTACTAAAAATAAGCCAGGCCGACATCTGTCCGCAGTCGTCGTTTCCACTTAGCCCGTCTGGTGCATTTTGGTAGTTGAGTGGTGTGTGTTCCCAAATTTTTTCTTGTGCTTTCCAGGGTTGACCTGCAAAATTGTATAAATAAATAAAGTGATGGCCGGGCTCATTGCGATGTTGAAAGTGTCCCTCGTCAAAATTACGATTGAGCATCGTTAAAAACTTGCTTTCTCCACCCATTAGCTCAATAAGTCCAGGCGTATCCTGCATTGCACAAAATAGATAAGTCCATTTCCCACCTTCAGTAATTCCTTCTTCAACAACCTGATTTGTTGGATCTACATGTGTCGCAATATCACCGAGAAACGTTCCATCTGCATTACGAGCAGCCATAAAACCTGTTTTCGAATTATAAACATTTTCGTAATTCTTAGTTCGTTTCATGAATTCTTCATAATCCGATTTCGTGCCTAAATCTTTCGCTAATACCGCCGTGCAAAAATCATTATAGGCAAACTCGAGTGTTCTTGAAACTGATTCGGCAGTTTTATCGGCCGGAACATATCCTAATTCTTTATACCATGACAAGCCACCCCTTGCTTCATAAGCCTTCGTAATATCACGATCGCCCCAACGAACATTCTCATCATTGGTCTGTGGAGTCATTGCATTTTTATAAACAGCTTTATAAGCCTTGTTCACATCGTAATCACGAAATCCTTTAACATAGGCATCAGCAATAACAGCATCAGCATGCGTTCCAATCATGATATTGGAGAAAGTAGGATTAGGCCATTTAGGCATCCATCCAGCTTCATCGTACATGTTTAGAAGCGATTCTATCATTGGATTTACATGCTCTGGAGTTGTAATGGTAAGTAGAGGATGTAATGCCCTGAAGGTATCCCATAAGGAGTAATCGTTGTAGGATACACCTTCATGAATTTGATCATCGAAAGCACTATAGTATTTTCCGTATTCAGAGAAAATACGGGGATATTGCAGGGTGCGGTAAACAGCAGTATAAAAGCATACTTTCTGATCTTCATCGTTTCCTTTTACTGTTACCCTATCCAGATTCTCTTTCCATTCGTTTTTGGTTGCCTCCAGCGTTGCCTGAAAGTCCCAGCCTGGTATTTCCTTGCTTAAATTCTCTCTTGCCTGTTCCATACTGACAAAAGATGTTGCAATTTTCACTTGTATCTCTTCTCCCTGTTTGGTGTCAAAATAGACATATCCACCTACATGATCACCTTTTATCTGGGTAACATTATTACTTCTTTCATTAACATTCCATGTGCCATAAGTGCTGAATGGCTTGCTGAATTTCATAACAAAATAGCCTTTGAAGTTTGGCAAATCCGGTCCGTATGGATGTGAATACCGATCCGAATTGTATCCTGTAATTTCATTTTTTTCAGCATCAATTTTCAGAAACCCATCAAATACTTTCTGCTTGTCAATTTTGCGGCTGGCTTCAACAAAAATATGGTTATCACTTCCTTCGGGGAACTTAATATTGAATATGGCACAACGTGTAGATGCAGTCATTTCTGTACTGATTTCTTTATTGTTGGCTGTCTTTGTTTTAATCGAATAATAATAAGGTGTTGCCTTTTCATCGTCATGGCTGAAACTTAGTTTTCGGTCTATTTTGTCAATTTTTACTTCACCAGTTGAAGGTAAAAAAGAGACATAGCCATAATCACCCATCCAAATTGCTGGCTGGTGTGTGCCAATAAAACCAATAATAGTTGTGTCACGATAATTGTATGGATTATTACTTACAAAATTCTGACGTGTCATGGCACACCATTGGGTCATGGCAAAAGGAGGTGCAACAGCTGGGATTGTACCGCCAAAGTCGTTGTCAGTAGGTCCGGTTGATCCAATAAATGAATTTACATAGCTCAATCCATCTTTTGTTTGTTCTTTTGAAACTGAACATGAACAAATGATGAGTGTCAATAAAATGATTAGAAAATAATGTCTTTTCATATACTAATTTTTAGATGTAGATTAAAATTGATTTTTGCGTCTGAAAAAATATAATCATTATCTATATTGACTTTAGTAACTCTGGTTTCTCGTTATAGAGTTTCAATATTAGTTCTCCGAACAGTGTATTTGCCCAGGCAAACCATGAGCGGGAGAAATTCGAAGCATCATCCTTATTAAATGTTTCATGCATAAAACCCATATCATTATGAGTATTTAATAACTGTTTTATACACCATACAATTTCCTTATCATCAGTGCTGGTTACTGCTCTTAAAATGATGCCCATTGGCCAGATGGTATCTTTACCAGCATGTGGTCCACCTTGTCCTTCACCTGCTTTACCTTTGAAATAGTACGGATTGTCATTGCTTAGCAAATAACGACGGGTGTTTTGATACACTTCTTCACTGTAATAGTTGCCATTAATCAGGTATCGGGTTGCTATTAACGAAGGAATATTTGGATCATCGATGAAAACCTTATTGCCATAACCATCAACCTCGTAGGCATATATTTTACCATAGTTTAGGTGATCGGTAATTGCATATTTGTTTACGGCTTGCTGCACTTCGTCAGAGAAGTTGGCGCACTCTTTCGCAAAAGCGTTGTCGCCTAATTCGTTTTTATAAATTTCACTCAGTTGAGCTAAGGCCTCAATGGCAAAAAGGTTTGATGGAATTAAGAACGGATACATGGTACCATCATCAGACGGTCTGAAAATACATGCGATCAAACCTACAGGTTTTACCGGGCGACCAGTGCCCTGAAAAGGTTCGCCAACTGTATCATTCCATCTTTTTCGCATGAATTTATAGGGTGATTTTCCATCTTTACGTTGTTCTGTTCGTAATGTTTTTACAACAAGTCGCATGGCCTTGTCCCAGTTGGCATCAAAAATAGAAGTGTCACCTGTTTCTTTGTAGTAGCCATAAGCCAATCGAATGGCATAGCAGTGTGAGTCAATTTCCCATTTGCGTTCATGAACGCCAGGTTTTGGAGTTGGTTTATCTTCCTTCCATTCAGTCTCTTTATTTACGTCTTTGAAAAAAGCATTAGCATAGGGATCTAATAACAAACATTTGGTTTGTCTGTTGATTAGCCCCTTGAATAAATCTTTTAACTTATTATCCTTATTAACTAAAGGCAGATAGGGCCAAACTTGTGCAGTGGAATCGCGTAGCCACATGGCATCAATATCACCTGTAATCACGAAGGCATCGGGTTTCCCATCAATCATCTCAAAATCTACTGTTGTATCGAGTGTATTCGGATAGCAATTTTCAAACATCCATGCCAACTCCGGGTTGTTGATACCCTTTTTAACTTGTTGAATGGTCTTTTCAACTGCTTCACTTTTAAACGTACGTGCACTGATAATTGGCCTATACGATTTATAATCTTTTGATGTCATGGCTACCACTGAGGCACTGCTTAATACTGATAAACCAGTCGTCCCAATTATGCTCTTCTTAATAAAATTACGTCTTGAATTCATACTGTATATTTTTATTTTAATGTCATTTTTGCTGCAAATCCACCATTAAGAACCATCTTCACTTTTGCTTTGCCATTTGAAGAAACCTTTCTTGTCTCCTTTTTAAAATCAATTGCATATTTATCCGCATTAATACCGTCATTAAATATGGTCATAAAATATTGTTTTTTATCTGTAAGGAATGATAATTCAAGTTCAAATTCTCTTCCCTGATTATTAGTGATACCCACAATATACCACTCGTTTCCTTTCCGTTTTGCAATAACAATATATTCACCAATTTTACATGCTGAATAGTAAGTTCTTCATTCTTAAAAGTTTCAAATCTTGTTATTGATTTAGATTATAAACTCCATCAGCAAAAGCTTTTCCCAAATCAATGTAACCATCACTATTGTAATGAGCACCATCAGAATAGCCATAAGTCTTGGTATTTCTTACAATAGCAGCTTTGCTATCAGTTTTTGCAAATTTCTCCTGACCGTATTGCACCAATTCTCCATGTTTCCAAACTTTACCATTTTCATTCATTCCTGAATCAGATATTTTACCAATTACTACAGGTATGTCGTCTTTATGAAGACTTGCACGTATTAAATACATTAATTGCTTTAATTGGGCATAATAATTTAATGCTATTTCTTCCGTGTAACATGCATCGCTTTCACCTTGCATCCAAGCTATTCCTGATGGTATAAACTGATCTGCAATTCCATTTCCATCAATATCCTGCTGTTGGTTTGCATTTTTTATTGAAGTCAGGAAATGATCGTATTGATTGATGCCAAGTTTGCCTATAAAATCAGGAGCCCAAGAGCCTGCACCCTGAATGCTATCTATAGAAGTACCACCTGTAGAATATTTAATCAAGAGAATTCCTCGAGGCTCTGCCTCGGGGTATAGAGGAAAGT
>CBDVCE010000111.1:0-7712 GCA_965372405.1 uncultured Sunxiuqinia sp.
AATATGATAAAAATCCATATTTAACAGTCGCGACTTAAACGCCTATACCTAATAAATTTAATAAATCGGTACTATCATTCTTTTATTGCAAACAATATATATTAACAATGATTTGTATTTCGAACAAGATAGAAAAGGCTACCCACCTGTTGGTGAGTCGCACATTTTCCGTTAAATCAAGTTATCGCTAAGCTACATTAAACAACTAGGCACAAGTTTTTTTATGGATATGTTTTTATTCGAATCAAAAACAAAGAACCAAGAGTTATTAAAGATTATAAAACAGACAAGATTCTAGATTTAGAAGGTAGCAAGTTCGATATTTTGGATTATGAGAAAGTGAAGAAGCTTAGCGTAGTTGGTTAATACAATAGTTCGCTACAATTTAATTTCCAAACTTATAGATTAAAGAAAGTTGCTGCGATTGATCCAAATCAGTACCATCAATCAAGTGGAATGATAAATTGAATTTTCCCTGAATATTTCCTGAATTCAGAAACTTCCAGTATAAGTCAGTTCTGATGTAACTATCCGCATCATAAAAACGGTCACCAAAAGTAATGCGATGTCCTTTCCCCTGATGCCAGGTTGTTTTGAAAGCAAATTTTTTGGTTTCTCCGTATAATTCTCCTACAAAGCTCCATGCTTTTACATAGCCATCAGTTATGCTGCGTTCCCGAAAAAGTGAACCCATTGTACCGGCTTTAATAGTTGCCACTTGAAGGGGGATTAGATTTTTCAAATCGGCTCCAAGATAAAAAGCCATAGCTGCATTGTCTTGTATATGATCTTCAGGATTGTCAATTGCCGTATGAGCCAGGTGGTACATGATTAAATAGTTCTCAAAGAACAAGGAGTTCATGTTCATCTTACCAAAAAAACCAGCAAGAAATGCTTCCCTGACTTCATCTGTTTGGCGACCAGTCCAGTCAACAAAGCCAGCCTGATATCCCCAATCCCATGAATACTTGCCAAACATTCCTTCAACATTTGGACGGTAATATTGCAAAGTGTCATTAAGCATTGCCAGCGGTAAATTAATTACATCCATCCGGGGAAAAGCACCAAAGTAAAATTCAGTCTTCTTATCTGAAAAATGATAGTATGCAGTTAGTTTTGGCTGATGTAGGTCAATATCACTTCCAAACTCAAATAAATGGCTCAAGCCAATTCTGAACTGATGTTGATTGTCAAGCGTTGTTCCAATTTCAAAACTTGTTCGCTCTCCTAAGATGGTTTGCGAAGGGGACATTCCACTTCTTGAGAACTCACGATTGTCACCAATTCCGTGAAACAAAACATTGTATTCCAATTTTTGTGAAAATGAAAAGGAAGAGATTAGCAGAGTTGCCAATAATATAAGGTAACGCATGGTTGTTATTTTTGAATCTCAAAAATAGGAAAATAAATTAAGTAAGAAGCGGGAAGATGGAAGTAAGGAGTAGAGTAAAAACTCAAAGCTTTCTTTAAAACAACACATCTAACCTTGGATTGACCACATTGTTATAGATGGAGCCAAAACGATAGGTAATTCCTACACTGGTTTGGTAAGAATATGTAGTGGATAACTCCCTTCGTTTAAGTAATATATCTTCAACAGTTGCATCTCCTTTTCGTAATGAAACCTGATCGTGAATAAACTGGTAACCGGATTGCAAATTAAAACTTAAACCTTTTGCAATTTTCACATTCGCATAGGCACCAATTGAAACACGGTTAAAAGAAAAATTATGCAAATAGTTACTCCATCTGGCGGTAAAATTGATAGTTCCCCACGGTTGGAAATTCGTATAGGATGTTTGAAGTCTTTGTGACCAAAGTGACTCTTCCGTTTTCAAAAATGCTGTTGTATCGGCATAATTACTATAACCGTAATTAAGCACATAAAAAAAACGAAAAATTCTGCGTGTTGATTCCGAATAGGGATAAATGTCGTATTCAATTGCTGGCCCAGCAATAAATCCCAGGTCGTAGTTTGAATAAATAGATTGGAAAACGTCAGAAGACATTCCAACGGCCCAATGGTCACCTATGCTTTTTACAGCATCAGCATAAACTCTGGTATCCGTTCTTTTATCAGTGTAATCAACGTGTTTGTATACGGTTTTCGAGGTATTGTAATATAATCCGGTATTAAATCTCCATTCATTTGTAGTTCTGTCTGCACTAAATGATGTTCCAAGTGTACTGGCATCACCTGATTCTTGTCCTTGCAAAGAGCCATTTAAAGTGGTTGTGAAAACCCAATTGTTCCATTTATCGGTTGAAACTTCTTCTTCAATGGGTTCAGTAAAGTTTATATCAACAAAATTGGCCATGGGTGTTTCAATAATATACCTCATCAAACCCATTTTAAAAATGTTTGCACCTTTTTGCATTATTTCCATATCTGTTTCATCAGGATATGTATGAAATTTAACAGTGTCTCTCACACCAGCAAATCTTTTATAGCCTTCAACAAAGAATGTGTATTCGCCACCTCCAGAACCAGTTTGCTGGAAAGTGCCTAATACAACCAAATCGGCATCCTGAATATCGCGCACATAATTAATAAAAGGCACTTCTTTTTTGATATAATTGGATGCATCCATATAAACATTAATAGCATCCTTACGGAGTGGTTTCTTTTTTGCATTTGGATCTTCTTTTGCAAAAAGTGATGAAATGGTAAATACTGAAAATATGGAAAGGATTAATAAGTACTTCATTTTGGCGTCAACTTATTTAGGTTTTCAATTATAATTTCTTCGTAGCGGTAATATCCATTTCTCCTTCAGAGGAATCAGCAACTCCTATGAGCTTGCCATTTTTCAACTCACACGAAACCATAATTTCGTTATACTCCACATTCAGAGCAAAACTGATAGATGTTTTTTCACAACTTACGTTTTCAGCTTTCAGTTTTGTGCCATCCATAAATTTAACGGTCACTGTAGTTTTTCCGTCAATATCATTAATAATAAACTGACCAGTACTATACTCATATGGTGCCTCTTGAGATTTATAATTCCATTTACCTTTTAGTTGATTCGCATTCGTAGCATTTGCCTGATTTCCCATAAATACACTACTCACTAATACCACAAATAATACTACTAATCTTTTCATTTTTTTTCTTTTAAATAATTAGACTTGTCATTCTGAATACAATATTAGCTTGTTACAACTGACGACGCTAAAGTATTTGTCTTTCTGTCAGAAAAAAAATCAAAGGGATGAATGAGCTTATTTTGGGGTAATTGACAATTTATTTTGAAATATAGGGCTTAAACTCGGAGAAATGATCAAGATTATTCCGACAAGAAAGGCAAATCCAGATAATCTTAAGAACTGATAAATACCAGAATTAACACCAAACGATGTTTGACTTTATCGTGTAATTTGTATAGTTATTGTAAAAAGTTTAAAAACTCATGTGTAAACAAGCTGAAAATGCTGGTTTATTTACAAATTCAGATTTTTATTAAAAAAAATAGCCTTAGCTCCTTAACATTTTAGCGATTTGGAGATCGTATAACCTGGAAGTAATTAACAGCTTTCATCTTCCCGCTTCAATCTTCTCAGTCACAAAGAATATACATATCTTTTTTAGGGTTTATACAGAGCACAGGATGTTCTTTGGTCTTTTTAATAATCTTCTTTTCCGGCAGTCCAATAATTAGGTCAATAAGACTTATATTTTTACTGGAAGGGATAATCAATAGGTTGGTTTTTGAATCATCACACATCTGCAAAGCTTCAGCAGGTAGTCCAAAACTACTCCTTTTTGCAGTTTTGAATTTCACATTAAGGTGTAAGTTATAGAGTAGCTTTTCAATAAATTTTAAATTATTTCTAATCTTTTTCTTTTGATCCTTATTCTTGTCGTTTGCTCCCAATACGAGTATGGATGAGTTGTTAAACCTACCAAAGTATGATGCCCATAGGGAAGTATCCTTCATTACTTTTCTAAAATCAACAGGCAATAGTACCTTGTCGTAACGAAGTTGATCTTCATTACTTTTCTTAACAAACAAAAATGGGATGGGGCTTAATTGAAGAGCCAGCATCTTTTGTTTAAGCACATCAGCCGTTAAAACGAGCATAATGCCGTCATACTGCTCAGCAATCCGATCAATAGTTTGAGTTAGATCACCTTTTAATGTAAGACTTGAAATGGACATCGTTGGCAAATCTTTTTTCAGCTTCCGAATAATAAGCCCAAGGCTTTTCTGAATTGCCAGTTTTTCATCGCGTCCTTTTTCTCCAAGCGAATGAAACAGACACAGTTCCTTTTTGAAAATGTCAGCAATGCGAACGCCATGCACGATAGCATCATTCATGGATTGTGAGAAATCACAAAAAACCATTATTCGTTGATCTGATAAGTTACTCATCCTTTCAAAACTATTCAAAAAAAATAAAACAGCGTATTAAAAATCTTTAAAAATGGCAGACTTCATGAATTAAATCAGAACTTAAAGTAGAGTTATTTGTAATTTTGGTAGAAATTAAATTGCAGTTATGCTAACACGTGAACTAATATGGCCCAAAAGCATTGTCGTTATTGGTGCTTCAAATGATGTTTCCAAACCAGGAGGCAAGCTTTTTAAAAACTTAATTGATAACGATTATAAGGGTGATTTGCATGTTGTAAATCCGAAAACAGATGTGGTTCAGGGAGTAAATGCATGTGCCTCGGTTGAGGAATTGCCAGAGGTTGAAACTGCTGTCTTAGCTGTTCCTGCCAAATTATGTCCACAAATAGTACTTGAATTATGTAGAGATAAAAATACAAGAGGTATAATAATTATTTCAGCTGGGTTTAGTGAGGAAAGTGAAGAGGGGAGAAAGCTGGAAGAGCAAATTGTAGCTACTGTTAATAAATACGGCGCTTCACTAATTGGACCAAACTGTATTGGTATCATAACACCAGCTCAAGCAAGTGTTTTTACAACGCCTGTTCCTAAACTCGATCAAATGGGCTGTGATTTTATTTCAAGTTCGGGCGCAACTGCCGTTTTTATTATAGAATCTGGAATTCCCAAAGGGCTGCACTTTGCCAGCGTTTTTTCTGTTGGTAATTCGGCACAGGTTGGAGTTGAAGATGTGTTGGAGTTTATGGATGATGTATTTGATCCTGAGAAAAGTACCCGTATTAAATTGCTTTACATTGAAAGCATAAATAACCCGGATAAGTTATTGAAACATGCCACCTCACTGATTAAAAAAGGCTGTAAAATTGCTGCAATAAAAGCGGGATCGAGTGATGCAGGGAGCAGGGCTGCTTCTTCTCACACTGGGGCAATGGCAAGTTCGGATTCAGCAGTGGAGGCATTATTTCGCAAAGCTGGTATTGTACGTTGTTATGGACGCGAAGAGCTAACCACTGTTGCCAATGTGTTTATGTGTAAGGAGATGAAAGGGAAACGCATGGCAATTATAACTCATGCAGGTGGCCCTGCAGTAATGCTAACAGATGCATTGGAAAATGGAGGTTTGAAAATTCCATGTATTGAGGATTCTGCTCAAAAAACAATTTTGAAAGAAAAACTATATTCAGGTTCATCAGTTGAAAATCCGATTGATTTTTTAGCTACCGGAAATGCAGAGCAGTTAGGAGCAATAATTGATGCTTGTGAAAATGATTTTAAGGAAATTGATGGAATGGCTGTGATTTTTGGTAGTCCGGGATTGGTTCAGGTTCGTGATGTTTATAAACTTTTGGACGAAAAAATGGAGACTTGCAAAAAACCCATTTACCCAATTCTTCCTTCAGTAATCAATGTAAAGTCAGACTTGGCATATTTTCTTTCAGAAGGTAATGTAAACTTCCCAGATGAAGTGCTTCTGGGAAGAGCACTAACTAAAGTGTACAATACGCCAAGACCTCATGATGAAGGAATTTTTCTTGATGGAATTGACATACCAGAAATAAGAAGAATTATTGATGATGCTAAAGATGGTTATCAGTCACCTGAGGTAATACATCGTTTGTTTGATGCCGCTGGAATTCCAAGGGTTACTGAATTAGTTGCTTCTAATATTGATGAGGCCGTTTCGTCAGCTTCTGAAATTGGATTCCCTTTGGTAATGAAGGTGATTGGTCCAGTTCATAAAACGGATGTTGGTGGAGTGGTTTTGAATGTTCATGATATGGAAACTGTAAAAAGGGAATTTCAGCGTTTGATAAATATTCCTGAAACAACATCTGTATTGATGGCCGAGATGGCTTCTGGAGTTGAACTGTTTCTTGGTGCGAAATATGAAGACCGATTTGGACACGTAATTCTTTGTGGAATGGGTGGTATTATGGTTGAAGTGTTGAAGGATGTGACTTTTGGTCTGGCACCTTTAGGAATGTGCGAAGCTTCATCCATGATTAAAAGTTTAAAATCGTATAAAATAATTAAAGGCTATCGTGGAAAAGAGGGGGTTAATCAGCGCAAATTTGCTGAAATTATTGTTCGACTTTCAAGTCTTCTCCGTTTTGCCACTGAAATTAAAGAGATTGATATTAATCCATTGTTAGGTAGAGGTGATAAGATTTTGGCTGTTGATGCACGAATAAGGATCGAGAAGTAGTGTCTCTAGATATAAATACGGACAGAAGGCTGTTTTGATTTTTCTAATTGTTAAAACTCTATGATTTTAATTCAGAACCAGATGCTACAAAGTAATACTCTGTATTCAATTTGAAGTTCCTTTCAAACTCATTTGCTTTCAGGGATTTATTCCCTTTTAGGAAAGAATTAAGAGTGTAAATATTTAAGCCGATATCTTGCGTTAAAAAGTCGTATAACGCCAGCGGATTAGTATTATAGAATTCGCTGGCGCCAAGTCCACATTCAAAAATTATTATTGGACGATTTCTTTTCAATAATTCTTTAGCTCCCTTCATTACCCCAAATTCACCACCTTCCACATCAATTTTTATAAAGTGAATTTCAACATCAGTAGGGATTATTGTATCAAGTGTATTTAGTTCAACTTTTATTTCTTCAATTTCTGGCTTTTCAATATCGTATCTTCTTTTCTTTATTCCGCTATATGCAGGTGCGTTTTTAACCAATTGGAAAGATGTTTCTCCTGTAGAATCTGAAAGTGCATATGGGTAAATGTTAACTCTATTTTTAAAATTTAGTTCCAGATCGTTAAATAAATAGGGTATTGGCTCAAAAGCATAATGCTTGCCTTTAGGAGAACATTTTATCATCAAGTTTAATATCTCTCCTTTATGGCAGCCAACATCAATACAATTTGAATCCGGTTTGAGTACTCGCTTTAATATTGATGTAGTTAACCTGTCATATTTTATATTTTTAGTTAAATCGATATGAAAGAATATCAAAATTGATTTTAGAATTTCCTTTACGATCATTGGATGTTATTTATGGTATTTTGTTTTCAATCCATTTATGCTGAATTGCAATTATTATTTAAATGACACTAAGTTTTCCCAGACAGGAAAGTTTTTTTTGAGTAGTGCAAGTTAATAAAGTAAGACAACAGGAGGTATTATCGCTTTGTGTTTTTTTCTAAGAACATTGGGTCGTTGAAGAGAATGAAAAATTGTAATGATAGGAAAGGAGTTAAGTGTAGATCTGAAAATAAAGAAACCTCGGATTGCCAGATCCGAGGTTCTTTACTATAGTTATTGGTAACTATTTTGAATTAGTTTACTGGTATAGGCGCTTAGGTCGCGATTAACTAATTTTGCCGTATGGCAAAAC
>CBDVCE010000112.1:0-6958 GCA_965372405.1 uncultured Sunxiuqinia sp.
ATGAGTTGTTCGATGGTATCTTTGGCACAGTATGGACAAATACTGAGATCAATGTGGATGAATATGTAGATTGGTCCGTTGAAAAAAAAGATGAATTTCAGAAAACACTAATAAGTAATGCATTATATAGATATTTACTTTCTGAATTGAACGATATCATCAGGCCAACCTTATTATCTGACGCATTTTATTCAAAATTAAGTCAGCTAATTGATTGTGATGAAGCATTGGTACGGCAAATATTGCCTGGAGGGCAGAGTAATACGCTTAATAATAAAATAAGTGAAAATGGATTGAAAATAAGCTCGCGTATAGTTGGCGATAGTCCAATTTTCCAGCTTAAAACATATCTTCATCCACTGCAAAATGGAAATTATGTATTAACCGTAAAGTCAAAAAAAGAATTAAGCAGCATCACAATCGCATTTGACAATATGAAAAGTCCTGCACAAGCTATGAAGATCAACCAGGAGTATAACTTTAATGCTAAAGATTTAAACGTTGATAATTTTTATACCCTTAATATAAGCGCAGGTACCGAAATAACCATTCAGGATATTGAGCTATATTGGAAACAGGGTGAAAATAAAAAAGAAGTAATTCATGATATTCTCTTTTTCCCTGCTAATTTTCCAGAACTCTACAAAACAATGAAAGGCATTATTCTGGGTTTGGATCGGGCCATAGAATTCATTGAAGGTTTTGGTTTATCGGTAGATGAAGTAAGCCATGTTCAAAGGTGTAAAGTACAGTTCGGCGATATTAACTTCTTGTCTATTAGATATATACATTGGAAAAGAATCAATCAATACGTACTACTGCGAAAAGTTTTACCAAAAACAGAAAAGGCATTATTGGCTTTATTTGATATTGCGGATAAGGGGCTGAATATAATTCAGTTGTTTAATGAGTTGTTGCTGATAATGGAGGAGACTCCAAACAATGCCGTAAATGAAGGTGAATTGAAAAACCAGCTTAAAGGACTTTTTAAAGGCACCGTGGATGATTATCCTGTAGCAGCATTTTACCTTGCTTATATTACGGGCTGGAATATTGATGACATAACAGAACTACTAAAACATGAAAGTTTAGATATGGATCCGGCCAGTTTAAATATTCTCGGAAACGAGATTATGGCTGCCGGATTTTTACCCAAAATAAAAATGGCAAAATCGCTGGGTATAAGCATAGCTCAACTTTTAGCCTGGGGAACAGTTGTTACAGAAACTGAGGATAGTGGCAATACAAACAGCTTTGATAAATTACAAGTCGTGGCCGATGCCATAAAGCTGGGGGTAAAATCTAAATTTGACGATGATAACTGGTTTAGTGTAGCCCGTCAGCTTAATAATAAAATAAGAGAAAACCAACAAAGCGCTTTGGTGGCCTACCTGATGGTAAAAGAAGGTAGGGATCACCCGGACGAGCTTTATGAATATTATTTGCTTGATGTGCAAATGAAATCACAGCGCGAAACTACGCGCATCAAACAGGCAATTCTTTCTATTCAGCTTTTTGTGCAACGCTGTTTATTAAACCTGGAAAAGGATAATGGTGTAGGTGTTAATATTCTGGACAGACCACGCTGGGAGTGGATAAAAAATTACAGGGTCTGGGAAGCCAATAAAAAAGTATTTGTAAATCCTGAAAACTGGCTTGAACCTGAGTTAAGGCAAGATAAAAGTCCTTTTTTCAAAGAGCTGGAATCGGAACTGATGCAGAATGATATTTCAAAAGACACCGTTGAAACGGCCTTGAGAAACTATCTTTCAAAACTGGATGAAGTGGCGAGGTTGGATGTTTGCGGATTATATGACGACACTGGAAAATCTACTGAATATGTTTTTGCACGGACTTCCAATGCCCCATATACATATTACTTCCGAACAATGAAATACAAGTTGGGAAAAAAAAATAGGCACAATCTCTGGCGATGGTCGCCATGGGAAGAGGTTAAGGTAGATATTGATACTATTGAAGATGGTGAAAACAGTTGGCTCCATTTAATGCCTGTTGTTTGGAAAGGTAGGTTGATGATCTTTTGGCCCGTATTCAGGGAGAAATCCAAAAGCCGTGAAGTAGAAAGTAGTGTAACGATAGCTGATGTAGCTGATAAAACAACTTCTGATCTTAAACCAACAAAATATTGGGAAATTCATTTAGCATGGAGTGAATATAAAGACAAAAAATGGAGCAAAAAGCAGATTAGTTCAGAGTTTATTAGTACATACGTGGGTAAACCCTTGAGTAAGCCCGTGAGTAAGCCCGTGCCCGTGAGTACCGAAATTACTCGTGCCGAAAAAAATAAACAAATATCACTTGCAAAATATGGCGAAGATGGCAACGGTGGCATTGTAGGGAAAAGAAAGGTCTATAGAACGCTCTTTAAAAATTCAGGTCTTGTAGGTGTTCGTTGTGCGGCTGATGGGCTAGGTGGCTGGACGTATAAACGCCAATCAGTAGTTTATACACCAAATGATGTTAATACGATTTATGAAAATGAATATCACCCTGATTATCTTAAACGCATAATACATGATGACCATAAAGTGACAACTTATTTACTTAAGGACATAGAAGAAGAAGAATTTAATGAATATGCCGAAAATATCTTAAACCTTATTAAGAAGATAGGCGGTGGCAATGATTACGCAGCAAAAACATGGATTTGGAAAGAAGATAAGACTATTAATGTAGATTATCTAGAAAATAGCTGGAGTAATGATATTGAAATTAGTGATGACGTGAATGAGAATTCTGATGGTATATATATTATTGGAAGAGCTAAATTACAAACAGCAAAAACTGAATTAGATGCTGCAAAAAAAGCATTGAAAGACGCTTTGGCCTTAGTAGTAAAGCAAGAACCAGCACAACCTGAAGATCCGCAACCTGAACATCCACAACCTGAACACCCACAACCTTGGCAATTTAGTTTTTCAGCAAGAATTTATAGGGGTAATTTGATTATAAAACAAGCTGGAAGTTCTGATAAAGAGATTGAATTCCGGCTAACAAGTTTGCATGACAAACCAAAAGCTTTTTCCGGAGAACTTCATTCTGTTATAAAACATCCCTTTAGATATTTCAATGGATTAAAAAAGGTTGAACGTTGGGATCTTTTGGAATCAGTTGATAATGGAGTCATATTGCCAAAATATAAGACTTATGACAATCCAACTTTTATTTTTCAGGATAAGAATAGGAAATATTACATTGTTTGGAAATTTTACTTTTCATGGAGTGGACCCAATCAGTCATATTTTAGATTTTTTAATTTTTATCATCCTCTCGTAAATGAGTTTACAAAAATATTGAATGAAAATGGAACTGCGGATTTTTTAGATTTAAAAACACAGTTACTGGATGAGACAGATAAAGATTTAAATTTGATCCCATTTAAAGACATGTATGTTCCAGCTGATGATGTTCAATATTATCCAATAGAAAATGTTGATTTTAATATAGAAGGCGCCTATTCCAGTTACAACTGGGAACTTTTTTTCCATGTACCTCTGTTCATAGCCACCCATTTAAGTAAAAACAATAAATTTAAAGAAGCCCGTGACTGGTTTCACTATATTTTTGATCCCACCTCTTCAGAACCAAATGAGGAAGAGGAAAAAAGAGTTTGGCGGTTTTTACCGTTCAGGCGAGGTGATGGAAAACAAGAAGCTTTAGAATGGAAGGATTGGCGCGATCATCCATTTCAACCGCATTATTTTGCCCAAATGAGGGGAGCAGAATCATATAAACTAAATGTTATCATGAAATACCTCGACAACCTTATTGCATGGGGAGACCAGCATTTCAGAAGGTATTCCATGGAATCATTGGGTGAGGCCACCCAGCTTTATGTAATGGCAAACCTCCTGCTTGGTCCAAGACCTGAATTTATTCCTGAAAGGGGGGAAATAAAACCGGAAACCTATTTCAGTATCATGCACAGGCTGGACGCATATTCGAACGTAAATGATCTGGAATATGAGTTTTCTGCTCCCTTTAGTGGCAATATTGAACCTGGAGAAGAATATGATTCTACCATGGCTAATATTTTAGGATTGGGAATAGGAAAACTTTTCTGTATACCCTTTAACAGCAAATTACTGGAATATTGGGATACTGTTGAACAACGCTTATTCAACATCAGACATGGCCTGGATATCAATGGCATCCGAAGACCTGTGGCATTGTTTGAACCCGAATTAGATCCGGGTATGCTGGTTGGCGGGGCGGCATCCGGTTTAAGCATTGCCGGTATGCTCGGACAACTTAACGCTCCTATTCCATATTACAGGTTTAGCTATATGCTGCAAAAGGCTATTGAAATATGTGGTGATATTAAAGCGCTTGGCAGCAATTTGTTATCTGCATTAGAAAAAAAGGATGGGGAAGAATTATCACTCCTGAGATCATCGCAGGAGTTGGATATGCTTAACCTGGTCAAACAAATAAAACAACTGCAAAGAGATGAATCAGCCGAAGCTTTGGAAGGTTTAATAATAAGCCGGGCTGCAACACTTAAAAGAATGAAACATTACCTGGATCTGCTGGGTATGGATGCAGAACTAATCCCTGATGAGGAAGCTGCTGAATTAACTGAAATAGAAGCTGATGTTGACTTAAGCCTTGTAGAAATAGAAGATGTTGAAGGGTTGAAGCTGATACCCATGGAAAAAGAGGATTTGGACAAAGCTAAGGAATCAAATGATCTTCAAATTGCCTCATCTTCATTAGAAGTATTAGCCTCTGTTATGAATTTAATACCCAGCTTCTCTGCGGATGGCAAACCTTTAGGAGTTGGAGCCGGGGTATCATTTGGGGGTTCTAATATTGGAGCTGCTATTTCAGCTTTTGATAAAAATATACAGATTGGAGCTTCACATTTATCATATTCTGCTGCTCGGGCTTCAAAAATAGGCTCCTATTTCAGAAGAGAACAGGACTGGGTATTCCAGGCCAATGTTGCCGGGAGAGAACTTATCCAGATGAATTCCCAGCTAAAGGCTGCACAATTACGATTGGGAATTACTGAAAAAGAGCTGATAAACCATGACAAACAAATAGAAAATGCAGAGCAATCTTATGAATATTTAAGCAGCAAATTTACAAACAATGAACTCTATTCCTGGATGAAACATAGACTTACCGACATCTACAAACAAAGCTTTGATATGGCATTTGACCTTGCTAAAAAGGCAGAAAGGGCTTATCAGTTTGAAAGGGGAGAGTTCAATGCCAGCTTCATTCAATATAATTATTGGAATTCTTCAAAAGAAGGATTGCTCGCCGGGGAAAGTCTACACCTTGCATTGCGACAAATGGAAAAATCCTTTCTGGAGAAGAACAAAAGAGAGCTGGAAATTAGTAAGAACATTTCACTCCTAAGGTTAAATCCGGAAGAATTGTTAAGGTTCAAAATTACGGGCAGTTGTGAGTTTGAATTACCGGAGGCATTGTTTGATTTAGATTTTCCCGGTCATTATATGAGGAGGATAAAATCTGTTAGCATTACCATTCCTTGCATAGTCGGGCCTTATACGAGCATTAACTGTACGCTCCGGCAGCTTAGCAATGAAATCAGATTGGTTAATACCGCCGGTGTTTATCCAAGAATTCAGGATGGGGATAAGCGCTTCATGGTGAACTTTGCTTCCGCACAGTCCGTAGCTACAAGCAATGGACAAAATGATAGTGGTTTGTTTGAGCTGAACTTCAGAGACGAGCGCTACCTTCCTTTTGAAGGTTCAGGAGCTATTAGCCGCTGGAAACTAGAAATGGAAACAGAGTTTCGCCAGTTCGACTATGACACAATATCTGATGTCATTTTAACTATCAATTACACAGCACGGGATGGAGGAGAAACTCTCAAATCATTGGCAAGGGATCATCTTCACACATTTGCACACGCACTATCAGGAGTAGGTGAGGATCAGGGTGGTTTTTATAGAGCCTTTAATTTAAAACAGGAATTTCCAAACAGTTGGAATAAATTAAAAACCGAAGGAAATGCAATATTCAATATCAGAAGAAATAGTCTTCCTTATTTTTCGACGGTAGCTAAAACCCTGACAGTTGGAAATATTATATGGTATGTGAAATGTGAATCAGGCAGTGCTAGCATAGATATTGACGGGACTACCGTTTTGCCAACAGACCCACCCGCACCAAAATTAGGTGAATATGAATTCGCAGAAACCAATATAGCTAATTTTGTATTTGATGAAAATTTCGAAATAGTTACAAATCAAGATATTCAAGAGATTATCATGATTGTGTTTTATGTTCAGGAGCAAACATAATATACACGCAGCAAGTATGCATTGCCGCTCAGTCATACAAGAAGATAGGCAGGGGTCGGGAGATAGGCAGGGGTCGGACCAGCGCAAGTCATTGAAAATATGTAATAAATGAGTAAATATAAGGCTTAAATTTAACTTAAAAGCTGCTTTTTAATAAGAACAAAGTAAACTTTAAGGATGAAGGTGTATTTCACAAGCAAATCGTTTGTTTTTAGAAATAAAGAAGGCTATCTGAAGAAAAGGGGGGGCATTGTGTTATTTGGTGCCGCGGGAATTATTTGTCTCATCCATGAGACTCACCCCTTCGGAGCCGTGGAAAAATCGCACGTTAAAAATTGTTCCTGATAATTTTTTGAACCCGTTTGCGTCTTAAATTCAACACCGTCATCACCAATAAAAAAGGCCACCTAAAATCAGGTGACCTTTTTTATTGGTGGAGATGGCGGGAATTATAAAATACATCCATGTATTTTCCCCTGCGGGCCGTGCAAAAGGCGCACGTTCAAAATTGATCCTGTCAATTTTAGTGAACCCGGTACGGCGATTCTCATCCGCACCAAATCCACAAATAAAAAAACCACCGCAAGGGTGGTTTGATTATTTGGTGGAGATGGCGGGAATTGAACCATAGGCCATAAAGCCTTATGTGCCACAGT
>CBDVCE010000113.1:0-6654 GCA_965372405.1 uncultured Sunxiuqinia sp.
TTTATACAGCTTCCGGGTAAGTGCACAGAGTGATGCTCATGCTGGGCACACACAAGATGAATTAGCAAAACGAATCTTGATTCCCCTGAATTATGAAACCCAGTTAAGTTATCGTCCTACAAATTCATATGACAAAGCACCCGGATGCATTGTTAAAGGAGAATTGATCTCAAAGTATGACAACGGACAAGAACGGATTTATACGAATTTACAGCGTAACAAAGAAGCCAGTCTATTTAAATTCTCAACCAAAGATGGATATTGGCAAAAAGGGAAATTTATTATTGAACCTGATTTTCACAAAATCACCAATCATCATTCAACACTTGTAATAAAATCACTGCTAAATGAATCAGTTAGTGATACCTTCAACATTCTACTTGATTACAAACACAACTATCAGTTAAGTGAATACGGACACTCTGGGTTTGACGGATCTTCGGGGATAAATGGCTGTTCAGGATCTACAGGTTCAAATGGCTCCTGTGGACAAAATGGACAGCATGGAGAATACGGTCAGAATGCACCGGACATTGGCGTATGGGTAGATTCATATTATGACCCAATTCTTCAATACGATCTATTATATGTTTATGCTGAAAACTTATGGACAAGTAAAGAGTATCGCTACCTGATTAATCCCAATGGTGGTAAACTGGACATTTCAACTATTGGAGGGAAAGGTGGTGACGGCGGCCATGGAGGAAGAGGAGGGCACGGAGGAAAAGGTAAGGATGGTAGAATTTGGTATGAAACAAAAACAGTAAAAAAAATAGTTCGTAAGCCTTTCAAGCGAACTGTCATCAAAAAAGAAAAGAAAGTGATAACCAACAGTGAGGGCAAAGAAGAAGAGGTAGAAGTTGAACGCACCATAACAGAAACCTACTATAAGGATGTAGAAGTCATAGAAACGATTCAGGTAAAAAAACAAGGTCCAGGAGGAGATGGAGGGCATGGTGGTGCAGGAGGCGATGGAGGATTTGCAGGCATTGGCGGAGATGGTGGTAACATTCATCTAAATTTCACCAACGATGCCAGCCCATATAAATATCTATTTATTACTCATAATTATGGAGGCACAAGTGGTCAACATGGTGCTGCAGGTCAAGGTGGAGCAGGCGGACAAGGTGGCTCTGGAAGTACCAATGGACGACGAGGCAGTGATGGCCCAAATGGAGGATCACCAATGGGCTGGTCTGAAAGCGGATATAACGGAGAAGTAACAACCGAATCTTGTGAGGAGTTTGTTGAGAAAACTGAAGAGGATAATCTCAGTCAGGCATTCTAAAAAGACTACATGCAAACTTGAAAATAAATGTTCTTGGAGATTTTCAATCTTGGAATTCAGAATATGAAAAAACCACTATCTTTGTAGCCCTAAAAACAAAATTGGGATTCACGACAATAAAATCATTTTTAATATGTCACAATACAAACGGACTTTAATTACTTCAGCCCTGCCTTACGCCAACGGGCCGGTACACATTGGTCACCTTGCCGGTGTTTACGTTCCAGCTGATATTTATGCACGCTATCTTCGCATGAAAAATGAAGATGTGCTTTTCATTGGTGGATCAGATGAACACGGTGTACCTATTACCTTGAAAGCTAAGAATGAAGGCGTAACTCCACAAGATATTGTTGACAAATACCACGGTATTATTAAAGATGCATTTTCTCGCTTTGGAATTTCTTTTGATGTGTATTCACGAACCAGTGCAGATATTCATCATGAAACAGCATCAGAGTTTTTCAAGAAACTATATGATGATGGAAAGTTTGTTGAGCAAACTTCAGAGCAATATTTCGATGAAGAAAACAAGCAGTTTTTAGCCGATCGTTACATTGTTGGAACTTGTCCAAAATGTGGTTTTGAGAATGCTTATGGTGACCAGTGTGAAAGCTGTGGAACTTCGTTGAGTCCTACCGAATTGATCAATCCAAAATCGATGATCAGTGGTAATGTTCCAGTTTTAAAAGAAACTAAACACTGGTATTTGCCATTGGATCAATATGAACCTTGGCTAAAAGAATGGATTCTTGAAGGACACAAAGAATGGAAACCCAATGTTTACGGGCAGTGCAAAAGTTGGCTCGACAGTGGTTTGCATCCTCGTGCTGTAACCCGCGACTTGAATTGGGGTGTACCTGTTCCAATTGAAGATGCCGAAGGTAAAGTGCTTTACGTATGGTTTGATGCTCCAATTGGATACATCTCAGCAACTAAAGAGCACACAGATGATTGGGAAAAATACTGGAAAGACCCAGAATGCAAGATGCTTCATTTTATTGGAAAGGATAACATCGTTTTCCATTGTATCATCTTCCCAACTATGTTGAAAGCTGAAGGAAGTTATATATTACCAGAGAATGTTCCTGCCAACGAATTCCTAAATCTGGAAGGTGATAAAATCTCCACCTCACGCAACTGGGCCGTTTGGTTACACGAATATCTGGATGAATTCCCTGGACAGCAAGATGTGCTAAAATATGTATTGACAGCCAACGCTCCTGAGACAAAAGACAACGATTTTACCTGGAAAGATTTTCAGGCTCGCAATAACAACGAGCTGGTTGCTGTACTTGGTAACTTTGTAAACCGAGCGTTGGTACTTACTCAAAAATACTATGAGGGTGAGGTTCCTGCTTTAGGCGAACTGAATGAGGTTGACAAACATGCTTTAGCTGAAATTGGCAAATTGAAAGCTGAAGTTGAAAAAAGTCTGAATAACTATCGTTTCCGCGAAGCCTTAAAACTGGCTATGGACTTAGCTCGTTTGGGTAATAAATATTTAGCTGATGAAGAGCCCTGGAAGGTTTTTAAAACTGATCCGGAACGTGTAGAAACTGTTATGAATGTTTGCTTGCAGATAACTGCCAATCTAACGATTATACTGAAACCTTTTCTTCCATTTAGCATGGAAAAACTGTGTGGATTTATCAATCTTGAAAACTTGGAGTGGAGTGAATTGGGAAGAACAGACTTGTTAGCAGCAGGACATAAAACCAATAAACCAGAGCTTCTTTTTCAGAAGATTGAAGACAAAACGATTGAGGTACAGGTTCAGAAATTATTGGATACTAAAAAGGCTAACGAAATGGCAGAAGCAACAGCCAAGCCTGTTAAAGAAAACTGCAGCTTCGACGAATTCATGAAGATGGATATCCGTACCGGGACAATTATTGAAGCTGAAAAGGTTGCCAAAACCAAAAAGCTGATGAAACTGTTAGTAGATACAGGAATTGATCAGCGAACAGTTGTTTCAGGCATTGCTGAATATTATAAACCTGAAGAAGTAATTGGCAAACAAGTTTCTGTTTTGGTAAACCTTGAACCAAGAAAACTAAAAGGAATAGAATCGCAAGGAATGATTTTGATGGCTGAAGATGCTGACGGTAGTTTGAAATTTGTTTCACCGGAAGCCGAAGTAAAGAATGGATCTGAAGTAAAATAGAATGAGATCCTGATCCGGCAGCTGCCGGACAGGATGACAAATTTAAATAAAAATAGTCGTGCCAACTCTAGTTGGTGCGCTTCCGTAAGTTGCCGTACCGCTAATGCGGATCAGTAACTTACTCAATATATGAAACCGCTTTTGTACGCAAAGGCGGTTTTTTTGTGCAATAGAAAAAGGGCTGCTTTCGCATACCCTTTATCTTAATAAACCAACTAAACCTAAACTAAACCTGATTCTAATTATTTTATATAAATTTTATATTCCCAAGCTTGGAGTTCGACATTCACCTTTTCTCCTGTCGTCAACATTTCATTCCCAAACACATCTTCAAACTCTTCTTGAACATCGAACTCTACATACTGAACAACCGGTTTATTAGAAAGGTTCATGAAAACCAATACTTTGTTCTCATCCTTTTCACGAACATATGCTAATAGTTGCCACGTATTAACAGTTCATCTTTCCAAAATAATCTCCAACTAATTTGAATTTGAAATTATGATATTACCCCTAGAGGAACTATTTATGCATAAGATGGACGTGTTATAAAACAGTTACTTTACAAAATAGTATGCTAATAAAATAAGCCTATCTGGTCTATATAGTGGACTTTACGTGCTCTCTGCGCAAATTCAGAAAAATAATAAAGCAATTAGTTTAATAAAAAACTAGGGTATTTACATTCTTAGGGGTATTAAAGTAAACGAGGGATCAATTTCACTGTTTTCTAGACCAAATTCTACATTATTTCTAGGCAACATATTGACAATGATCTTAAGTTAGTTCTGTTATTTATTGAGTAGAAAACAAACTTGGAGGATTATGAAAAGGATGTTATTAACATTAGCTCCCCTTTTGATTACATGCGGATTGATGTTTGCTGTTCAACCAGTGAGGAAGCCTTACATTGAATTAAGTGTAAATGGGGAAAAACTTTTAGATGAAGATATTCTAGAAGTAGATAGAGGAAATTTAGTGAAAATTACACTCTCTTTTGAGGGAGGAAGACGTGACTATGTGGAGTTTCCGGATAGTTATGCTGATATTCCGAATGAGGCACAAATAGTCTCGCGGAACGAAAACCGTCTGGTTTATCAAATTCAAAATGAAAAATACGAATGGGAATTACTTGATCAAAGTTTTGAGATAGAAACGGATGAGAAAATTAAAATCCGTAATAAAAAAACACAAGGCAACGAACATCAGCTTTGGATAAATATTCCTTCCCGAAAAGTTAATGACCCCTATATTAAGTTTTCTGTAAAAGCCAGCTGGCAATATACTGAAGGTACTTTAATTATGCAGGAAGAGGATGTAGCTGAAGCAATTCTTCATTTAAAAATAAAAGGGAAAACCGATGAATGGTTTGTTTCTCCAAACATTAAAGTTTCAGGTAATGAAGATGGTCGATTAGAGGAGAAATTCACTCAAATTCAGAATTCTTACTACAACATTGAGGAAAAAATGATTAAACGGGATTTTAATTCTGCACAGGTTGAAATCCGAAATTTAAAAACTACCATTCAACAAACAGATCTTCTGCTTAAACAGATCAAAAATGAAAATGAAACGTTTTTTGCCGATATCACTTTTGTAGGACTACCAAGTGATAAACCAATTGGTGATATTGAGAAATTACGTGAACTCATAAATTACTGGACAGAGCTTAACCCAATGCTTAAGCTACACCAAAACAATTTTGATAAGATACCTATTCAACCTACCAACGATAATAAAAAAGATGTGTTGACAATTGCTCAGGTTTTCGATAATTGGTTTCATTCTCTACCCGAAAATGGAATTGATTTATTAAATACGTATATCCCCGAAATTAATTGGGAAGAAAAGGTTTCAATTCACCCATATCTTTCATTTAATCCAGAGCACAATAGAGTTAACAACGTTAGTCTTGGATATGAAGAGGTAGATGAATTTCTTTATCGGCGATCATTTGATGTTCCTATGGAAATTCAAAAGATAAATATTGCCGTTAATCGTCTTCAGGCAACAAGATTATTTGACGGAATGTTACGTGGTTTTATTTCCTCTATTAAATTTTCCAGCTGGGAAAATACACGTACAAATAATCTTGTAACCTATTAAATACCATAACTTAAATACATTCGAATCAAATTAACTCCTTTTGAAAAGTATCCTAAACAGGAACTCTTCTTTTAATCATCGCCATAATTTTCTATCTTTTGATAAAAATTGAATCATGGCATACGATGAATTATTAGCCGATCGGGTTCGACAGCAATTAAAAGATAAAAAAGCATCTTTTGAAGAACGAAAAATGTTTGGAGGGCTTTGCTTTTTAGTCGATGAAAAGATGTGTGTTGGCGTAGTAAAGAACGATTTAATGACCCGCGTTGATCCTGATATCTATGAACAATTGCTGGAAGAAAATGGAGCCCGAAAGATGGATTTTACACAACGCCCAATGAAAGGTTTTATTTTTGTTGAACCAGAAGGTGTTGATTTAGATGATGATCTTGAGAATTGGGTTCAGTATTGCCTGGATTTTAATCCAAAAGCTAAATCAAGTAAGAAAAAGAAGTAAAAGGATATGTCAGAATTTACGAACCATAAAAGGGAGAGAGTAGAAAAATTGGTTGAATTTGCTCAAAAGATGATGAGCTCAACCGATAAGGGAAGTCTGGTGAAAGCATACATGCCAATTATTAATGAAATTGTCCCATCAGAAGTAATCAGGCTATTTGATATTCTTACAACAGAACAGGAAAATCTGGATGACATGAAAGTCACCACAAACAAGATTCTTCATTTGTTTAATGCACCTCTAAAAAAGTATCCAGCAATAAAACCTGCTGAGTATAGCTTTTTGGATATGCTGATTAAAAATAACTTAGCAATGGTTGGTTTGCTAAATGTGATGAAGGTCTCCATAAAAAATTTAAACCAAGACCCTGCAAACGAGAAGGCAAAAAAAGAATTATCCGGAGATCTTGTTGAGCTCCAGAATTTTGAAAAACATTATCAGATAAAGGAAAATGTACTGTTCCCGGCTTTGGAAAAGCATTGGACTGACTTTCATTGCGTGCAGCTCATGTGGTCTTATCATGATGATATTCGCAGGCAGATTAAAGAGTTGAAACTGATATTGGAACAAGCTCAACTGGAAATGAACTACCCCGGGGCAGAGCCCACGAGGTATCAAAAAAGAGTCAGTTGA
>CBDVCE010000114.1:0-6487 GCA_965372405.1 uncultured Sunxiuqinia sp.
AACTGACTCTTTTTTGATACCTCGTGGGCTCTGCCCCGGGGTAGTTCATTGAAATGAATATCATAAATTACTCCAATTAACTATTTTTTTTAGCTTTGTGTTTTTAATTCCTAAACCATTATTCAATTTCCCGTAATGGGAATAATAAAAAAATTAACCATGAGAAAAAGTATTATTTTATCCATTTCATTAGTAATTGGGCTATTAATTTCGGCTCCAACATTTTCACAAAAAATCAACAAGCTTACTAAGCAAGAGAAAAAAGAAGGCTGGGAGTTGTTGTTTAATGGCAAAAACTTCAAAGGCTGGAGAATGTGTAACGACACCAAAATGGCTCCAAACTGGGTTATTGAAGATGATGCCATGAAAGTTTTCCTTGGAGAAGGAAAAAAAGAAGGACAAGGTTCACGTGGCGATATTCTTTTTGGTAAGAATAAATTTAAAAATTTTGAACTAGCTATTGATTGGAAAGCCAGCAAAAAGGCAAACTCTGGTATCTTTTTCAATATTCGCGAAGTACCTGGAAAACCAATTTACCATGCAGCTCCTGAGATGCAGGTACTTGACAATGAATATGCATCTGACAATAAAAATCCAACTCACCGCGCTGGTTCACTTTACGACATGATTGCTGCAGATCCAAAAACAGTAAATCCTGCTGGTAGCTGGAATTCTATTCGTATAAAAGTTCAGGATGGAAACGTTACTCATACGATGAATGGTGTTGAAGTTGCTTCATACACTTTATGGACTGCTGAGTGGGATCAATTAATTCAAAATAGTAAATTCAAAAACTTCCCGGGTTTTGTTGAAGGTATTTCAAAAGAAGGTTTTATTGGCCTTCAGGATCATGGATATACTGTTTGGTTCAGGAACATAAAAATCCGTGAACTTTAAATCCATTTTCTCAAAGATTGTTGACTTTCAAAGTTATTATCGATAGAAACTTTAAAAGAGATTTTATATAACAATAAACCGCAGGTAATTCGCTTGCGGTTTTTTTATACTTTTATCGCGCAACTATGGGGAAAAAATTACACATCATAAGTTTCAATGTACCATATCCACCCAACTATGGTGGAATCATTGATGTTTATTACAAGGTAAAGTCATTATCAGAAGCTGGCATTGACATTATTCTTCACTGCTTTCAGCATGAAAGAGAAGAAGCCCGGGAACTTGAAGACATATGCTATCAAGTGCATTACTACCCTAGAAAAATGAATTTCACAAATTTCTTGTCTAAGCTTCCATATATTGTTAGAACAAGAAAGAATAAGAAACTCCTTAATAATTTATTGGATGAAATTGCTCCAATTTTATTTGAAGGACTCCATTCCTGTTATTACCTAAACTCACCCTACATCGGTGCTTATCAAAAAATTGTTCGAACACACAATATTGAGCATGATTATTACAGATACTTAGCCAAGTCAGAAAAAAACCCTTACAAAAGATTCTATTTTGAACAAGAAGCTGTTAAGCTTCAATGTTTTGAAAAACGTTTAAAAATTTCGGATCATGTTCTTTCAATTTCCCCAAACGACACCAGATACCTAGAGAATAAATATAAAAACGCAACTTTCATTCCGGCATTTCATCCATTTGATGAAGTAAAAATAAAGTCGGGAAATGGTGAATATGTACTATTTCATGGAAACCTAGGTGTTCCTGAAAATCAAAAGGCTGTAAAATATTTGATCGACAAAGTTTTTTCTGAGATCACTTTCAGCTTCATGATTGCAGGAAAAAATCCTCCAGAATGGCTTATAAACCAGTGTATGATCACCCCTCATGTTACATTGATTGGAGATCCTGACAATGAGGTAATGGATGAATTAATTCACGACGCACATATCAACCTCATTCCAACTTTCCAGCCTACCGGGCTAAAACTTAAATTATTAGCCTCTCTATTTATTGGAAGGCATTGCATAACCAATTCACCAATGGTTGAAAACACAGGACTTGAGAGCCTTTGTCATATTGCAAATAGTGTTCAGGATATGATCAGAATGATTCAAGAGAAGTTTGAGGAAGAATTTACTTATGATGAAATTGAAAGGCGAAAATTGCTTCTTGGTAAACAATTTTCGAATCAGAAAAATGCTGCAAAAGTAATTGAACTATTATAGATCTATCTTTTCAATCGTATTCAATTATTTAACATTCATTAAAAATAGATCAGGAAGCTTTCATTTTCTTAAAAGCTGCCTATTTTTGTGTGAAATCAAAAACAAGCTTAATGAAACGAACATTTAAAGATTACCTTATTATTTGTCTGAAAGGTATTGGAATGGGTGCTGCTGATGTAGTTCCAGGTGTTTCAGGCGGAACAATTGCGTTTATAACTGGAATATATCAAGAGCTTATCGACTCTATAAAGTCCGTAAATTTAAAGTCTCTTAAATCGTTATTCACATTCAAATTAAAAGACTTTTGGGAATCAGTAAATGGGAAATTTCTTCTTGCAATAGTTATTGGAATTGGAATTAGTGTTCTTTCATTAGCAAAAGGCCTAAAATATTTACTTGACAACCACCCTATTTTAATTTGGTCATTCTTTTTTGGTTTAATCATTGCCTCCGCTATTTATGTTGCCCGGGATATTAAACAATGGAAAATTGGGACTGTAGCTTCACTATTAATTGGAGTTGCAATAGCCTATATAATTACCGTGATTACTCCTGCGGAAGCAAATACCAGCTATGGTTTTGTATTTCTATCAGGTTCTATTGCAATCTGTGCCATGATTTTACCTGGGATATCAGGAAGCTTCATTCTTGTTTTACTGGGAATGTATAAGTTCATCTTAGGTGCAGTTTCTGAATTTAACCTCCCAATAATTGCTGTCTTCTTGGTTGGTGCTGTAATTGGCATAATCATTTTTTCCAATATACTCTCGTGGCTACTAAAGGAGTATTACAATCTAACCATCGCTCTATTATCTGGTTTTATGATTGGGTCATTAAATAAAGTATGGCCATGGAAGGAAGTAGTTGAAACTTTCGTTGATCGACATGGAGAATTAAAACCTTTGGTTGAGCAAAACGTTCTACCTGGCAAGTATGCAGAAATAACAAGCAATAATCCGCAGCTAGTTTATGCTTTATTACTTGCGGCATTAGGATTTGCTTTGATTTTCATTCTGGAAGGTGTATCTAAAAAATTGAAAAAATAATAGAACAATGAAGACATTTGGATTAATAGGATACCGTTTAGGCTATTCATTCTCAAAAGGTTTTTTTACTGAAAAGTTTGAAAAAGAAAACTTAGTTGATCATGAATATATCAACTTTGAATTTGACACGATTGATGAGTTTCCAACAATTTTTGAAAAGAATAAAAACATTAGCGGATTGAATTGCACCATTCCCTACAAACAGCAGATAATGCCTTTTTTAGATGAAATTGATGAGGAAGCTGCTAAAGTTGGTGCAGTTAATACCGTGAAAATTATTAAGGACGGAAGTAATACCAAGCTAAAAGGATACAATTCGGATGTATATGGTTTTGAGAACTCGTTAAAGCCAATGCTAAATAAAAATCACAAAAAAGCATTAATTCTTGGAACAGGAGGTGCCTCAAAAGCCATCAAGCATATTCTGGAAAAACTAGGAATCTCATACATTTCTGCATCTATCGAAGATGAACTCTTTGAAAATGAAATACGATATGAAACTATTGATGATGAACTAATAAAAAGTCACTTGGTAATTATCAATGCTACACCTCTAGGGACTTTCCCAAAGGTAGACGCTTGTCCTAACATCCCTTATGAAAGCATTACTAAAGACCATGTACTTTTTGATTTGGTGTATAACCCGGAAGAAACCCTTTTTATGAAAAAAGGGAAAGAAATGGGTGCTGCTGTTAAAAACGGATTGGAAATGTTGCATTTGCAAGCCATCCGTTCTTGGGAAATTTGGAATAGCTAATTTTTGAAACCAAAAAAATCGTTACTTTGTAAATTAATTGTAACTTTGCGCAATTTTTCAATTTAAAAGCTGGCAAAATTATGGCAAAAATCTCAAATGAAGTTTCCAGAACCTTTAGCGAATACCTGCTAATTCCAGGCCTGACCGATAAAAACTGTTTTCCACAGAATGTCTCTCTGAAAGCCCCTTTGGTAAGTTTTAAAAAGGGCGAAGAACCTTCACTAGAGCTAAACATCCCTTTTGTTTCAGCAATCATGCAATCTGTTTCGGGTAGCGAAATGGGTATTGCTCTCGCCAGAAATGGTGGCCTTTCTTTCATATTTGGTTCTCAAGGAATTGAGACTCAATCCGAAATGGTAAAAAAGGTAAAGAAGTTTAAGGCAGGTTTTGTTGTCAGCGATTCAAACCTAACTCCTGACCACACACTTGCTGATGTAATGGATTTGAAAAACCAAACCGGACATGCCACTATTGGAATTACGGAAGATGGTACATCAAAAGGCAAACTGGTTGGAATTGTTACCGGCCGTGATTATCGTCCAAGCCGTGATCCACTTGATAAAAAAATTAAAGAATTCATGACCCCATTTAGTAAATTGGTTACGGGCAAACTCGGAATCACACTAAATGCGGCAAATAATATTATCTGGGATAACAAGCTAAATAGTCTTCCAATTATCGACGAAAATCAAAAACTTCATTTCTTTGTTTTCCGCAAGGATTATGAGAGCCATAAAGAACATCCAAACGAACTATCAGATTCGAATAAAAAATTGATTGTGGGTGCTGGAATCAATAGTCGCGATTACAAAGAGCGAGTTCCTGCGTTAATTGAAGCAGGTGCTGATGTTTTATGTATCGATTCGTCAGATGGGTACTCGGAGTGGCAGAAACAAACTCTGGAATGGGTTAAAAAAGAATATAACGGCAAAGTTAAAGTTGGTGCCGGGAACGTTGTTGACAAAGAAGGCTTCGATTATTTAGCTGATGCTGGTGCTGATTTCATCAAAGTTGGTATTGGTGGTGGTTCTATTTGTATCACTCGCGAGCAAAAAGGAATCGGCCGTGGTCAGGCAACATCAATAATTGAAGTTGCTGCAGCTCGTGATGAATACTTTGAGAAAAAAGGGATATACATTCCAATATGTTCAGATGGCGGTATTGTACAAGACTACCATATGGTACTAGCTCTGGCAATGGGTGCTGATTTCCTTATGATGGGTCGCTATTTTGCACGTTTTGATGAAAGTCCAACACGCAAAATGATGATTAACAACCGCTATGTAAAAGAATACTGGGGCGAAGGCTCAAACCGAGCTCGCAACTGGCAGCGTTACGATATGGGAGGAAGCGAAAACCTTAAGTTTGAAGAAGGAGTTGATAGCTATGTACCTTATGCCGGAAAATTGAAAGACAACCTTGAGATTACAATTGGAAAAATGAAATCCACCATGTGTAGCTGTGGAGTAACTTCTATCAACCAATTAAAAGAAGATGGGAAAATCACTATAGTATCTGCTACAAGTATCGTTGAAGGCGGTGCACACGATGTGATTTTGAAAGACGCAAATATGTAAGTTTCATATATTATACACAATGAAATCCGGTCCAACAGACCGGATTTTTTGTTTGTCAAAACTTTTACAAAACATCGACAAAAGCCACACCTTTTATTATTCTGTTCACTATTCGCTCAAATTAGCTATCAAGACAAGCTCCTCAACTATTTGATAATAAATTAATCTATCGTAACTTTAATTAGAAATTTAAAAATCATTTATTGATAGATAGCAAAGGACTATCTAATTTGGAGACAAGCGGTACATCAGTAATACTATGTCGTTCCGATACTTTAGTATTGGAGATTATTTTTATACGTAAATAGAAGTGTTTTACAATTCCGCCTTACCGCGGAGAGGTATTATAGAAGTATCTAATGCTCCCGCTCCTTCCGTTAACAATATTATGGAGGGAGCTGATTCTTTTTACTATGTTGTTGATTATTCAATATACTGTTACTGATTTAAGAAGGTTCGTAGATTATAACTGCGGTATTTTGCCCAATCCCGATTGGCCATTTCCCGAGGAAAATGATTTTCTCAAATCAATGGGGGAAATCGGGTACAGAAAATCCGGAGGACTAAATAACTGGGTTGGTGAATCAAATATTTGTCTTGCTAAAAAATCAATAAAAATTAACAAATGGCTTACCTTCTCTAAAAGTCAACCTTATAATATCAAACTTAAATTCCGAAGATTCTTTTTCGATGGATTTGCTTCAGGAAAATATGAGTTTGGATTTCAAATCACAGATACTACAAAAGAAACCTCAATAAAAGAGATTATTGATGACTTATTCTCTTTAACTGTTAGAATTCCAATACCTGAAAATGGCGAGTATGCTACGAAACTAGGTCATGCCATGAATGGTCTAAAAACTCAATACTTTTATTCTTCAACTTTATCAAAATCTATTGCTAAGCCGAAAAAAAAACAAAATGAACTACCCCGGGGCAGAGCCCACGAGGTATCAAAAAAGAGTCAGTTGA
>CBDVCE010000115.1:0-6332 GCA_965372405.1 uncultured Sunxiuqinia sp.
ACTCGCGACCCTCGGCGTGACAGGCCGATATTCTAACCAACTGAACTACGCCACCGTTTTACTCTGTAAACCCTGTGAAATGCTATTCTCAAAAGGCTCTGCAAATATATACTTTCTTTTTTTTTCTGCAATAGAAAATTTCAAAAAAAACACCTTTAAATGCAACTTACAACAAGCATCCGATTACTCTCTATTAATCAATCACTTAGTCAGAAAATTAAAACTTTATCAAATTCTTCTTTTTCAAAGCAGTTTCGCCATCCCATTGATATGCAGTCAATTTTCCATTTCGGCTAACGCATGAATCCAGGCAACAGAGATTATCAGAAATAATATTTTCACCATTTTTCAGACAATAATGCCCAAAAAAGACAATTGGTGAAGTTTTTGAGTAAGCATTTTGAGGCTTGGTTAATTCTGGTGGAATTGAATAATTAGGAAGTTCAAAGCGCGATTCAAATGA
This sequence comes from uncultured Sunxiuqinia sp., assembly GCA_965372405.1. GTDB lineage: Bacteria > Bacteroidota > Bacteroidia > Bacteroidales > Prolixibacteraceae > Sunxiuqinia. The sequence goes on from CBDVCE010000115.1 coordinate 464, forward strand.
AAATTCCTTAAAACTCATATCAGAAGAATCTACCCACCATTTAGAACGAAAAGAACGGTGTGGACGTCCCAGGTTATCAAATATGAGCAAATCCGTGGGTAGCTCAAAGTCGATTCCCTTACACGTTTCCCAAAAAACTCGTGATATCTCAGAATTATTCTTGCTAATTTTTCTTAGAAATGACTTTTTTAGCTTTGGAGTAGTAATATGTTCTTTCAACAAACTGACATTTTCATCTTTCCAACATGCATGTACCACGCGAATTTGTCCCAAATCAAGAAACATTGGAAGTGTCCGCATCCATTTTAAATGACCTTTCCATTCATTTGGAACCTTTGCAAATTCATTTAAAGTTTGAAATAGATTTAATCGAAGTTTGGATGTTCTGCTATAAAACCTCTCTCCTGCCTGATCTTTCAAATTGAAGATAATTGCATTTAATTCATGATTCCCCAATACGGACATTGCATTCCCTTCCTCAACCATCGATCGAATAAGTCGAACTGTTTCACGAATCTGTGAGCCACGATTAATAAAGTCACCAACAAAAATGGCTTTTCGTTCTGGATGTGAAAAATAACCGCCTCTCTTCGTATATCCCAATCCCAGAAGCAGTTTTTTCAATAAATCTGCCTGTCCATGGACGTCTCCAATAATATCGTACATAATGTATTAACCCAGTTTTGCTGGCAATTTATAATTTTTTTATGAAATATGAATCAATGACACGAAGAACTAATATTCAAACAATTAACAGCATATAAAAGAAAATGCCGGCTAGCTAGCTAACCGACATCCATTTATTTAAGATTCTTATATTATTTTATAAGTCTGAATATTCTCTTATTGAGCTAAATTCAAATAATTAGAGTTCTAATTTTATTGACCCTTTAGCACGGATAAATAACTTATGACATGAGCCTTTACCATATACGTGCTCCAAAGTTTTCATATATTCTTCCAATTTATCCTGAGGTACAAAAGCTTGAATAGTACCGCCGAATCCACCGCCATGAACACGCCATGCTCCAGAACCTTTCAGCACCATTTCACTCAAAGCTAATGCCAATGAAACAACTTGCTCATCTTTATGAACGACATCAAAAATATTTTGGTTGTACATATATGAGCTATAACCCGATTCAACAACCATTTTCAGGAATGATTGGAAATCATTGCTCTCAAGAGCAGCAACTTGTTCAACCACTCGCTGGTTATCTCCCTGGAAATGATAAGCACGAAGAATTGCTCTATCTCCAGTTTTTTTACGGATTTCAGGAATTTTTTCAACGATCTGCTCCAAAGTAACTTTTCTCAGTACATCAGCACCTAGTTCAGCAGCAACCGATTTCATTTCAGTTGGCAAAGAAGCATACTCAGCCTGTGAAGCAGGATCATCATGACCACCGCCAACATCAGTAATTACTAATGAATACCCAGTAGATACAAAGTCAAAATCAACTTCTTTTACAATTGGATTTGCTGGATCTTCAAAATCAATGGTAATCAACCCTCCTACAGAACAAGCAGTCTGATCCATTAAACCACAAGGTTTTCCGAAGAAATTATTTTCTGACCACTGTCCGATGATCGCATTCTCAACACCACCCATTTTACCATCATTAAAAAGATGGTTAACGATAGCACCAACCAACACTTCAAAAGAAGCTGATGAGCTTAAGCCTGACCCTTTAGGAACACGTCCTTCGATACAAGCATCAAAACCACCAATTTCATAACCCACTTCTTTCATGCGGGCACAAATACCTTTTACCAATGAAGTTGATGTGAAAAATTGTGATTCATCAATTTCCAAAGTAGAAAGATCAACCTGAAACTCAGGATATCCTGCTGACTTAATACGGATTGTATTCGTTCCATTTTTTGCAGCAACGGCAATATTATCGAGATCTACAGCACCTGCCAAAACCCTACCGTGGTTATGATCGGTATGATTTCCACCAATTTCAGTACGTCCTGGAGAACTAAAAAGCTCTACATCGTCTGCTCCATAAGTTTTCTCAAAATCACTCATTAAACCGGCATAACGATCAGCTTGTTCTTTCAAAGTTGCTGTATCAACACCATATAATTCCTTAAATAATGGGTTACTCCCACCATTAATTTTTTCAATTAAAGCATTAATTTTTGACATAAGTTGTTGAATTATTATTTAGTTGTTTTATAATGAATATCTGATAAATCACGCAATCTCTTTGCTGCTTGTTCTGCAGTAATATCACGTTGTGGAGTAGCTAACATTTCGTATCCTACCATAAATTTTTTCACGGTAGCAGATCTTAGTAGTGGCGGATAAAAATGCATGTGCAAATGCCACTCTGGATAATCCTTTCCATCAGTTGGTGCCTGATGCAGACCTGCTGAATAAGCAAATGATGTTTCAAACAAATTATCATATTTCACAGTTAGCTGCTTGTAAATATCAGCCAAAGCCGTTTTTTCTTCATCAGTAAGCTGTAAAATATTTTGAACCGGACGTTTACTAACAATCATTGTTTCAAATGGCCAAACGGCCCAAAAAGGCACAAGAGCTACAAAGTGATTATTTACTGCAACAAGACGATCCTTCTTCTCAAGTTCAGCATTCAAATAATCTCCCAAAAGCGTTCTACCGTTCTTCTCAAAGTGTTCTTTTTGAGTAATTGATTCCTTGGCTGGCTCAACAGGAACATCAGATGAAGACCAGATTTGACCATGTGGATGAGGATTAGAACAACCCATAATTGCCCCTTTATTCTCAAATATCTGAACGTAATTAATTAAATCTGTTGCCCCTATTTCTTCAAACTGCTCGCACCAAACATCAACTACTTTACGAATATCCCCTACTTTCATTTCAGGAATTGTCAAACTATGGTCGTCATTAAAGCAAATAACCTTGCAAATACCACTTTCGCTTTTGGCTTGGAAAAGACTTCCTTCATCCACACCACCATCTGGAGTATCAGTTAATAACGCACTAAAATCATTTGTAAAAACATATGTACCTTTATAATCAGGATTCTTTTTCCCACCTATACGTTCATTCCCGGCACATAGATAACAAGACGGATCATACTTTGGCCGTTTATCAGAAATTGCCTTTTCAACCTGTCCCTGCCAAGGCCTTTTAGAGCGATGAGGTGATACTAGTATCCAATCATTTGTTAATGGATTAAATCTCTTGTGTGGGTGATCTTCAATATTAAATGTATCCATATTTTTAAAGTTTTACCAACTGGTAGGTACTGGTTGGCAAAAATAGAAATAATTGTTTTATAAAATCAAGTCTTTATTTATTTTTAACACTATAATGAATTCCTGCGAATCAACTTGGATGGATTACTGATCTGTTCATTTCTTTTTTCAATAATCATTTTGGCAAGAGTACTTCCCATCAATTCAAAATCGGTAGAGATAGTTGTAATTCCTCCAGCAACAACCTCTTTTAACATGGTATCATTAAATGAGACAATCCCAAAATCCTTTCCAAGTGAGAATTTCTTTTGATCAGCCATTTTTACCAATCGCACCAAATTCCTGTCAGATGGAACAAAATAGGCTTCTCCTTTCTGAATTTCACGTCCTATCAAGCTTCGCAAAATCTCACACTCAATACCTCGTTCTTTACAAAACCGTTCAAATCCAGTCATTCGCCCTTCAGGTTCTTTACCTCCAGGAAAAACCATAATCAATTTGTCATACTTTTTAACCAGTTCTTCTCCTTCTACAAGAGCGTTATAAACATCTGATTCAAAATCCTGATAAACAACCGGATAATCGACCAAGTCTTCTTTCATACGGTCAAGAATGTAAACATTATCTTTTGGTAGTGAAGAAAGCAAATCAGCTGTATAATCGAAAGTAGCAGGCATAATTACATATGAAGTATATTTTCCAACACTTTCAGAAATCAAATCCTTATACACCTGATAATTAAAGTGATGAAAATAAATATCTACATTTGATTTTATGTCAAGACTATTCAAAAATGAAGTATACAAATCTTCTTTAAAAGCATTCAGTTCATCAAAAAGAACAAAAATACGTTCATCAATATTTACTTCAGTACTACTAATATAATATCCTTTGCCCGGAATGGAATTGATTACTCCTTTCGCTTTTAACTCATTAAAAGCAACCATTACTGTATCCCGAGATAAGTCATATTCAGCACAAATCTGATTAAGGGATGGAATTTTATCACCATGCTTAAGCTTCCCACTTAAAATTGATCTATAAACGGAATTTATAATCTGACGGTACTTCGGTATCCCCAAACTATCATCAATCTGTATATCTTTCACAAGCATTCGGTTTCGTTTATGTTCTTACAAATTTAAAAAACATTTTCATTTTTAGCCACCAGTACCTACCAGTCTGCAACATTCTTTTAACTTTGTGCCAATAATACCTAAAATTAAACAGAATGAAACTAAGTTATAAGACTTTTGGAATGCTTCCGAACGGTGAGAAAGCTGAGCTTTTTATTTTAGAAAATAGCAATCAGGTAAAAGTAAAAATCACGAACTACGGTGCAATTATTACCTCAATTGAAAGTCCAGACAAAAATGGAGAATTGACTAGTGTTGTTTGTGGCTTTGATAATTTTGAAGATTACATTAGTGAGCAATACTTAGGCAGTTACCCTTATTTTGGATCTATTATTGGAAGATTCGGGAATCGAATTGCAAATGGAAAATGTTTAATTGAAGGAAAAGAATTCACAGGTGCTATAAACAATGGACCAAACCATTTGCATGGTGGTCTGGAAGGTTTTGATAAAAAACTATGGCAAGCTGAGACGTTTGAATCAGATGAGGAAGTTGGTGTAAGACTTAGCTACACGAGTCCTGATGGTGAAGAAGGTTACCCTGGGAATTTGGATGTTGTTTGTATTTACTCGTTGAATAAAGAGAATGAACTTTCAATAAAATATGAAGCTACAACTGACAAAACAACTCTCATAAACCTAACCAACCACAGCTACTTCAACCTAACTGGAGGAAAAGAAGACATTAAGAACCATGATTTGGTTATGACGGCAAAGTCATTGACTGAAGCTATTGATGCGATTCCTACAGGCAAAATCATTCCAGTTGCTGGAACAGAATTTGATTTTTCTACCAAAAAGAAACTGGGAGTTGGCATTGAAACATTGGAGAATGGTTACGATAATAACTACGTACTAGATAATGATGATTATAAACTGATTTATGTAGGAACTTTAAGTGAAGAAAACTCGGGTCGTTCAATGGAAGTATTAACCACACAACCAGGCATGCAGCTCTATACTGGCTTTTGGAATCCAGAATTGATTATTAATGGTGAAAAAAAATTTGGCAGTTATTCAGGCGTGGCTATGGAAACACAGCATTACCCAGATTCTCCAAACAAATCAAATTTCCCATCAACAGAATTAAAACCAAACGAAAAATACAATCACCAAACCATTTATAAGTTTGGATTGGAAGGGTAAAACCGACAGACATAATTGAAAGCCGTCTATCAAGTTGATAGATGGCTTTTTCTATTTAGCTAGCACTCTCTTATTTTTATACACATACCACATTCCCCAAAGCCCATAAACTGAGATCAAAGAAAGTAATACTGAATATTCAGCATAGTTACTGAAAAGAAAACCAGACACATTTTTTGCATAAAACACTGTAGACAAGCACACCATTGGCCAATAAACCGTAATGGTCATTGCTCCAAACATACTATACAGACCGTAAGTTTTTCGTTTAAACAACCCAATAATCCCAACAATAAAAAGAGGCATATAAAAAAAGGTATCTCCAAAGCCAAATCCTTTAATGAACTACCCCGGGGCAGAGCCCACGAGGTATCAAAAAAGAGTCAGTTG
>CBDVCE010000116.1:0-6248 GCA_965372405.1 uncultured Sunxiuqinia sp.
CAAACTTTCCTCTATACCCCGAGGCAGAGCCTCGAGGAATTCTCTTGATTAAATCACCCTAACCCTAAAGGGAATTTTGATTTTTCGACTCCCTTTAGGCTGGGGTAGTCCGAAAAACAGTGCATGAATCTAATAATCAAACTCAGGTAATTAAGATAATTTATAAAGCAGCTTACCCCCATTCAAGTACGGTACTAAAACCAATAATTTTCTAATATCTGAGTTTCATCTCAAAAAATTCCTATTTTAGTCCTATAGAAATGGAAAACAAAAAAACCTTAAAAACATTCGGGACCTTTGGTGGGGTTTTCACTCCTACTCTACTCACAATTGTTGGAGTTATAATGTACCTCCGATTAGGATGGGTTGTTGGAAATGCAGGACTACTTGGTGCATGGTTAATCATCATTATATCATTCCTAATTACGGTTACTACAGCGCTTTCAATGTCATCTATTACCACCAATATAAAGATTGGTGCAGGTGGTGCATATGCCATTATTTCACAATCACTGGGGCTAGAGGTTGGTGGTAGTTTGGGTATTCCCCGCTATGTTTCGCAAGGATTAGCAGTTACCATGTACATTTTTGGTTTCAGGGAAGGCTGGCTTTCCATTTTCCCTGATCACCCTGCATTTGTTATCGACCTTGTAGTTTTTATAATAATTTATGCCATTGCCTATAAAAGTGCCGATTTGGCCATCAGAACACAATACCTTATTATGGGTATTATTGTATCATCGTTGGTGGTTATTGTTTTAGCAGCCTATTACGGTTCAATGCAGAGCAGCACAGTTGATGCTTTGCAATGGGGAACTTTCCGTGGCTCAATCGAAAATGACTTCTCAGGCTCCAATTTTTGGATTGTATTTGCCGTATTTTTTCCGGCTGCTACGGGAATTATGGCTGGTGCCAATATGTCGGGTGAATTAAAAGATCCCCGAAAAAGCATCCCTGTTGGTACATTGTGGGCAATCGGAATTAGCTTCATTATTTATATGGTGTTAGCATACTGGGTTGCCCGATCAGCAACAACAGACGAATTGCTGAACAACTACAACATAATGATTGACAAATCATTTTTCCCACCCTTAGTAATCGCCGGTGTGCTGGGAGCCACTTTTTCATCTGCTCTGGCATCCATGGTTGGTTCATCGCGTATTTTATACGCCATGGGAGAGCACAGAGTACTACCTGCCGGAAAGTGGTTGGCAACTACTAATAAAACAGGTCAGCCTAGAAATGCAATGTTTGTAACCGGAGCCTTGGTTTTTTTCACCATGCTACTACGCGACCTTAATGTAGTTGCTCCGCTGGTTACCATGTTTTTCCTGATTACCTATGCCATGCTAAACATTGTGGTAATTATAGAGCAGAACCTGGGATTAATCAGTTTTCGCCCTCTATTTAAAGTTTCAAGATGGGTACCATGGGTTGGATTAATTACATCCGTATTTGCCATGTTTATCATTAACCCAATGATTAGTTTCTTCTCAGTTGCGGTGGTTATAGCTGTATATGGAATATTATTGCAACGAAAACTAACTACTCCATTCGAAGATGTACGAAGTGGTTTATTTGTATCGTTTGCCGAGTGGGCTGCCAAGCGTACGTCACAATTGTCAAACAGACAGGAAAGAGCCTGGAAGCCAAACCTTTTAATTCCAGTTAGTGATCCAAAATCAATAAAGGGCGTTTTTTCATTTCTGAAAAATGTTGCATTTCCACAAGGCTCAATAAAACTACTTGGAATAGGTTCAAAAGAGAAAAGCGATGAATTGTCGGCTCAGGTAAATGATCTAACGGAGGCATTCCAACAAAGCAATGTATTTGCTTCATGGGCCGTTATCAGGACAGAAAATTTTGCTGAAGGCGTAAACTATGCCAATCAGGCTTATCGCGGATCCTTTATTAAACCAAATATTGTTTTCCTGAATATGATAAACCGTGATTCCTATTCTGAAGGATTTAATGAAATTATTGAAGAAGCGGCACGTTTACAAATTGGTGTTCTCATTTACTCTCAACATCCTGTATCTGGCTTAGGCCAACAGCAAGTAATAAACGTTTGGATTAGAAACCGTGCCCCTAACTGGAAAATCTCATGGGATATTGGCAACCTCGATTTATCGATTCTTGTTGCCCATAAACTAAAACGAAACTGGGATGCAAAAATACGCCTTGTTACGGTGGTGGAAGACGAAGAGCAACAAGAGCAGGCACATAAATTTATGTCTGATTTAATAGATCAGGCTCGTTTACCAAAAACAGAGGTAGGCGTGTATATCGATAATTTTAATGACTTGATAAAAAGAGCCCCCGCTGCAGATCTAAATATTTTTGGATTGGAGCCGAATCCCAATTATAGTTTTATGGACAAGATGGTTGATGAAACCCAAACCACCTGTTTGTTTATTAGGGACTCAGGACATGAGAATATTTTTGCATAGGCTATGGTCGTTATGAATCTGTTCGATTTATGCGTATCAAAAGAGATTTTTAATACGCCCTATTCCTTTGAAATGAAACAGAAATAAAAACAAGTCATAACCCATATGGAATGAAACAAACATTTACAATATTAATACTGCTTTTATCCTTTCAGAATATATTTGGTCAAGTAGATAGTGTAATTCTGAAAATTGAGACAAACGCTTTTGAGGAAAACGCACTAATGAAGCTCATACCAAAAGTAGAAAACAAGGAAGAATTTGATGACTTAAATGCTAAGCTTTTGGTGGGTAAAAACGTAACAATAGACAAGGTTGTTGAGATTATGAATATTAGCAAAGAACTAGAGATAAAATTAATATTAAATACAGAATAAAAATAACATTGGCGAATATACATACAAACTGATTAGCAACAATTTAACAACAATTACATGAAACTATTTTTATTAGTAATTACAGTTCTAATAAGTGTAACTGGTTACACTCAAACACAAACAGACATGAATAGGTCTGAAAGCAAGTCATTAGAAAAAACTGATAAAGAATTAAATGAAATTTACAAAACCATTTTAACTGAATATAAGTCAGATAGCACATTCATTCAAAATCTAAAAGCCTCTCAGAGGTTATGGGTTAAATTTAGAGATGCAGAATTAAAAGTTAAATATCCAGAAACGGAACCTCGATATTATGGGAGTGTTTATCCAATGTGTGTATCCATTTACTTAGAAAAATTAACACATGAAAGAATTGAAACACTACAACAATGGATAGACGGAATTGAAGAAGGAGATGTTTGTTCTGGTTCTGTAAAAATGAAAGAGAACTAACATACCGTTGCTAATTTGTAAAGAACAGTCGGCGAATTATTGAAATTCACATATTAAAACAAACACGAATTACATAACTGGCAATGCAATAGTTGAAGGAGCATAGAGCCTTCCTCCAGCTCCACTTTTGCCCTCCAAAGCTATCGCAACAGAGGGCTTATTATTTTAATCAATTTGAATAATTGTAGTTACAGCAGGATGATCACTCGGCCAAATTCCTTTATACTCATAATGCATATCAGAATCGAGAGATTTTAGTCCCTTTCCTTTATAATAAATATAGTCAATCCGATAGCTTAATCTTTCTGCACTAATTGTAGGTGCAAGGTAATTTAAATCAGGGTGTATTTCTCTAAAAGAATCGGTAAATCCAGCATCCCACATCTCCTTGCTTACCGGCCATTCCACAACCAGTCCATTGTGCCAGTTTTTAGTTTCTTCGCCCCAGTCATTATGCGACGGGCTATTAAAATCGCCTCCAATAAAAAGCGGAATATCATCGGTTTGCTCCAATTGAGGCTTTAGCTTTTCCAAGATGATTTTTATCTCTTTATGACGGTTCTCTGCCTCACCTTCAATCAGCTTTTCTGCAGTCATATCAGGAGATCTGGTATCTCTACCAGGTAAATAATGAAGCCAAATACTGGCCAGATTTATTTTCTGTTTTTCACTCAATTGAATGGTTGTTATTCCAGTCCATAATTCATGATACTCAACCCATGTTTTTTCAATAGGATATTTACTTATTACGGAGATATTTTCACTAGAGAGATAAAAGTAATAGCCCAATTCGTCAGCGATTAATGGCCCAGATCCATATGTTTCCTGCATCATCACAATATCTGTTCCGGTATCTTTAATTAAATCAATCACTTGTTGTGGTCCAATATCACGTCCACGCCTTCTACCTCCATGCCAAATATTCCATGACATCAAATTCAGTTTATCTACTTTTTGTTTAGATACCTGAGGTAATTTTGCTGCAGGTACAAAATCTTTGTAGTTATCAGCAATTTGATTAGAGCTAATTACATAATCATAAATCTTAAATTCATCAATTGCACCGTTAAAAGTAGCTGCATCTTCTGATGCTAAAGGATCGCTTGCCAAAGCAACCGGCAAACCTGTATCAAAGTCTTTTACCGGCCCCATATAATAGATCGCCACATTTTGTCCATCAAAGTATAAACGAGCTTCATTTTCTGCACGATTAATTGAAAATGCAATTTGATGCCATTCGCCATCATTTATTTGCTGACGGGGAGCTGTAGGTCTGTAATCTTTTCTAAAACTTTCTACCCGAACCTCTTTACCATCATGTTTTCCATTACCAATATTCCATGCCCAGCTCCCATCGGACTGACAAATAATTGCCCAACCTTTATTAACACCACTGGTTCGGCTCCATCCGGCATAACGATTATCTGTATAATCTTTTATTTCTCCCGAATTCCAGTCCTTGTTTGATGCAATAACCTGAAATTCTTTATTGCAGGCTTTTGTTTGTACCCAAAGCTCAACAGAAAAATCTTTGTCTTTCCAAAGTGCTGAAAGCTGATCTTGCTTTTCTGAAAAGACAAAATGATTAGGGGAAAGATCTTTTGCAAAATATACGGCTTCACCACTAATCCCTTTCGCAATAGAATCGATATTGTTCTGTTCGTCAGAAACGCCATATGCACTTCCTGAATCCATTGTTATGGAAACGATTGGTTCCTGGGCATATATCTTAATAATAAAGCTTATAAGAATTAGAAATAGCAGCTTGAATTTTTTATTTAACATGATTTCTATTTTATAATGATACACTTTGAAATGCAAGTGTTATTTCAACTCAAATTTTGATATTATCAGGTAATGATCGGAGGTAAATTCCCGTGGATCAGTAGGAATAACCTTTGTTGATGTATTCTCCAATCCATTTCCTTTATAATAAAGTTGATCAATTCGATAACCTCCCTGATGGGTTAAACCTGGATAAAGTTCTACATCAGGGAATAAACTTCTGAAAGCATCGGTAAAACCATTCGCTAACATTTTTTTGGAGGCCGGACTCTCGCCTCCATCGGTATGAGGAACTGCATTAAAATCGCCACCAAATAATACGGGTATTTCATCTGCGTTTGAAAATCGTTCTTCATGGAACTCATACACTTTTGGAAAATTTGACATTCCATACCAATTAGACATCACAAAAATATCCTGAGTTTTACTTAGGGAAATTTTTGCTGCCACATTCATAAATGGAGATGAAGCAGGCACAAATACTTCTTTTATAGGATACCGACTTAATACTGAAATATTTGCCCCTTGATTTAAGTAATCATAGTCTGCAGTGGTTGCAAAATAATAACCCAATTCTGCAGCAATAAAATCGCCTGATGAGTATGTTTCCTGCATCAAAATAACATCTGCATTTTCTTTCTTTAGCGTTTCTGCAATACGCATTCTTGAATCAAATCCATGCTCTTCAATTGTTCTGTGTTTACCCCCATGGTAAATATTCCAGACTGCTGCAGTTAATTCCTTTTGTTTTCTTGGCTGATTATGCTTCTCCGTTTTTGCCATCTCTGAGTAGGTCTCAAAAACATGATCGGAAGTAAGTACTTTGTCCCATATTGTTAGCTTATCAATAGAAATATCGGGTGTCGAAAGTATTTCTTCAGCTGAATATTTCTTAGCCACTTCCTCGTTTATAATAATCTTTTCATTTTCGTATGAATAGATTTTAAATAGAGGAGCAACATCCATGAAGTCCATCGTTTGATGTACGGTGTATGCGTTATTCATCAATAATGAGCTCGATTTCTTTATTGCATCTAAATCAACTTTGTCCATCTTCTTCATAAACCGAATGCTGTCTCTGCCTAAAACCTTTTTACGAGCTTCAACTATTTGGTAGAACAATTTTTCAGGAATGAACTACCCCGGGGCAGAGCCCACGAGGTATCAAAAAAGAGTCAGT
>CBDVCE010000117.1:0-5610 GCA_965372405.1 uncultured Sunxiuqinia sp.
TTTGGGCTTCCATATAAGAAATAAGAAGTGGATACTTGGTTTTTAATTCTTGTAAGTCCATGTGATTTGTTTTTATCTAAGTTTAAAATAGACTGGCAAGTTTAAGAAAATCCAAAGAAACAGAACGCTAAATATCTAATTACATGTCAATTACATTAAGGTGTTCGGATTTTTTCAATATTCCGATTTTCCATTAAATCCAAATGTTTGGATTTAATGGATAGGATTAAGAATGACCCAAAGTTGGCGTATCTGGTTAAGGAGTGATTTGTTTGCAATAAAGCTTTTTATCTTTTCTTATTATCTAACTGTTCCAACTTTTCGATTAACTTCTTTTTTAATTTATCAAGATATATGGTACGATCCCCGGCACGATGCCTGATGTCCACAAGAACCCGATAACAATCTCTTACTTTAAAGTTTAATACATTACAAAAGAACTGGATCAGCTCTTTAATTTCAATTTCTCCATTATTGAAACTCTTACTTTCAACGGTAGCATATCCAAGTTCAACAAATTCAATAATAGAGCCTGACCAGGTAACTGGGGATTGTTGTTTGTTTTGGTTTTCCATTTTATTCTGGCACGAGATATTATTTTTTATATTCCATCTTACCAATTTTAGTTGCGTATCAATAAGCATCAATGCTTTGTCATAATAGTTCTGAATTGGAATTGGTTCTATATCACTGTTTTTTGAAAGCTTCTTTTGGCGGTATAGAAGTTCTATTTGAGCATAACAAAGTTGGTTGTATAAGGCTGACAAGTTACATGACCGCTCACTTTCTGCAAATACAGAATCTACAAATTCTTCAAATGAATTGTGTAGCAATACCAGATCGGTATCTGATTGTGAAAACTCCTTATGTAAATGAAAAAATCTCATTTCTGTAAATTTTCTCATGTGCCTGAAATTAATTTCTATATATAAATATTTAGTAACTACATGTCCAAAGGCTTAGTTAGGTTGTTATATGTTTACGATGCAACTTATTTATGCCAGATCTTCTATATGGTAATATGTAATGAGGCTGTTCGTGATTTAACTTAAGATATGTTTTCTAAGCAATATTTATACCAGAAATATCTTATTGTTTTGACAAGTATATAGTTAAAAGGTTTTTTAAAGATATTTCAGATAAATTAATAATTTTTATATGCGTAATGCTTTGGACTGCACAGATTTTTAAAAAATGATAAACTGTGTGATAAGCCTTAAAAGCCACATTAACCCCGACTAAAGCCAAATACCGCCACCTCTGTTTAAAGCCAGCCTTCTATGTGAAAACCCTGTTACATTTAACTTTTAATCATTAAAAGAAATGTATTATGGAACAGAAAAAGAATAATAAGGATGTACTTCTGGTAAAAGAAAAAAACGAAAGTAAGCTAAGAGCTGTAGCCGGATTTGATGAAGATGGCAAGTTAAAAACACAAGATCCAAAACAGGCCAATGCTGCTAGTTTTTTGAAAATCGACAGGTACGGAAATCCGTTGGATAATTTCTTTACCAATTTCCAGAGGCAGTATAAAAATCCTACTGATTTTAAATTTTTCAGGGTACCTGCCGATTTGGTAGAAAAAACAGCAACTGTACTGGATAAAATGCTTAAAAATCCAAAAGTTCCAACCAACAAAGAAATGTTGGAAAATCACGAAGTTAAATCCGAGCAGTTTTTGAAAAAAGAAGAGAAACAGGAGAAAGCGAACCTGATTGACGAAAGCAAAATCGATTGGAAACAATTGGAACAATTGGGAGTATCGAAAGACTTTTTGAAAAATACCAAAAACCTTGATGCTATGCTGAACTTTCAAAAGTCGCCCGGTTTAATTCCAATCACATTAAAAACCGATGACCTTACTATTCGCACCGATGCCCGTCTTGCCTTCAGAAAAGATGCAGAGGATAATTTTAAACTAGTTGTTCATGCAGTACGAAATAAACCGGAACTGGACAGACCATATTTTGGTGTAACCCTGACCGGTGAGGACAAGAGCAACCTTCTGAAAACAGGTAATTCCGGACGGATTATTCACCCCCAATACAGAGAAGGAGAAACAACACCGGTATTCCTTTCCATTGATAAACTCACCAATGAATTGGTTGCTGCTCGTGCAGATAAAATTAAAATTCCTGACACCATAAAAGGTGTTAATCTGGACGAAAATCAAAAGAAAGAACTGGCGGAAGGTAAGTCTGTATTTGTGGAAGGGATGACAGCCAAAAGTGGAAGAAAGTTTAATGCACACTTGCAGGTTGATGCCGATAAACGTGGTATTGGATTTCGCTTTGATGAGCAACAGCAGCAAGGACAGAAAACAAACGAACTACGACAGGTTCGAATTCCTAATTCGTTACTTGGAAAGGAGCTAACCAAGGAGGAGCAGCAAAAATTGGAGAAGCGTGATACAATCTACGTAACCGGGATGAAAGATAAAAAAGGACAGGAGTTTAACGCTTACATCAAAGTAAATGATGAAAAGGGAAAACTCGATTTTTATAAATGGAATCCCGATAAAGCTCAGACAAGAGGAGCAGAAATTACCCCTGATAATAAAAGTAAAACACAGGTAGCAGTGAACTCGGAAGGAAAAACCAATGAGGCTACCAAAGATGTTAAAGAGCCGCTTGAAAAAGAACAGGTAAAACCATCTGAACAGCAAACGGCAAAGCGCAATCGTTCGAAATCACAATCAATGTAATTCATATACATTCAGATTTTACTAATCTTAGCACAACGTCTGGGGGAAACTCCGGACGTTTTTACCCCCTTGTCATATTCTTTGTTGAAAATTTTAGAATCAAAATCATGAACAATACACAAAAAGAACTATCCTGGTTCAAACTGTCCTTGCTCCAATTTCTTTACGAGAGCCATCCTGAATTAACTGGAGATACCAATTTTATAAATATCCGTGGCAACTCTGCCGCAGAAATCTATGGGGAAGCCATTGCAAATGGTCACGACCACCAGGAAGCAGAAGAATTAGCAAATGAGGTTCTATTTAACGGACTTCATTTCTCGAAGCACGATACGTTGGTAACAATTATTTGGAATGAATTCTCAGAAGTAATCCCAATGGGCGAAGCAAAAGACTTTGCTATTAAAGTCCTTCCAGAATTTGAGACTGTGTTCTCTAGGTATCCCTTAAGCCATGAGTTTGATTATAGCGCAGACTTTACAATGCTTTATACCGAACTGACAGGAGCCCTGGTCATTTATTTGGAAGGAAATGAGCTTCAATAAAGAAAAGCACCTCAGGGCAAATATTGAGGCCATAAAACTTTGTTTTCAACTGGAAAAAGAGAAGCGAAGCCCTACTCAAGAAGAGACAGAAGCCCTAAAAAGATATGTCGGTTTTGGGGCTTTAAAATGTATTTTGAATCCGTTTGAAAATCTATCGAGTATTGCTCACTGGTCAAATTCAGAAGTGGAACTGTTTCCATTGGTAGTAGAGTTGTACAATATACTGAAGGAAAACTCGACATCCGAACAGCAGTACAAACAATACATAGGCAGTCTAAAGAATTCAATATTAACTGCCTTTTATACTCCACCTGAAATAGTCCAGGTTATAGCCGAATCACTATATGAAAATGGCATCTCTCCAACAAGGTTTCTTGACCCTTCAGCAGGTTTGGGTGAATTTATTTCAGCATTTAAAAATCAAAATGAAACGGCACAGGTAACAGGAATTGAAAAGGATTTACTTACGGGCAAATTACTCTCACATCTCTATCCCAATGACAAAATGAGAGTGATGGGTTTTGAAGAAATAGAAAACCGTTACAATAATCATTTCGATGTGGTTTCGTCCAATATCCCCTTTGGCGATGTAGCAGCTTTTGATATTTCTTATTTGAAGAGTAAGAATAAAGTAAAACAACAGGCAAGCAGGAGTATTCACAACTATTTCTTTTTAAAGGGAATTGAAACTCTTCGCGAAGGAGGAATCCTTGCATTTATCACTTCTCATGGTGTTATGAATTCCCCAAAGAATGAATCTGTTCGTAGGTGGTTGATGGAAAACAGTAACCTAGTTTCATCCATTCGTTTACCCAATAACTTGTTCCGTGGATATGCAGGAACAGAAGTGGGTAGCGATTTGATAGTTTTACAGAAGGACAGCCAAAAGAATCAACTAACGCCAAAAGAAAAGGATTTTATAAAAAGCGAAAAACTAAGTTCGGGAGTTTACAACAATACTTATTTCAATAATTTTCAGAGAGTAGTGCATACTGAAGGGTTTATTGATACGAACCCATATGGAAAACCGGCTCAGGTTTTTATTCATAAAGGAGGAATAAATGGAATTGCTGACGACCTGAAAAAATTGCTCGAAGTAGATTTGGCTAAAAAGCTCAACCAACCTTTATTTCAAAAGAACAACCCAATAAACGAATCATCCCACTCTCAAAAAAATATAGTAAAGCCTGACCCCACAAGCATAAAGCAGCCTTCGATTACACTATACGATTTGTTTGATTTTAGCCCACAAGAACGAACTCAAAAAAAACCGATAAGAAATCGTCAATCACGAAAAACTAAAGGCAATCAGCTTAACTTGTTTTCCCGACCCAACAATAATAACTGGAAAAATCCCCTAAATGAAAAACCTCAATTACAGGAGACAAGGAAGTTTTCCGAAATTTTAAAAGCACAGTACAAAGCAGGAAGTTTGGTAAAGGATAGCGGACAGGTCGGTTTTTTAAAAGAACTGGATGGAGACCGTGCAACTTTCAAGCAGTTGAGATTAAATCCAATCCAACAATCCAAAGCAATGCTTTATATAAATATCAGAGATAGCTATCACCAATTATATAATAAAGAAGCCAATGACTTAAAGGAAGACAGTGTCAGCCGTCAAATGCTAAATTCTCATTACGATAGTTTTGTCGAAAAATATGGACAGCTGAATGATTCAAAGAACCTCGGATTGTTAAAAATGGATTCGGGAGCTAATGAAATTCTGGCTCTGGAAAGAAGCATAAATGGAGAATTGGTAAAAGCCGATATTTTTAATCATCCCGTTGCTTTTAGTCCCAACAAACTTGAACAGGTTGAAACCTCGGAAGAAGCCCTCGCTGCATCCTTAAACAAATTTGGTGAAGTAAATACCGCTTACATGCTTTCGCTTCTAGATGGAAAAAGTAGGGAAGAATTGACTCAGGAACTTCACACCCGGATTTATTATAATCCGCTTGTTCAGAATTACGAAGTGGGCGACAAATTTATTGCTGGGAACGTGGTGGAAAAAGCAGAAAAGATTGGTGAATATTTAAATACTCACCCCAACGATGTTCTGGCACAGGAATCTTTAATAGCCCTGCAAAATGCGAAACCGCAAGCCATACCTTTCGATGAATTGGATTTCAACTTTGGTGAAAGGTGGATTCCGGCACACATTTACAGCCAGTATGCTTCGCATTTATTCAAGACAGAAACAAATATTCATTTTTCCACTTCAGTGGATGAGTTTTCAGTAAAAGTTCAATTTACAAATGCCAACATTTATGAGAAATATGCGATAAAATCGCAAAGCCGCTTGTTTGACCTTAAATCCGCATGTCTTCTAATAACAGTGTAATTTGCCTAAAAAGTCTCAAA
>CBDVCE010000118.1:0-5603 GCA_965372405.1 uncultured Sunxiuqinia sp.
AACTTTCCTCTATACCCCGAGGCAGAGCCTCGAGGAATTCTCTTGATTAAAGTTTTTTTGAACCTTTCATTTTCAAGGTGTATTAACTGAAAATGTATCGTTATGCTTTTTAATCATAAAAAATACATCGGCCTATTTATTGCACTGATTTTATTAATTTTAGGCTTTGTTTTAATGAGCGGCCCAGAGAATAATCAACCCAATTATTTTGATTCGGGTATTTATAGTTTCAGAAGGATTACGCTTGCACCAATGCTAATATTGGCAACATATGCTGGCTTAATATTCCTAATTTTGAAACAACCAAAACAACATGTTCGGAAGAAAAGCAAATAAAATAAGCGACGAAAAACTAATGCAACTAATTTGCTCTGGCAATCAGGATGCATTTAATGAGTTGTATGATCGATACAACGAACGTTTGTATTATTATTTCTTCAGAATGTTAGGAAACTCCTCCGAGCTTGCAAACGATTTTCTACAAGAAGTTTTTCTAAAGATTATTGAAAAACCTGAACGATTTAATCCGGGTTATTCATTTACTGCATGGCTTTTCACAATTGCCCATAATCTTTGTAAAAATGAATACAGAAGACGTGATGTTCGCAAAGAAATATCTCATACTGGGGAAAATCTGGCTGATGAAACTCACACATTATTCAAAATAAATAAAGAGGAAATTGTCACCCAAATTTATAATAGTCTTAATGATCTAAAACCAGAACAACGTTCAGTATTTCTACTTTTTTATCGCGAAGGTTTTTCAATAAATGAAATTGCTGAAATATTAGAGCTGCCCAAGGGAACTGTAAAATCGAGACTTCATTACACACGTAAGTTTTTGGAGGAACGATTTGAGCATTTGAAAGATGAAATTGAATTTTAATATTTAACGGATGAATAGCAAAGAATTTAAGAAATTAATTATTCAGGATCAGGTTGGTAATCCAAGCCCAGAGGTAAAAACAAGGCTGGATAATGCTTTTATGCTGAAATCAGCAAACTATACAATTCGACAAAACTCATTTTCTGGATTTTTCTCCTGGATCTTTTCACTAAAAGCAATTGGACTAAAAACTGCTCTAGCTAGCCTTTTTGTAGCATTTTTCATGTTCAATCAAGATGTGAATATTGCTCCTTCCAACCCTTCTACTCATGATACAACAAGCGTAAACCACATCATTAAGATTGACTCATCTCTTTTTCAAACAAACACGAGTATTGCAAGCGATAGTGTTTTACGATAAATCATGAACCTTTCAATAAACTATAGTACTTTTCAAATCGTTCATTCATCGCCTCTGCCCCGTCACAATCGAATTCTGTTGAAACTTCAGCCAGCAACTGATACAAATATAGTTTCATAGAGTATTCCTGTTCAATTGCCAATCGCTGATCACCTTCAAAATTGCTCAAATAATCGATCCATTCCTCCAATTCCTCCTGAATTCTGATCAGGCTTTTTTGACCAGCTTCAAAATTTCCAGCTTCAAAATAAAGACGAGCCAGTAATACTGAGTGATAATCAGACGCCCACAAACGTGGAGTCAAGACTTCCTCCCCTTCTTTAATTACTTCCAATGCTCTGGCATTATCACCTTCTGCTATCAATTGTTCCGCTAACCTAAAAAAGGCTTTTCGCATGTGGGTAACTGCAAACATCCTGCGATGATGCCAATCAAAATAAACCTCCTCATCTTTCAGATTGTCCCACTCACATTTAGTCATTAGATTTTCATACAAAACAGAACTATCTATTTTGCCCATTTCAAATATCGATTCAGCTTTCGTGTATTCTGGAATTAATCTATAAACCAATCCATCATACCGAAGATAGTTTTGTAACCCATATTGTTTTGGATCAGCATATGAAGTAAAAAACACAGGTCGTTCATTAATATTGCTGGACAAGATATCCCAAAAGACAAGTTCATTCCGAAGTAAATAGTTCTTTTTAAGATTTATGGGAATCGACTTATCCCCAATCTGTAGGTTCATTTTTTCAACAGGAATAAATCCTACCTTTTCTCCAGATTGTAATGGAATTTTTGCTTGCGCAGAATCACTGGAAACAAAATCCAAAATCCGCTGAATAGAATGTTGTGTTTTTATCTTTGGAATTATTGGCAAATAATCAAATTCTCCAGAACGATAGTTTCCTTCAGATATCGTTAATTTAACCCCTTCATTATCATTTATCTTTCTATTTATTTGCTTGATATACCACCCCGCATTCAAATATGGCATAACAATTACTCTCACATCAGTTCGAATTCCTTCTACTTCCTGACAGTACCACAACGGATAAGTATCGTTATCGGCATGGGTAAATAAGATCGCATTGGGTTCACAACTCTCCAGATAATTTTTTGCCAAATCACGAGCGGTATATCTGCCTGAACGATTGTGATCATCGTAGTTTTGCTGAAGTAGAATTCCCGGAGCAGCAATTACACTAAAAGTGCCCCCAATAATTAATGCCCATGTTACGCTAAGTTTTTTAGAAAGAAGCTGAATTAAAGCCATCGCTCCCAAACCAATCCAAATTGCAAATACATAAAAGGAACCAACAAATACATAATCACGTTCTCGGGGAGTAATGGGAATTTCATTTAAATAAACCACCAAACCAACACTCATAATCATGAAGAGAAAAATAAATATCCAGAACGTGTTTTTATCTTTTCTATAATGGAAACAGAGTCCTACAATTCCCAATATGAATGGAAGAAAATAATAACTGTTCCGGGCTTCGTTATCTTTCATTTCAGTCGGTAAATTCGATTGATCACCCAACCTTAATTCATCAAGCTGTTTTATTCCAGACTGCCAATTCCCTTTTAATGAACCACCAAATCCTTGAATATCATTTTGTCTACCCACAAAATTCCACATGAAATAACGCATGTACATGTGCCCAAACTGATAACGAAGAAAGAAACCAACATTCTCAAAGAAAGTTGGAATAGTCGTCTCAAGCATTTCTCCATTTTTCTTACGCGTACGAAGTGACTTCCCATCCATGCTTACCCAATTGCGATAGGCTTTCATGTGTTCTTTTTCCTTGCTGTGTAAACGTGGAAAAAAGCTGGTTGTACTTTCTTCATAAAACACCTTTGGATTTAAACGAGTCTCAAAATATTCTTCTCCATCAAAATCATAGGTATTTCGTTCTCTATAAGATCGAACCACTGAGCCATAATTCTCTCCATATAAGATTGGACGACTCCCATAACTTTCACGGTTCAAGTAATTAATCAATTCAAAAGTAGTTTCCGGGTTACTCTGATCAACTGGAGGGTTTGCAGCAGAACGAATAAAACTAGCCAAATAAGAAGTATAACCAAGTAATAAAAAAACGGTACAAAGAACCACCAAGTTTAATAGCTTTTTTCCTTTTCTATGGGAATAGAAAATCAAACCAGTGAAAATTGAAACCAATAAAATGAAGTAAATATATAATCCAGAATTAATGGGTAATCGAAGTGAATTAACTGCCAGAAGCTCCAATGGGCCTGCCAATAAAAATACACCTGGAATAAAAACCTTCATTAAAAAAAGAATAAAGAAACCAGAGCTAGCAAGTGTAATTAAGATGCCTTTTATTTCAGCTTGGAATTTTCTAAAGTAGACAATCAAAGCAACAGTGGGAAGCACTAACAGATTAAGTAAATGAACTCCAATGGAAAGACCTGTTAAAAGAAAGATTAATAATATCCATCGGGTTGAACTTGGCTCATCAGCTTCACGTTCCCAACGAGTAGTCGCCCACAACAAAAGAGCAACAAAAAGAGATGACAAGGCATAAACTTCTGCCTCAACAGCAGAAAACCAGAAGGAATCTGTAAACGCATAAGCGAGTGCTCCAATTGCCGAAGCAAGCAAAATGCTTGCACTATTTGCTGTGTTTATTTTCTTAAGCAACCAGACAATCGTCCAAAAAAGGAACATGACTGTTCCGGCGCTTGAAACTGCAGATACCATATTAACCATCAGTGCAGCTTTCTCCATATTCCCAAAACTGAATAAAGAAAACATGCGTCCCAATAACATAAACAAAGGAGCTCCGGGAGAATGACTAATTTCCAGTTTTACTGCTGAAACCAACAACTCCCCGCAATCCCAAAGGCTTAATGTAGGCTCAATTGTTAAAGTATATACTAATAATGATACTGAAAATGTGATCCAACCGACAAGGTTATTTTTTTGTTGAAATGACATAAAAAGTTTTGTTTGCCAATAATACACTTCAATTCGTAAAGGTTCAAAAAACTTTCCTTCTTAACAATAAACAATACTTTATCAAGCTTCGCCATGTTTTGGGGTACGAATAGCATTATATCTCAATAATCTGTGATTGAGCATCAAAAAGCCAACATTCATTATTTTATTATCACATTTTTCCACGAAACTGATAAATTGCATTTCATTCAAGTTGAAATTCTTCCAACCGACATCGTATTTTCAAGATAGTCTACAGGGAATACCCATCCTTCAATTTGAGGGATCCTCTGGAGAGGCTGGCTAATAGTCAGCCTCTTTTTAATAAAATGCTTTTGAATTTTAGTAACAGAACTCAGCCATCAGAAATGACTGTACATAGTCTTTGATTGAATCCTCAAGGCTTGTAAATTCTTTATCGTATCCTGCTGCCCTTAATTTCTCAATATCTGCGCATGTATAATATTGATATCCTTCACGAATATCCAACGGTGTATCAACAAAACTAATATCTTCAGGCACATCCATTGCATGGAAAACAGCTTTCGTCAAATCAAGATAAGTGCGAGCGTTCCCGGTTCCAACATTATAAATTCCTGAATGCTTCCTGTTATTCATGAAGTGTAACATCACACTGGTGATATCTTCTACATAAATAAAATCACGAGTTTGGTGTCCGTCTTTATATTCAGAATTGTGTGACCGAAACAGTTTCATTTTTCCTGTTTCCGAAATACGATTGAATGCCTGATAAACTACAGATGCCATTCTACCTTTATGATATTCATTTGGTCCAAAAACATTAAAGAATTTCAAGCCAGTCCAAAAGTATGGCTGCTCTTCCTGTTCTAAAGCCCAACAGTCAAAATCATGTTTAGATTGTGCATAATGGTTAAGGGGCTTCAGCTCACATACTTTACTATGTGAATCATTAAATCCAAGAGTGCCATCACCATATGTAGACGCAGAGGAAGCATAAATCAATGGAAGTCCATATTGAATGCAACTTTTCCAGATTTGTTTGGTATAGTGAAAATTTAACTGCTGGTAAACTTCGGATTCTTGCCCAATGGTATCCGTTCGAGCACCAAGGTGAATAATAAATTGAACCTGCTGATTATTCTCATCCAGCCATTCAAAGAAATCATCCCTATCTACAATACTCGAGTAGGTTTTCGAAACATAGTTTGAGATTTTCATCGGATCATCAAACTTATCTACTAACACAACATCCTGGTAGCCCTCACGATTAAGACGACCAACCATATAGCTTGCAATAAAACCAGCTGCACCCGTTACAACGATCATAAATCCTTATTTTCTATACCAAAATGAACTACCCCGGGGCAGAGCCCACGAGGTATCAAAAAAGAGTCAGTTGA
>CBDVCE010000119.1:0-5490 GCA_965372405.1 uncultured Sunxiuqinia sp.
AACTTTCCTCTATACCCCGAGGCAGAGCCTCGAGGAATTCTCTTGATTAAAAAAGCAGTTAAAATTCCGGTGAGTGTAAAGATTAGTCCGTTCTACACCAACACACTTAATTTTATTAAAAAGCTGGATGAAGCAGGTGTTGATGGTTATGTACTATTCAACCGTTTTTTCCAACCGGAGATAGATATTGAAGAAGAATTGTTCCACTACCCGTGGGATTTAAGTAATAATAGTGAACACCAGTTGTCCTTACGTTACGCGGGTTTATTGCATGGAAACATTGATGCCAGCATTTGTGCCAGCCGAGGAATTTCCGGAGCTGAGGATGTAACCAAGATGCTGCTTGCAGGTGCCGATGTGGTACAAATTGTTTCTGCAGTTTATCGTGATCAGCCGGTAGTTGTAAAAACGATGCTCGATGAGCTATCAGGCTGGATGGACAAAAAAGGATACAAAACGCTGGATGATTTTCGCGGAAAACTTTCACGTAAAAACATGAAAGACCCGTTTACCTACCAGCGCGCCCAATACGTTGACATTTTGATGAAGTCGGAAGAAGTATTTAAAAAATACCCGATGGTTTAACAAATAATTATTTCTACGATACGATGAAGGCCGGATTTATTCCGGTCTTTTTTTGTACCCCCTACATTTTGATACTTCCATCACGGACGAAACAAAGTGAAGATCCGGGATGACGGTATCTTTTTGGGGAAAGATTCTATCTTTTCTACTGATCGGATTACTAGTTGATAATCTATTGATACAGATTCCTATTCAGATAAAAACCGGACAAGAGGGGAAACTATCAAAACTAAAATAAATACGGAAAAACAATAGTTGTTCTAAACAATAGTTGTTTGGTCTTGTTATTTGTTTTAAGTTTGCAGAATGAAAGAAAAGAATTCAATACATGCTTTAGCCTATTTCAACGTTTTAAAAACGGGAAGTTGGATTGATGAAAAGATGAAGGAAGCTTTGAAGCCCTTAAATCTGACTCATGCTCAATTGAATGCACTGCATATATTGAAAGAAAATGATCCGAATCCGGTTTCTGCAAGTGAACTAAAGCAGAAGATACTGGTAAGCAACCCGGATGTAACCCGCTTATTGGATCGTTTGGTTAGAAAGGGTCATGTGCTAAGAGAAACATGTACTTTCAACAGAAGGATGATTGATATTTCGCTGACAGATAGTGGGCGTGAGTTGTTTAAGAAAGCTCAGCAAGCAGCCAAATTGGCTTTGGGAGATTTCTTTAAAGAAAAAATTACAGAAGATGAAGCTGCAGAGCTTCGACGAATTATGCATAAAATAAGAGAATAAAAAATTTACTATTATAGTTGTTCTAAACAATAGTCGTCAAGAACATTAAAAAGAAGAATAAATTTTAATCAATTAAATAATTAGAAAATGAAAAAGTTAAGTTTAGTATTTGCATTGGCAATCGTGTTTTCGAGCCAATTGGTAATGGCACAGCATGTAAAAGTTAATACAGAGGAATCAAGCATCGAATGGGTTGGGAAAAAAATTACTGGTGAGCATGCAGGAACCATTCAAATTAAGAGTGGAAGTTTTGAGTTGGATGGAGATCGGATAGTCAAAGGTAATTTTGTTATAGATATGACAACAATTACAAATACAGATATAAAAGATGAAGGCTATAGTCAGAAATTAGTGGGGCATTTAAATTCAGACGACTTTTTTGGCGTAGAGACCTACCCTACAGCTATGTTTGTTGTACAAAAGGCTTCGAAATTTAGTGATGGGAAAGCAAAAATTGAAGGAGACATCACCATTAAAGGAAAATCAGAAAGTATCTCTTTCGATGTGGTACTGGATGGGAATGCATATGTAGCGCAGATTGAAATAGATCGTACAAAGTTTGATATCCGCTACGGTTCCAAATCATTTTTCGATAACCTGGGAGACAAAGTCATCCACGATACCTTTACCCTTGATGTAAAGCTGGCTGTAGAAAAAATTTAATTCGAGTACATCAATACAATTAACATGAAAACGATGAAGAAGATATTAGCCTTCTCAGGGAGCAATTATTCCAAATCAACGAATAAGCAGTTGCTTAATTTTACGGCAGCTTTAATTAATGAGTACGAAGTTGAAGTACTCGATATCAGTAAATGGGACATTCCAATTTATTCCATTGATATGGATCCGGATCAAACACCAGATGAAATTACCCGTTTAATTAAATTGATTCAGGAGCATGACGCCATTATCCTGTCTTCTCCCGAGCACAATGGGGGTACTCCTGCATTCCTGAAAAATATCATCGATTGGTTAAGCCGCAGATCAAAACAGGTTTTTAATAGTAAACCCATGCTGCTGATGAGTACCTCTCCGGGTCCATCAGGCGGTGCTAACAACCTTCGTTACCTGGAGCAATCATTGCCATACCAAGGGGTAAATATTGCAGCTACCTTCAGTCTGCCATCCTTTTTTGAGAACCTCACTAATGGAAAGATGAATGAGAACTTACAGGATGAATTGCAAATTGCACTTAATAAATTGATGGAGTCAATGAAATCATAAAAATACGAATGACGTAAACAAGTAAAAATCGTCAATGCGTTTGGCCGGACTTATTCCGGCCTTTTTTTGTACCCACTACATTTTAATACCACCATTCCGTCCTGATAATTATCGGGACGGAATCTCATTTTAAATAAACAGATCCCGGATCTTCACTTTGTTTCGTCCGGGATGACGGTATCTTTTTGGGAAAAGATTCTGTCTTTTCTAATGATCGGATTATTAGTTGATAATATATTGATACAGATTCTGATCCTGCAACTGCCGGACAGGATGACTTTATTCTTAGATTCGATGACGGTGGAAATTCGGAGTCTACATCACATTCCTTAATAGTTGGTTGATTGCCCACCTGTCGTCAATTCATATATAAATGAACTCCAAAAGCTATCCAGTCTTGATTTGCTGCATATGAAATTCAGTTTTACTCCAACCCAAAAGGGAGACTGAACTTCAACGACTTCCTTTCAGGAAATAAAAGGGTAAAAAGTCGTTGAAGCAGGTGTTGTTTTTGAATATGCTCCAATTCTTAAACGTAAGATGAATAATTGGGGCGTAGTGGAACTTAATTAAAACTGTACCCGACAACTAATTTCTAAAAGCTCCATTTAAGACAGTCTTAACGCTGCTTACACCGAAGCTTCGGCAACAGTGGAATTGATTACCGGCTTGCTGAGCAGAAACCACAATCTGGTAAAAGAAATCAGGAAAATGAGAAAGTAGTTTCTTAATCTGCTTAAGAGGGATATGGTCTTCATATCCCTCTTTTTTATGTCCATTACCGAGGTAATAAGGACTATTCCATAGGGAACGTCTATCATTACCTAGGTAACCATAGACGTTCCCTAACGGATAAGGCTTCGTACCAAGGTAATGGTGTGTATTACCTTGGTAATAGGCTTTCGTACCAAGGTAATAGGCCTTCGGGAATAGGTAACGGGCTTTCGTACCAAGGTAATGATCACCATTACCCGGGTAATAAAGCTTATTACCAATGTTTTTAATTCAGCAGAACAGGCCACAACGCCCATCTGAAGCCTGTCTTAGACTTAATTGTTCATATTTAATCGTATTGCCAGCAAGTCGTTTATAAATTCTGATTCTATTCATTTGTTCATAAATAGTAACAGTCAATAAACTATATTAGGTAAATTATTCATAATTTGGGTGGAATTTAAAAATAGCCCTATGCAAGATTCATATCTATTACACAATACACGTATATTATGAATGTTTTGTGTAATACACGATATAAGAGAAAGAAATGCAATGGACTTCCCACAACGTTGTAACTCATTTCGCACATCTCGTAAAAAAGTGTTGCGGATAATAAGTTAGTATATAATACTATTAGGAAATGAATAAATAATATTCATGACTATCTAAGTCAAAACTAAAACTGAAAATATGATTAAGTTTCTAATTGACATCGCAATAATTCATACATTATTTTACATCATATGGAATTATGGATTTTCATTCATTATGGCTGTAGTAACCACATTAGCTAAACTTGATATTTGGGGTATTAGATTAACTAAGGGACTAGGTGCGATCGTATTTGCTTCTTTATGTTCTTTGGTTGTAATTAATCATTCGCAAGACAATGATATTTCAATTCTATATTCAATTATTGCAGGCATATTGCTGTTTTTGAATTTGGTTGGAAGTACTTCACAAGCTAGAAATAGCTTACAAAGAGAAACAGACTATATTAAAAAACTTAAATTGGAAGCAGAATTAGAACTTGATTATATTTATTGGATAATTGCATTGGTAGCATTCGTTCTCGCTTTGTATATTCCAATTTTAAGCGCAAATCCAATTAATTATCTTTTCATATATATTTCAGAATGGTTAATGTCTATTAAGTTTGTTAACTGGTTAATAACTGGGGCATCAGTATTTTTGATTATTTCGTTGACTCTGAAAGGCATATTTGGTCTTTTCGTTTTCACTTCACTTCTGCAAAATAAACGAACATAATGGTTTCAATAAAAAACGAGTTACAACACGCTGGAATAAATCATGTGGAGTTCGTGTTTTATTTGGAGAGTAATTCGGGTAATTGTACACCGCCAAATCTTTGATTTGGTATTTATAATGAAAAGATAAAAACAAATACAACGCTTTGGCTAAGTGCTATTTTGGAAGGTTTGCTCGTTAAATCGCCACATGCTTCATCCAGCCAACGTTAGGTTTAAACCCCAAACAGAGAAATTAGCAGTTTATGAAACAGATATTTTTTTTACTACTATTAGTTTTCTCAACAAGCTCAAATTTCGGTCAAGACCAGGACTTGAAAGACTATATTAACAATCTAAAAGTAGACTCTATTCAATTAGATCAAATTACCATTGATGGAGTTAATTTTTATTCAAATAAACAGGAGTTAATAGATGGGTTAGGAAAGCCAGATAGTATTGTCAATCCCCATTATGAATGCGGAGGATTTTCGGATGATGGTCAAGCGCAAATATTCATCCAATATTTTTATCAGTCATTTAATTTTATCGGATCGAATGATGCTTATCAAATTGAAAAGATAAATTTTCAGAATAATGATTTGATTTCAATAAACTTCAAAGGTTTTAAATTCAACAATGAAACTAAGATTAATGTTTTTAAAGGCTTATTCCCTAAATCTTATAAGAGTAGATCTGTCAAAGCTGGAAAGTCAAATTATGAAGGATTGACCTTGTTACCATCAATTCTATCAGATGACAGAACTTTTTTTACTTTTAAAGATGGATTATTAGTTGAGTTTGAATATTGGACACCTTGTTGACGTAAGGGTCAAAACCTAGTCGAGTAAGCTAGGGGGATTTCACCCCCTAACTTCTCACAGAACCGTATCCCGACACTCGGGACAGGCTGTGAACCTCTCATACGGCTCTTATTATGCAGTCAATTTCTTAGGTTAGCTGATAACCTAAAACC
>CBDVCE010000120.1:0-5061 GCA_965372405.1 uncultured Sunxiuqinia sp.
GATAAAATAGACCTCGCTTTAACAATCTCGTTCATCATACCCATAGGGAAAGCGCCCGAACCCACGGCTGGGTCAACTATTTTTATATCCTTCAACAAAGTGTTAATTTTGTCCCTGTCATTTTTTATTGAAGCAGGAATGTATTTTTCATCAACATCAGCCCTACTTGTTATTTGTTGCGCAAGCTCTCCGTGCTGGATGAAAGTCTCAATATCACCCACAGGAACATCTGTATTTGTTTCAAGATAATTTATCAAACTCTGCTGGCACATATAATGGACAATTTCTCTTGGTGTATAGAACGCACCTTTGGATTTCCTGTCGGTAACGGTCAAAAGGTTCTCAAACACTTTCCCAAGCATTTCAGGGTCAACAGCAACCTCTTTATCCAATGGTTCGTCTTCCTTGACAGTGAAATTGAACCTATCAAAAGTTCCAAGAATTTCCTCGAAAATCTTATTTTCAAAGGGGATTTTGACATTTACCCAATCGTAATCATTTATCGGCTCAAACAGTCCTCCATTTAAAAAAGGAATCTTGCAGTCAAACCTACTGTAAAAATTGTGATCATATTCTTTTGATAAAGCTTCATAGAATAATGGTTCAAGAATTTCATTAAAGAATTTATCATAACCTATAATCTCCTTGTCGAACAACTTTCGTAGGAACTTCTTTGGTCCTTCTCCCCATTCTTTAAATTTACCAGTCTCTTTGTCTTTGCCAACCCCAAGCCAGCCTTTTTTCTGAAGGAAATAAATAAAAACAATTTGACCTAACAATTTTTTTGAAAAATCCACTGTTGAGATGCTCTTCAGATTAAACTCTTCTTTCACATTTGGATGTTTTTCAATAATCCTAGCCAGTGATTCCTTTAATTCAGAAAACAATTCTTTATACTCTGAGAAGAATTCCTTAGTAACATTATCAATACTGAAAGCATCCTCTATTTCAGCAACGGATGGATTTGTATCTTCTTTAATTATAAGGTTTAAAAATTGACTTTTGCAAGTGTGGTTCGGTTCATTTACACCCACAAGATAAGAATATCGTTTAGCAGGTGTCAGGTCTTCAACTGGCTTAACCTTTCCAGATTCATCTTTCTCAAGATGGTAATCCAATTTCACAAAAGAAAAGCGCCAGTCCTGCTTGTCATCCCCGTAAAAAGCCACAAGTGCAGCATCTTTATTATTATTGCCTAAATATTTTGCAACAAAATTTCTTTGCTTAGTCCTTGCCCTGTCTATTGAGCTTGTACTTTTAAGCTTGACAGCAAGCACATCAATGGATTTATTAGATTTATCAGTATATCTTCCTAAGAACTGATACGTATCAATATGACTTTTAAATTCTGACCAAGCATGCCTTTCTCTTTGCGTAATATTAAACTCATTGAATAATTCCTTGATAAATCTGGAAAATCTGTCAGTATTATAATCACAATTAAACGTTTCATCCAATAATTGGATTGCACGCTGCTTATCCTTCATTTTAACTGCTCCTTACCAGATATTCTGACAGAATCACTTCTCTTTTTCCTCTTGTATCAGCCGAACTGGTAACAAAAGTTGACTGGAAGAACTGCTCAGGAATCCCGGTTTTTATTTTTCCATAAATCTTGAAAGGATTTATTTCATTCTTTGTACCATCAATTATCTTTTTTATTGTTGCTTTCGGCAAGCTCCCATCTCGTAAAAGAGATAACACATCCCTAAGATAATCATATTCTATCTCAGTAAACTCGGGACTGTCCTCGATAGCTCGAATTATTTGAATGAGTTTGGCTTTATTTCCCCGATTCCTAGATGGCTTAAGGGATTCGGATTCCTTTATAAATACATCCGCAAATTCTTTTTTGTTGGACTCAAGGTGTATGTAAAATTCCGGCTCGATCTTCTCTCGTTTCATATCAATATCCGACTCAAGAATTTTAGCAGCCATGTCAAAATCAACTTCTTCAGAGAGAATTGCCTGAGCATTCCCAGTTGTCTTGAAAATCTTCCTGACCTTTCCTTTTCTAAGAAAGGTCACAGTGGATGTATTATCCTCAGTATATTTCTTTGCACTTCTTGCTTTTTTCGGGAGCTTCTTTATTTTATTAAACAACTCCTTATCAGTGTCTCTGATATTCCTCAAAAATGTCAGGTGCCTGAGTTCAGTGTCGTCTTCATCATCCCCAATAATTGACTCCCTGGAAGTTAATCTCTTATACAGGTCATGAGATTTAATTTCTTCATCAGTTAACAGTCTTGCATCATTGCCAAGCATCTCTATGAAAGCTTCGATTTTCGCTTCTGCTGCCTCCTGTAAACTGATATTCTCATTGATTTGCCCTGCCGGGAAGAAATTATACGTATATATCTTATCGAATTTCGAATCCACACGATTAATACGCCCAACCCTTTGCATCATCCGTGTGGGATTCCAGGGAATATCATAATTGATAACAACATTTGAACGATGCAGATTAACACCCTCTGCTAAAATCTCAGTTGAAATCACGATGCGAATATCATCCTTTTGATTCCTCGCATTTGCATCAAAATTATCAATGACCTCTGTTCGTTCAGCCGGAGATGAAAAGCTGGAAAATGCCCTCACTTTGTTGTCAAATACAGGATTTAGCATATCTTCAAGGTGATGCGCCGTTTCCTTTGATTCAGTAAAAACAATCAATTTATTATTCTTCAGGACAGGATCGGTTTTCAATCGTTCGATAAATTTCTCAAGTTTAGGGTCATTTTTTACATTACTCCATAAACCCTGGATATTCTTCAAAGCCTTTAAATCATCCTTTAAGTCCTCAATAAATTTATTGTTAAAATCATCGGATGCATATGCTGTGGCTTTATCTTCATCTACCAACTTCTGGATAGATTCGTCATCATCATTGTCCAGATATTCAAAGATTTTGTTTATGTGCTTTTTGCTGACATACACATCCCCCTTCTGGTATTGCTCAATGAATTTTTCATAAGAATTAATAAATCTTGATATAGACTTGTTAAACGCAAATATACTACTTTCCAGTCGTTTCAACAATAAAACCCTCATGAAACCCTGCATGTTTCGCTGTGAGAGTTTCTCGATAGTTGTGAGGCTCCTTTCGAGATATAGTAACGGAGTGTATCTTGTATATTTGAACTGATTAACAATTATATCCACAGTATCAGTAAAAATACTATCCAGTTCCTCATCAAAATTGTAATAAATTGCCTCAGGGTCCCCAACCTCTGGGAACGTTAAATTCTGTTTCTTCAAATCATCCCCATAATTTTCCGTGATGACAGACCTCGTGCGCCTCACCATTAAATCTTTAAGAACATTTTTCCGTATATCTTCTGCATTTTCCTTGACTACTGAAAGATAATCTTCCTTATCCTGTTGTCTGTCAAGTCCTTTTAACTTACTTTGCAGTCCATTAAAATACCTCTCCAAATCCTTTACCTTTGGATTTCGCAGAGTGGATTTATGCGCATCCTGGAATAATTTAATCTGGCTCAAAATGTCAAGTGGAGTATTATTAAGAGGCGTTGCAGAAACTAAAATCACCCTTTTACCTCTGCAAATTTGAGCTAACTTCTCATAAGATTGAGTTGATTCGTTCCTGAAACTGTGAGCTTCATCAATTATTATATTTTTATATTTCTCAGTGCCTCTCCTGATTATGTCATCCAGTTTTCCCCGTGATTCGATATACGCCTGCCTAATTCCAAAATCGTCAAAAACATTTGTCCATGACCCTGGGTTGTCCCTGTCAATCAAAACGGGTGGTGCAATTACTATTGTTCTGCCATCTAACCGCTGGGCCAACATTGTAGCAATATATGTTTTCCCAAGACCCACAACATCAGAAATGAATACACCGCCGTATTCTCCAAGCTTTAATTTCGCATCCTGTACGGCATCTCTCTGGTATTCTAAATCCATAAAATTCTGTGGACGGTAAAAATCACCTACATCTTCTAAATCCAGATTTATTCGTTCTTCAAGATATTCATAAAGGAATTTCAGATATAACTCATAAGGCGTGATCTCATCGTTTAACCATGTCTTTGTCTTAATTGTCTCAACATATTCATCAGAAACATCAACTGATTTATCCCACAAATTATTGAATTGATTTAATGCAAATTCATGATCTGAACGATTCTTCAATTCAACATTAAATTCCAGATTATTCCTTAATCCCGATTCTGTAAAATTGCTTGACCCCGTAATCACTCTTCCAGTATCACGATCTCCCTCTTTGAAGGTCATTATATAGAGCTTTGAATGTATTTTTTCAGCCGGATATACTCGAATCTCTAATTTTTTAGATAGAATCCATTCAATGAATTTAGATGCGCCGTCTGCTACTTCAATTGTATCATCGGAATCTTCCAGTTCTTTTACAACTCCATTTGAAAAATCCTCTTTTGTTTCTTTGTGCGATAATTGTAATTCTGTTTGAACTGAATGTTGCGATTCCTGGATTAAATCGTAAGTTTCCTTGTTGGTGCTGATACCAATTAATATTCTGATTTTCTCAGTATTTTCTAATGATCTATATATTGAATGAAATCCACTTGTATAGAAATATCCAATCAAACAATCAAAATATTTGGAATCTTTAATAAGAGCGGCAAATCTGTCTACCAACTTATTATTTTCCTCATTTGTTATAAATGTTAAATCAGTAGTCATAATGAACTTACAATTTTTAACTATTTTAATTCAGGTTTGAAATTGGTTTCCATTTATCAGACTATTTCTTCCTATAAATATTCAATCCGATTTTGATATTTTCTTTATCAGGAATTGGCTGGTTCCCTTCAGTCGATGCAATTATAATAGTTTTGCCAGATGATGATGGGCCAAACTCTTTTGACAAATCAACTTTAATAGTTAAAATATCTCCTTCTTGTGTCATTTCAACATTCTTCATATCGTAGCACTTCTCCTTTTATTGTTCAATTCAATAGTTATTTCATTTCGTTTGTTAAGTCTAAAAACCCCATGGTTCAATATGACTATCGTTATTAAATGTTGAGGCTGGTTAAATTATTTACCATAATGCTTTGC
>CBDVCE010000121.1:0-4889 GCA_965372405.1 uncultured Sunxiuqinia sp.
GGAAAAACAATTAAAGCTGCTGAACAAAATGCTGCTGCAAATGCTCTTAAACAAATAGAAGAAAATAATCAATAGCCCAGTAATTAAGCATACAAAAACTTGGCTAATATCTGATTGAATTTTTTAATGCCATCTTCGCAAAAACCTCTTATAATACCAATTTTCATTCCTCATTCTGGGTGCCCTCACATGTGTGCATTCTGTAATCAATCCATTATTACAAATACAAAACATGCTTTACCTGATAGGGAAACAATTGAAGAAATCACAAATGAATATTTAAGTTTTAAAGGTAAAAGAAACCCTGTACAGCTTGCATTTTTTGGTGGCAATTTCCTAGGGCTTGATTCTTCTTATATTCTTAAGCTGCTAAACATAGCTTCCAAACTAAAACAAAATAATAAAATAGACTCAATAAGATTTTCCACCAGACCTGATACGATTAGAAAACAAAGCCTTGACCTTATAAAAGATTTTCCGGTTTCTACCATAGAACTCGGTGTACAATCAATGAATGATGAAATACTTGCACTATCAAACCGTGGTCATACATCCCAATGCACAATTAATGCTGCATCACTCTTAAAAGAATATGGATTTGAGGTCGGAATGCAAATGATGGTAGGGCTTCCCAATGAGAATACAAATTTAACACTTAAAAGTGCAAAAGATATTATAAATCTTAAACCGGATTTTATCAGGATTTATCCTTTAATTGTCCTAAAGGGCAGCCAGATTGCAAATTGGTATGAATCAGGCACCTACAAGCCTATAAACCTTGATGAGTGCGTTACTCTTGTAAAAAAAATATATCTACTTTTTAATGACCAAAACATTCCAGTAATTCGAATGGGACTGCAAGCTTCTGAAATGCTTCAAGATGATGATTCTATGATTGCAGGCCCATGGCACCCGGCATTTGGTCACCTCGTGTTATCTGCAATATTTTTTGATAAAGCAAAAATTCAAATAGAAAATAAGCTTATTGCGAATCCTGATATTAATACTATTGCTCTTAAAATTAATCCATCATCAGAATCAAAACTTCGAGGTGATAAAAATAGTAACATGATAAAGTTAGAGCAATTATTTCCTAAAATTGATTTTAGAATTGATAAAGATATTTCAGTCAATAAAGAAGCTGTTAGTGTATATTTTTATTAAAAATACTATATTATATATGAGGTATTTGGGCAGTATATGCAAGACTAATCTCCTCTTGTTGAACAATTTTATTTTCACAAAAAAATTTTTCCATATTATAACAAGTTTTTTCTAATGATTTTATAGGTTTGAGAACATTTTTCCATTGACATGAAAGTGATGCCGTCCTACTATAGTAAATACTTGATGGCATAAATATTAAGGCATGGTGACTGAAAAAAATATGACCCATAAAAAATTTGATAAAAAATCTAGGATAGTTTTGGTACATGGAATGGGTAAAAAAATATCTGGGAAAAAACCTGTTTTACTATTTTCCACTGCTCAAATTGAGGAGATCATACATGCCATTAATATTCATCCCGTACCATTTGCCCCAGATTATCTCATTGGAATTTGTGTATGGCGAAATCAGATAATTCCAGTTATTGATACATTCAAACGGTATGGCCTGCAAGAGCCAAAAATGTCTGATGGTGAAAGTTATATAGTTGTAAAGACTGCTGGTGAAGCTGGAAGAAAAAACGAGTTATTACAAGGTGTTTTGAAAATTTCAAAGCGAATCGTAACAACAGAAATCCCAAGCTCTTGTACACCAGCTTCAATGAAATCTTACGATATTGATGAAGCTATTACCAAGGGAATCTTTGAGTTTGAAGATGATTTAATGATTGTTCCTGATTTGGCATCTATTTTCAGTACAATATAATTTTTTATATATAAAAGGTGAAAAAATGGCACAAAAGCTAAAGAAAACAAAACAAAAAAAAGGAAAAAAATCCTTGAGCTTTTCGGGCTTAGGTCAAAGCATCAGGGGTAAGCTTGTAATATGGCTTATGCTTATCTCTCTTATACCACTTACTATTGTTGGTATTGTCAACTATATTATGGTTTCTGGAGTACTGCATAAAAGAATATTAAATGGTATGACAGCTGCTGTTGTGTTCCAGGAGATGGATCTGCAGAATTATTTTCTTGAGCGCTCAAAAAATATTGATAAGATTACTGAAGATGTTTATCAACTTAGATTTAATGCATTGGCAAAAATGGATACAATAAAACAGCTGCAAAAGTCTTTGATTAAGAACTATTTTAATCGATTACTGGTTACCACCAGAACTTTTGTCTCAAGCCCTCAACAGATTAAGATGGTCAAGGCGTTTAGAAACTCCACCACCCAATCTCGCAGCCGTTTCCACAGATCTTTATCTAAATTTGTCATTAACCGTGGTTTTGAATCACTAATGTTTGTTGATCCAAACGGAAGAGTACTCTACGCTAGTGACAACTTTGTTAAGCCAGGACTTTCATTGAAAAAACATCCTGGAACTCCAGAATATGAGGCCTACATGAAAGCCACAAAAGGAAATGGTTTCCTCGACTTCAGGCTTTCATCTCTAAGGGATGATGAACCTACTGCATATCTTTATAATCCTGTTAAAGATGGTAATACTCTTGCAGGTATTGCTCTGTTCCGAATAGCCAATACTGCTCTTGATCCAATTTTAAAAGAAGCAACTGGTCTTGGAAAAAAAGGAGAAAGCTACCTTGTTGGGCATGATAAAATGTTCAGATCTAATTCTATAAAATTTGATGGGAACACAGTTGCAAATCCAGCGTTTCTTGTAGACAATGAACTTGTTGCAAAAGCTCTTGGGGGGGAAGATGGAAACCAGGCTACTCTTAATTATCTGGGTGAACTTGTTTTATCTTCATACGCTCCGGTAAGTATTGCTGGCAATAAATATGCGTTAATAGTTGAAATGGATCAAGCTGAGGTTGCTTCACCAAAAATCCCTGGAGCAGAAAATAATTACCTCGCTAATGCTGCTGCCAATTACGGATTCCCTGATCTTTATCTTATTGGAACTGATGGATATATTTTTTATTCAGTCCGGAACTTATCAGATTTCCAAACCAATCTCTTTACAGGTCCCTATAAAAGTTCAGGACTTGCTGATGTTGTTTCAAAGGTTCTTAAAACCAAAGAGATGGTTGTAAGTGATTATAGCCCCTACGAGCCTGCAGGAAATAAACCCACTGCTTTTATGGCTAAACCTGTTATCCATGATGGCATCGAATTTATTGTTGCATTCCAGATACCTTCAACTCATCTTGATGAAATTGTTGGGCTTAAAAATGTTAAAGGGGAAAAAATTAAATCCGCCCAAAGTTTCCTTATCGGCCAGGACAAACTATGGCGTACTGAATCTGAATATGCAAAAAAATACAATGTTAAATCCACTAGATTTAATCCAAAAGCTGCTATGAACACCCCGATAGTTGCAGAGGCTCTTAAAGGAAAGCAAGGTGCTAAAAAAACTGTCAATAATTTAGGCGTGGAAGTACTTACTGCCTGGACTCCATTTAAATTTAAAGATATCAACTGGGCACTTGTAAGAGAGGTGGATTTAACCGAAGTTAACCAACCAGTCACAAACCTTTTGAGGACTACAATGTTTGGTCTTGGAATTGCTCTAATAACCATTCTTGCTATCAGCTTGATTGTCTCTAAGGGTATAACCGGACCGATTGATAAAATTATGCAAGTAATTAAAAAGGTTGATCAGGGTAATTATGAAGCACGAGCACAGGTAACAAGTAATGATGAGCTTGGTGTCATGGCAATGTCTTTTAATAATATGATTGCCACTACCCAATCATTAATGCAAACCAGCCAGGAAGAGCATGAAAATCTTCAGGATTCTATAATGACACTTCTTGATGAGATTTCAGAACTTGCGGATGGTGATTTAAGTGTGCGAACAACAGTTAGGGAAGATGCTACCGGGACCTTGGCCGACTCTCTGAATATGATGCTGGAAGAATTGAGTGAAGCCTTTGGCAAGATAAAACTATCATCAGAACAGGTTCTTTCAACTGCCAATGTACTTAGTACATCCACAGGAGAACTGGCTCAACACAGTACTAATCAATCTGGTTTGATTGCAAATGCTGTTAATGAAATTAACCAATTAACTACTTCTATTGAAGATGCTTCACAAAAAGCTGAAAAATCAGCTGACACATCCAAACTCTCAAGCCAAATTGCAGAAGATGGAGCAAAAGTTGTTGAGGATACAAGTCGTGCCATGGAAACTATTCGTGAAAATGTTCAGGATACAGCCAGGGCAATTAAACGTTTGGGTGAGAGTTCTCAGGAAATTAGTGACTTTGCCAAAACAATTAATGAAATTTCTGATCGAACATCAATTCTAGCCTTGAATGCTTCTATTCAAGCCGCATCAGCCGGTGAAGAAGGACGTGGATTTGCGGTTGTAGCTGAAGAAATCCAGCGCTTGGCTGAACAAGCAGCTGCTTCAACCAGACAAATTGAAACATTAATTAAAAACATTTTAGGGGAGATCACTGCTGCTGGAATCAGTATGGATGCAAGTATTCAGGAAGTTGTAAGCGGTACTTCTCTATCACAGCGAGCCCTTTCTCGACTTAGGGAAATCACGGGCAGTTCAAATGACGTGGCAAAATTGATTTCCGGCCTTGCCAAAACTTCAAAAGAACAAGCTGATACTACAGCAAAACTTGCAAAACAAATGAGTGAGATTGGTGTTATCAGTTCAGATACTGCTGAAGAAACAAAAAAGGCATCATCCTCCATGAAAACTATGGCATCTACTGCTAATGAGATGTTGCAGTCAGTTGCAGAGTTTAAACTTGTACCCGATGAAACTGAATTAATTACTGATGATGCCTATGAAACTGAA
>CBDVCE010000122.1:0-4823 GCA_965372405.1 uncultured Sunxiuqinia sp.
AATTAGTCCACAAGTTATTAGTTAGTAATCAAGTTATTTAGTAACAACTCCTATGGTAAGGAAAATGACTCCTATAAAAAAGCAATGAAGCAATTGCTGGACGGTCCCTTTAGAGAGGGGGTATTGAAGTGAAAATTGATCGCTGGTCAAAGCAGATAGCTCCTGCTGTAAAGGACGATTCCTTTGGACCCCCGGAAGCCGTTTGGCACATAGCCGTTGAGAATCTAAGAAAAGAAAGTGCGCGCTCTTCGTCAGAGACTGACAAACCGAATCAAGGGTATAGAGGATAAACCATTTTCCTGGGAGCAAAGTGCGTCAAATGATTTCGAAAAGGTTGACGATTATGCTTTTCATCTGGGTTCATATAGTTACAGTAATAAGAAAAGTTGCGTCTGCGGATACATCAATTCTAAAAAACCTATTTCAGGTAAAAAGGATTTTCGCGTTGATTTTGATATGTATAACGAAACCAATGATCCGGAAACAGGAGCTTGTGAACAGT
This sequence comes from uncultured Sunxiuqinia sp., assembly GCA_965372405.1. GTDB lineage: Bacteria > Bacteroidota > Bacteroidia > Bacteroidales > Prolixibacteraceae > Sunxiuqinia. The sequence continues at coordinate 503 of CBDVCE010000122.1, forward strand.
GGACATTTGTTGGAGCATCCTTTGGTAAAAATAGAGAGGTTGACTTTACAGTTGACAATATAGTCGGCGTCAGATATAAGGTTGTTTCAGATAAAAAACGTTCTATCTGGACAAGTATCGGTAGTAATGCCTATTCTAGCGGTGACGGTAGTTGCAGATATGGATGGTTTACTGAAATAGGTGATACTGTTTCAACAATCGAACTTTACTTTAAGGATAGTTCATTCCCATTCTGGATTCAGAAACCGCCGAAGGATAAGGTTCGGGATATTTTGAAAAAGGTTATTAATATCTCCTTTTCTCCGAGAGTAGCAGGATGTCAGGAGAATGGGGTGGTATTACTAAAAATATTGATGGTAAGTTTCATATTGGAGCATCGTGGACGAAGATTAAAGAGCGAATCGCTACATCCGAAGCTACTGTTGTAGGAATCAGTAATCCATTTTCAGATTACTACAGATATGCAATTAAATTAGCGGAAAGCGTACGTGAAGTACTCCCTGACGCTCGTATTGTTATTGGTGGACCTCACGCAACGAGTTCTCCCGAATCATTTCTCACGGAGAATAGCCCCATTGATGTGGTGTTACGGGGGGGGAAGGGGAAATTAGTTTCCCTATTCTGCTAAACGCATTTGAAAAAAGTCTTGACTATCAAGAAATTGATGGAATATCATATAGAAATAATGATAAGATTATTAGCAATGAATCATCGTCGTATGTATTGGAATTGGACGAGCTTTCTCTCCCAGCATACCATCTTCTGCCGATGGAGCAATATTTTGGTTTGGTGAAACAAGGATACCCATCTAGGTTCACCTTTGAGTATCCAGGTAGTGAACGAGAACTTTCACTGATAACATCTCGTGGTTGTCCTTATAAATGTACATTTTGCGGTAATCATCAGCATATGGGACGGAAATGGCGTTACCATAGCGTTATGAATATCATGGAACATATTCAATATGTAATTGATGAGTTCGGTATCCAACATTTTCATATTGAAGACGATAACTTGTCACTTAACATTAAACGCTTCGAAGAATTTTTAGATATGGTTATCGCTCAGAATTGGAAAATTACGTGGGATACACCGAACGGTATTCGAGCCGAAGGATTCTCTGAAGAGATCGTTAAGAAGATTGTGCTTAGTGGATGTACCTACATGATAATTGGCGTTGAGTCGGGAAGTCAGCGTGTTTTGAATGACGTGGTGAAGAAAAAACTTGACATCAGGAAGGTTGTAACAGCTTCGCAACTTACTCACAAGTATAAACTCCCACTTCACGCTTTCTTTATTATTGGATTTCCATAGGAGACTGTTACAGAGATAGATAAAACACTACAGTTTGCTTGGGATCTTCTATTTCAATACGATGTGATTCCCCATATTGGAATGGCACGTCCACTTCCTGGGACTGAACTATATGAAACATGTAAATCAAACGGGTGGCTTACAGAGCCGATTATTCCTAACTTAGGGAATGATATTCGTGGAGAAGTATATGAGCGTGAAATGATTCAAACAGACGAATTTACGCCAGGGTTAGTTGAGCTTAAATTACGACAGTTAGTGAGCCAAGCGAAGCTTGGTGTTTCTTATCGAGTGAGTCGAACTCATTAAAATTCGACAAGTCTTTATCAGGTTGCGCGAATGTAGGAAAGATGTACTATTAGAGAATTAAATTACTCTGAGAATGCTTTACTTTTTTATTCTTTAATTTGATTTTGTTTGCTTTTTATTTACATCGAAATTTTAGATTAATATTTATTTACGCTGATGATGTTTGGAAATCAATTATTTTAAATATAATTACTGATGATTTAACGAGGAAAAGTCTTAATATTCATATTAGTTATCTGAAGATAGTGTCAATTCTGCAGTTAATTATTACGGCTATGTTCGTAAAACACAATATATTGACTTTCTACTTTTTCCATCAGAAGAGAATGCTGATAAAATAAAGAATGCATTGCAGGATTTGGTGAAGCAGGTATTCCTAAATTTATGGAACGTAGTTGTCGAAATGTATGTAGCGACATGAATTATATCAAATTAATTAAAATAAGATAAATAAAAATGCCACCAAAAAATCAATCTCTTGAAGAGTTTTTTCAAAAATTCAGAAATAATATTATCGGTTATAATCATATTTTCACCACTCCCTATGGTGAGAAAAAAATTATTTATGCTGACTGGACAGCCAGTGGCAGGCTCTATCGACCAATTGAAGAGAAGATTACTAATGAGCTTGGTCCCTTTGTCGGTAATACACATACTGAAACAACCGTAACCGGAACCGTTATGACAAAGGCATATCACGAAGCACATTCGATAATAAAGAGGCATGTTAATGCGGGGAAAAAAGATGTTATAATAACAAGCAATTCCGGTATGACAGGTATTGTAAACAAGTTTCAGCGCATTCTGGGTATGAAAATACCAGAACAATTAGCTCCATATATTACAATACCCAATGACTACAAACCTATAGTTTTTATTACTCATATGGAGCATCATTCGAATCATACTTCCTGGCTTGAAACTGTTGCAGATGTTGAGTGTATTCTTCCCAATAGCAGGGGGCAGATTGATCTGGAGAATTTTAAAGATCTTCTTATGAAATATGAAAACAGAAAGATTAAAATAGCCTCTGTTACCGCCTGCTCAAATGTGTCAGGTATTGAAACTCAATACCAGGAAGTGGCTAAATTGATTCATGAGAGTGGTGGCTATTGTTTTGTTGATTTTGCCTGTTCTGCACCGTATGTCAAGATTGATATGCATCCCAAAAATGCATCGAAGCGGCTGGATGCGGTATATTTTTCACCGCATAAATTTCTTGGAGGACCTGGAACTACTGGTGTGCTTGTATTTAATTCTGAATTGTATAATAGGAAAGTTCCCGACCAGCCGGGGGGAGGTACCGTCAAATGGACTAATCCATGGGGAGAACACGTTTATATTGACGATATTGAGATTCGTGAAGATGGTGGCACGCCGGCATTTCTTCAGACTATCAAAGCGGCACTTTGTGTTAATTTAAAAGAAAAAATGGGTATCCAAAATATACTTACTCGTGAAAAAGAAATGGTTAAAATTCTTTTCAATGAACTTAAGAAGATAGATGGGCTGTTCATTCTTGCAGATAATATCAGTGAAAGACTCGGAATTATTTCTTTCTACATAGAGGATCTTCATTATAATCTCGCAGTAAAGATATTAAATGATCGTTTTGGTATACAAATGCGAGGCGGGTGTTCATGCGCTGGTACATATGGGCATTATCTGCTTCATATTTCACAGGAGATATCCAATAAAATCGCCTCAAAAATTGACAAGGGGGATTTTTCTGAAAAACCAGGATGGATAAGGGTGTCAGTACATCCAACAATGACAAATGAAGAAGTGTATTACATAACCAATGCCATAAAAGATCTTGCTGAACATCATAGTGAATGGAAGAAAGATTATAAATATGTTTCACATATTAATGAATTCTGTCATAAAAACGGAAACTCCTTTGAAAAAGAGAAGGTCAGAGAATGGTTTGAGTGATTATGTGTTTCAAGTGAGACTTACGGTTTAGCTATGCAGTGTGAAGAACGGGTCTTGCTAAATAGCCTTTGTTGTGAGTTGGATCTAAATGGCTTTAGTCTTTTGTTTTCAATAAATTCATAATCTGAATTCAAGTAATTATATGTTGTTTTTATATGACGCTTCAACAAAATTATACTGAATGCCAGCAAAAGTTTTTAATATTGCTTCAAAAACAATTTTTGCCCCAATAGGTGGAACTGCCATGCCAATTTGTTTTCGTACTTTCTCTTTAGAACCTTTAAATATGAAATTGTCAGGAAAACCCTGTAACCTTGCCCTCTCCCTATTCGTTAATGCTCTACACTCTTTCCAATGATAAACATGTGTGTCTCCACCTCCGCTACCCCTAATCGTATATGATGGTTTATCTTTATGCAAGCGTTTGTAAATATGACTCATTTTTGCACGAGTACAATTTAATTTACATTGTTTTATTTTATCAGTGATTTCATTATCAGAAAATGGTTTGATTATTTTCTTGTACCATGATACTTTGGAAAGTTCTGTTTGCCTTTTTTGTGGTGAAAATGTAAGTAGCTTATCAAGATACCACGCATTATTCCATGGAGGAATAAAGGATAACCTTTCTATTACATTTTTACTTTGTTTAGTCTTTTCATTATTATAAATTGGTTGATTATACGGTTCTGATAATTTTTCTTTTACTTGCTCAATCCCATCAATTTGACCGGTCAATCCCAGTTAATTTGACCGCTTAATT
>CBDVCE010000123.1:0-4060 GCA_965372405.1 uncultured Sunxiuqinia sp.
TCCAAACCTTTTTCTAATAATTTTCCACTAGTGGTAAATGCAGTAGAAACACCACCTGCATATTCATCCATAATTTTCTGTAATCTGAACATGAACATTTTAGGTAAAATGTAATCAGGGTTAATATCAGGTGTTACTGTATTGCCGCTGAACTCATCATAAGTATCCAGAGGTTTCAATATTTCTTTCTTCAATTCCTCTACAGCAGCCATATCAACATTAATATCAGGATGATCTAGGATGAATTTAATTGCGGCTTTGGCGGCAATTCTACCTTCTGCATGCGAACCGGAAGAGAATTTGTGACTGGAAGCGCCGGTAGCATCACCAGAACAGAACAAGCCGTTTATAGTTGACATACAATCGTAACCCCAGTAATAATCATCAGGAGCTACATCTTTTGGACCACTAACCCAGGCACCGGAAGCGCCTGAATGTGAACCGATAAAGTATGGTTCTGCAGCAGCAATTTCAGATGATTTTTCTTCAGGAGCAGTATCGGTAGCAGCCCATAAAATTGCCTGCGAAATTGTCATATCCAGGAAGTCTTCCCAGGCTTCTGATTCTAATTCTTTAAGCTTTTTCTTAGCTGCTTTTTCATCACCTGCGGAAGCAGCAATTTTTTGAATTGCTTCTTCTGTACGCATAGAGATCGGACCTTTACCATCCTGAACATCCAGCATCATCAACCAGTTACGTAAGTTTGCCGGAACCGGTTTAACCTTTCCATAAGGCAGCCAGTTTTCTAACTCTGGTCGGCGGGTTTCCATATAAGACTCATCCAATGCGTTTGTTGCGCGGGCTTTGAATAATAAGAACCATGCACCAACAGGTCCATAGGCATCTTTAAAACGAACAGGAATAAAACGAACTTCCTGACAGGTCATTTCTGCACCGGCTTTAAGAGTAAAGTATGCACTTGAGCCGGAGTTCCATGGTGGATACCATGCACGTCCAAGACCTTCGCCTGAGGAACGTGGTTTAAATACGTGAACAGCACCGCCCATGGCAACTAATGTAGCTTTAGCTTTGAAGATATAGAATTTTTCTTCACGTACACTAAAACCAACTGCACCAACACAACGATCGCCATCCATAATAGGACCAACGATGAAAACACGTTCGTAAATATTATCCATACCCACAGCATTCTTTGCTGCTTCTGCAACAATTACTTTATATGATTCACCATTAATCATCAATTGCCATCTTCCTTCATGAACATAGGCACCCTTATCATCTTTCCAGATTGGGAGTCCCCATTTTTCAAAAAGATGAACTGATGAATCTACGTGACGGGCAATATTATAAACCAAATCCTCACGTGTAATACCCATTAAATCATTACGTACATAATCAACGTAATTCTCCATAGTATTTTGACCATCTTTCAGACCAACATACTGGTTAATTGCTGATAAACCCATAGCAACAGCACCACTACGGTCAATTGCAGCTTTATCAACAAGAGTAACTTTTAATCCGTTTTTCTTTGCCCAGTGCGCAGCTTCTACAGCAGCACCACAGGCAGCCATACCACCACCAACAATCAGAAGATCAGTGGTTACTTCTACAGTTTCGAAATTAGCCATGATAATTGTCTCCTTATTATTTAAATGATGGAATTTTTTCTAAGCCAGCTGCTTCGGGTTCAGAATATAGAGCGGGGCCATCAAAATCATCTGTTATTGAAAATCCGCCATCCGGTTGCGCTTCGCCTTCGGGGGTGGTACGAATTGGGAACTTGAACCGTTTTAACTTTCCATTACGGAATTTAACGGTCCACATAATTGTATCTGTACTCCTCATTGGAGTAACGGTAGCACCTAATGGCACAAAGTCAGCATAGCCACGAACCTCAACTGCCTGGGTAGGACATATTTTAACACAATTGTAACATTCCCAGCACATTTCGGGTTCACAGTTATATGCTTTCATTTTATCCTTATCTAATACCATTAAGTCGTTAGGACAAATGAATTGGCACGCTGTTTTATCCAGCGCTTTACATCCATCGCACTTCTCAGAAATTACATAACTTGGCATTATGGCATCTCCTTTTATTAAATTGAAAAGAATTATTAAGAATTTTTAGAATGATAAATATCATTCGTTTTCTTATTTGAATTATAGTTGATTGTTTAAGAATATTTTTCATTAGTTTTTATTTTTTAACTTCAGCTTCACCGGTTGCATGCCCGTGCAGCTTCACTTCCACTTTTTCTTCTAATGTTGCATAATAATCACGAAGTATTTTAAGCACTTCCGGACGGCTAAATTCAGAAGGAACATCGCCACCTTCCGAGAGAGACTTTCTGAGTGCAGTGCCGCTTAAGAATAATCTATCTTCTTTTGGATGAGGACATGTTTTCATCGATGCCATTCCACCACATTTGTAACACCAGAATGTCCAATCGATTGGAAGCATTTTACATTCCAGGGCGCCATCCCATAACTTGTGATATGAATCCTGTGCATCAAAAGGACCGTAGTAATTACCAACACCGGCATGGTCGCGACCAATAATCATATGCGAACAACCGAAGTTCTGGCGGAAGACACCATGCAGCAAACCTTCCCTCGGTCCTGCATAGCGCATATCCAGCGGATAACCACCTGTTACTACTCGTTCTTTAAGGAAGTAGTTATCAACTAAAGTATTGATACACTTAACACGAACATCTGCAGGAATATCTCCCGGTTTTAATCCGCCAACCAATTGATGGATGTATAAACCGTCGCAAACTTCAGTTGCAATCTTTGCAAGGTATTCGTGCGAACGGTGCATTGGATTCCTTAGCTGTAGAGCAGCTATGGTTCTCCATCCTTTTTCTTCAAAGATTTTTCTACTTTCAGCAGGGCGCTGGTAAATGCCTTTGAACTCTTTTGGGAAATAACTTTCTGAAAGAACTTTGACCGGACCAGCTATATTCCAATCCAGTTGGTCCATTACAACCTTAACGCCGGGGTGCTCCGGATCGTTAGTTGTAAACACTTGCTTACATTCAAACTCTTTATCGATTTGGTACTTCTCAGTAACTTTCATTGTACCCATAATTTCTTTGGTTTCACCACTAACCAAGGTAATTTCTTCACCAATAGTTAATGAATCAGCCATTTCAGTTGAAACAGAAAGAGTGATTGGAATGGGCCAGAATAAACCGTCTGTCATTTTCATATCGGCACAAATACCTTTCCAATCATCATACCCCATAAACCCATCAAGAGGAGTAAATCCTCCAATACCAAGCATGATTAAATCACCGGTTTCCCGGGTGGTCATTTGTACCTTTTTCAGTTTATCTGCTTTTTTTAATTCATCTTCTTTTTCCTTTCCGCTGAGAAGAAGAATTTTCAACTCGTCACTTCCGTGCGGTCGTACTAGATTAGATTCTGCCATGATTACTCCTTAACTAAAAAATTTGTGATAATTTATAAACTCAGAAAAATTTAGTTGATTAAGTTTTTTGTTAATTATTCGTAAAGAAATGTTTGATCCGGTTCTGTCATTAATCATAAACAGCCCGTAAGATCGGTGGAAAAAGTCTGCTATGGATAGAGGGTTTGTCAATTTAATGAACCCGACTTTTTGATGATATAAACAATTATTTACACTACTAAAATTATTGCTATACCAAAGTAAAATCAACGTGAATCAAGATTTTGTACTCATTCTGTTGCTGTTTTTTCTTTACATTCCTTTATACGGATTGAATCCCATTTCTGTTATTTCTTCAACAAAATCATTGAAGATAGTTGGTATCTTATTGTATTCATCGAGAGAAAGATTAAACATTTGTACTCTCTCCGGTTCAAGGACTAATTGCTTTAATTTATCCTGTACGTTTTCCATCCTTTGTTCAGCAAGCTCGCTTCCTTTTATGTAATGACATTGATAATCATCACCATGCTTACAGCCAATCATTATAATTCCATCAAAGCCCATCGATAATGCATCTGCAATCCAAACAACGTTTATTGCACCCAGGCAACGAACTGGAATAACTCTAATATTCGGATCATACTGAAGACGGTATTTACCAACAATATCCAAAGATGG
>CBDVCE010000124.1:0-3961 GCA_965372405.1 uncultured Sunxiuqinia sp.
AAACTTTCCTCTATACCCCGAGGCAGAGCCTCGAGGAATTCTCTTGATTAAAAACAGGAATCACTGATCTCTTCAAAAAGATGAAAATATACTTTCTCATGCTTGTCGATAGTCTTTCCGGCTGAGGGATGCAAAACGAAAATACTATCCTGTGATATACATTTTAATCCCAGGAATATAAAAAATATCAGTAATTTGAGTTGATGCATATTGTCTTAGTTTGAATAGGGTTAATAAATACCATACGATGTATCGGGTCATCGACATCCTGGTAATTACGAACTTCATTATGATCGGTGATGGCTAAGGTCTCCCAATTGTACCGAACTCTAGTTATTGGTGGTGATGATAAAGAGCTCAACACCCGGACTTCAATACTTTTATTTTTTCTTTGCAGATTTCTTCGGTGAGGTTTTTCAGAAGTTTTACTCTTTCTGAAAGGTATTCCAGTTCTTCTTTTTTGATTTCGTAGTCTATTTTATAGCGCGAATCGATATAGGCCTTTTTCAAAAGAATAAATAACTCTTCCTCCTCTTTTGTTTGTCTGGGAAATACAGTTTTAAAACGGGCATCCTGCTTACAAATTCGATTAATCAAATCTTCCAGGTCGTGCGTTTTAGGTTTGTAGCCGGTAAAAACTAAAAGTACTGTGGCACAAAAACGCTCGGCAGCCTGATGAAGTAGGAAGATGGCCTCCTTCAGTTTTCCTTTTTCAAAACCATAATTAAAGAAATCCTCAAACACATAGGCGCTTTCAATCCATTTACTGTAATAGTGTTCTGCACTTTCGGTTTGCTCCCGGGGTAGTTTCTTTTTTGGTTTGGATAAGATATGCTTCTTGCTATGATGCAGGCGAATTCCTTCTTTTATAATGTCATTAAAAAAGTAATTCCCAGCTTCTATCTCTTGATTTAGATAGTCAATTCCATGATAAATCACATTTAAAGAAGCGCTTAGATCGACTTTCCTTTTAATTTTTCGCTTAAGTTTTTTAGCGACCTGATGGCGGTGTGCCTTTTCTTCGTCTTCAACAACAAACAACAGGTCGTAATCGCTTTTGTATTCGTAAGTGATACCGTTTTCAGTGTACTTATCTTCTACCCAATCGCCACGGGCATAGCTTCCAAATAAAATGATCATTTCAACCGAGCGGGTCTCTACAACAAAAGAGACAATATCATTTAACTCATTTTGTTTTTCAATGGGCAGATGTCTAATTGATCGTTTCAAGGTGGCTGCTTTTTTTAGTTTGGGCTAAGTTAATAATTTGGATTTAATTATTAGGATAGGGCAAAATCTTTATACATGGGAATAAACGTGCCTTAAACAAGAAACAATCCCGATAACTCCAATGAAGGAATTACCGGGATTCACCCTTAAATAAAAATATATGAATAATGAATTTCCGAATTAATTGCGAACCAATTTACCTAATGATTCAAGTAATTGAGGTCTGTCTTCGAGCCCTATTTTTGCTACGGCGAAGAACTCACTCATCCAGTCGTCCAAACGTGCAAAGGCCGCGTCTTTAGTTTTGGTTGCATCTTGCGACTCCCCTTTTTCGCGGAGGTACTCAGCACGTGAACTGTCAAGCTCACTAAGTAATGTTAGCCCGGCAGTGATGTCTTCAATAGAAATTTTTAGCCGTGCAATTTTACTTTGAATATCGGTATCCTCATTTGTAATCGTATAAAACCTCCTGGCTTTTTCAATCATTCGGATATAGGCACGTGGATAAGCTCCTAAAACACCAAGCTTTTCAGCAGTTAATGAATCATTACGAAAGATGACCTTTGCCTTTTTACGGTGATGGGAATAGAGGTCTTTCAGCTGTTCTCGTTTTGAAACAAAGGCCGCAAATGCAGCTGAACTTTCATCATCTTCTTTCTTATTGTGATCATAGGTCTGACGGGTGTCAGCCAGAATGCCCTTCCCTACAGCAATTACTGCTGCATCATAGCCTAATTCTGCCATTTCAACGGCAATTTCAGGCTGCTTCTCTACGTTTTCCAATGCAACTCTGCTTTGCTCTAAGGTTTCTGCTTCTGAGAAATGTGGTCTTGTTGCCATAACATAAGAATTTAAAAATTATAATTACTTGTGCATTGCTATTCATGCACATTATTTGCTCCTTATTACAAATCACCTGCTCCACCTTGCAGTTGCATTGCTCAAGCTTACATTTCACTTGCTCCAATATGCAATTGTATTGTTCAACATTGCCTACCTGCTGCTCAATAATGTAAATGTGTTGCTCCACATTACATTTTGCCTGCTCCATGATCCAGTTGCCTTGCTCATGCCTAGCCATCTCTAATCACTGGTCTTTCTATCTTAAAATTAACGGAACGGGGCTTTCCGGGATATCTTCCTAGGGGTCGTTCGTTAATCATTAAGTTTTTTACTTAATTCGGGAATGAAAATATGAATTATTATTTTGTTTAGCAAACAATATGATAGCAAATGTTTAGTTTGACATTTATTGCTGGATGATTATGGTTTTCCTTTGTGGCGAATAGATTGTTTGGTGTTCTAATTTACAATGTGATTTCGCCTTGATTCCCTTTCTGCTTGTTTTCCCAGTGCTACGTTTCACTTTGCACTGGGTTGGTGATTACGCCACCTTGATAAAGCCATTTGGCTATACAAGTATTTTAGTGTTTTTATTGACATTTTAGATTAAAAAAATTAAACAGTTAATTTGCTTTCTTTGACATATTGATTAATAATGTTGAGATACTGGGCAATTACATTTAAAGAAAGCTTTGTAACAAGATGTATGTACTCAGGTGTTTTATGATCAAGGTACAATGTTTTGACCCTATTAAAATCTTTCAGGTAATGATCGACTGCCCTGATGGTATGATTTGTTTCAGCCACTGCAACTGTTGGGTCTTTTTTCTCTACTACACATTTATAATTAATTGAATGAGTAAATTGAAATTGACAACAAACCCTAAAGTAGAAGAAGTCTTTGCGAATTACCGCCACTTTGTTCGGGATAAAATACAACGGCTTAGGGAATTGGTAATAGAAACGGCAGAAGAAACAGTAGGGATTTCAATACGAAGGAAAACGAGCTATAGTCTTTCAATTAAATCAGGAAATCCCTGTAGAAGAATTAAAAGAATGCATAAAAGCATCTCTGACATATCATAAAGTAAAGCACTTGATAACATTAGGAATTTGATAAAAATGCCAGTGGCTTATATTGTGCTAACCCAAATTGAATAAAACGATATAATACGCATACAGTCTTAGCTGGGTATCGAGCAAAAATGCGCTCCAGCAAAACGCTAAAAGAAATTTGGAACCTGTTCCCTGACTCCCGAAATGCAAAAAGGGAATACACAAAATGGAGAAACCCTGCAGATAAAATTTAAACAAAATTAAGGATCGTATCTTTTCTAATTAAAAACAATCCTTTCAATTTGAATTTCTTTTACTTTATGTTCTAGTATTGAAATATTATCAATATTATCAGCTAAGAAGATAAGGCTAAACCGTCCTGTATTTAATAATTCTTCACAGTTGTAAGGAAATACTGAATTCAATTTCTCACCATCATAAAGGGATGATTTGAGACGTTCTTTAAGTTCAATAAAAGAGCATGGAGTGGTTTTAATTTTCACAAATTTCCATACCTGAACAGGTGTGCCTAGTTTTTCAATATTATCAACAATAAGGCTCACATAAGATGAACCATTAAATCGAGCGTTATTTTCAACAGGATATATCCCTATGTCAGTCACAATATAATCAATACCAATTACTCCTACATAACCTGTTTCAGCCATTTTAGTTGCAATTTTCAGAGATGTTGCTTTAATATATTTTGAATGGTCATCTGAAATTTGAACTTTATTGACTGTACCAGTATGTATCAAACCATTTTTACATATTTGATCACGTATTCCAAGGTGATTAATACTTCCATCTCTGCTAATTATCCATTGATCAT
>CBDVCE010000125.1:0-3746 GCA_965372405.1 uncultured Sunxiuqinia sp.
CATTCAATTGTTAAACAATTACTTACACGACTTCGTGTCGCACGTATTGGTTGTAGATATGGTTACAGGATAGTAGTAAGCCCACTGGTGAAGCAAAAGACAAACGGCAATTGCTTTTATCAGTTGAAAGGCGTTCGTAACGGCAGTCTGTTGCCACTTCTCCGGGTAGGTCAGCTACATCCGAGAGGGTGAACAGGCAAAGGGCATTATCCCCGATATGAACTTCATTCGGGTCAATCCGCATATCTTTTAATGCAGAATTATTGTTTTGGCTTAATGCCAGATACTTTTCAATAATGCCACTATCGTTTGCTGTTCCCACAATCTCATCAGTAGAAAGCCTTTCCAGATAAACTTTGCCACTATCATTAACAATACGCTCAAACTGGCTGACTGCATCCAGAAATTTATTGACTGTATCTTTGTCCTTCACTTCTTTGGGAACAATAAAACCACGGGCAAGGCTGTTAAAAGTGCTTTGCTTCCGTGAATGTTCTTTGTTGGTTTTGGTTAGGAATAAGTAACAATAGTGATTTAAATAGGGGCGTTCATTAAAATGCCCTTGAAAGCTCCTGCTCAGAAAACTCATCTCGCCTGTTTCTGAGATTTCCGGGGCATATTTTTCTTCACAGTACCAGTCCTGTTTGTGTACAATGCTGTAATCAGGCAATACTTTAATGGCTTTGCACCAGGTGGTGTGTATCATCTCGTATTCCGCAGCCGTGACCGTAAACAGCTCGGGCAAAGTAACCATGAAAGCAACAGTAATATCAGCATCTTTGGAAAGGATGCAACCATTCTCAACTGCCAATAAGGGGAATTTCTGTTCCAGCGTTGTCGTTTTTAATATACTTCTCATGGGCATGGTGTTTTAAATGCTGCGTTTGAATAGTTTAATCAGGCTTCGTCTGTTAATAATCCTTCTGGGATAGCTCTTAACGGCTTGTAACTTCATCAGTCCGTGTGTACCATATTTACTGTTTAGGGAAAAGGTCTGCCAAACTAGTAACGGGGCTGCAACAATGGCAAATCCTATACAAATACTTTGTGGGACACCACTGACATACATCACCATAAACAGGATAATGATAGCAAGTAGCCCAACTACAAAAATCATAAGGTACTGGCTCTTCAAGCCTTTAAACTCAACAGGTTTATTGATTCCTTTATTGATATTGAATTCTGCCATAGCCTAAAGGAAAAAGGATCTTAAAATTGTGGCTGCCACAATCAGGAAAATACAGGCTCCAAACCAGGAAGCTGCTGTCTTGGAAGTATCGGGGTCGCCACTACTGAATTTGTTGTAAACCTTAACGCCTCCAATCAAACCGACCACTGCACCAATGGCGTAAATGAGTTTGGTTGCCGGGTCGAAATAAGAGGTAACCATCTGGGTGGCTTCATTGATACCTCCAATACCGTCTTGTGCAAAGAGTGAAATAACTACCAGAAGAAATGCGAAAAATGCGACTGTTTTTTTTATCATATAAATAGGTTTTATGTCGGGGCAAAACAGGTCCCGGCGGTTCATATTTTTGCAAACCTATGTGTTTTTATAAGTCATTTATAATTGCTGGTTAACGTGTCTATGTTTGTCGTTTTTTGTCTGGGAACATATTGGTGTCTATCTTAAATTAGGAAGGTATCTACGGTTTTGGGAATGTAGTCAAGCAAGGGAAAAACTCATTCGATAGCATGTTGATGTAAAATGCGGGAATAACGTGAACGATTTTCTATTATCTTAGCACGGGTAAAGTGAACAAAAGTTGTGTTACGGCTAGGCTCAATAGTAACACAAGTACTTTTGTCAACTAAATAAATTAAACAGTTGAAAGTTCATTCTATGAATGAGGAAAGAACTAATATATATAAGAAGAATGTACAAATCAAACCTGTTGAAAAATAAGGATTTAACGAAAAGTATTAAAAGTGCCTTGCCTTATGCTTCAGGCGAAGAGAGCACAGATATTATTTTGGAGTTAATTCAAAATATTGCAGATATTGAATAATGGAGAAAGATAAATTGATATATAAATTTCCTGAAGGGTGGACTGAAGTTGAGATACAGGATATTTCACTAAAAACAAATTATGGTTATACAGCAAAATCTGTTTTAAATAATACTGGTACCAATTTTCTAAGAATCACAGATATTCAAGACAGTCATGTTAATTGGAATTCAGTTCCATATTGTAACATTAAAGAATATGACAAACCCAAATATTTACTAAGTAAAGGAGATATAGTATTTGCCAGAACAGGAGCAACCGTCGGCAAAAGTTATTTAATAGGAAGGAATATTCCAGAAACAGTATTTGCTTCTTATTTGATAAGAATTCAACTATCAGAATCGATAAGTCCAAATTATGTATATCAATATTTTCAATCAGCCAGTTATTGGAAACAAATTGGGGTAAAAGCACTTGGTGTTGGACAGCCCCATGTGAATGCTACTTTATTATCAAAATTGAAACTTCCATTGCCACCGCTAAATGAACAAAATAGAATTGTTGAAAAAATCGAAACATTATTTAGTGAGTTAGACCATTCTGAAAAAGGATTGAAAAAATCTAAACAGCAGTTGGAAGTTTATAGACAAGCATTATTGAAAAGTGCTTTTGAAGGTACAATCACTGCAAAATGGAGAGTTGAAAACGAAGAGAAGTCGGCTTATCAAGAACTGAAAGCTATAAAATCAAATAGAGAGAAAAGATATAATTCCGAAGTTCAAAAAGGAAATAGAAAGAAGCCAAAAGCCAATTATATTTTTTCATTTGAACGAAACGAAGATATACCAACATGGGCAAGTGCTGATTTGAATAACCTTATTGACATTAATGCAAGAATTGGTTGGAGAGGTTTGACTAAAAAAGAATACACCACAGAAGGTCCTTTGTTTCTTTCAGTTCATTCATTAAATTATGGTAAAAATGTAGTTTTTAAAGATGCGAACCACATTACTGATGATAGGTATGAAGAGAGTCCTGAAATTAAATTGCGAGTGAATGACATATTGTTGTGTAAAGATGGAGCAGGAATAGGAAAGATTGGTATTATTAAAAATCTCCCAGACAAAGCAACGGTTAATTCATCGTTACTCGTAATAAATGCTAAAGAAGTATTTAATCCAGATTTCTTATATTACTTCTTTTGTGGTCCAACAATGCAGAAATTGGTTAATGAGAAAATATCGGGGAGTGCAATTCCCCATTTATTTCAAAAAGACATTAAAAAATTCAATTTAAAAGTTCCGCCGAAAGAAGAACAAAACAAAATAGTCGAAGTACTTGAAACAAGATTTACTTTGATTGAAAATCTTGAAAAATCAATAGACGAGAGTCTAAGTAGTGTAATAGTGTTTAAGCACTCAATCTTAAAGAAAGCTTTTGAAGGTCGGTTAGTAAATCAAAACTCAAATGAAGAATCAGCAGAAGTACTTTTACAAAGAATTAAGATTGAAAAGGAAGTATATATACAGGCACAAAAAGAAATTGCGAAATTAAAACCCAAAAAGAAGAGACTGATGGAAACAAAAAAGACAGCTCTTGAAATATTAGAAGAATCGGAATCTCCTATATCACCTCAAGAACTTTGGCAAAAATCAATACATGAGGGCGATATTGAAAGTTTTTACAGTGAAATTAAAGATATCTACAGCAAACTTGAAGAGATAGATAAAGATACTAAACCCCTTTTAATCAAGAGAATTCCTCGAGGCTCTGCCTCGGGGTATAGAGGAAAGTTTG
>CBDVCE010000126.1:0-3552 GCA_965372405.1 uncultured Sunxiuqinia sp.
TGTTTTGCCATACGGCAAAATTAGTTAATCGCGACCTAAGCGCCTATACCAGTTACTTAAAATAAGCACAAGAACACTTCAACGCCTCAGAAAAGATAATTTGATAAGTTATTCTATGCTTAGGGGGAAATGCCTTTACCGATTATCAGACATCGATAAGTCCCTTCGGGAAAGGTTGATTCCAAGTGACCCGAAAACACTCGAAGATTTTCGAAAAAGATACATGCTCCAAAGTTCCAAACCATTCTAAAACAATAACCATGTTGTATATAGACAAAGAATTATTTGAAGCTTGGATGGAGCGTTTATTGGAGAGAATTGAAATGCTCGACAAGAAATTGGAAAAGCTCAATAATGCTAAAAGCCAACTCAATGGAGAAGGTCTCTTGGACAATCAGGATTTATGCCTTTTATTAAAGGTAAGTAACCGCAGCCTTCAACGCTATAGAAGTTCGGGGATTCTTCCTTACCGACGCATTCAGCAAAAAGTATATTATTTAGAATCTGATGTCCATAAATTTATCAGTCAGGAGTTTGTATATAAAAAGAGAAACTGAAGGTTGGTTAAGTACTATTTGCTATGGTGCTAACTGACCTTAAATCTCTGTTCTACCTTTGGAGTAATTGCCACACTTTGCGTTATTCCATTATTATCATTTATTCGAATCACATCTTTTTCTTCGTGTTCAGAATTCTTATCACTCAACGATAACTGAATTTTTCTCTCCAAACCTGAAAGCTCAACTTTAAACTGTCTAAGCTCATCCTCTTTTCTCCACTCGCTTTTAACCACTTCCTCCAAAACAGGAAGGTCTTTCGCTGCATTTTCTGCGTACAATTTATGACTGCCAATCAAAGCCGGAATTCGTTCCATAGCTTTCAAGAAATTAGTAGCTGCAAGTTTTGGGTCTTTAGCTAAATGTCCATTATTGTATGTGTATTTTATCTTCCCTTCACCTTCCACAAAAAATCGGTTCTCCTTAAAATCGAAACCATCTTTCATGCTGGCTTCGGTTTTTACAAGGATATTAAAACCGTAAAGTGTTCCAATCTTTTGATATTCTCCATTTGTCTGTTTTCTTTCCTTTATCTCATTTAGTTTAATTCCTATTTCTTTGGGATTCGAGCTATTCACACCTTTCAACTGAATAGGATTAAGAAAATTACCCTTATCGTCCTTCTGTGCCACACTTGTGAAATTTCCCCAATCGACTTGCATACGATTTACCATATTATTGTGTCCTTCAGTACTTTTTTGAATATCATCGAATCGGTATCGGGCTGTCCATTTACTTCGATTAAAAGCTTGCCGCTCACTTTCTAGTGCTGTGATTTGTTTTTCCAACTTTGTCTTTTCCAATAAATCGGTATTGCCTGAAAGAATTGCCACATACTCAGAAAAATTCACGCCCGATTTTTCATCCATGCTACCTTCGTCAATGGTTCGTTTACCAAGATTGTTGTTTTTTAACTGCTGAATAAAAAGTTGTTTGTTATGTAACAAATTAAACTTATAAGAATCAAGGCTTTTCTCAACTGCGTAAATAATTACGTCCACTTTATTCTCTGCACAGAATTTTGCAATCTCATTTCCTTTTCGAATTGCCCTGCCTTCACGCTGCTCCAAGTCAGAAGGTCGCCAGGGTGAATCCAAATGATGAAGTGCGACAGCTCTTTTTTGAGCATTAACACCAGTTCCCAACATATCGGTGGAACCAAATAGAACCCGAATTCGTCCTTCGTTCATCGCTGCAATAATCGACTTCCTTGATTGCTCCGTTTTTGCCTCCTGTATAAAACGCACTTCATGGGCTGGAATATTATGGTCTTCAACTAACTTTCGTTTTATCTCACTGTATGGTGTCCATTTTCCGGGCTTGTAAGTTCCTAAATCAGAAAACACAAACTGAGTTCCTTTATATTCACTATACTGTCGATAATACTCAGATATTTTTGCGGCACAATGCGAAGCTTTATTATCCACATGGTCATTGTAATGAGGACTAATCATCCGCATGTCCAGCGACATTTTTCGGGCGTAGTTTGTGGCTATCAACATCTTCGCTTTCTCTTCCCGCTCTGAAAGAGGTGCTCTGCCCAACAAAGTCGCATCACCTGTTTTGGCAAATGAAACCAATTTCTGAATAAACACTTCCTGTTGTGGTGTTGGCGGAATATTGTACAAAATCTCATTCTTTTCCGGTCGGTCTATCCCAATATCCTTTGCAGTTCTAAAATCAGTAATCTCATTATAAAAGGCTGCCAATTCCGGAACTTTAATAAAGTATCGAAAACGTTCTTTCTGAACAATTTCGTTGGTTACCGAGAACTCATAATCTGTTGTCTTTTTTGCATAAACTGCAGCCCAGGCATCAAAGGTTTTAATTTGCTGCCGCTCCATTTCTTTTGGGCGAAGGTATTTGAACAATAGGAATAACTCAGTAAGGGAATTCGAAATGGTAGTTCCTGACAAAAACGTTGCACCTAAATCTTTTCCTGTTCTCTCCTGAATAGTTCTGATTGCAAAAAGCATATTCAATGCTCGTTGGCTACCTTGTGGATTTCCCATTCCTGCAACCCTGTCATGACGTGTATTAAACATCAGGTTTTTAAATCGATGACTTTCATCTACAAACAGATGGTCGATTCCCAACATTTTAAAATCTACAACATCGTCTTTTTTGTTTTCTATATCATGAGCCATTGTTTTTAATTTTACCTCCAAATTCTGTTGTCTTTTTATCAATCCTTTTAACATACCTCGCGATACTTCGCCTCCCTGTTGACGGACTACGTGAAGATTTTCCTCCACACTATCCAATTCAGTCTGAAGAATTTGTTTCTGAACTTCCGGTGATTGTGGTATCATACCAAATTGCTCATGTGTAAGAATTACTGCATCCCACGAATTATTTTTAATGTCATGAAAAATCTTCATCCGTTTTGAAGGGGTAAAATCCTGTTTCCCCGGATAAAGAACTTTTGCATAAGGATAGGCTGTCCTGAAAGTTTGGGCAATCTCGTGAATATTGGCTTTCAACCCAACAATCATTGGTTTGTTTGCCAGTTTCAGGCGTTTCATTTCGTATGCACCGCAACACATTACCAAGGTTTTTCCTGAACCGACTTCATGGTCGCAAATACCACCCCCGTTTTGTTTAAGCATCCACACTGCATCTTTCTGACTGGAATACAAGTTGGGTACTCCCAAAGCTTTTAGATTGAGATTTGGAAATGTCTGGTGCGAACCATCATACTTAGGTCGGACATAACAATTGTAGGTTGAATTGTATAAGTTAGTCAGCTGCTCTTTAAACTGGGGAGTTTGCTCATTCAACCAATCCGAAAATCCATTTCTTATTTCATCAATTTTGCTGTTTGCCAGTTGTATGGCTTCAGCGTCTCTTACTTTCACTTCTTTATCCCCAACAGTTATTTTTTTTGAAATATTGGGTGTGGTATTTACCAAGGCATGTTTCATTAGTGCCACTCCATCAACCTTAAATCCGCAAGTTGTAGTTGAAAAAAGCTGTAAAACTATTCAACTGAATG
>CBDVCE010000127.1:0-3095 GCA_965372405.1 uncultured Sunxiuqinia sp.
TCTGCTGGCCAGATAACTCTGGAATCAGTGGCCAAATTCACCGGACTGAGCAATTGCGGCGGGAGCGCTTGATTTCCTGCAAGGAGGCTTCAGCACAGAGATCCGACATCCAGTACCAGGTAATGATGCATTCAACTCCGATAAGAATGTCCTGTCTGTAAGGCTTAACAGCCTTGAGAAGGGATTCTGGATCAGCTTTCATATTACGATGCAGAACTATTTCACCGTCAGAATTAATGATGCAGAGATACATCACCCTGGCGTGCAGATCGATTCCGCAGCAATATTGGTGTGTATTGGTATAAAATCTCATTGGGGTCTCCTCCTTTGGTTAGAGTTGGTGCTCCACCAGCATATCAGATTGATGTGAATACCGAGTTGACCTGAATACTCTGTCCAAAATAAAAATAACAAACACGCAGCATGCAGCGCGCTTGAACAAGGAATTGGATAGAGTCAACATCTCAACCTCACTACCACACGGGTTGATACCCCGAGGCAGATCGGTTATGAATATTGCAAGTCAACTCGGCATTGTAACTAGAATTGCCCACCTCTGGAAACTGCTATAGGATTAGAATGCTAATCTTAATGCTATCGCACCCCAAGCTGATTCATTTATTCTGAACATGCCATGTAGATTGATGGGAAATTTGAGAGTTACATCGGGTACGGAGGGTAGGAGTGTATTTTTGAGTTGAGCATTGCAGACTGATCTAGAATCCACTCCCCATCAACCGTGAGTTCAAGACTTCCATCCAGGCTGCTTGATTCCCAGTATTCCCAGTCCACAAACAGCATTTTGAATGCTATCGAGGTTTCACTTTGCCAGTGGACATCTGAAGGACCCCAGACGCACATAGAATCCACACTCTCGAATTCTAAAGCCAGACTGTCCTGCTCAATTCTCCAGATCTGAATGCCATTGTGGTGCCAACCCAAAAACAGATCCCTAAAAGAGCATAGAAACCGTGTTCCATCTGGACTTATCAAAGGAGGGGAAATGGCTGACTGTTCAATACCGCTTCTACCATTTATCAACTGCCACCTGCTCCACTCATATCCATTCAGTTCAACCACCCAGTAATCCACGGTAGGAAAATACCTGACCAGTTTGTTCTCGCAGGAGAATGCATAGTCATCTAAGAAGATTAGATTCAGGTAAGAAAGGGTATCACCATCTTCGGAAACAATGAAAAGAGATGTAGAATCAGTCCTGAAGACTCGCCCATTTGACTGAAGGATCAACTCCTCCTCAGCTTCAAGATTGTAATCCCTTAAACTGATGCCATCTGTGTATTCATAATCTGCGGCAGAGGTTTCGATAGAAAGAGTACAAAGAGCCAATACAAAGATTATTAATCCTGATGATATTTTCATAGCAAACAACTACAGCCTTACTGGTTAGTGCCTATTGATCGTTACCCTATAATACTAAAAGTAATGATAATGCGATTGTTCCAAAAAATGTTTTTCAGCTTAACATATATATCTGATCCTTAAATGAAGATCGCCTCAGGTGCAACATAGGAAACAATGATATTGTGCTTGGAAGCAACTCACATTATCATTTATCCAATTAGACCAGCAATCAAAGAAAAGAAATTTGGTTACAACCACTGAATGAAACTGCTACAACGGCTTGGGTGTGGGCTTCTGAGATACTTGCGCAGGCTATTCAGGATGTTGTGGCCAATTTGGAGAATGGCGAATGAAAATAATTTTAACATCAATTGGAACACGAGGAGATATTGAACCTTTCTTAGCAATTGGTAAAATTCTAAAAGAAAATGGACATCAGGTTATTTGTGCATTTACAGAACAATTCAGAGAATTGACAGGAAATTGTGACATTGAATTTGCTTCCTTGGGGAAAAAAAATGATGATTTACTAGATAGCGACGCCGGTAGAACAGCTATGGGAGGGTCTGGAATTAGGAAATTCTTTGCTTCTATGAAACTCATGAGACTTGCACAAAAGCAAAAAGCCCCACAAGAAAAAGAATTTAAGTTATACGTACTTATTAAACAAGAAAGACCAGATAGAATAGTTTATCATTCAAAAAATATCTATCCATTAATCTGGGAATTTGAAAACAGAGGGAAAACAATCTTTCTAAGTCCTTTCCCATATTTTCATTATGTGAAGGGACATCCATTTCTTGTTTTTTCCAGTAAGAATTATGGAGAATATTTCAATAAATTGACATTTAAACTTTATGATTTTGGGGTAGTTGCAGGAACCATGATGGTTAAAAAGTGGCTGCAAATCAATGACAAAATTACACGGAAACAACTAAAAAACATAATTCACAGTAGAAAATTTATTTATGCGATTTCACCAAGTTTATTCCCGCGACCAAGTTACTGGGAAAGTAATGTTAAAATTTTGGGACATCAAGAATTAAAGAGGAAAACAGATTGGAAACCCGACAAAGAGCTTACTGACTTCATTGAAAAGCATGAAAAAATATTGTTTATCACTTTTGGCTCAATGATTAATCCTAAGCCTGAACTAAAAACTAAGATAATTCTTGAAATTCTCGAGCGAAATATGATACCCGCTATCATAAATACAGCAGATGGAGGTTTAACTGAACCCGAGAAATTCAATTCAGAATTGTTTTATTTTGTAGCACAAATTCCTTATGATTGGATTCTCCCGAAAATGTATGCCGCAATTCATCACGGTGGTGCTGGAACAACACATTTGGCGTTAAAATACGGTTGTGCCACAATGATAATCCCGCATATAATTGATCAGTTTGTTTGGGATAAAATTATTTATGATATGGGAGTTGGACCAAAAGGAGTTAAAATAGATAGAATAACCAACAAAAATCTCGAACTGAAAGTTTTAGAATTATTTAACAACAAAAGTTTCAAAGAGAAAAGTACATTAATCGGCGAGCAAATTAAAAAAGATGATTTTGTAAATGATATTTATCAGACAATAATTGGATAACTGACTGCAAAAATCGAGTTCAGTAGACACTAGCTATTTCACGATAAAGCAAGGTGACGCTGTCTACCGATTGAAAGCGTTAGTGCGCCAAGCTCAGCTTGGTGCTTCTTACCGGGTGAGTTGTTTTCGT
>CBDVCE010000128.1:0-3034 GCA_965372405.1 uncultured Sunxiuqinia sp.
GTCAACTGACTCTTTTTTGATACCTCGTGGGCTCTGCCCCGGGGTAGTTCATTGGGAATGTGGCGTGAAGCTACTATCAAATACGGACTGAGATTTGGCGTAACTACACATGTTGCCCGAGCATACAGTTTTATGAATGTTGCAAACTTCTCGGATAAAGAAGGACCATTAGCAGGTGTTCCCTATGATGGAATCAATCCTGAATATGACGATTTCTATTTCAAAAAGCATGATGATACTTCTTCCAGAGGGCCTGTGAATCCTAATCAGGAATGGAAAGATAACTGGTCAAAGCGAATGAAAGATTTGATTGATAATTATCATCCTGACCATTTCTATTTTGATGGTGCAATTCCTTTTAGTGGTGAAGATTTTGGAAAAACAGGAATGGATGTAATTGCTGAACTGTATAACCATTCCATGGAAGTTAATGGTGGGAAACAGGAAGCTGTTATGTGTTTTAAAGATCGTCCATACAACGGAATTTATGTTGATGGTTTGGCAACTTTGGATTATGAGCGTGGAAAAGCACCAGAAATAAGAGAAGAAGCATGGCAAACTGATGATACGATTGGACCTTGGGGATATCGTTCTGGAGCAAAATATAAATCAACCAATGTGGTGATCGATAAGTTGATTGATATTGTTAGCAAGAATGGAAACCTGTTACTAAATGTTCCTATAAAAGCTGATGGAACTTTGGATGAGGAAACACATCGTATTCTGAATGAAATTGGAGAGTGGTTTGATATAAATGGTGAAGGAATTTATGGAACTCGTCCCTGGTATCGGTTTGGCGAAGGAAAGATTAATCAAATAGCAGAGATGGGACGCACTTCTCCATATACCAATAAGGATTTTCGTTATACCACAAAAGGAAAAACGCTTTACTCGTTTATTCTTGATTGGCCCGGAGATGGTGAGAAAGTTTGGATGAAATATGTGAACCCAAACAACACAAGTGCTGGTGTTGTTAAATCAGTTACCATGTTTGGGGTTGGAGAAATTGAATGGAAGCAAGATCGCTTAGGACTTTATATGACTATGCCTGATGAAAAACCTTGTGACTTTGCCTACGGATTTAAAATTGAATTTGAATAGATGAAGTTTATTTGTATCATATCTAGTTTACTAATTATGGTAAGCAGCACTTGGGCGCAAAAGCCAAAGTGCGATTATATTAGCCCAGTTATCGGTGCCTATGCTCCAGCTTGCTCTGAATATAAAGGTTATCAAACAGCAAGAACCTTTCCGGGGCCAACTACACCATTTGGATTGGTTCAACTGAGCCCGGATACTTATACCGGTGGAGACAATGGTAATGGGTATTCATGGTTTTGCAATACAATTGAGGGGTTCAGTTTTACACATATGAGTGGAATTGGATGGTATGGCGACCTTGGAAATTTTTTAGTAATGCCTACTACAGGGAAACTTTTCACAAACAAAGGAGATGCAAGTAATCCGGAAAATGGTTACCGATCTCATTTCTCTCATGATACTGAAATTGTGGAAGCAGGTTATTATGCTGTGACTTTGGATGATTACAATATCCGGGCTGAATTAACTGCTGCTCCTAGATCAGGGATGTTAAGATTTACATTTCCAGAAAGTGAGAATGCAAGAATTCAAATTGATTTGGCACGCCGTGTGGGAGGTACTTCAGTTGAGCAGTATGTTAAGATAGTTGATGAAAATACTATTAAAGGCTGGATGAAATGTACACCTGAAGGCGGTGGTTGGGGCAATGGAAATGGAAAAGCCAACTACACGGTGTATTTCTATTGTCAGTTTAGTAAACCTTTCTCCGACTATGGTATTTGGAATGTTAATATTCCTGATAATCAGGAGAGAAAATTGCGAGTGATAAATACACCTGAATTTCAGGATATTGTATCAAAGGCAGCGATTATAAAAAATCCAAAAGAATTCAAGGGGAAACATGCTGGCTTTTTTGCGAATTTCAAAACAGCAAAAGATGAACAGGTAATTGTGAAAAGCGGCATTTCTTTTGTCAGTGTTGATGGAGCAAAAAATAATCTTGAAAACGATATTCCCCATTGGGATTTTGATAAAGTTGTCAGTGATGCAAAGTTATTGTGGGATGATGCCATTCAAACGATTCATGTTGAAGGTGCAACTGAACGTGAAAAAGAAATTTTTTATACTGCGATGTATCGTACCATGATTGACCCGCGAAGTTTTTCTGATGCTGATGGTCAATATATTGGTGCTGATAATAAGGTGCATAAAAACAAAAAATTTACTTATCGAACAATTTTTAGTGGGTGGGATGTTTTTCGTTCACAATTTCCACTGCAGACAATAATAAGTCCATCTGTAGTAAATGACGAAATAAATTCTCTCTTACAAATGAGTGAATTGAGTGGTCGGGAATACCTTCCTCGATGGGAATTCCTTAATTCTTATTCGGGCTGTATGGTCGGAAATCCTGCAGTATCTGTAATTGTTGATGCCTACGAAAAAGGAATTAGGAATTACGACATTGAAAAGGCATTCCAATATAGTAAAAATAGTGTCGATACCTTTGGAAATGGATTGTTGGGATATACGCCAAACTCAATTTCAAAAACATTAGAATATGCCTATACAGATTGGTGTGTTGGTCAATTTGCTTCATCATTGGAGAAGATAGAGTTGGCAAAAGAATACTTCAAACGAAGTGAAAATTATAAGAATCTTTGGAATGAAGAAGTAAGCTGGTTTCGATCTAAAGATCAAGAAGGAAATTGGATGAAATGGAAAGGAAAGACTGTTCATGGTCAGGGCTGTGTTGAAAGCAATCCCTACCAGCAGGGATGGTTTGTTCCACATGATATTCCTGGACTGACTGAATTAATGGGAGGTTTGGATTCTATTCAAAATGAGTTAGTAAACTTTTTTGAGAAAACGCCGGACAACTTTCTTTGGAACAGTTATTATAATCATCCCAATGAACCTGTTCATCATATCCCTTTCATATTTAATCAAGAGAATTCCTCGAGGCTCTGCCTCGGGGTATAGAGGAAAGTTT
>CBDVCE010000129.1:0-2891 GCA_965372405.1 uncultured Sunxiuqinia sp.
CTGTCATATCAGTAGTAATGGAATCAGCTCGTGAATCACTTTTTGTTAATGAATAATTTCTAAATGGGGATCTGTGCCCATTCCCTCGAAAAGTTCACTTTGTTTCTAGAAATACTTTAAAATCAAATATTTAATCATTATTTTTGATGCATAAAATAGAATTCTTATTTATGCAACTTGAACATCATCCTCACCTTCAGGAAGCAATTCAATATCTTTAGTTATCTTAAATAAGTCTATTAGAAACTGTTTATTGTTAAAAGTATATTTTCCTGATAATTGAATATGGCTCCAGGCAACAGGTGAAATCCTTGCAAGGATTTCAAGCGTTTTTTGATCATCATTGTCTTCAGCCCTTTGAGCAAAAATTGATAATACAGCTGAGTTAAAATAAACAACACAGTTTGCAATTATTCGAGCACAATCATTCCATTCGTCAATATCTGCATCTTTACCACCACGAAATTGGCTGCTCCCATTAACTGATGCAATGGCTTTTCTAAGCTGATGATAAGCTTCACCACGGTTTAAGGCTTGCTGTACATGTTGCCTCAATTCTTGACTGTTAACATACTCCAGTAGGTAGATACATTTTATCAGTCGATTATATTCATGCAAAGCTAATAATATTCGGTTATTGTTTTTATTGTTCGATAATTTCTTTACTATTGTGCTTTGTGTTGCCGTTTTGCGACTTAAAGAGCACATAATCCATTGAATATTTTTCCATTCCTGCTCAATCCTCTTTATATTGATAGGTGATTTTAATTTAATTTCAATGTCATTTCCAAAAACAATCTCAAACTCATCAAGGAAAATACGTTTGAATTTGGCATACCGAGGAGTAAATTGATATCCAAATATATCTAAAATCGAGAAATTTACTTTATTAACACCGTGAGTATCTGTGGCTAAAGACGTGGGTTGAATATCAGATTCGTTATTATAGAGTAAATCAAAGACATGGTGCCCTTCGTATTCATTGGGTGGATTTGCTTTGGTATTCAATGCAACATGATTTGATACCAGTGTCATGGCTGATATTCCTTTACCTTTCCTGAAGTATTTTGAAGAAAACCGGGCTTTAAATGTTTTAATTCGACATTCAAATTTTTGTCCATCAATACTGCCAAAGGGTGCCTCTTCTTTTATAGTATAATATTTACAGATAGGCAATTTATTGATACCGTTAGAAATTAACTCGTTAGCTAATGCCGTATTTTCTATGGGTGTGACCGACAGCGCACGCCCTGAAAGCATTGCTATCAAAGGATAGATCAAACCCTTATATGAAAAAAAGGTTCCATCAGTTATAGTTTTTTTGCGGAAAAACAAATAATGAAAAAGGAACCTTTCATGCAAAAGATAACCGACTTAAGCAATTATCGCAACAAAAAACTGTTAATAAATGAGACCAAGAAGTTGGCAGACTACATTTTAGAACAGGCAAAAAAGGGAGAAGCGATTCATGCAGTCGAACAAGGGATTTGGGATAAATTACTCACGATGGGTGAACAGGCTCTTGGACAGTTTATTTCGTTACAAGGTGATGGTGATATGGGTGAAGAAGTTGAATTAGATTTGGGAAAAACAGTCAAGCGGCTTCCTAACCAACAAAGCCGAATTTACCGCTCAATATTTGGACTTTATAGTTTGAAACGTGCTGTGTATGGTACAAGAGAAGGTCAAAAAGTTGAATTTGTGCCCTTGGATAACAGGCTCCAATTACCTGATACACGATTTTCCTATTTATTGCAGGATTGGAACCAACAGCTATCGGTTGAAAATCCATTTAATCAAGTTAACAAAGTACTGGATAGAATATTACAGTTTAAGCAACCTGTTGATAGCATTGAACGTATGACTTATCAGGGCGCAGAAACTGTTGAAGCTTTTAGAAAAAGTTTACCCGACATAAAGCCAGAAGAAGAGCATGAAATTATAGTGGGCACCTCTGATGGTAAAGGCGTCCCTGTTGTCACAAAGGTCGATGAAAAACCAATAGAAACTCACAAACCCAGAAAAGGCCCCAAACCAGATAAAAAGAAAATGGCGATTGTCGGTAGTGTTTATTCCAGTGTACCGAATATAAGAACACCAGAAGATGTTATAAAATCACTCTTTGCGAGTAAACCATCATCCAACAAAGAGGCTCGTATTAAACCATTAAATAAACGAGTCAGAGCGAGTTTAACCCGTACAGAAAATGCCCAGGAAATTAATGCCACGGATGAAATTTTTAACTGGTTAGAAATAGAAAATAAGCAACGCAACCCAGGGAATAAAAAGCCACTGGTTATTATTATGGATGGCCAACCGTCCTTATGGACTGCGGCAGAAAGATTGCCTGAAAACCGAATTGAAATATTGGATTTATTACATGCAACACCAAGAATTTGGGATGCATCAAAGCTTTTTTATAGTAAACATGAAGACAAATTGACATTCATTGAAGATCGAGTTCTGCGAATATTACAAGGTCAAGTCAAAGGTGTTGTTCGTGGCTTGAAGCAAATGGCAAGCAAAAGAAAACTAAGCAAAAAGAAAACAGAAAAGCTGAGAAAGATCTGTAATTATCTTAAGAAAAATCAGGACAGAATGCATTACGATCAATATCTGGAAAAAGGCTATCCAATTGCCTCTGGTGTTATTGAAGGTGCCTGCAGACACTTTGTAAAAGATCGTATGGAACGAGCTGGAATGCGTTGGACAATTAAAGGTGCTCAGTCCATGTTAGATCTTCGATCAGTTTATCTGAATGAACATTGGGATGAATTTACAAGGTTCAGGATTCGAAAGCTTAATTCAGAATTATATCCTGACCATAAAATAATTGAGAAATTTGAGTGGAAAATTGTCGCTTAAACGGGAGCGGGCGCTCGATCACGCCC
>CBDVCE010000130.1:0-2427 GCA_965372405.1 uncultured Sunxiuqinia sp.
ATTTTTGACCTGTGTGGATCAAAGAACTGTTATTTACTAAAGGGACACATTGTCTGATACCAGAATTCCGGATCACCTTTGGTAAATACACATTTATCCATTCCACCACACCCTCGGGCCTGCACACAACCGCCCGTTCCCCGTCCTGCTCTACGAACTCCAAAGCCGCCTGTATCTTGGGACCGGGCGGGAACTCCCCTTCTGAAAGGTAGCGGCGCCTAAAGTTAGTTGTGAAGGAAATACATTAGATTAAATCAGATGGAGCTATTCGCTGGACTTCTTTGATAATATCAAAATGCTTATCTACACTTACAATTGTTTCAAGTCCGTTTTGTACCATTGTGGCAGCATGGATAATATCCCTTGGTAACACACCCTTGTCCTGGTATTGTTGGTAAAAGTACAGCGATATCTCGATATCTTTTTTTGTAACATGCAGTACATTAAGTCCCAGATCCGTCATACTCCATGCCAGGTCAGCTCCCTTATCTGGAAGATTGATATGGTGGTATCTGTATAAAATTTCCTGGAAGACTTCTGTATCAATAGCTGCCTTTAATTTTCCTAACTGGACCTCGGACAGGATGGCAACACAGGGCTCTTTGAATTCATGGGGTTTGCCAGCGGCATACATGAAAATGTTTGTGTCAATGAAAATTTCATCCATTGACAGCACCTGATTCTATCTCCTGTTCCATGGTCTCCCAATCGTCTACCGGGAGGTTCATCTTGGAGATTTTCTTTACAGCATTGGGAGTTTTGGTATGCATTGGGCGTATGATAAGCTCATCTTCCCTGTCTATTATATATACTGCTGTGGATTCGTTCAGGCACAGGGCTTCTCTCATTTTGGCAGGGATTAAAATTCTTCCAAATTTATCAATTTTGGCAATTTTATGCATAATGGCATATTGGGGGTTATTGGGTTTAAAGTTTTTGAGTGTGGTGGTTGGGTTGAGGATGGAGTTTTCGTCAACGACCCCGGACGGCGCTACGCTCTGTCCGAAGCATCAGGATGATGCCCGGGATAAGTGAAATAAATCCTACGGTTATCAAAAGTAGATAATATTTTTCCTACAATCCAATATTTTCTTTTTCCATTTTTCGAATGATAGTATGGATTGTTGCAAGATAATAATAAAACATCCATGCCAGCCAGATTGATTTATCATAATCATCTTTTTGTTTATCGTTGTGATGACGAATTCCAAAATTATTTGCTATGTTGAATAGATCAGCTTCATCTTTTTTAAAGATTATTGAATCTAATTTTGGTCTTAAGTATTCGAGAACATCTGCTAAAGTCCTGACAGCTTCCTTTCTCTCTTCCAACGAAGAATGATACCTTCTAAATTTTTGAACTGCAAATTTTACCTTATCCTCTACTTTATCGGGGTTATATTTTGGTAAATCTTTGATTAATAAGTCTTCAAAGCCATAATCGCCTTTCTCTAGTATTTCGCCTGATAAAGATAGTTCATAACCAATATCATAATCTTTCAAAAATTCATTGATTTCACCATAAAATTTCTTTTGCCCGTCCTTTTTATTAAATTTCGAATAATGCCAACCACAGTCTGCCCAATCATGATATTGGCCATATGTTGGTTTTGAAACTTCATCGTACAATAATTCAATGACATCAAATATATCTTCTTCAGTATATTCTGTATATTTTTCATGAATAGGTAATAAATCAGTTTTTCTTAATTTTTTTAAAAAATAAAAACCAACATTTTCACCCATTCTTCCCGGAACATATCCCGCATCTACACAGTCATATCCCATTGATTCTTGAAAGTATCCTTCCGATGATAATGTCTGAAATGTAGAAAAAAATAATTCTTTCATTAAATTGAAGTCGATTTTAGAATCTACACCTTTTCTTAGAGAATAATATTTTTTACTACTCATAATAATTCCAAATCAAATATTATAAAATCTGAGATATTCAGGCTGTCCCAAAATCCCAATGATTCCACCAATTTTCACATTTGCATCAATGCAGATAGGTTTCATTCATTATGTCTCCTGTCCCTTTTGATCATCTCCAGGACAGGTGGGGCTGTCTTTGGCCATTTTTGTTCGAGCTTTTTTGCTTCAGTGAGCCATGCTCTTGCTGCCAATTTCATTTCATCTTCCTTTACGCCACTGTCGCTTTCGATAACCATCTTTCTCAGGTCATGTATCTGTTCGTCTATGAACGCTATTTTCTCGATTATTTTACCATTTACCATAAGTCTTATTTTTATTTTTATTTTAAGTGTTTAAATAGTTGTTTGAGATGAATGATGGTATGGCGAGTAGGATTATGGAGGGGAATTCTTGCAATCACCTAACAACCACAGTCCCCCCTCCCCTCCAGCGCCTCAACCACACCCTCGGGCCTGCACACAACCGCCCGCTTCATGCCCTTTTCCACAAATT
>CBDVCE010000131.1:0-2388 GCA_965372405.1 uncultured Sunxiuqinia sp.
CCCTCTTTTGAGAGGGTTGCGATACCCCGCTGCTCTGCGGCGGGGTAGTTCATTAATCTAGTGCAATCAGAAAAATTAACCGACCATAAAGCCATCTTTTCCTATGCTTGCAAAACTTGAGCCATCTGGCTTATTTTTTTACAAAATCCTTAATTACTTCGTCTCCTAACTCAATAAATTGAGCCCTTTCTTCTATTTTCGCTTTCCCCGAATTATCCAGATAACCTTCTTTTCCTTTGCGAACCAATTCCTGATGAGCAGCTACAATACAAGCTCCTTCATAACTCACACGCTGCAATTCTTCAGACAATTGATTTCCTTCTCCATTAAAAACGGTAATTGGATCAAGCTTTGGTGTATTGTGTTCGGTACCAAAGGTAATTACAAATCCTCTTTCATTAAAGAAACGAACAAAGTCTTCCAGAATTGAAGGATTATTTCTTCCTGGAATTAATTCAATTGAATAAACATTTTTAGCCACCAAGCTATTATACAGCTTCTCGAAATTACCTTCAAAGTTCGTGAAGTTTCCTTTTGAATCATCCAATAACACCGGATAACAAGGAATACCTCCTGCGTGAATGATAAACTCTGTTACCTGCTCCAGACTTAAAAAAGCTTTGTCGTCTTCAGGCACAAAAGCACGACCACCGGATTTTAACAGGTTGCCACGAATTTCATTCTCCAGCCCTGCAAAATCATTAACCGAAGACTTTACTTCTTTTCCAGAAAACAACTTCTGAAAGAATGCTTTCTGTGCTTCTGGTTCCGGATCAATTGCTACAACCCTTTCGCGAAGTGCTTTTGCAATGTGTCGTTCCCGCAATATATTTTTAGCATACTTTGCTTTCATTGATTCAAAATCGAATTGAAAATCAGCTCCCAATTCAGTTAGGAATTCATTCAATTTCTCAATCATTTGCGCAGTCTGCCTGTTACTCTCGTCCTGCACTTTAAACAGACGATCCAACATCTCAGCATTAATCTGCAATGGGTATCTCAAACCTTTACCACTAAAATATGTTCGTCCAGGATTATTAGGATCATTTACACGAATTCCTGCTGCCTGCAAATCTTTTTGCAAAGCCATAAATTCAATATTGAATAAAGGATAGATTTTATATTTACTGGCAAGTTTATCAAACTCCTCATACCCATCGGTCGTATAAAAATCATTGATTCCAAGAACCTGAACATTTTCCTTCTCTGCCATTTCAAACACCTGATCAATCTTTGAAAATGCACTAAATGAATAAGGAGTGTGAAAGTGTCCATTCACCGGGACTGAGGCTATCGTTGTTTTCGTTTTCATCTTATTGAGATTTATTAAATTCTACACAAATGAACATAAAGACACCTATTCTCCCATCCTTTACTATCCTGTGAATGTCACCAAACTAAGCAGGATAAAGGTTTCAATCTGTAGTTTTAATATCTCGACAATATTCATCAATCATCTGCATATGCTTTTCTTTTTCTTCCGGGCTTAGTAAACTTGCCTGAAAAGAGTTTTTTGCAAGTGTACAAATATCATCAACAGACAACTGGAGTGCTTTTGAAATTTCGATATAGTTTTCATTGATATAGCCACCAAAGTAGGCAGGATCATCCGAATTCACAGTAACCATCAAGCCGATATCCATCAATTTCTTTAGAGGATGATCTCTCAAGTCTTCAACAACCTTCAATGATAAATTAGAGAGTGGACAAATAGTCAGTGGAATTTTCTTTTCTGCAAGTTCAGCGGCTAATGCTCTATCTTTTATCGATGCATTCCCATGATCAATGCGAAATACTTTCAACAGATCAATCGTATCCCGAACATTCTCAGCTGTCCCCTCTTCTCCGGCATGAGCTACCGTTAGAAACCCTTCATCCAATGCGGCCTCAAATACCCGCTGATGTTTTGCTGGAGGGTTACCATTCTCGGATGAATCTAAGCCAACACCTACGATCAACTCTTTGTATGGCAATGCCTCTTTCAAGGTTTTAAAAGCCGACTCTTCATCCATGTGACGAAGGAAACACATGATTAGTTTATTGGTAATGCCCAATTTCTCTCTGCCATCTTTCAAAGCACGGGTAATTCCATCAAGTACCGTTTTAAAAGCAATGCCCCGCTCGGTATGCGTTTGAGGATCAAAAAATATCTCGGTGTGCTTCACGTTTTGCTCATTAATCTTTTCCAGATATGCCCATGTCAAGTCATAAAAATCCTGTTCCTTCTGTAACACATTTGCACCCTCGTAATATAGATCAAGAAAATCCTGCAAGTTGGAGAATTGATAAGCTTGCTTTAACTCGTCAACCGTTGCATACTTCAATTGAATATTATTGTAAGCGTCTCCACAATAAGGTTGTTAAAAAAAGCCCGTCAAATTTTGATTG
>CBDVCE010000132.1:0-2129 GCA_965372405.1 uncultured Sunxiuqinia sp.
ATATAAAATCCTATGGTGCTAGCTGGAGTGATGGTTGGCTTGTAAAAACTGATTCTAACGGCAATGAATTATGGAATAAGACATTCGGTGGTCCGAGTAGAGATGATTTTTCTTACGTGGAACAAACTAATGATGGCGGATATATAACTGCAGGTTATACTTATCTATCTGGTGACATTCTTTCATCGGGGTGGTTTGTAAAAACCGATTCCAATGGTAATGAAATATGGAACAGAACGATTGGAGGAGATGACAATAATGTGGCTGAATTTGCTCAGCAAACTTCAGATGGAGGTTATATTTTAACTGGCTATTCAGGTACTTACGATATTTCAGATATTGATTATTGGGTGGTCAAAATAGACTCTCAAGGTAACAATTTATGGGACACTACATTTACTGGAACTACAGATGATTTTATTAAATGCATTCGTCAAACATCAGATGGGGGATATATATTAGTAGGTTCCACACGAAAATCTAGAGCAAAAGATGATACCAAAGCCTTTCTTATTAAGATTGATTCAAACGGAAATCAGATATTTGATCGGACCTATGAGGTCAAAGACAGTTCATGGGCATCATCAGTTTTTCTGACAAAGGATGGCGGATATATAATAGTTGGTGAAACTTCATCAGGTGATGAACTTATTGAATCTTTGCTAATAAAAACTGATTCTGATGGCAATCAGGAATGGGTTAAAACATTTGGAAATGCGACAAAGAATATTCGGACATATGATGGTCAACAAACCTTTGATGGGGGATATATTCTTGCCGGAGCAATTGGATCATTTTTAGGTGATTCAGGTGATACATCGTGGAGTAATGCCATTATAATCAAGACTGATTCAAGCGGAAATGAACAATGGAATATAACAGTAGGTGGAGATAATAATGACTGGGCATATTCTATTTTCCAAACCACAGATGGCGGATATATTATTTCTGGTTTTACAGATTCATACGTAACTGGCTTTTTCAATTCTGGTGCCTGGTTAATAAAGATCGAAGGGATGGACATTGATATGCAAGGTGAAGTTGAGGATATTTCTATTATTACCGAATCAAATATTACCGAATTAAATGATAGTTCCAATGAAAAATCCACACCTGGATTTGAAATGATGATGGCGATATTATCAATTCTTATTATTTTTACTTTGAAAGGGCGGTATGATTGATTTGTTCATTTCGCAGCCAAAATTCTAAGACGAAAATCTAACCGTGCATAATCTATCAGAGGAATAACAACAAACCTAAAGCCGTTTCCAAAAAATCAACCTTGGGACAAAATTTAATTTGACTGGTTCCTGGAAGTAACTGAACCAAATCCAAAAGGGGGACGATTCATGTTCCAGTCAACTTTTATTACTGAGGAGGGGGAGCATTATAAGTCAATGGGAGATATCACCTTCAACAGTAACCAGCTTACCTTGAGCTGCATTTCAAGTGAAGGACTCAAGCGTGGGAAAAATCTGCCCAAAGCCCTTGGGGATGTTATTGAGTTTCAGTCAGAATCAGAAGAATATCCAGTTCTGGAAGGTAGAAAAGATAAAACAACTAAAACCGGATTGGAGTATCCTGTTCTTGAAGAGTTAAGGAGGAAGTTCCTAGAAGACCACTACTGAAAATGGGTAGATATGTCCATACCGTTTTAAATGGCAGGACACCGAGAGAATGCTCTAAAACAACGGAAGGAAAAGCGAAGCTGGGAGAACTTCTGAAAATCATAGAGAATGCGGAAGAGCGGAGGATGAGATCAGGGGAACCAAGCTACGATGTAAGTAAGCTGCGTGAGATGCTGGAGGTTTGAATACACCGTAGTTACTCTTTTTGTACGCTTCTCGCCGCTTGTTGTAGTTGAATTTCGTACATTCAGAAGTATACCTCCTTTTTTACCGTGAAACACCAGCAGCAAGTCAGCACACTTTCAAGTCCGAGCAAATGTTGATCTCTTATCCAGATCATTGCAATCCGGGTTTCGCTTTTCGCTACCTCTTCTCCCGTCTGCACTATAAGTTCTTCTCTCGAAATTCATACATCTAATGTCCTATCTATTTATCATTCTCTTTTATGCTCCAAGGCACTGATATACTCCGTATAAAATTTAACGAGGCCTGTATATC
>CBDVCE010000133.1:0-1980 GCA_965372405.1 uncultured Sunxiuqinia sp.
TATCAGTCATTTGGGAGTTTAGTAATTAGATTCAATGCCTGGCTTATACATTTTCAATTTCGTTCCTCAAGTCATCAAAGCTGGAATACGTCTCAAAAACGCCGTCTTCTAAAATTTTGTCAACTTCCACCCTATATTCAGGACGTAGTCTATGAAGGTCTGCATTGATTTCACTGATATCTTTTTGTAGATTAGCCATCTGGTCTTTTAAAAATTCAATATCATTTGAAATTTTATATAATATCTGCAACTCAGACATAAATAGAACTTAGTGTCTTTTGCATAAATATATACCTCTAAACTGTTGCTTGAGCAAGAATGTGCGCCTAATTATTTTATTCGATTTTTCGTTTCAGGCACAGGGCTACATTTAAAGTAATGATAGCGTTATTTTGTCCCGATTATTGTAACTAATTCATTCCATTATTACCTTTTAATTTCCAATGCAATAATCCACAATGCTATCGATATGAATAGCTGTTGTATTTAAGAAAGGAATACCATATTCGTCTTTTTCGAGAATCATAGGAAGTTCTGTACAACCAAGGATCAAGCCATCAATAGAATCTTCGTCTATCATTCGTTTTGCAATCGATAAGAGTTCTTGTCGAGTTGAATTTTTGATAATACCAAACTCAATTTCTGATATTAATTTATTGTGAATGTACTGCTGCTCATCTTTCATAGGGACTATTATAGATATACCCACATTGTGAAATGCCTTCTGAAAAAAGTCTGATTCCATCGTGAATTTAGTCCCAATCAGACCAAGTTTTCTTAGCTTCATGCTTAATGCCCGTTTGCATGTTTCATCAACTATACTAAGCATAGGTATAGGAGACCTCGATTTGACTTCATCAAAAACTATGTGTGGTGTGTTCGACCCAATTACAGCAAACTCTGCACCTGCACTGTGAAGCGCGATTACTCTTTTTGCAAGCCAATCCACAAGATTATTCCAGTCCTTAGCTTCAACCAATTCCAAAAGTCTGCTTACATCTGCACTGTATATTATTATTTCAGGGGTTGCCAAACCAACTTCTCGCTGCCGAAAAACATTGATGATTCCTTTATAGTAATCAATGGTTGATTCCGGCCCCAGTCCACCAATAATTCCAATTTTTTTCATAAAACATCCTCGACGATGATCATCTTCACTACTTTTGTGAGAGCCTTACCGATGTGTTTATTTTTTTCACCTGCCGGTATAAATAATCCATCACCTTTATTGAACACAACCACATTTCCATTGAAATTTACTTCCAATTGGCCCTCTAAAATATACACAATATGTCCTTCAGTACACCAGTCCGTTTCGACCAACTCATCAGTAAATTCTACTAAACGTACTTGTTTGCCGTTCTGCTTATAAGCTTTGAATCTAGCCCCTTTGGCCGGCATTTCCCATGGGATCGACGTAAAATCAATTTTGCATTGTTCCATGTCCAGTTCCTCCTAATTGCTTAACATGCAATTGAATATTGAAACCTTTGCAATCCACCAAGATAAAACTGATGCTATCTATTGGGGTATAACTGTGTAGGACTCAAAAGTCCCGGAGCTCGTCAAACACCTGCAAAAGATGCCGGTAACACCGGGCTGCGACTCTGGCATATACAGCCCGGATAAGGATGGGGTGGACTGGGCCTTCGGGAGTTTTAACGAAACGGCAGTAAATGATTTCCAGGAAAAGAACCGGGACCGAAAGGAACCTATCAGTCATTAGGGAGTTTAGTAAATAAACCAATTCAGTCTAAAAGATTTCGTATATCTTCGCTATCTGATCCATCCCACAAAAATCTTCCACCCATGCGACCATCCCGACCTCCGTATACATCATGTTAGTCCCCCTAAGTCAACAATCCCGTACGCCACTTCGCTCTGTTAGGGGCAAAGAGTGGATGCTCAGTAGTCCGCTTCTCATCGGTTTGTTGATTTAATGTTTTCCTTGAGGCGTAAGTTTTAATCCTCTTAACGTTG
>CBDVCE010000134.1:0-1846 GCA_965372405.1 uncultured Sunxiuqinia sp.
CCGCACCCCGCCTGGCGATCTCCTGGCCGACTATGTATGCGGCTTGTGCTTCTTCGGGGGTGCATGTGCCTGCCCCGATGACGCCTACCTGGATTTTTCTTTCCTGTGTCATGACATATTATTTACTGTCCAGGGGTGATGAAATTATCGTTTATTATGAGGGGAATTGCTTGATCTCTATCATAATTCAGGCGCAATTGAGTCAACGACCGTGGACGCCGCTAAAGCTCTGTCGGGGGCATCAGGATGATGCTCAGGGCTTATATTGCCCTTGAAATGTAGAATTTTATTAGATAAAAGATGGAACTGAATAATTGATTATTCAACTTTCCAAGATGCAAGTTTTGTTCCAGTAAATAAATTTCCAAAATCATATTGTATTTTTAAGTCATTTGCAGATTTTGGAACTTCAAATATGATTCGACCTTTCGTCTTTTGATTACTATACAATTCTTTGAACATTTCCAAACCGTCTTTACCTGCATATAATTCGGGGTCATATCTATATCCTTCAGAATCCGTAACACTGAAATCACCAGAACTAACAAAAGTACTATCTGGCCCAATATTTTTAATATCTGCTTCTACTATGATAAAGATATTTTCTGGGCTTGAAGTTTCAGTCATCGGATCATTAAAAAAATCTGAGTAGTATGTATAATACCGTTTCATTTCAGCAGAAATTATTGTTACTTCGAGTTCGCTGGTTTTTGCAGTTTCACCAATTTTAAGGTTTAATTCAGTTGGGGTTGCTGTTGCTGTTGGAGAAGATGTAGTAGATGGTTGATAGTTCGTTCCTTTTGTCGGAGTTTCATCTTCAACACATCCGATAACAAAAAAGATCAATGTTAATAATAAAATTGCTGCTTTTACTTTATTCATATCTGCCACTACAAATATAGGTTTTTTTAAAGGTAATAAATTTTTCTATTTCGTTTTCTCCAACCGAGTAGCTTCTGTTATTTAGCCCCACCTTGAAATTGCCACAATGCTTTATCCAATTTCCGAAGAGAAACACCATTTTGTTTAGCAATTTCTCGGCAAATTTTGTTATATTTTTGCCAGCACTCAAAAGTATCACCAATCTCTCCGTTTATTTTATTGAGAGCCTTAAGCGAATCCCACGCACGAGAATCCATAACAGTATACTGCTCTGGGAAACAAAATAAAAGAATTGCAGATGCCATTCTAATTTGAACACCATTTAACAGAGTTAATATTTCTATCTTCAGTTTTTCAGTCTTGGTTGAAAATGACACTTGAGTAACTTCTTTTACATATTGCTCGTCATTCTTTTCAATATGTCCCATCGCGCGAGGCGATTTCCATTTAGCGATCTTCTTCAGTGTGTCTTTGGTAAGATATGATGGTGTCAAACCCTTAATCTCAATAGATTTAATGATTTCATATTCTAATTCATTCTCTTTTTGATTATCCTCATCATATTTTCTAGCTAAATCTTCAATCCAGGCTTTATCTGGTATCATTCTGTAACTCCACTTTTTAATTAAAGCTCCCATACATATTAAATCTAAGGAGGTTGCTTGGGTTCGAGAAGTGTTTGGTTTTCTCCATTGCCTTTGGGAGCATAAATCCCCTTCTCACAGTCACTAGTATACCCCGGACAAGATGTAACGTGGCCTGTATAGCGATTTTTAAGATTATTGAGGCCGTCCAACAATTCAAAATCGAACGAAAATAATGTGCAAATAGGGGGTTTAAATTCAAATAAAAGATGATTTTAAGGTCAAACGAATTGTGGAACAGCCCTCATACTATACAAAAATCATCAATGTGAGATGTTGCTGTAATACATACACTCATCCTTTGAAAATATTGGTATCTC
>CBDVCE010000135.1:0-1732 GCA_965372405.1 uncultured Sunxiuqinia sp.
ATAATAATAGTTTTTTTGCTTTGTTTTGGGTTTGTGGGAGAGAGTTTTGGGCAGTATGGGTACTGGGTTTCGGAGCAATTGAGCAGTCACGATGGTGTAGCTAATCAGTTTGAAATTATAAGTGGAGCGGCAGAAACGCATCCAAGCGATGGCATAGGTGGATATGTGCTTGCTGGTTTTTTTAAGGACCCAAAAGATTCTGATACACTTGACCACGATCCATTCCTTATACGAATAGATAAAAATGGTAATGAGAAATGGCATAAAGAGTTGGATGATTGGGGAGATTTTGATAAAGATGCATTTAAATGCGCAAATTACATGGAAAAAGTCGGGAATGATGAATACTTTTTTCTTATAGGCGGGAATAAATTTCTCAGGAAAGTTAGAAGCTCAGACGGAGCTGAAGCATGGAGATATAATTTAGAATCCCATTATCCTCCAGTATGCGGACCGCATTATCTCGAAAAATACTCAGATAACGATGACCTGTACTTCTTCATTGAGTACACTTATCGCACTTGCTGGACTTTCGACGCCTCATCAACTCAGTTAATGGATAATTTATATATAAGCGATGACTACTTAATGTATTGCGGAAAATTAACAACAGACAATAAATTTATCATATCAGGTCATTGCAATGAACAACTCACTCTCTGCAGAACTGATACTGATCTCAATCTTGACGTAGGCTTTGGAAACCGCGGTTGAATATTCTACTCACAATACCAGGAGGGTATGTCAATTGAAGTATGTTCAGATGGAAGCGGATATGTTATTGCATGCAAAGACAAATATTCAGGAATGATTAAACTGGTCAAAGTAGATGTTAATGGGATTGAGGTTCCAACAGGAAATTTCAATTATACTCCTGTGATGAATTTTGCCTTGATACCTTATGGAAGAAAATCACTAGGACTAAAACAGTTGAATAATGGTAATTTTCTTCTTGGAGGTGCTTTTAATAATCCTACTGAACTAAGCAGAGATTTGTTTATGCAAGATGTTAATTCTTTCGGGAGTGGTGAAACTCCCATACAATTTGCAATTCCTGGCATAGATTGTCGATGTTGAAAGGTTGCATTCGCAGCCACTGGAAGTGGTAATTGTATTGTTGGAGGTGGAAACAAAAATGAAGGTGCTGGAGATGATATTGATCACGAATGTTGGATAGCTGGAAGGACAGGCTCATGTTACAGTTGTCAAACTACTTTCGAAAATATTACATTATACCAATATAATGCAGAATATTGATGAGTAATAATAATATAGTCTATATAACATTAACCTAAAGGGACAACAATCTTTAAATAGTGCTTTTGTATAAACTATTGACCGGGTGTAGATATTGTTACACCCGGATATTTTATTTCTTTCATTGCAAGGACTAATTATCATGATTGCTTTTACTTTTTTTAAAAAACAAAAATGTGTTTATTCATCTTTTCTATTAATAATCATACTAATGGTAATCACTGAAACCTCCGCTCAATCAGTGTGGACAAAACAGAATTCGGGAATTAATGCAAACTTTGTAAGTGTAGCATGGACAGGAAAAATCTTTGTGGTAGCAGGTAGATTAAATGATGTCAACAAGAGCGTAATCATATATTCTCATGATGCCAAAACTTGGAATAAAGTGGATGACTCCATTAAAGCCCATCCCATATGCGACATAGGGGTTGTAACGAAATAACTTGATTATTGAAGCTTCTTATTATATTTTAAG
>CBDVCE010000136.1:0-1725 GCA_965372405.1 uncultured Sunxiuqinia sp.
GATTTCGTAATCATCTGGCAAATTCAAAAAATCTTTTTTCGCCAATTGACTCTCAGTCAAATTACCACCCCCAGAGGAGGTGGCTTGTTTTAATTGTCCTAAAAGGTACCCTGTTACTTGTTTATTTGAACAGGCTTAGTTGCTTCTGTTCAATCTCTTTTTCTTTCTGCTCCTGCCACTTTACATACTCTCTTATCTGCTTTTCATTCAGGCCGACTGTACTAACACAATATCCTCGACTCCATAAATGCCGCCCCCAATATCGTTTTCCCAATCTCTCGTATCGTTGAAACAGCCGTAATGCTAATTTCCCCTTCAAAAAACCCATTATTGACGAAACAGAATATTTCGGCGGAATTGACATCACAAGATGAATATGATCCTCTTGAATATTTAATTCCAGCACTTCAACTAAATCTTTCTGGCCGCAAAGGCTATATATTTGACCCTTTGTATATTCTTTTAACTCATCTTTGAATATCCTGTGTCTGTACTTTGGGCAACAAACAATGTGATATTTGCATTCATAGATTGTGTGTGATAACTTCTTAAATCGCTTACTCATTATATACCTCCTTATTCCCCGGATACCTCTCAGGACTTCGGAGGTATATAATGATAATTACTACAACGGTAAAACCTTTTTATGGTACCACTACCAAAGGTAGTGGTTTAAACCGATTAATAAAGGAGCTACCTGGACAACAGATGCTCCATTTCGAGAGACAGGCGTTGCCATAAAGCAAGCGCAATCACTGGGCCTTTTGGCAGTAGAAATGGAAGCGTCGGCTCTCTATGCTTTTGCTCAGGTTTGCCAAAGATCAGTAATTTGTTTTGCACACGTTACAAATCAAATGGGGAACATTGAAGGTGATTTTGAAAAAGGTGAAGCTGATGGCAGCCGAGATGCCTTGGAATTGATTAATGCAACAGCAAAAACGTGGTTGTCCAGGATGGAAAATCAAACCATGAAAAATTTAATGAAACCTGAGAACGAAGCAGAAGCAAATGTAATCAAATCGGTTTTAGAGGAACATGGAATATATGCAGAAATAAAATCATTTCATGATACTGCATATGATGGCCTTTTCCAATCTCAATATGGTTGGGGCGTAATTCGGGTTTCTGAGAGAGACTTTCCGGAAGCACAGAGAATAATTGAAGAATGGAACAATTCATCTCCTGGAGAACTCCCATGGAAAAACAAGCAAACTAATGCCTGAACGTAAAGTGTAAAAGCCGTTAAATTGCGACGCCACAAAACAAGCTTCGCCTGCTTTGTTTGTTGCGTATGCACTTAAACGTTAATACTTGAGACAAGATTTGAAAAAACTCGTTTGAATTTAGCATGGAGGCTAAAATATCAAACTTCGATGCGAATAATTACTCGATCAGGATTGATAAGAATTGCAATTTTTATACCTAGTCTGCTTGTACTGTGTATTGGAATGGGGGTATACATGATCAAGATGCCTGGCAAGTCGTACAATGATATGTTACCTCCTCTTACAGAAATAGAAAAATCATATAGTGACCAATTAAAACATGACCTAAAAAAACTTGGGAGTGATATTGGTGAACGCAATGTATTTATCCCGACCAAACTCAATGAAGCTGCAACATTCTTAGAGACTTCATTTACAGAAGCCGGTTATAAAGCCAAACGTCATACTTTTAAGGCTTTAGGAGAAAACGTATCGAATATTGAAGTTGAAATAAAGGGAG